>JAXMBE010000075.1:0-41136 GCA_046349995.1 Isosphaeraceae bacterium | reverse complement strand
ACGGCGCCAGCCTGTCGGGCACGATCACGGCCGGGGGAAGTGGCAGCAACAGCCTCGATCTGACGAACTTCGCCGGCGCGAGCGTGACGCTGTCCGGTTCGATCGCCCAGGGCTTCTCGGGAACCGCCTCGTTCCTGGGCGGGACCTTCAGCGGCATCAGCACTCTCATCGGACCAGCCGACGGCGGAACCCTTGTCGGTCGTGACGTGGACAGTATCTGGACCCTGAACGACGCGCCCACCTATTGGGACGGGTCTCACACCCTGGCCTTCCAGCGGTTCGCGACACTCCAGGGTGGAACGGGCAAGGACACCTTCCAGCTCATCGGCAACGCGGTACAGCAGGTGACTGCCAACCTGAACGGCGGCACCGGCGACGATTTCTTCGCCTTCCTGGGCGCCGCGCAACTCGTGGGGACGCTCGACGGGCAGGCGGGGATGGATACGCTAAATTATTCCGGGTTCGGCTCGGCGGTGAATGTGGTCCTCACGGGGCTCGACAGCACCGGCTACAGCGGGACGGAGGCACTCAGCTTCAGCGGCGGCTTCCGGGGCATCGACCTGATCGTCGCCCCGCCCTCGGGCGTGGGGCCAAGCGTGATCGCCGGGGCGGACGTCGATGCGACCTGGACCCTCGGGGCGACGCAGGCCTACGCACCCTCCGGGTCGTCCTCGCCGCTGGAGCTCCAGGGGTTCGGTACCTACCAGGGAGGCTCCGGCGCGGACAGCTTCAATCTCACCGAGAGTTTCGTTGGCGACCTGCGCGGCGGCGACGGCAACGACTGGTTCGCCCTGGCCGACGGGGTCTCGCTGACCGGCTCGATCGACGGCCAGGGGGGGATCAACACGGTCGACCTCAGCCGCTGCAGCGCGGTCGCGCAGGTGAATCTGGCCGCCGGCACCGGATCCTTCCTGACCGGCAGCATCGCCAACATCCGGGACGTGCTGGGCGGGACGACCACAAATACACTTCTTGGCGACAACCTCGACAACACCTTCGCCAGCGAAGGGACGCACGATCACATGGACGCCGGCCCCGGCGCTGATGTCTATGACGCCGAACTGCGGCCGGGCAGCTCGACGACCGTGGATGATCCCGTGGGGGATAACCACCTGGATTTCGGGACGGTCGACACGGGGATCACGGTCGATCTGACCTCCACGCTGACCCAGACCGTGGCGCCCGGGCGTGAGCTCGAGCTCAACGGCATCTTCGAACAGGTCCTCGGGACGCCGGAGCCGGACCGGATCAGCACGTTCGCCACGACGTACGAACGCACGATCATCGGCGGACCGGAAGGGAGCGCAACGGGCGATATCCTGATGGTCGACGCCGGCGGGCGAGTCGCCAGCGTGCTCCCCGACCGGGTCGTGATCGAGGGCATGGGGACAATCTACTATTCCCACTTCAGCCAGGTCATCCTGGTCAACCGGGCGCTCGCCGACCTCGTGCTCACGCAATCTCACAGCCCCACACCGGCCCAGCAGTTCCTGCCGTTGACCATCGAACTAACGGTGACCAACAACGGTCCTTCCGACGCCACGCAGGTCGTCCTGACGAATCCGCTTCCCGCCGGGCTGACGTACGTCTCGGCGTCAACGAGCCAGGGGAGTGTGGATGTCTCAGGCAGCACGGTCACGGCGAGCCTGGGAAACCTCTCGATCGGGAATCGAGCGACGGTCCGCATCTTCGTGACGCCTCAGATCGTCGGCACCCTGGTGAACACGGCGGAGGTCGTGGCCCATGAGCCGAACCCGAACCCCGACCACGGTCGGAGCTCGATGCCGATCACCGTGGAGGTGAGCAGTTCGCTCCAGATCGTGAGTCAATCGAGGCAGGGATCGGGCCGCCAGCCGACGAACGTGATCCTGAACTTCAACCAGCCGCTGGACGCGACCAGCGCCTCGGATCTAAGCCACTATGTGATCATCGATCCCGGCCGAGACAAGAAGCTCGGCACGCGAGACGACCGCAGGCTCCGGCTCGTCTCGGCGTCGTATGACACAGTGCAGCGTACGATATCTCTTCGCCCCCGGGTGCGACTCGGCCTCTCCAAGTTGTATTACTTGCAGGCGGTGGGCGTCGAGAGCACGTACGGGACCGTCCTGGACGGCTACGGCAACGGCACCCCGGGCAGCCCTTACGTAGCGAAGTTCCACGGATACAGCGCGTTCAAGCACATCGTACCGCCACAGCCGATACCCAGGGCGTCCTGGCGGCTGGCCCGCTCGGCGCCTGTGGTCGGTTGAGGAAGCCGCTTCCGAGCCGGAGGGGGGAAGCGGGATCAAGTCGGAAGTGGACACGGGCCTCCCAAAGATCGCGAGGCCCGTGGATTCGGTCGATAGGCGACGCGGCGACGCAGGCGGGTTCGGAACGCGTGCAATGGTGGGGAGCCTGAGCTCAGCCCGTGAGCTGGTTGTAGTGAGGAGTCACCTGCTTGACGTTGGGGTCGATATTCGCATCGACGCGGCCAGTGGCCCAGGCGAGGGCCCCGACCAGCAGGCCCTGATACCTGGGATTCTCCCAGACGTCCTCGCGATGGCCCATCGACGTGTAGAAGACTCGTCCCTTGCCGAACGAGCGGGCCCAGGTCATCGGATAGTTCGGGCGGTGATACTCCCTGCCCTTCATGCCCTTTGTGACCTGGACGAGGATCACATGGAGATCTTCCGGCATGTTTTTGAGGGCATACCACTCATCATTGAGGGTAAACTGGCCGGATTCTCCGAAGCCCTTCTCGACGCCCGGAAAATGGGCGTCGGCGACATCGATGGTGGCGACCTGCTGCGGACCATGAGAGACGAACTCGCCGCCGATCATCTGGACGAACGGGTCGTCGACGCCCTTGTCGCGCGGGGGATGGTGGCCGAACGAGTCGGTCGCGGAATGCATGCTGATGAACCCCTTGCCCCCGCGGATCGCGTCGTAGAGGGCCTTCTCGCCGTCGGCGCTGATCGGTGGCGTCTTGTCGGTGCCCGGGATGTTGAGGTTCCCGGTCGTGTAGAAGGCGAAGGCGTCCCACTCGCCAATCTTTTCGGGCTCGAAGAGCCGGCCATCCTTGGAGCAGACGACATCGAATCCGTGCTCCTTGCCGGCCTCGGTCAGGATCCGCTCGGCGTGCGCGAGGCGGTCTCCGCTGCGTGTCACGACCGAGTGGGGGAATCCCGAGCTCTTGGTGAAGAAGAGGACCTTCTTGGTAGCCTTCTGTGAGCGACCGTGCGCACGCCTGAGTGCGCCCGCGCCCAACCAGGCCGCACTGCCGGCGGCCAACCATTCTCGACGACTCAGATAGCGTGGCATCTGGCTATACTCCTGCAATGAACCTCGTACCGACCGATCGTCCCGCGGCCGAAGGTACGTGGCATGGCCCCGCCGACGGCCGATCATCCGGCCCGCTCGGGGGATCACGATTCGCTCTCTTCCGGGCGAATCCGGCGGCTGGACCCTCGTATTGAGAACGGGCAGGACTCGGAAGAGCTTCTCGCGTGCCAGGGTGGCGTCGCGTCTCGTCCTCTTCTACTGCGCCGCCCTGCCGAAAGAAATGGGTCAGCGGTGGAGGCGCAGTAGGCCTCGACACCGGGATCGCATCAGCGATTGACTGCATGTGAACGGATTTGCACCGAGAGGTCGCATTGGCGTTGCGTCACCAGGGCTCGCCGAGTAATCTGGCCAGCGTCGCGGGTCCTCGCCCTGAAGCTCCGACAAGCCACGGCGAGCGTGTTCCGGCCCGGGATAGATCCAGTTGATGATCCGCATTGCACGGACGCTGACGCTCGGCTCAGGTGTCCGGCCCCATGGTCCGGAGACAAGATCAGGATGTCCCAGCTCACCAACGTGCTGGAAGCCACCCAGCGCCCTCAGCCTTCCCGCCTCTCGACGGCCGTCCGCGGCAAGCTCCAGTTTATGGACTACCTGGTACGGGCCGCCGTTGCCGACGTTGAACGATTCCGGGACGAGGCCGATCCCGGCACTCGGATCTTCATCCGGCAACTGGTCGAGATGCACACCGCAAGTCTGCGACTGGAATGCCAGAATCTGCGGATGATCGGCGACATGTGCGATCTGCTGGAGTCGATGGTCAATGCCCCCGCCGAGGCCGTCGAACCGGGAGACGAGGCATGAGCATCCCAGCCAACGGAGTGAACGGAAACGTACCGGCCGCCGAGTTCGAGGCGCCCCCCGAGTTCGAAGAGCAGGCCGATCCCTCCCCGCCCCACCTCGTCTCGATAGAGTTGCGTCGGTTCCTCGCCGAGATCAAGGGACAGGCCCAGTTCCTGCTCTATCTCACCGACCAGATCGAGGAATCGCTCGATCAACTGTCGCAGGAGTCGGACCAGTGTCACGGCGCCTTTCTGTGCAAGGTGCTAGGCATGTACTCCAGTCAGCTCGAGACCCGTCACCAGGGCCTGGGCGAGAAGATCGCCGAGGCATGTCAGGAAGTCTACGTGACGATCCGCGAACGCGAGCTCGTCTGAGCGCGGTGGCGAACGGCCCGATCTGGGCTCGGAGGCGGTGCATCACTCGGGTGGCCGCCGCGGGAGGATCGAGTCGACCTCAGCGGCCTCGCGTCACGCCGAGCTGGAGCAGGATCCAGAGCGCCGAGGCCGCCTCTTTCAGGTTGATCTTCGAGACGCCCGATCGCCGATTTTCGAAGAGGATCGGCGTTTCGCCGATCCGGCAGCCGACCCGCTTGCACCAGTAGAGGATCTCCTCCTGGAAGGAGTAGCCTCGCGATCGCACCCTCGCCAAGTCGATCTGGGCGAGCTTGCTGACGCGGTAACACCGGAACGCGCCGCTGTTGTCTTTGCTCGAGAGCCCCAACAGCAGGCGGGCATACCAGTTGATGCCGGTGCTCATGAATTTGCGCTTGAAGTTGAATCCACCCTCGACACCGCCGCCGGGCACGTAACGCGACCCGATCATCACGTCGTGATCTCGCATCCCCTCGATCAGCGCAGGGATGAATCGCGGCGGGTGGCTGAAGTCGGCGTCGAGATTCAGCAGATAGTCGTATCCCTGGGCGACGGCGTAAGCGATCGCCTCAAGCATCGCCGTTCCCAGCCCGAGCTTGCCCGCCCGGTGGATCACGTGGATGTCCGGCAAGCGCGTCGAGAGCTCGTCGGCGAGCTTTCCGGTCCCGTCCGGCGAATTGTCGTCGATGACCAGGATCGAGCACTCCGGGGCGAACTTGCGGATCAGCTCGACGAGTGGTTCCAGGTTGCCCGCCTCGTTGTAGGTCGCCAGCGACACAAGGACCCTGGGGCCGACGCCGGCGGGGTTTTCATCGGGTAGATCTGGCACTGTACTTGTGTCCGGAGTGGTCGCTCACAACTGGCACGCTCGGCGAGTTCGCCATCATGAACGAGGTGCCTAGATTATCCCTGCGTCGGGTGGAGCGCCAAGGCGATTCGCCGTGTGTTGTCCGATGTCATCAGCACCGAAACGCCCGGCGGTATCACCGGGCGAGCGATGTTGCATCAACGAAGAGGCAGGTGCTACGTCCGATGAATCCCATGAGCGCGACAACACAACACCAGACTCGCATCGGTCATCAGCGCCTCCCCCCCGGGAAGGGGGCGGCTCGGGTGCACCGAGAGTTCAAGGAAGGTAGCACCTGCTCGTCGTCGAGGAGCGGCACGACTCACACTCCGTTTGCGGAGTGGCCGAGCCGTCCATCATCCTTTCGACGCGTCGTGCTCGCCAGAATGACCCGATTCCAGCGTTTTCCACGTCGCCTTGACACCTCGTTCGACGTTAAGGAATCGCGGAGTGATCCCGGACAGGTGGAGAGGAAGACGGGGCGGGGCGACCCGGTCGGCGGACCGCGCGCGATCGACGCGCGCGGCCCACCGCCGCGAGTTCAGGGGGATCCCGCCGGGTCCGGTTTACCGGGTCGGCATGGGCTCAACTCGACTGGCGGAGCCTGGAGAAGAGCTGACTGTAGGGCGCGTGCTCATGCTGCGGTTCCGCTCTCAAGTCGGCCATCACCCTGCGAACCGACTCCCTCGCCGGGCCGTCCAGGCTGCCGTCGTCCCCCTGCACCACCTCCGAGGGATCGACGACCTCACACGGGGGCGATGGAGCCGGTTCCAGCGACCGTCCTCGATTCATCGCCCACTCGTTCCAGGCTTGGAGCGCGGCGTAATGGTCTTCGACGACCTCTTCGCCTTGCGGTTCGGGCTGGAGCAAGGGGGTTCCCGCGACCCCGTCGGTGACCTCTGCGTCGTACGCCGGCGTCGTCGGCTCTCCCTCCTCCAAAGGCCCTGGCCAGCCGACCTCGACCAGGCCATCCTCGACTCGCAGGGGAGGTCGGCTCGGCAGAATCGGCGTGGAGCCGGCGATGGCCGGGACGTGCTGGGCAGCGCCGGGCGTGACCGGCTCCGCGGGCCCGGCCTCGAGGACCGTCTCGGGCTCGGTCGCCGCCACCTCGAAGAAGGCACCCAGTGCGAGCCTCGGCGGTGCTCCGGACGCTCGGTCCGCGGGGATCGGTCGTTCCGAGAAATTCGGAGAGCCCGCGCCATACCGGCGGGCAATGAGTTGTTTGAATCGCCGGGGGTTGCCGGCTGCATCCCGATGGAGCAACTCCATTCCCCGCGGATCGAGGTTCGCAGCCACACCTCCCTGCTCGGCCAACTCGCGAGCCTCTTCGACGTCCATCGGCAGGAGATGGACATGCGTGCTGATCCGGCCGGCCAGTTCGCGCCAGTCTCGGGTTCCGAGTTGACGGGTCAGGGTCGACGAGCCGACCAGGAGGATCGCGGCAAACCCCTGCCCCGATTCCATCCCGTGAATCAGGGCCAATAGCTCCCTCCGCACCGCAGGTGAGGCCGACTCGGCGTTCTCCAGGATCAGGATCCAGGACCGCCCGTCGCCGGTCTCGTCGGTGAGGGTTTGAGTGATGCCGATCCGTGCGAGGGCCACCCTGTCCGCGGGCGACGACCCGAGGCCATGGCCGAGCAATCCCAGGAGGTCGAGCGGCTCGATAGCGTCACTGAGGTCGACGGAATGCCAGCGCCATCCGGAGGGGAGCTCCGCGACCAGCCGTCGCCAGAGCCATGTCTTCCCGGAGCCCGATTCGCCAGTCAGGAGGGACAACCCCGCCTGCCGTGTGGCCAGAGCGTCGGCAAGAGCCTCCAGCGCCTCTCTACGGCTTGCGACGGGCAGTTCCGCGCCGCCCCCGGCCCGCTTCCCCGTCATTTCGTCCCGCGCGAAGTTCCGAACATCCTTCATGACCCCTGACTCCTCCCCAAACTCCTCGTCAACCGCGCGGACGTGTGTCCATGCTACGCCGCCATTCGACCCATCTCCGCCGGTCGGCCCGGCACGATACGCTCTCGTTCATCCAACCATGTGGGATCGGAATGCTACCGTCACTTGTCCCAAGACATCGGTGTCGGGGCCTGGTCCGCTTGAACCGAACCCGTCCTCGGCCCGATTTCCGTCCGCTCCTTAACTTGCTGCAAATTGCCTCGATTCTATGCTTTTCGTAGCATAACGAGTCATGATCCTCGGACTCCGCCGTAGAGCAGAGAGCAGCCGTCGGATCAGCGGCGGAGGATCGCATTTTCGAAGGGCGTTCAGCAGGAAGGCGGGACGTGGCGACGGAATCCAGCACTACCAGCGAGGATCGGATCAACGGCTACAGGATTGTCCGGGTGATCCACCCTGGAGCCACCTCGATGGTCATGGAAGTCGTGCAAGAGGGGACCCAGAAGCGATTTGCGCTTAAGCAGCTGCTGGCCTCCCGCGGCGAGGATCGCGATGAGCGTAAGTCGTTTGAGCACGAGGCCAGAGTCGGCATGGAACTCCGCCATCCCAACCTGGTCCGTGTCCACGAGTGGGTGAAGGACCCCGTGCAGCCCTACTTCGTGATGGACTACTTCCCTGGGTACCACCTGAAGCTCCCGATCGCCCGGCCCTCGGTCTATCCCATGCCGAAGGCCCAGTTGCACCGGATCATCGAACAGTCCGCGGCCGCCCTGGCTTACATACACGATAAGGGCTGGACGCACCGCGATGTGAAGCCCGAGAATATCGTCGTCAACAAGACCGGCGAGGTCCGGGTGATTGACTACGCCCTGGCGATGAGGCCCATCTCCGGCCTCCGCAAACTGTTCGGCGGCAAGATACCCCGTCAGGGCACGCCCAGCTACATGTCACCCGAGCAGATCCGCTGCGAGCCACCCCTGCCCCTCGCCGATATTTACAGCTTCGGGATCACCTGCTATGAATTGGCGTGTGGCCGCCCACCGTTTCGGGCCAATTCTCTGCAGGAACTGCTGAACAAGCACCTGCAAGAACGGCCGATCCCCATGACCACTCATAACAAGCTGGTCACCCAGGAATTCAACGACCTGATCCTGAAGATGATCGCCAAACGGCCGGCGGATCGGTTGGCCAGCCTCCACGAGTTCCTGACGCGTTTCCGTTCAATCCGGATCTTCCAGGATGATCCGGGCCCTGGGGCGGCCCAGGAGAGCCTGTTCTGACCGGGAAAGGGAACCTGCCTAGGCCGAGACGTCAGGTCGGCCATGGGCCCGGCTCACGGACGGAGGGGCCGACAGCGTCGTGTCGGCCCGGACTGACTTGAGGATCTGATGCCATGCCGAGTCCCACCGAGCAGCGTCTCCCCTTCGAAGCGCCGATTTATGAGATGGAAGCGCGGCTCGGCGAGATGGAGGCCCACTACGCCAAGAAGCGTGCCCTGGAGGAGGGCTCGAAGATCGGCGAGCAGATCCGCCGACTTCGCCGCGAGCTAGCCTCCCTGAAACGCGAGATCTACTCGCAACTCGACCCCTGGCAGACCGTGCAGGTCTCCCGCCACTCGCAACGGCCGCAGACGCGTGACTACATCGAGCTGGTGTTCGAGCAGTTCCTCGAACTCCACGGCGATCGCGCCGTCGGCGACGACGCGGCGATCGTGACCGGGCTGGCCCACCTGGACGACATGAAGGTCATGTTCGTCGGCCATCAGAAGGGGAAGAACCTGGCCGAGCGGACGGCCTGCCATTTCGGCTGTGCCCACCCCGAGGGCTACCGCAAGGCCCTGCTCAAGATGCGGTTCGCCGCCAAGTTCGGCCTGCCAGTCGTCTCCTTCATCGACACTCCGGGCGCCTATCCGGGCATCTCCGCGGAGGAGCGTGGTCAGGCGGCGATCATCGCCGAGAGCCTGATGGAGATGTCCCAGATCCGCACGCCGATCGTCTGCGTGGTCATCGGCGAGGGGGGCTCCGGGGGTGCCCTGGGGATCGGCATCGGCGACCGGCTGGGCATGCTCGAGCACACGTACTACTCGGTGATCAGCCCCGAAGGCTGCGCGTCGATCCTCTGGAAAGGCTCCGAGCACGCCCCCAAGGCCGCCGCCGCCCTCAAGTTCACCAGCCGCGACCTGCTCCGCTTCGGCATCGTCGACGAGATCATCGGCGAGCCCCTCGGCGGCGCCCACCGTGACCATCGCGAGGCCGCCTCGAACCTGAAGTCCTTCCTCCTCCGCCACCTCCGCGAGCTGAAGGAAGTCCCCCTGAACGCCCTGCTCGATCACCGCTATGAGAAGTACCGGAAGATCGGCGTTTTCGTCGAGCACGCCGCCTCACCCGAGGGCTCCCCGAACGGCCGTCCCGATGTCACCGTCTGACGCCGGTCAATCCGTCGGACCCGCGAGATGTCGTCGAGGTCCTCGCTTCATCGCCTCGCCTCGGGTCGTCCCGATTGGAGGCGACTTCCCCGGTCCCGGGCAGGGGTCCGGTTCGGCTAGAATCGTTGGCGAAGGTCGGTTCGTCGAACGAAGGGTCACGAACTCGGAGTCCCCGATGCTCAGCGCACGCAACCAGTTGCCCGCTACGGTCAAATCAGTCCGCCTGGGGAACGTGATGGCGGAGGTAATCATGGAGGTGGCCGGGGTCGAGGTCGTGGCGGCGATCACGCGGGGATCGGCCGAGACGCTGAAGCTCCAGCCGGGCGACAAGGTCAAGGCGATCATCAAGGCGACCGAGGTGCTCGTCGACAAGCCGTGACGACCCGGATTCTGGCCGCAACCCGGTGCGTGCGGCTCACCTCGCCTCCGGCACGAGCCGCGCGCATTCGACCCACGAGACCGCGCCCGCTCGCGGTCCGTCCTTGATCTCGACGCGGGCATCGTCGCCGTCGATGGCGAGCACGACGACGCGGGTCCCGGCAGGCAGGACCAGTTCGTCGGCCTTGCTCGGTCTCGACGCCGATCGGGATTTCTTCCTCGCCTTGGGTGCGGCGAGGGTCCGCAAGGTGACGCTCGATTCATCGGCGGAGACGAGCCTGGCCCGCCCGCCGACACGCAGGTCCCAGAGACCGTTTCCTCGCTCCTGCCCGCAACCCGACAGGAGAAGCACGAGCAGGCCGGACACGACGAGCGATCGCATCGTTCAGCCTCCCCGGATCAGTAGCCTTCCGAGGCGTTCACTTCGCCGCCGTTGGCACTCCCCAGAGCCCGCCAGACCTCCAGGCTCACCGAGTCCTTGAGGAACGTGACGTGCCCGTCCCCGAGGAGTGACTGGACGCCGCCGGGGTGCTTGCTGCGGGCCGTGACGTTGAGCGACAGCCAGCTCCATTGCGGGTCGGCCTTGTCGCTGTGAGGGAGACCACCCCGGCAGTCCACTCGCCGGTCATTGGGCGAGCGGCGGTGGTTGTACAGGCTGTGCCCTGGTGCCCCGTAGTGCCACTTGCTGCCGCGAGTCACCTGGAAGCCGGGCGGGGCGCTCGTCTCGCAGAGCGCCGAGTATTCGGTGTCCGAGCCGATCGGAGGGCCGGTCGTCTTGTTGTTGCCCGTGATTACGAAGCCGTTCAGGGGATCGGCCGCGAACCCGACCCCGGGGACGGACCGGATCGACTCGCTGACGGCCACCGTGTTCAGAAGCCCGTCGGTCGCCGCCGCGACTCGCACCGCGGCGTTCTCGTAAAAGAGCCCATTCGGCCGACCAACCAGGGGGGCTTCGGGGCCGGTAACCACGGGATACTGGTTGCCTACGTTCAGTAGATAATTGTGCATGCCGTAATTGGCCTGGGCGTACTCCGGACGGCTCGGGTCGCTGGGGCAGAGGAAGGAGGCGACGAAGATCGCCGCGCCGGTGGTGTTGGCCGGGTCGAGGTCGGGGGAGAGGTTGAAGTTGAAGGCGTTGTAGACCTGGGTCAGTTCGAGTTGAGGAAGGAGCTGCGCGTACGCCCCCCAGGTGTTCCCCCGGCCGGCGATGTGGGTGTTGATCCGGCCCGGCGGGAATGCGCCGTGGGCCGAGACGTAGCCGTGCAGCGCCAGGCCGATCTGCTTGAGGTTGTTCGCGCACTGGGCTCGGCGCGCCGCCTCGCGGGCCGACTGCACCGCCGGCAGGAGCAGCGAGATAAGGACCGCGATGATCGCGATGACAACCAGAAGCTCGATCAGTGTGAACCCTCGTCGCGCCTGCACCGGAGTCATCAATCACCTCCCGGGTCCAGTCCTCGGCTTGAATCCTCGAGCCGGCCATGACAGGATACGAGCAATCGACGCCAGGATCATGGCGCGCGACTCGATTCTATGAGCTGGTCCCGGCGGTCGCAAGGCCCTGCTCGCGAGGGGGTGTGAGATGGCGGATGGAACCCGGCTGGAGAACGAGGTGAGGGCGTTCCGCGACCGCATGGGCTGGTCACAGGATGAGCTGGCGACCCGGGCCGGACTGTCCCGTGCCGGAGTCAGCGCCATCGAGACCGGCCGGCTCATCCCCTCGACGGCCGCCGCTCTGGCACTGGCCGGCGCGTTCGGCTGCACCGTCGAGGACCTGTTCCGATTGACGCACGCCGGGGCACGGGCCACGGGGGACAGGTCACCCTGGGCCTGGGAGCCGAGCCGGCCGGAGTGCCTCTACTGGCGGGCCGAGGTGTACGGGGCGACGCGAGCCTATCCCGTCGAGTTCTCGACGCTGGGGCTCCTTCCCCACGACGGGACGTTTCGGTGCGGCGGTTTCCACGACCACCAGGGTGCCGTGCCGGACCGCACCCTCGTCATCGCCAGCTGCGACCCGGCCGCCGGCCTGCTCGCGCAGGAACTGGCCCGCGAGGCCGACTTGCGGCTGATCGTGCTCCCTCGCTCGAGTCATGCCGCGCTCGAACTGCTCGCGAGGGGGCTGGTCCATGCGGCGGGAGTCCACCTGGCTCGCGCCGACGAGTCCGAGGGGAACATCGCGGCCGTACGGGCCTCAATCCCCGCGGGTCCGGAACTGCGCCTGCTGCGCGTCGCCGACTGGGAAGAGGGGATCGCCCTGGCGCCGGGCCTCGGGCTCAGGTCGATCGAAGCCGCGATCCGCGCCCGCCTACGCTGGATCTACAGGGAGCCGGGCTCCGGCGCGCAGCAATGCCTCGACGAGGTACTCTCTGCCGGCCCGGAGAAGCGGGCTGCGCGAGGTGTCCGACGGGCTTCAGACCACCGTGCCGTGGCCGGCGCCATCCGGAGTGGCTGGGCCGACGCTGGCGTTTGCCTGCGATTGACCAGCCAGGAGGCCGGCCTCGACTTCCTGGATATCCGGCGGGAGGCGTACGACCTGTGCTACCGCGCCTCGCTGGCTGGAGACCTGCGGGGCCAGGCCCTGATCCGGGCCGTGCGCTCGTCGTCCTATCGCCGGCTGCTGGGTGAACTGCCGGGTTGCCACGCAACCCGGACCGGAACGGTCCAGAAACTCGGGTCCGCGAGGCCTGAATCGAGGAACTAACGGTCGCCGCGTCCGATGTCCATCACCGGTGCTCCGGGGTCGCACCGACGGCGTCAGAAGTAGAGCTGCAATCGCATCCAGAATAGGTTGTTCGTCACGCTCCTGAGGTCGGGCTGACCATAGAGGACGGGGGCGGCGTACTCGTTGTGCTGCCAATCGAAGATGGCCTTGATGTACTTCGTCAGATACCAGTTGATGCCCACGTTCGTGGCCCAGACGCGGTTCGTCCAGAGGCCCGGAGTCGTCAGCGAGCTGGCCAGCATGTCCGGATCGAAGTCGATCGTATGGAAACGTCCGATCACTTCGATTGCGCCCAGGCCGAACTCGCCATGCTTCAGATTGAATGGGCGGATCGGATCGATGATCGTTCGGCGGTCCAGCTGCTCGTGGGTCAGGAAGTAGCCCAGCGCGATGGAATAGCCCGTCACCGGGATCGTGACCGATTCGAGCGCCGAGGCCTTCGGGGCGTAGCGCAGGATGCCACTGTTGTAGTCGGCCAGGAGCGACAGGCTGCGGTGGAAGTACGCCACATGGGCCGACCAGAAGCTACGTACCCCGCGCTCGATGACGGTCGAGTTGAAGATGTAGAACGGTGGTGCCACGGTGTCGGCCGTGCCGGCGTTCGAGGCGTTCGTGGCCGTGCGCCAGGCTCGGGGGACGAGTGGATTGCGCTGCGCGCCGTAGGCGAACGAGCCGCCGAAGTTCAGGTATTTCAGGATGGATTCGCCCTGTTCGAACGGGCGAGCGTTCAGGTACGCCATGATGTCCTTGGCGCTGTTGAAGTCCTCGTGTGAGTTCCGCGGCCCGTCGTAGACCCCGGCCGCGTAATCCAGCCGCTTGTTGAGCGCCTGCCCCCACACCTGGGCCCCGAGCATCCGGTTGAGTCCGAGATTCGACGTGAAGAGGGATCGCTCCGGAGCGATCAGCCACATGTTCTGAATCGCGAACTGCTCATAGTTGAAAGGGGTCATGAATCGTCCAACCTTGATCTGAAAGGCGTCGGATGGGTGGTAGTTCACCCAGGCGTCGAGGATGTCGAGCGCCCCGAATCCCCGGTTGATCGAGAACATGTACTCCCATTGCTTGGTCACTCGGCCGTTGAGGAAGAGCCGCACGCGGGGAAACACGAGGTTGTCGAAGTAGGTGTAGTCGCCGTTGGGCTCGAAAATCCTCAGATCGGTCTGGGTCTCCTGGTGGATCTGGAGTTGGAATTCGTCGTCCTCGGTGATCAGCTCGAAGCCATTGCCGAAACGAGCCTTGATGGGCGTGGTCTTCTGGCCCCTCGTCCCCGAGGTCATGTAGCCGGGGGCTCCCGAGCGATCACTTGCGGCGCCTCCGGCGCTACCCGTCCCCGAACCAGGGCCGCGGCTCCCCGAGCCTCCCCCCCTCCCCGCGCCCGAGCCATCCCCCTTCGAGTCGCTATTCTGCTTCGTGAGGTCTTTGGCCTCGTTGACCTTCGACTTCAGGTCCGAGATTTCCTTCTGGAGCTTGTCCATCTGATTGCCATATTGCTTCAGCGTGGACTCCAGGGCTTTGCCTAGCTTCCGGTTCTCTTCCTCCATCTGCCGGAGGCGCTTCTCGAGCGCAGCCTCGCGGTTCGACTCGCTCGGAAGGGCCGTCGCCAACGGGGTCTCCCCTTCTTCCGAGGCGACGAAGGGCGAACGTGAGTCCGCCGGCCCAGGCACCGTCGCGGCAGAGCTGGCCGGCTTAATCGTCCGGGCTGGGCGGTCCTCGGCCCGGCTTGCATGACTCATGGTCAGCAAGATCAGGAGAATCCAGGGCCTCCGCCAAGGGTTTCGGCCCGATCGGCTGATCGCAGGCATCAACGCTCCCGCCGTGGCGCAACGGAGCACTCGTTGCTCCTTGACCTGATGAGATGATCGGTTAGAAGGGATGTGCGGCTTCAGCCGATTGGGGGAGCAATCGGGAACTCCTGGATGTCGAGGAGCGCTTCCCGGCCAAGGATGTGACCAGCGCCTGCATTCGGTATCTGTATCGTTCCGCCCCTGACTACTTAACGCTCAGGAGGAGGCCGCCCGATGGCCGTGAAACAGATCGTGCCCGGACTCTGGGAAATTTCGCTGGGCTTTGTGCATGCATTCCTTCTGGATCCGGGCGACGACCTCATTCTGATCGACACCGGGCCTCCCGGCAGTGCCGAGCGGATCCTCGAGGCGGTCCGGGGACTTGGCCGGGACGCCTCCGAGGTACGCCGGATCGTCGTGACCCATTGCCACAGCGACCACTCCGGCAGTCTGGCTGAGCTCAAGCGTCAGATGGGCGCTGCCGCGTCGATGCACCCGATCGATGCCGCCCTGGTGCGCGAAGGCAAATCCATCCGCCCGATGCGGCCTGCCCCGGGGTTGATCAATGCCCTCGTCTGTCGCTTCCTGCTGCCGTCCGTTCCCGCAGAGATCGAGCCAGCCACCATCGACCACGAGATCCATGACGGCGAGGCACTGCCCGGCGGCCTCCAGGCGATCCACGCACCGGGTCACTGCGCCGGACAGATTGCCCTGCTCTGGGAGCGTCATGGAGGCGTCTTGATCGCCGCCGACGCCGCCGCGAATGCCTTCGGGCTCGCACTCAGCCCACTCTACGAGGACGTCGATGGAGGCCGTCGGAGCCTGGCCAGGCTCGCCGAGCTCTCCTTCGAGGTCGCGTGCTTCGGACACGGCCACCCGATCCTCCGGGGGGCGGCCGATGCGTTCCGGCGGAAGTGGCCGCCGCGGGCCGGGTCGCGGCGGGGCTGACCGGCGGCCATCCGCGACGGACTCGGCAAGATGGCAAGCCGGAACGTGGATCATGAACGCCGGCGGTAGCGTGCTGCTCCGATCGCGGCGATGCCGACGCCCAGGAGGACAACGCTGCTCGGCTCCGGGATGGCTCCCCCCGCCGACAGGCCCCGGAGTACGAATCCGTTCGCCAGCGCGATGCTGCCCAGCGACAAGGCCCGATTCGGATTGGTCCCCATGGCAGGATTCAGGTCGATCGAATAGAGGGAGGGAACCAGGACCCCGTCCAGCATCGCGCCCGCGAAGCCGATCCCCGAGAGTCCCGAGACATCGAACCCGATGAAATCTGATGCGTCGATGCCGAGAGGATCGAGGGTCACGTAACTGCCTGCGTTGGCATTCGTGCTCCGCAGGAGGGTGTTGGCCAGCGGGTCAAGGCCGAACAGAGTGGTCCCCGTGGCGGGATCCACATCGTTGTTGATGTACGCCGAGGCGACGATGGTCGTCCCGGCGGGGTTGATGGCCGAATCCTCGATCGTCTGGCCGGCGAAGCCCGGATTCACGTTGATCCTCAGGTTCTGGCCGGCATTGCTGATGACCCGCAGCGAGGGGTTGCCGGCGAGGTCGGGGACCGGGTTGAAGTCGATCCCGAAGAACGTGCCCTCAAGAGACGTGAACGAGCTCCCCGAGGCCGCAGTCAGCAGACCCTGGAGGGTCGCCGCGCCGGTGATGGTGCTGATCGTGTAGAGGCGGTTGGTATTCCCGACGGCATAGAGAATCCCGGTTGTGGGACGATAGTCGATGCCAATCAGCGACTCCGAACCCTGCAATCCGGTGATCGCCAGTGGGGCGGTCACCGCGGCCGGGCTGTTGCTGTCGAAGAAAACCAGGGCGTTGGCCGCGCCCGGACCGCTCACCAGCCCCGTGATCGTCTCGCCGCTCGCGGCGCGGGGCACTGCGGTCGCCAGCGTGAGGGCCGCAAGGACCATCCCGGCGCCCCGAGGCCTCACAGTAATGATCGAAACTTTCATGTGATGAGTCTCCTTCGTGAAAAAGTCGTCCTGCGCGTCCATCAGGCGAGCGCCGTTCAGCGCGTCTCGAGGCGTGCTGATACGACGCCCGATCCATGGACGCTGGATGGCGCGGCCTGGTCCGGGCCCCGCCCCCCATAGGGGGCCGGCCACACCTCGCCTCGCCTTCACTTGTGGGTGGACGAGAGCCCTTGTCGGTGTTCCGTTCGGAAGAGGTATACGCGACGCCCGCCGCGATGGATTGGATTAGCTTGAGACGGATTCTCAGCCTCTCCAGGATCGCGGACACCTCAGCGCCGTCTGGCGACAACGGATCGCGGATCCGAGATGCTGAACGAGAGTGTGCGCGCGGTCAGGAACATCGATCCGGGCTGTGCCAGTCCGGTGAGGACGCGGGGTGAGAACTCGAGACGGGTCGGGGCGTCGATCTCGGGGAACGGTGCGGCAATGGCGCGCGGAGGAGCCCCGTGACAGAATCCTCCGATCCGAGTACGGATCCCGCGGACGATCGGATTGGGGCCCGATCGCGCGTTTCCAGCTGCATTCCGTCACCACCTGCGCCGTGGGCCCCGGGATTCGTTGACGACTTCCCGCTATGGATCCCTATAATTTCGCCATGCCGACGGAACCGCGGGAACACGACGGGAGCCCTATCCTCGCCCAGGTCGCGCAGGGCGACCGCGTCGCATTCGAGCGGTTCTACGATCGCTATTCCTCCCTGGTGTACACCCTGGCGCTTCGGATCCTGCGGACGAGGGCCGACGCCGAGGACCTCGTGCAGGAGGTCTTCCTCCAGGTCTGGAGGCGAGCCGAGAGCTACCGGCCTGAACGAGGAAGCGTCGAGTCCTGGCTGCTGACGATGGCCCGCAACCGGGCGCTGGACAGGTACCGTGCGGCGAATACGATGAAGAGGGCTCATCAGTTGTTGCAGAATCTGACCCCCGCCTCGGACTCGCTGCCGGCCCAGCGGATCGCGATCCTGGACGAATCGCGCTCGGTGGTCCGTTCGGCCCTGGGGCGGTTGGCCCACGAGCAGCGCAGGGTCCTGGAGCTTGCCTATTACGACGGACTGAGCCAGTCGCAGATTGCCGCTCATCTCGGTGTGCCGCTGGGGACCGTGAAGACCCGGATCCGCTCGGCCGTCGAACGATTGAGGAGGACGTTGCGGGGGTCCGAGGACCCCGAGGACGCAGCATGAGCCACGAACGATGGTCCGATCTGGTTGATGCTTTCGCGCTGGGGGCCCTCGACGGGGAGGATCTCGAGCGCTTCGAGCGGCATCTCGCCGAGGGCTGCCCCGATTGCGATCGGGACATCGTCGAGTCGCGGGAGATTCTGCACGGCCTGGCTCGGTCGCTCGCGCCCGTGGAGCCGCCGCCTCACCTGAAGCAACGCCTGCTAGGCCGCCTCGGTGCCGAGAGCGACGTTACCCCCGATCAGGTGGGCCGTCCCCGTGGCCTGCCTTCCTGGTCTCGAGTCGCTGTCGCGGCGAGCCTCTTCCTCCTGGCGAGCGTGGCCGGCGTCCTCGCCTTGGACGACTGGGCGGTTCGGAAGGATCGGAGAGACCTGGCGTCCGAGATCCTCCAGCTCCGATCCTCGCTCGCGAATCACAAGAAGATCGTCTGGTTCCTCGACGACCCGGAAGTTCAGGCCGTGCCGCTCAGGGCGGCCGGGATGGATTCGAGAGCCTCCGGCCGCGTGGTCTGGCGGGCCAGCGACGGGGCCGGCTATTTCCTGGGCCACGGACTGCCCGATCCCGGACCCAACCAGAGGTACTCCCTCTGGGCAATCACCGCCGCGGGCCCCGTGCCGGCCGGTCTGTTCTCGCCGGACGATCTCGGCCGGGTGCAGGTTTCCCTCCCGAAGCTCCCCACGAAGGAGGCTGGCGCGATCCTCCGGTTCGCCGTCACCCTGGAGCCGGCCGTCGGCTCGCGGACACCCACGGGCCCCGAGATCCTCGCCGGAGTCGCAACCGCTCCGCAACCGGCGTGACAGACTGACCGAGGAGGATCGAGAGGGCTCAAGATGGACCACCTGCCTGAGAGCATCTGGCGGGGAAGGCCGTCGATCTCACGCCCGGCCTGGGCGCAACATCACGCGAGGTTCGGTACTCGGGTACACCGGAAACCGGCCGATCGAGCGTCAACCTGTTCCAGGCTCCCGTTCGTCCGCGGGATGATCTTGGGCCGGAAGTAGGCCAAGTCCCCTGAGCGTGCCCAGCGAGACGGCAATCCAGAACGCGGCGACCAGGGCGCCCCCGAGGACGTCGGTCAGCCAGTGGACGCCCAGATAGAGGCGGCTCCAGGCGATCGCGGACGCGAGCAGCACAAGCGCGGCAGCCGCGATCCATCGCCATGCCTTCCGCGTCGCCCCCATAAGGACAATGCAGGCGAGGGTGGCGTAGAGGCAGAAGCTCATCAGCGCGTGCGAGCTGGGGAATCCATAGCCGGTCTCGGCGACCAGGGCCTCCAGCAGATCAGGGCGTGGTCGTTGGAAATACGGCTTCAAGGTCACCGAGAGCGCGGTGCCGCCCAGCAGCGCCGCCACGAGCAAGAACGTCTCGATCCTGCGCCGGCGAAGCAGCAGGCCGATCGTGGCGACCACCCCGAGCACGGTGATCCCTTCTGGCCCGCCCAGCCAACTCAGCGCGACGGCCAGCCGATCGAGCGGCGGACACCGAAGCGCATCGATCGCCCTCAGAATCTGGACGTTCTTCCCGTGCAACCACCCCTCGGCGACTTGCGAGGCGAGCAGGCCGAAGCCGCACGCGGCCAACGCGGCGATCACCGACTCCGCGGCATATAGCCCCACGAAGGAGAGCGCACGCTCTCTCACACTCATCCGATCACCTCTCGAATTCAGGCACCATGCGCCGGGGATGAAGCTAAGCGAAGACGGTGCCGGGGCGTGCGTTCGTCGACGCGGGTTTCCTGCGTTGGGACACCAGCGGACGGGCAAAGGGATCATGATCGCAAGAAATCATCGTGCATGAGTGCGATCGAGGATGAGTCATTCGGTCCTCGTCCCATTAGCCGCGCCGGGGCAGCATGTCTGCGGCTATATCTCCAACTCCCGTATCGGGAGGGCTACTTCTAAGTCCTTACTAGAAACGAATCAATTCATCGCAGAAAAGGACGGAGTATGTATTCAATAGGAGATTTTTGTGATTTTTTTGTGGATTTTTCAACAGTTTTTCGACATAGTTAAGCCCGCTTGGGCACAGTGCCATTTCAATGCCTTTCACTTCTAGAGGAGATCGATGCCATGCTGCGTACCAAGTACAGCCTTGCGTTCGTGGCCTCCCTGGCCCTGGGGATTGGATTCGCCACGCCGACCCAGGCGGGGAGGGACGACCTCAACCCCACCGGGGTCCTCAAGGGGAACGTGGAGTTCCTCGACGAGAGCCTTGGCCCGCTCGGCGGGTTTCAGTCCGACGATCTGCAGGGGCGGCTTCGCTACGTCGGCAGAACCACCGCCGAGGTCGTTATGAAGCCGCAGGTCCAGGCGGATGGGACCGTCGCGCTCGGCGGCGTTATGGTCCTGGCGGACCGCGATGGCGACCAGATTCGCATGGAGGTCGTCGCAGAAGACGTCTCGATTGTCGATGGCAAGAGGGTCAGCACCGCCACCCTCGACTGCCGCTATCAGATCGTCGGTGGCACCGGGCGCTTCGTCGGCGTCGATGGCTCCGCAAGATTCAAGATCACGATCAGGTGCGATTGGGTACGGCGTCGCTGGACGATCACCATCGAGTTGTAAAGCCGTGTGCCCGGAGGGATACGTGCTTTCCTGGCTTCCGTCCGCGCTCGTCACGCGGAAAGGAGCCGACGGGCCATCCGTAGCCCTCGCCTGAATGCTTCAACCGGGCCAGGCCCGCGCAGGGATCTCGTCAACCTCGCACCTGGGTCTTGGTGGCCGTCGCCATGCCCGCTCGCTGCGGCGAGCCGAGGCTGGCGGCGGCTTCTTTTTGGGGGAGCGTCGAGAGGTTCGGCCGCTCTCGCGAGGACCAGCCGACTTCTGAGGCACTGCGGCGTGCGAGGACGAATCGCCCCCTCGCCGCCCGTCCGACGCCAGAAGAGATCGAGTTTACGCGTCCGGGATGAGCCCGAAGGCTCTCCTCATCGCTGTGGCGGTGGCGCCCACGGCGTCGTCGAGCGATCGCTTCCGGAGCTCGGCCTTGAATGGCTCGGCTCGCACGGGGCCGTCGTAGCCGATTGCGACCAGGGCCTCGAGGAAGGACTTCAAGTCAATGACGCCGGTGGCACAGGGGAGGTCGCGGACCAGGTCCCTTTGCTGATCCACGGGAATGTCTCGCGGGGCGTCGTTGAGGTCGCAGGCCACAACCTCCGAGCCCCTCAGAGCGAGCACGTCGGCGGGCTTCTCGTGAGCGGTGTACCAGTGCCAGCTATCCAGGACCAGCCCGACGCCGGGCACGTCGATCGCGGCGACCAGTTCGCGAGCCTCCGCCATGGTGTGGATGAACGGGTAACGCTTCGACGACCATGACGTCTTCGGGCCGACGTACTCCAGGCCCAGGCGGATGCCGTGGTCGTGGAGCACCCTGGCGATTTCCCGGAGTCTTCGCACGTGTTGATGGAAATTCTCGCGGTAGGTCAGCCGGTCGTGCGCGGGGGCGATCCAGGTACTCATCCGCGACGCACCCACCTCGCGCAGGGCGTTCGCCTCGGCCGGCAGGCTCTTCATGCCGGAGAGGAAACTCTGTTCGGCACCCCGGAAGTCCGTCAGGAGGTCGGCCGCTCCCCAGACGAGCTTCCTGTCCCTGAGTTCATCCGTCAGTGCGCCGAATCGCCCTGTCGGGAGCGATTTCAGGTAGCCGGCATCCGGAGCGACCGACTCGAATCCGTGCTTCGCCGCCAGGGAGATCGCCTCGGGCAGCGGGGGATCTACGCCGATGTTGTGGCAGACGAGGTCCATGGTGAACTTGCGGGCCGGCTTATCCGCAGCCGAGGCGGACTGTGAGCCGATGAGCCAGACGGAACCTGTCAGGCCAAGAAGCAGGTCCCGCCGAGAAATGGGCTGCGGCATGTGTCGCTCCCTGGGGCGAGGATCGATTGTCCAGGAGACGGAGCCGTCTCGGCGACGCAGGCGTCGATTGCGAACCGGCGTCGCCTTTCAGGCTAGCCCCGGCCGGGCGAAAGCGACAGCCCAAGCCGCGAGAGGGCGACGCCGACGGACATCGGCGGATCGAGCGCGCCCTCGCGTGGGCTCAGCCGAAGAGGGTCGTGATGGGCTGCCCAAGGTTGATGGGCATCGGCCGGCCGAGTCCGTCGCGGAGCTGCTGGTGCGGGTCGATGCCCAGCGCGTGCAGGATGGTGGCGGCGTAGTCGTCGGGGCTGACGGGATCGCGTGCCGGATAGGCTGCCCAGCGGTCCGAGGCCCCGTACACTTGCCCGCCAACGATCCCCCCGCCGGCCAGGACGGCCGAATAGCAGCGCGGCCAGTGCTCGCGCCCGGTGCCGCCGTTGGTCGTACGCGGCGTGCGTCCGAACTCGCCGACCCAGGCGACCAGGGTCGAGTCGAGCAGGCCACGCGCCTCGAGGTCGTCCAGCAGCGCGGCGAAGCCCTGATCGGCCGGGGGCATCAGCCGGTTCTTCAGGTGGTGGAAGTTCTCGCCGTGGGTGTCCCAGAAGTTCTGGTGGTCGTCGTGCCAGTTGACCGTCACCAGGGGCACACCGAACTCGACGAGTCGTCGGGCCAGCAGCAGGCACTGGCCGTGGATGTGGCGGCCATATTTGTCACGCAACCTGGGCGGTTCCTTCTCGATGTCGAAGGCGGAACGCGCCCGGGCGGAGGTCAATGCGCCCAGGGCACGTGACTGGAAGCCCTCCCAGACGGATTCCGGGCCGGCCAGAGCCGAGGCCGCCTGCCGTCCCAGCAGTTCTCGCCGGACCTCGAACCGGGACGGGTCGACCCCCGGGGGCAGGGTCAGCCCCTCGACGCGAAATCCCGCGGCGTTGGGGTCTCCCTCGATCCGGAATGGTTCATGGGCCTTGCCGAGCCATCCGGCATCCTGCCCCGGGGCGCGGCCCCCCGGCGCGGCGGGATGCGCCACGGTCCAGGGCATGGTGACCGAGGCCGGCAGGCCCCCCTGCCCCGGCCGACGGAAGCGACTCACCAGCGCGCCCAGGTGGGGCGAATCATTCGGCGACGGCCCGTCCGCGTCTGAGAACGGCCGCGGGGCCAGGTGTCCGGTGAGCGTCCGGTGGGCGCTCGACAGGTGGGCGGGGTCGTCGTGCGTCATCGAGCGGATGATCGCCAGGCGGTCGGTCCGGGCGGCGAGCAGCGGGAAATGCTCGCTGATCCGCACGCCGGGGGTTTTCGTCCCGATCGACTTGAAGCCGCCGCGAATCTCGATCGGCGCATCGGGCTTGGGGTCCCAGGTATCGAGCTGGCTCGGCCCGCCCCACATGAAGATGACGATGCATGATTTCGCTCGGCCGAACCCGGAGCCTTTCCCCAGGGCCTCATTCGCCCGGGCCTGGAGCAGCGAAGGCAAGCTCAGCCCCGTGACCGAGAGCACGCCGGCGCGGATCGCCTGGCGACGGGTCAGGGCCGTGACTGAGCGTCGGAAATCCGCGCAGGCGGCGCGCGGGTCAAGTGGATGTCCCAATGGCGACCCGGCCCTCACTGCACCCTCCCGTAGCGACGGTCCGATGGGCGATCGACGGCGTTGAACAATTGCTCAACACGTTGTGAAATACCATAAACCGGCCACGGCCGGATGTCGACAGGGATTGAGGCGGCCCGCGAGAAACGCCAAAAGGGAGCGGGCCCCACCTGAGACCGAAGCGGTGTCGGTGCGGAGTGAACTCATGCATACGTCTCGACTCGGACTGCTGCTGCTCTGGTGCGCCTTCCTCGCCGAGGATGCATATGGCCAGCACCTCTGGTGGGATCTCGAGGGCGAGCACGAGGCGACTTGCCTGTATGGTGAGATCGTCGTCCTCGCGACCGAGCCGCACATCTACTATTGCGGGGCGAACTGGCATCCGGGCGAGCCGGCGGGGGGATACTGCGGCATCCAGCACAACGGCCCGCGGGAGAGGCGGACGATTTTCTCCATCTGGGATACGTCTCCGGTGTTGCATCCGTCTGTCACTGCCGCCGACCCGAAGACCATCTTCAATCGCTTCGGCGGCGAGGGCGAAGGCGCGCACACGCACATGATCTGGGACTGGAAGGAACGCGAACCGTTCCGGTTCTTCGTTCACAAGGTGCCCGGCGCAGAGCCAGGCACGATCGACGCCCGCTACTTTGTCCTTGATCCGGGCCAGAAGCACTGGACCCACAGCGCCACGATCACCAGCCCGCAAGGGGGGAAGAAGAGCGTCGCGACATTCGGCGGCGGGCTGAACTCGTTCCTGGAGAACTTCACGGGCCGCGGCAAGCAGGTTCCGAAGCTCGCGCTTTACCGCCTCTGGCTGGGCCGCAGCCCGGAGACGCTGAGATGCCTGACCCGGGCTCGGGGCGATGGTACGTGGGGCGTCCTGAACGATGCCTACTACCTGGCCGAGGGAGATCCCGCTGCGCTTTCAGCCCTCTTCACGCGGCTCGAGCCGCGCCTGGGGAAGCACCGGCCCGGCGGCCGTGACACGGAGCTTCCGCCGCTGAGCGAGGTGCATCTGGCCGCGCCGCTGGTCCGCGAATTGAGGAGGCTCGCGGCCTTCGAGCCCGTGAGGCCCTGATGCCGGGCGGGGACGACCGCTCGCTCAACCTCCCGATCACCAGGAGGACCGTCCTCCAATCTCCGGCCGATCCTGACGAAGAACTACTCGGCATTCGCGGGCTGGTCTACAATCCGCGATCGCGAAGGCACGGGACGACTCGACCGACGAACGGCCACACGGTGCATCGAGGACTCGACGATGTTGATGACGGGACTCTCCGGCAACGAGATCTACTGCCTGGCACAGCTCGGGTACGAGCCGGGGAACATCGTCGTGGGCAACAGCGTGTACTCGCTGGGGCTGGTGCGCGGGATCACCAGCGGGCTGAAGACTCTCGCCGGCGGCGAGATCCAGAGCGTGACGCAACTCATCGTGGACGGCCGCCACGCCGCGATCAACCGGCTGGAGCAGGAGGCCCGCAACGAGGGCGCGCGGGGGCTGACGGGGGTCACGTCGGAGTTGCGACAGATCGGCAACCTGATGGAGTTCATCGCGGTGGGCTCGGCCGTCGACTCGGGGAGCAAGGGAGGCGAGTTCTTCTCGACGGCCTGCAGCGGGCAGGACCTCTTCTGCCAGATGGACTCCGGCTACGAGCCGAGACACTTCGCGATGGGGAACGTGGCGTACGCGCTGGGGATCGGCCGGGGTCTGGCTGGCGGGCTGAAGATGATCGCCCGGCGAGGCGAGATCAAAGAATTCTCGGACATGTACAACCACACGCGGCACCTCGCGCTCGAGCGGCTGGAGGCCGAGGCGGCCGAGCGCGGCTGCAACGCGGTCGTGGACATCATCACCCGGATCCTCCCGTTCGGCCCGGGCGTCCGCGAGATGCTGATGGTGGGTACCGGCTCGTACAACGATGCGCTGGGTCAGCCCAAGAAGCCCTATACCTCGGAGCTCAACGGCGAGGAGCTGTGGAACCTGACGCAGATGGGCTACGCCCCGCTCCGGCTCGTGCTGGGGACGAGCGTCTACGCGCTGGGGCTGGTGGGCGGCATCGGGGCCTTCTTCCGGTCGTTCGCCCGGGGCGAGATCGACTCGGTCACCCGTCTGGTCTACGACGCCCGCGAGAACTGCCTCGACCACATCCGCCTCGAGGCCGAGGAACTGCGGGCCGATGGCGTCATCGGCATCAAGGTCTTCATCTACGAGCTGGGCGGAGGCCTCGTCGAGGTGATGGCCATCGGCACCGCGATCCGCCGGCACGCCGGGGTCAGCACCCAGACCGATCAGCTCATCCCGCAGGCGATCATCCGCGACCGCGACACGTTCTTCGACCAGCCGCCGGTTGCCCCCGGGGCGGCCAAGGCCAAGAACCTCGACCGGGCCTGAACTCGGCGGATCTCCTGGCTGCCGCCTCGCGTGGCGTGATTCAGCCGACACGAGCGTTACGGTCAACCGGTCGTGCTCCAACCGCCCTTCCGGCGACGGCACGCCGATTGTTTCGTGGCTGGCACGCCGCGAGATCGGGACGGGAACGGACGGCCTGGATCGGGTTCATTCCACGCGAGGGCAGCCGATGGCACCGACGCCGCACCAGGCGCCCATCGTGGAGGCCCTGGCCGGGGGACGTTGCCAACTCGGGCCAAGTCTCCTGGCTCTGCTTCCGTCTCCGGCTCGTAACGGCCGTCGGCGTGTATCAGACCTTCGCCGGGACGACGAAGGGGGGGCGGTAGACCCGCGTGAGCTTCGCATCGGCCTCGGGGTCGTTGACGAACGACTCGGTCGAGGGGTTGATCTGCAGCTTGCGACCGAGCCGGTAGGCGATGTTGCCCAGGTGGCAATAGGCGCTCGAGAGGTGGCCCTCCTCGATGTCCGCGGTCAGGAGCTTGTGGTCGCGGGCCCGGACGGCCTTCACGAAGTTGGCGAAGTGGTCGCCGCCGCCGGTTCCGCCGGGGCCCTTCTCCAGCTTCGGGCCGAAGTACGACTGCCAGTCGGTGTAGCTGGTGATCGCGACGATCCCCTCGGTGCCGTAGAAGATGTCGCCGATCTTCACCTTCAGCTCGTCGTTGGTAGGCAGGCCGCGGACTTCGAACTGGAGCTGGCAGTCGTCGAACTCGAAGGCGACGTGGAGCGTGTTCGGCGTCTGGCCGTCGTCCTTGTAGCCGAAGCGTCCGCCCGAGGCCATGACGGCCTTCGGGAATTCCTGCTTGCCCAGGCCCCAGCGGGCCACGTCCATCTGGTGGATCCCCTGGTTGCCCAGGTCGCCGTTGCCGTAGTCCCAGAACCAGTGCCAGTTGTAATGGAACCGATTCGGGTTGAACGGCCGCTCGGGGGCGGGGCCGAGCCAGAGGTCATAGTCCACGCCGGGCGGGACGGGCCCGTCCGGCTTGTGGCCGATCGAGCCGCGCGGCTTGTAGCAGAGACCCTTGGCCATGTAGACGTTGCCGATCTTGCCGGAGCGGATGAACGCGATGGCGTCCTGGATCCCCTTGTGGCTGCGGAGCTGAGTCCCCGTCTGGACGATCCGGTTGTACTTGCGGGCCGCCTCGACCATCCGCCGGCCCTCGGTCACGTTGTGGCTGACCGGCTTCTCGACATACACGTCCTTGCCGGCCTGCACGGCCCAGATGGTCGCCAGCGCGTGCCAGTGGTTGGTCGTGGCAACGGAGATCGCGTCGACTTCCCTGTCCTCCAGGAGCTGGCGGATATCCTGGTAGTATCTGGGCGGGGTGCCGTACTTCTCCTCGATCTCGCGCCTCGCCGATCCGGCCGCGTTCTGGTCGATGTCGCAGATGGCGGTGATCCGGACGTCCCGTTGTTTGCTGAAGCCGTCGACGTGATCCATCCCGCGCCCGCGGACGCCGACCACGGCGACGCGCAGCACCTCGTTGGGGCTCGACGGCCTGGCGTCGCGTGACTTCGCCGCGGTGTCCTTCTCATCATCGGCGCTCGAACGCGCGGCGGGCAGGGCCGCGAGGGTCGCCGCGAGGGTGGCGGTGTCGTGCAGGAAGCGGCGGCGAGGGATCGAGCGCATGGGTCGTTTCCCGGCGAGGAGGGATGGCAGGTTGAATCACTGTTGAACAAGGTCATGAGACCGGATGGAGCCGGGCGAGTCAAGCAGCCGGCCACGACGTACCGAACTCGCGGAGCGCGAGTGATTCGCTTCTCCGGCCAGGCGGTGTCAGCGTTGGAGCACCCCGCGGGAGATGGCCGCGGGGTCGCGCGAGACACGATCGGCGAAGGCCCGGAAGGAGGTGAGCACCGTCTTGAGCTGGCCGAGTGTCTGGTTGGCGCTCAGGGCCAGGGCGTTGAAGTTGTCGTGCAGGTCGCTCTGGGTGAGCAGCTTCTGGAGCGAACCGTCGGTGTTCAGCGTCCCTTGTCGGGTGCGGAGCGTGGCGGTCAGCAGCTCCAGGTCGGCCGCCATGCGGTTGATCCGCCGCAGGCTCTGTCCGAAGTCCGTGGTCGGGGCGTGTTTCGGCGAGGCGCCCAGGTCCTTCATCAGCGGGGCCGCGTCGGCAAGCTGCTGGTCGATCCGGGCGGACGCGGAGGAGAGCCGGGCGATGCCGGTCTTGAAGGCGTCCTGAGTCTCGGGGCTGAGCGTGTTGTTGAGCTTCTCGGCCGCCGTCTGGATGTCGGCCAGCGTCGTCTTGAAGCCGGCCTCGTTGGTCTTCAGGAAGCCGTCGATACTACGGGAGGCGTCGGAGAGGTCGTTGCCCGTCTTCGTCCAGGTCTTGAGGAACGTATCGAGCTGTTCGGCGTTCTTGGAAATCTTGGAGAGACCGCTGGCCGCCTCGTTGATGGAATTCAAGGTATCGCCGGCCTTTTCGAAGGCCTTGGTCGCCGCGGCGAGGGCCTTTGACGGATCGGCCGCGACGTCCCCTTCGATGATCGGGGCCTCCGCCGTGGTCCGGCCCATCGCGAGGTCGCTTTCGCCGCCACCCGGCAGCAGGTCGATCGTCACGTCGCCGATGAGCGACCGGCTGAGCCGGGGGACTGAGCCCTCTCGGACCGGGTACTTGCGCTCGATGGCCAGGCTCACGAGCACGCCGTCGGGTTGGTTGGGTCGCTGATCGAACTCGATGCCGACCACCTCTCCGATGCGGATGCCGCTTTTGCGGACGGCCACGCCCTCCAGCACGCCGGGCGCCTCGGCGTAGCGGGCCTTGACGTAGACCTGGTCGCGGAGGAGGGCGGGCGATTCTCCGAACCACACGATCAGCATGGTGAGGACGAGCCCCGCAACGATCACGAACATGCCGAGCCGGAACTGCATCACCCGTTCGTTCATCGCGACCTCGTGCTTCTGTGCTGGGTCAAGGGATGCGGATCGGGGCCCTCCCCCGCGTGGTCTAGGCCTGGCCGACCCGCGACTGGGCCATCTCCCGCAGCCGCTCGCCTGCCTCGCCGCGGACGAACTGGCGGACCCGCGGGTCGTGGTGCTCCTCGAGGTGTTCGGGGGGGCCGTCGTAGATCACCTGCGGTTCGTCCGGCTCGAGCCGGGCCAGGGGGTAGAGCATGATGACGCGGTCCGCAACTTTGGTCACGGTCTTCATGTCGTGGGTCACCACCACGCCGGTCGTCTTCTTGGAGCCCTGCGTCTGGAGGATCAGCTCGTTGATCACGTCGCTCATGATCGGGTCCAGCCCGGTGGTCGGCTCGTCGTAGAGCATGACCTCCGGGTCCAGTGCCAGCGCCCGGGCGAGGCCGACGCGCTTGCGCTGGCCGCCGGAGAGCTCGGCCGGCTTCTTTCGCTCCAGCCCCGCCGGCAGGCCGACCTCCTGGAGCCGATCCGCCACGATCGTGCGGATCTTCTCCTCGGAGCACAGGTGATGCTCGCGAAGCCCGAAGGCGACGTTGTCGTAGACCGTCAGGCTGTCGAACAGCGCGGCCATCTGGAAGAGGAAGCCGAACCGCAGGCGCAGCTTGATCAGGTCCCTGCCACCCATCCCGCCGATGTCCCGGCCGTCGAAATGGACCGAGCCCTCGGTCGGGTGGAGCAGGCCGATGATCAGTTTCAGGAGCACGGTCTTGCCGCAGCCGCTCTCGCCGATCACGCAGACCGTCTCGCCTCGGTGGATCTCGACCTTGATGTGCCGCAGGACGCTCTGAGTGCGGAACCGCATGCTCAGGTCGCGCAGCTCGATGAGCGTGGCCTGGTCGACCGCGGGGGTCGCGACGCCGTCGCTCATAGCAGCCCCTGGGCCTGCGGCCAGATTGAGTTATAGACCGTGTTCCAGCCCAGTCCGAGGACGAAATCAAGGAAGAGGATGGCGATGAACGAGAAGACGAAGGCCTCCGTCGCCGCCCGGCCCACGCCCTCGGCGCCGGCTCCCGAGTTGAACCCGCGGTGGCAACTAATCAGCGCGATGGCCGCCCCGAAAAAGAAGCTCTTGAAGACGCCCGCGAAGATGTCCAGGCTCTCGACGAAGTCGCGCGAGTGCTTCCAGTAGGCGAACGAGTCCACCCCAAGCACCTGCGTCGCCACCACCGCGCCGCCGATCACGCCCATGAAATCCGCCATCAGCGTCAGCAGGGGGATCAGGAGCAGGCAGGCGAGGAAACGGGGCACGACGAGGTAGTAGATCGGATTTGTGCCCAGCGCCGTGAGGGCGTCGATCTGCTCGGTGACCCTCATCGTGCCGAGCTCGGCGGCCATGGCCGAGCCGACCCGGCCGGAGAGCATGGTGGCGGCGAGCACCGGGCCGAGCTCCTTGACCACCGAGATGTTGATCACCGAGCCCAGCCGCGTGGCCAGACCCATCATCTGGAAGGAATGGTACGCCTGTACGGCGAGCACCATGCCGATGAAGGTGCCGGTGATCGCCACCACCGACACGCTCTGCACCCCGATGGCGTAGAAAATCGGGACGAGGACCGACCAGCGGGGACGGCGGCGAAAGATCCAGGCGAAGGTCAGGATCGAGAAGAGGGCGGTATCTCCGACATCGGCGACCGTGTCGAAGACCTGCTCGCCCAGGCGATGGACTGGCGTGGACTCGTCCGGGGGCGGCGGCGGCTTGGGTGGCGAACCGACTTCACTGAGGGCCATCCCGAGCCACCTCCAGCATGCCATCGAACGATCGCCGGAGGGGCGCCCGGAGGACGTCTTGCGCCCAGCCCGGAACGGGCGACGAGCCAGACCGGGAAACTCGCACCAACGAAGACTCCGGCTCGTTCATTCTTGGCATCCCCCGACGAATTGACAAGTCCGACAGCCTGTCCGGGCCGTGAGTCCTGCCGTGCCTGCCGATCATGAGCTTTATTCAGGGATCGCGGGCGACCGGAGGGTCAGAAGGGGTTTCACAGGACATCATTCCGGAGCCGCGATCGGCGGCCATCCAGGAGGTGTAGGACCGCCAGGATCGGGTGCCGCGTGAGCATCCGCGCGCCCGCATACCTCATCACCTCCTTGATCCGGTCGCGCATGGCCTGGCGGTAGCAATGGATCGGGCAGTTTACGCAGGTCGGCTTGCGCTCGCCGAACGGGCAACGGTCCAGTCGGCAATGGGCGTAGTCCAAAAGTTCCCGGCACTCGGAACAGGGCCGGCCCTGCCCATGCCGGCCCCGGCAATAGATCCCGATCATGACCTCGATTGTCCGCTTCTCCCGCTGGATGCGGGGCGATTTCTCGCTCGCGGCGGCTTGCATGGCTGACGTCCTCGCCGGCCCTCGCTCTGCTCGACCCACATCATTGTCGCGTTTCCGAAGAACGGGTCAAATGGAACGCTGTGTTGCAGGAGGTCTCCGGCTCCCCGCTCGGGGGAATTGGCGTGGCGGTTTCCAGTGCGGAATTCACGGCCCTTCGTCGCGGGTTGATCGACCGCTTCGGCCGGGTGGTGAAGCCGGGAGGAGTGACTGAATGGATGGGCCGGAAAGAGGCAGCGGCTTCGGATGGGTGCTGGTGATCATTGGCCTGATCATGGCCGGGGCGGGCCTGGTCTGGATCCTCGCGCCCGGATTGCCCCGGCTCGGAAGACTGCCGGGTGACATCGTCATCGAGAGAGAGAACGGCGGGATCTACTTCCCGATCACGAGCTGCATCGTGATCGGCATCGTCGTCAGCGTGGTCGGCTGGCTGGTCCGGACCCTCGCGCGCTGATTGCCGGCGTCGTGTTCAGATCCCCAGTTGATTCAGCCGCTCCTCGAGCATCTGCTCGATCCGCCGGGCGGTCTGTCGATAGGTCGCCTCGTCGGCGCCGATCGGATCCGGGACGTCGCCTCCGTCCGGATCCAGCAGGAAGGCGTGGTCTCGCACCCCGGGCATTGCGTCGAGCAGGGCGTCGAGGTGGTCGGCCGTCATCGCGAAGATGAAGTCCGCGTGCTTCAGGAGCTCGAACGTCAGGCGGCGGCTGCGATGATCGTCGAGCGTGCCTCCCATGGCGCGCAGCACGCTGGCCGCGTGGGCGGCCGCCGGGGCCCCCGTCGTCGCCGCCACGCCCGCGGAAATCGCCAGGAAGCCCTGGGTCTCGAGTTCCTCGATGGAGCACCCTCGCCTGCGCGAGAGCAGCAGCTTGCAGATCCCCTCGGCCATGGGACTGCGGCAGGTGTTGCCCGTGCACACGAAGAGCAGGATCATGCCCGACATCTGGGTGAGCGTGCGGCCGTCGATCACGCCGGCACGCTCGATCGACCAGGAGCCCTCGTCGATCCGCACGCGAGTGCAGAATCCCGGCGACACGGTCGGACCGGAGTCGATGACCATCTCCAGGCCGCTGAGCCCCCGCAGGGCTTCCGGAGAGACCACTGGGCCGGAGTTGGTTTCGAGCGTCCCCAGGACCAGCGGGGCCGGGCTGAACTCCAGGATGTCCCTGAAGAAGGGATCCCCCGAGCTGCCCAGTTCCAGCGACTGGTCCGTCCCCAGCAGATCCCGGACCCGGCGGGGGAGCCGGGTCAACAGACCGTCGGCCATCGACGGAGGGAAGACCAGGTTGAGCGGCCCGGGCCACAGGCGCCGGGCCAGTCGATGGCCGACCGGAGGGATCCCGGGGACCCAGTCGGAGGCCTCGTCGGGGCCTTTGATCATCAAAGTCAGCGGCCGGGCGGACTGGCCCACCAGTTCAATGAGCCGGTCGGCGGACTCCGCGTGCAGGGCGCTGGCGGCCAGTCCGTAGGACGTCTCCGTCGCCAGCCCGATCACCCCCCCCTGGGCCAGGCAGGCGACCGCCTGATGGACCGCGTCGCGTGGATCGTCACAGTGAAACACGTCGATCCACTGCGTTGGGGTCGCGAGATCACTCATCAGGGAGCTTTTCCGCCAGGGTTGGAGGACCGGAGACGGCCGTCGGGGGGGAGGCGGGTACCCGAGGCGCCCGGCGTACGACGGCAGGGGCCGTATTCTATCCCGGCGGGGCCGAATGGGGAACGTGTTCCACATCGCCCGAGCTGGACAATCAGAAGAGGAGTGTGAGCCCCACGACTCCCTGGATCTCCGCATAGACCGCTCGCACCTGCTCAGCCGTCTGGACCGTGATGTCCAGGGTAATCGCGATGTGCCGACCCCCGGGCGTGCTCCGGATCGAGTAATCCAGGTCGGATCGCGCCGGGAGTTGTGAGACGGCCGCCTCCACCACCCGGCGCTCGAAATCGTCGCCGGCTGTGCCGATGGCCTTGATTCGGTAGACCCCCGGAAACGGGTGAATTGACTCCAGTAACTCGGCCGAGGGCCGATGATCGACCCGTGCCGGCGATCGGATCTCGTCGGAGGGGGTATCCATGGGCCGCTCCTTCTTCGTACCTGGGAGGAGACCTGATCGAAATGCCAGATCCTCAATCATAGGGGAGCGGCGCAACTCCTGACAAATCGGTCGAACCGGAATTCTGTCGGTCCTCAAATGCGAACGGCCCCGCATCCGGAGTCGTCCGGGAGCAGGGCGAACGCGACGATTTCGCGATGTCGCCAGGCAATTCTGCCGGCATGATCGCTCGCACGGTCGGGTGGGAGACGAGACGGCCCATGCGAGGACGGTTCGGCGGGGTTCAAGCCGGGGCGTATCTTGTCTTACTTCTTGCGATGGCGGATCCGGCTCCGCATCCGACGCTTCTTTCGGCCGACCTTGCGGCGGCCTTTCCCTCGACGACGACTGGCCATGCGTTCTCCTCTAAGGTTCTCGATTCAGCCGAGCACGACGATCCCATCCCATTCATGAGAATTTCGGAAGGAAACCCTATTGTATAGCTGACGGAGCGAGCCATCTCAAGTCAGGTTCGCCGGTCGATTGCGACGATCAGCCGATCGGTTTCGCGCTGAGGGTAGTCAAGATCGGCCGACGAGTCGTCGGCCCGGGTGATGATCTTCATCGGTCGAGCGTTCCACTCCAGCCCGGAAGTCGGCGATGACGGATAGCCGGCCGAAGTCCGCACATGCACCCATCGATTTACCCTGGAAACCCCATGGCTTCCCCCGATTGCTGTCACGACCTCGCGACATTACGACACCTTTCGTTGGGTTCCGGTGTGCTTGAAATCTGGCTGAGGCGTTCATCGATGCACGTTTGGGAGACTCGCCGCCCCCCCGAAACCCGGGGGCTGAGGGCCGCCGGTACTCGCCTATACGGGGGGCCAATCAGGCTTCGCTTTGTGCATCCCCTTCGACCGGGTCAGGCAATTCCAGCATCAGGAATGGCGGTTCCTCGAGCCTTATGCGGCGCATCAGAGGAAGCGAGACGTTATAGACCGGGATCTGACCGGTCGTACGCCCTTCCGGAGTTCCGTTGTGCGCATGGCCATGGACGACCGCCGTCACGGGATAGCGATTCAACGGATCTTCGAGGCGGCCGCAGCCCAGGAATGGGAAGATCTCGACCGGCTCGTTCTCCACGGTCTCTCGAATCGGGGCGTAGTGCAGCACGGCGATCCGGCTGCCGGTGCGGAGCCGCGCCAGGGCCGCTTCGAGCTTCAGCGCCTCGTCCGCCGCCTCCTGCACGAAGGCCTTGACCACCGGTTCGCCCCAGGAGCCGAGCGTTCCCCGTCCGAAGCCGCCGGCGAAGCCCTTGACCCCGGCGAATCCGACGCCCAGGATCTCCACGGCGTCGCCATCTAGCAAGGTGATCCCTGAGTCGGTCAGCACCCGCCGTACCTCATCCTCGCGTCCGGACTCGAAGTCGTGATTCCCCAGCACGGCGACCTTGGGCAGGTTCCCGACTACGGACAGTTCCTGGACGAGCAGTTCGGCCTCCTCTGGGAGCCCGTAATCGGTCAGGTCGCCTCAAAGGACCAGGATGTCGGCGAACTCCGGGCAACGCTCGAAGACCGGGCGGATCAGCCCCTGGGATTTCTTGCTGCAATGAAGGTCCCCAACCGCCGCGACGCGTACCACCGACCTCGCCCCGGGCATCGACACCTCTCATCGCAAGTGGACTTCAACTGGCGAATCTCGCCGTCAAGTTGCGGAGAGCAAAGCCCATGCCCGGACGGCATTGCATTTGCCATCGATGGGGACGGGAGGATTCTGCAGATGGAGTTGACGCCGGTCGGGTTGAGTCCGGAAACGAGGGAGTTCTACATCCGGACGCTCGCCGTCCTGAATGAGGCGGGGATCCCGTTCCTCGTGGGCGGCGCCTATGCACTGGCGGTCCACACGGGCATCGAGCGCCACACCAAGGACCTGGACATCTTCATCAGGAGATCCGATCGGGATCCGATCCTCGAGGCCCTCGCCGCGGCCGGCTACCGGACCGAACTGTCCTTCCCACACTGGCTCGCCAAGGCGCACGGCGAGCACGGCTTCGTTGACCTGATCTACGGATCGGGCAACGGCGTGGCCGAGGTCGACGAGGAGTGGTTCGCCCACGCCACGAACGGCGAGCTCCTTGGGGTTGGGGTCAAGCTATGCCCGGCCGAGGAGATGATCTGGTCGAAGGCCTATATCCAGGAGCGAGAGCGGTTCGACGGGGCCGATGTGTCCCACCTTGTATGTCCGAAGGACCAAGAGGGGCTGTGTTGAACGCCGGGGTGTTCCTGGAAAGACGATCGAAAATCACCCCGGCGAGAAACACAGTCGCTCATCCGGCACTGCGTGCCACCTTCTCCCCCTCGCCGGGGGAGAAGGGTCTGGTCGGCCACGTCCCACCAACTTCGGCTGGATGCGGAACTAGTAGCTGTCCGCGCTCAGGGCCTCGCCGCCGGCCCGAGTGCCCAGGGCACGCCAGGTCGCCTGCGCGACGGTGCTCTTCACGAACCGGACCGAGCCGTCGAGCAGGAGCGCATTGAGTCCGCCTGGATGGTGACTCCGCGAGCCGACCACCAGGTAGGTCTGCCGCGTATCGGAAGTCCCAAGCCGGCTGGCGGTGAAGTCGATGTCGTGGAGCTTCCCGCCGTCCGTAAAGGGGATGACCGTGTTGGGGGGGAACGCCGTCGAGACGCCCGAGTGGAGGATGTGGCCGCTCACCCACTCGGTGTGGCTCCAGTCGAGCGAGAATGTCCCGGGGTAGGTCCCCAGCTCGTTCGGCGACTCGGGCGGCGGCACTCCCACGCCGGTCGGCTGGCCGCCGTCGTGCAGGGCCGGCTGATAGGTCTTCACCTCGGCGAAGGCGATGGTGTTGCTCAGGCCGTCGGTGATGCCGGCGAGTCGGTTGGTCGCGTTGATGCCGAACGCCCCGTCGCCCCAGTCCCGGGTGATCGGGTCCCACACCAGCCACGTCCCGATGCTGATGCCGTAATTGAGCGGACGGTGGGTGATCGTCGGCGTGACCTTGGGCTCGCCGCGGATCTCGCTCGGGCAGAGGAGAATGGCAATCCGGATCTGGGCGATGGTCGCCTGGGCGTTGAACGGGATGCTGTAGTTCAGGGCGTCGTGGAGCGACGCCTGCTCCAGGAAGGGGAGGATCCGGGCCTGGACGGAGTAGGAGGTCATCGGTATCAGCTGACCCGGCTTGAAGTAGCCGGCCCCGGGGAGCATGCCGACGGCCGACTCGTAGTTGTGCACCGCCAGGCCGAGCTGCTTCAGGTTGTTCGTGCACTGGATCCGCCGGGCCGCCTCGCGCGCCGCCTGCACCGCCGGCAGGAGCAGCGAGATCAGCACCGCGATGATCGCGATGACCACGAGTAGCTCGATCAGCGTGAAGCCGCGTCGGTCGGTCCGGAGCATCGCTCGAAGTCCTCCACAAGGCGGTGTCGGCGGAGTCCGTTGACAACTGTCAGACAACATCCTGGGGGGGCCACCTCCGGGTGTCAAGCGAATTCCTTCGGACTGACTGACTCCGATCGACCGGCGGGGTGCCGGGGGCTCGCTCGCCGGGCCCGCGAGGGCCGGGGAGGGCGGCGGCGGGCCGGGCAAGGTGCCCACTTGACACTGCCTTACGGGCGTTGTGTGATGCACCGAGCGTTCCGGCCGCCATCACGCCTCCCCCGAAATCCGGCGACACCCGACCATGAGCACACCAACCACGACGACGCCCAGCACGCTCCCGGACTACATCGCCAGCGCGCAACCGAACCCGCCGACGAACCGGGCGCCCTGGTTCAAGAACACGGCGCCGACCTACGCGGGGATCTTCCTCTGGTTCGCGTTCTGGGACCCGATCTCGCAGAACGGGCTGACCACGGCCGGGCTGCTCGCGACGCTGCTGGGGATCGTGATCGCCGGGGTGATCTGCCACTACCTGTTCTATCTGGTCCCCGGGCTGCTCGGACAGAAGACGGGGCTGCCGCTCTACGTGGTCGGCACGTCCACCTTCGGCACGGTCGGCGGCCTGCTCATGCCGGGCTTCCTGATGGGGATCCTCCAGTTCGGCTGGCTCGGTGTGAACACCTTCTTCTCGTCCCAGGCGCTGGCGAACGGCCTGTACGCGCCGTGGCTCTTCTATCCCCTCTGCGTGCTCTGGGCGGCGGGGGCGGCGTTCGTCGGGCTCAAGGGGATCCAGTACGTCGCCAAGGTCGCGACCTACCTGCCGATCATCCCGCTGGTGGTCCTGCTGATCGGCCTGTTCCTGTTCGGGGGATCGGCACTGAGCTACACCACGACGGCCGCCTCCGAGCAGGCCGGCGGCACGATCGTCGGGATGCTGATGATGATCGGCGCGATCGTCGGCTTCTTCGCGACGGCCGGCGCCGCGGGCGTCGATTTCGGCATGAACAGCGTGGACGAGAAGGACGTCGAGACCGGCGGGCTCACGGGAATCATCGCGGCCATCGTCCTGACCGCCGGGATCTCCGTGATCGCCGTGGCCGGCGCCCGGGCGTCCGGGGTGGTGGGGTCGACGGTCCCGGATTCTCACATGATGACCACGGCACTCTCGCTGAAGCTGCCGTCGTTCGTGTATGCGATCATCATGATCGGCCTCACGCTGGCCGCGTTCCCGGGTGCCTGCTTCTCCTCGTTCATCGCGGCGAACAGCTTCAAGACCGTGATGCCGAAGGTCAACCCGTTCGTCTCCGTGGGGATCGGAGCGATCGTCAGCATGGCCCTGGCGATCACCAAGGTGGCGGCGAACCTGCCGGCCGTCTTCGGCGTCATCGGCGCATCGTTCGGGCCGATCTGCGGGGCGATGGTGGCCGATTACCTCCTTTCCGGCAAGCGGTGGACCGGCCCCCGCGCCGGCTTCAACCCGGCGGGCTGGATCGCCTGGGCGCTCGGCTTCGTCGTCGGCATCCTGCCCAACCTGCACTCCTGGAACGCCGCGATCCCGAGCGTCCCCGCCGCCCCCGTGGCGGCGTTCATCGTCGGCTTCGCCGTCTATTTCGCCGCCGCCAAGGCGGGCCTGCTCTCGCCCGTCGTGCCGATGCCCAACCGGATCGACGCCTGAGTGGGCCGCCGGCCAGACGACTGCGGCCGGGGGACGAGGAGGCGTTGAATTCGGGGGGGCCGTGCCCCCCCGTTTCATTGCTGGGAGATCGCTCGCGCCGGTATCGGTTCTCCAAATCGATCGGAGCGTCAGGCCTCTCTCCTTCTGGTCCAAAACGCTCCCTGGCGATGGGCAAGCAACCTGAGGTGGAGGGAGTCCCGGGCCTCCGGGAACAGGCCGAAGTTCATCGACACCGGCGAACTTCTCGCGATTCCCTGCCGCGGATAGAATAAATGTGATTCTGTCGGACGACGGTCGAGAAACCCCACAATGCCCCGATCGCTTGAATTACCTGAAGAGATCTTCAACGCCTTGATGGTCGCCGCTCAGGCCCAGGGCGTCGAACCTGCTGAGTGGATCGCCTCGCACCTGCCCCCGCAGCACCGGCGCGGGACCGAAGCCGAGCGAAAAGCGGCTCGCGAGTTGCTGTCGGCCCACATTTTCACCCTTGGCCGGGCCACTGGCGTCGATAACGAGGAAATCGACGCCGATCTGGCACGCGAGTATGCCAGTCCTCATGAGCCGTCATGATGCTCCTCGATACCTCCGGCCTCCTCTGCCTGTTCCATCGGGCGGAGGCGGCCCATGAAGTGGCCCGGCAGCTTTTCGAGTCCACAGACTGGTCATTGACCCACGGTTACGTCCTTGCGGAATTCGTGGCTCTGGGTACGGCCAGGGGAGTTGGACGGCGCGAGATTCTGGCCGCGGTGGACACCCTCCTGGCGATCCCTTACATCGAGATCGTCTGGATTGACGAAGCCCTTCACCGCCGAGCCATGGCCTTCCTTCACCAGCGAGCGGACAAGACCTACTCGCTCGCCGATGCCGTGAGCTTCTTGCTCATGTCGGACCGGAATCTCCGGGAGGCGCTCACGACGGACCATCACTTCGAGCAGGCCGGGTTCATCCGTCTCCTGCGTCCGTAGTCTCCGCGCGTGGGAAAGCCGGGCGACCACTCCCCGGCCGTCCCGGATTCTCCCTGAAGCCGGACGCAAGAAGTCCTCTCGCCCCGTGGGGCGGCGAGGGCGATGGCGCAGTCACGCAGATCGTGCACGAAACGGCTGGGGAGGAAGAACCAGGGCCACCATTGCCGCGACCGCGCACACGCTCTGCCGCGGTCAATCGCGAGGTCGACAGTCGGAGGCTCCGTCAGCCTACCGATCGCCTCGCGTCGCGGCGGGGCTCATCGGAAGTTCATTGGACTCGGTCCGACCGATCCGCGATGATGCGGCCTGGCAGGTCCGGGAGCGAACATCTCCCCGGCCGTTGGGATCTCGAACTCGCACGGGGATTCGGATCGGTGAACTCACTCAGAAGAACGTCCGCGCTTCGACTCGTCCCGGCCCTGCTCGCCCTGTGGGCGACTCGCCCCGCCCCGGCCCACGAACCTCCCGAAGGAAAGAAGCACGAGCACCACGCCCCCGACCGTGCCTCGGCCTCGAACGCGCGTGCCAGGGGCGTCGTCTACCACGACAGGAACCGCGACGGCGTGAAGGGCGCGGACGAGCCGGGGATTTCCCGCGTGCGGGTCTCCAACGGCCGCGACATCGTCGAGACCGACCGGGAGGGGCGGTACGAGATCGCGGTGGACGACGACACGATCGTCTTCGTGCTCAAGCCCCGCGACTGGATGACCCCCGTCGACGAGCACAAGCTTCCCAGGTTCTACTATATTCATAAGCCAAAGGGTTCGCCGCCCGACCTCCGCTTCGCGGGCGTCAAGCCGACGGGCCCCCTCCCCGCCTCGATCGACTTCCCGCTGTACCGGCGCTGGGAGCCGAACGTCTTCAAGGCGCTCTTCTTCGGCGACACGCAGCCGCGGGACGTCCGGGAGGTCGAGTACATCGCCCATGACGTCGTCGAGCCGCTGATCCTCGAGAACCGGACGATCGGGGCGTCGTTCGGGGTGACGCTCGGGGACGTGGCCTTCGACGACCTCTCCGTCTTCCGGCCGCTCAACCGCGTGATCGCCCTGCTGGACATCCCCTGGTACAACGTGATCGGCAACCACGACCTGAATCAGGAAGCGAAGGACGACAGGCACTCCGACGAGACCTGGGAGCGGATCTACGGCCCGTCGTACTACGCGTTCGACCACGGCCCGGTCCACTTCCTCGTCCTCGACGACGTCCGCTGGTCGATCGGCGCGAACGGCCGCGGGGGCTACGTCGGCGGCCTGGGCGAGGCCCAGATGGCGTTCATCCGAGAGGACCTTTCGCGGATCCCCGAGGACCAGCTCGTCGTCCTGATGATGCACATCCCCCTCACGCAGGTGGAGGACCGCAAGGAACTCTACGAGCTGATCGAGAAGCGGCCCTTCGCGATGTCGGTCTCGGCGCACACACACTATCAGGAACACATCTTCATCGACGACAACGACGGCTTTCGCGGACCGAAGCCGCACCACCACGCGGTCAACGTGACCGTCTGCGGGAGCTGGTGGCGGGGCGCCCCCGACGAGCGCGGGATCCCCCACACGACGATGCGCGACGGCGCGCCCAACGGCTACTCGATCTTCACCTTCGACGGGAACCACTACGAGATCGAGTTCCGCCCGGCCTCGCGACCGAAGGACTATCAGATGAACATTTACGCTCCGGAGCGTGTGACGGCGGCGGCCGCTGGCGAGACCGAGGTGCTCGTCAACGTTTTCGCGGGCTCGGAGCGCTCGGTCGTCGAGATGCGGTTCGGCGAGGCCGGAGACTGGGTCCGCCTGGAGCGATACGCCGTCGAGGATCCCGCCTACCTCGCCGCGAAGAACCGCGAAGACGCGCTGCTGGCGGCGGCCGTGGAGGTTGAGGAGTCGCGTCGCTCGGCCCAGGGCAAGGCGGGCGAGGCGAAGGACACCCCGAAGGCCGACGAGCGTGGGGCCCGGCGGCGGATCATGGACATCCCCTTCATCCCCTTGCCCGACGCGATCAAGTCGCCCCACATCTGGCGCGGGACCCTCCCCGCGAATCCCTCCCCCGGCACCCATCTGATCCACGTCCGTACGAAGGACATGTTCGGCCGGGTCCATGCGGACCGGAGGTCGATCAAGGTCGAGTGAGGCCGCATCGTCCCACCGCTGTGCGTCTCGTCGAAGACGACCGCGACGCAGGCGTCATCTTCTGCGAGGTCGATCGTCGCTCCAAGAACGCGGCGGTTCCGCCGGAGACCGGCCTGGAGGATGGAGTCGAGAGCCGTCTCGTTGCCCCGGATCGGGAACTGGCCCCGGATGATGACGACGGGTTGGGTGGGGTTGCGGG
>JAXMBE010000074.1:0-42066 GCA_046349995.1 Isosphaeraceae bacterium | reverse complement strand
GAGGCCTGGGACGAGATCCGGCGGCTCCGGGGCGACCTTGGGCTGACCACGTTGCTGCTCACCCGGTCAGTGCCCGATGCGCTGGCCCAGGCGGACAGGCTCGCGGTCATGGACCTCGGCCGGATCCTACAGGTGGGGACGCCCCAGGAGCTGTACTGCCAGCCCGCCGACGCGTTCGTCGCTCGTTTCCTCGGGCCCACGAACCTCTTGCAAGGTCTGGTCGATGGTGGCGTCGGCGAGCGGCACCGCGAGGTTGTGGTCCGCACGCCGCTCGGTCGGCTCGTGGCAAGGGCCACGATGCCCGGGCTCATGTCGGGAATGCCGGTCACGGTCTCGATCCGACCGGAAAGCCTGTCACTCGGCCCTACTATCCCGCCCGACTGGAACCGCTTCCCAGCGACCATCGAGCGGATCGTCTTCCGGGGGGATACCCGGCAACTGGAGCTCCGCGGGCCGGGGGACTGGCCGATCATCGTCCGCGCCTTGCAGGTCCACTCGGTCGGCCTACGCGAGGGCCAGAGCCTGACCCTCTCGGTCGCCCCCGAATCGGTGGCCCTGCTGCCGGGGAAGTTCGCCGTCGCCAATCTTTCTTGAGCGCAATCGGCTCCGGGTCAGTCGACCCGGATCACGATTTTCCCGAGGTGGTTCCCGCTCTCCATGTGTTTGAGGGCCTCGTCGACCTGGTCGAAGGCGAAGACGCGGTCGATGATCGGCCTGAGTCCGGCGACGCTGATGGCCCGGTTCATCGCCTCGAACATGCTGCGCGAGCCGACGAAGATGCCCTGCACCCGAATCCCGCGCATCAGGATCGGCATCGGGTTCACCTCACCCATTCCCGAGAGCACGCCGATCAGGGCGATCGATCCGGCGCGGCGGACCGCGCGGATGGAGCGCGCGAGTGTCCCCGCGCCCCCGACCTCGACAACGTAATCGACGCCCCGACCGCCGGTCAGCTCCAGGACCCGGCGGTCCCAGTCCGTGTTCGTCTGGTAATTGATGACGTCGGAGGCGCCCAGCTCTCGGAGCCGGTCCAGCTTCTCGTCGCGGCTGGATGTCGCGATCACGCGGGCACCGGCCATGCGGGCGAACTGGAGGGCGAAGATCGAGACGCCGCCCGTGCCCTGAGTGAGGACCGTATCCCCGGGCTTGAGCCCGCCGGCCGCGAAGAGCGCATTCCACGCCGTCAGCGCGGCGCAGGGCAGGGTCGCGGCCTCCTCGAAGGAAAGATGCTCCGGAATGGAAACCAGGCCGTCCTCGGGTAAGACGACCTCCTGCGCTAGCAGACCGTCGACTTCGCCGCCGAGCGCGGAACGGGCCTTGGTGTCGTCGATCTCCCCGTTGACCCACCCGGGCATGAAACTGGCCGAGACCCGATCCCCGGGCCCGAACCGCGTGACGCCAGGGCCCACGGCCTGCACCACCCCCGCGCCGTCCGAAACTGGAATCCGCGGCAGCGGGAGCTTTGGATTGTAGATCCCCCTGGAGATCAGCAGATCCCGGTAATTCAGCGAGACGGCCCTCATCCTCACGACCACCTGCCCTTGCCCCGCCTCGGGAGCCGGGAGCTCTTCGGCTCGGATCGCGTCCGGCCCGCCGAATTCGACCAGTCGATAAGCCCGCATGTTTTCACTCCCTGTCGGAGAAGGCCTGGCCCGGTGCCTCGCCGAGAGGACGGCCCTGCTACCCAGGCACCCCACTTCATGCTACCCGGCCATCACGTCCGAGGGAGCCTCACCTCGCACCGACTCCAGACAGCCGCCCCGCGCTGGTCCATTGTCAGCCAGCCCCCGGGATGCCACCATCGAACGGACGCTGCAACGCATCCTGGACCGAGTCCGACGATGATGAGCCGACTTCTGACGAGGATCGCCGGCCTGGCCGCCGGGCTTCTGCTCCTGGCTCCGCTCCTCTCCCTGGTGCCGGCGGCGACGCTGGACGTCGGACCCGAGGGGCGGGTTCGATTTTCGCTCTTCCCGCTGGTGCTCGCGATCTACGACCCGCTGATCGCGACTTCTCTGGCACAGAGTGTGGCGGTGGCCACGGCAATCTCGATCGCCTCCGTGCTGATCGGTGCCTTGCTGGGAGGGATGCTGGCACGCCGTCGATTGTGGGGCCGATCGATCTTCCGATGGCTGCTCGCATCGCTGGCCGTCATGCCTCCAGCGTTCCTCGCCCTCGGAATCATCGGACTCCTCGGCATGCTCGATCTTGGCTCGTCTTCGCTTGAGAACGACCCGAGTGGCCCCCCGGCGCGGTTCCCCGCGAGCTGGCGGTGGGGCGCATGGGCCTGGGCCGCCCTCATCCCGGGCTCGGCTCTGGTGCTGGATGTCACGCTCCGGGCGCTCGAACTCCCGCTTTCCGATTGGGAAGCGCCAGCTCGTATGGCCGGAGCGGGCCGGTGGCGCCTCTGGCTGGATTTCACCTGGCCACGGATCCGGCCCCGCGTGCTTGGGACCGCATGCGGCCTGTTCGGAATGATACTGGCTGATCCCGGGACGCCGCTCGTCCTGGGACTGCGGCGCACGGTCGGATACCAGGTCACGGTCGGGACAATGGTGGGCGATCCCTTCCCGAGGGTTGCGGCTCTGGCGCTGCTCGTCCTGGTCGCGACCCTGGCCATCCGGTCGCTCGTGGGTCTCCGGATCCGCTCCATACGGCGAGAGGGAACTCCGAGCGGCCAGGCCGATTGGAGGGCCGCAGTCCGTCCCGAGGCCCCTACCTCGGGCAGGGTCGCGACCGGCGCGGTCTTCGCACTGTGCCTTGCCGCGGTGCTCTGCGTCCTCCCCTTGGTCGGCCTGGCGCGACTTGCCATCGACACGCGTGCGACCCAACCTGACGGGCACGATGCGGTCGCAACTCTCGGATTTGCCGGATCTTCCCCGGCCGGTGTCGTGACCCGGACGGCAGGGCTTGCCCTCGCCGTCTGCCTGGTCCTCTTCGTATCGTGTCGGGTCGGGCCCTGGTTCTCGTCAGGACGGCGGGCTCCGAGGAAGCGGTCGCGTGCCCTGCGAATCCACGAGTCCGTGCCGCCCTTGGTCCTGGGCATCGGCGTCCTCTCGCTCATCCGCACCTCGGTGCTGGCGGTCAGACTCGTCGGCAATGCGTCGAATGGGCAGCTCGGACCTGTATCGACCGTGCTGGAATGGATCGGCAACCTCGATCCGATTGAAGGGGGTGCTTCACTCATCGTGCTCGGCGTTTGCCTGGCCTATGTGCCGGCTTTCATTGCGAGGAACAGCGTGAGGACGCATTCCGAAGCCCACGAGCGTCGAATCGAGCAGGCCAGGCTACTTGGCGCGGGGCGTCGCCGCTCGCTGGCGCTCGCCGAGGCCGGGGGGAGGGGCATCCCTACGCGGACCCTGCTCACCTGCGGCGTGCTCGCGGCGATCAGCATCGCACCGGCGATCGTCCTCTGCGGCCCGGAGCCAGGCTGGAGCCTCGGGCCGGTCATCGTCGCGCTTTCCGATCATCCCGGCGGCGCTCGCGGACTGGCTGCGAGGCTCGCCCTCGGGGCGATCGGTGCCTTCCACGAAGGCCAGAGCCCTGGGTCAGGCGTCCGGCGATGCTGACCCCGAGCCGTCGGTGGTCCGTTGAGCGCGGCGTCGGGGTCCCGGTCACGCGGTGACCCGACTCGGCATGAGCACTTGATCCGTAAGTGGTTCGGTTTGACGGGATCGAGAAGCGGCAACAGTGCCGAAACGGCCCGGGGATCGGCGATGGAAATGGCGAAACTGGCGGCTGAAGACGGAACGGTCTACGCAGGCGTGCCTTCGGCGCGAGGAGGTCGACGGTGAGGTCGTGGTGAAAGCACACCAGCATGACGGGATACCAGGAGGTGCTGACCGATCCGTCCTACCACGGCCAGATTGTGACAATGACCTATCCGGAGATCGGCAACTACGGGATCAACGAGGCGGATGGCGAGAGCGCCCGTCCCTGGGTGCGCGGCTTCGTGGTTCGCGAGCTGAGCGGACGGGTCAGCAACTTCCGGGCACAGGGGTCGCTCCAGTCGTACCTGGATCGCCACGGGGTGATTGGTCTGGAGGGGATCGACACGCGCGCCCTGGTGCGTCGCACCCGGGAACTAGGTGCGATGAAGGGCGTCATCTCTACGATCGACCTCGAGGATGCCAGCCTCGTGGAGAAGGCCCGTCGGAGTCCCGGGCTGGTGGGCCGGGATCTGGCCCGCGAGGTGATGCCGGAGGCGAGCTTCACCTGGGAGCCGGGGCTCGACCGCGATTATCACGTCCATCGGCTGATCGCCGGGAGCGTCCATGCGGAACGACGACGCAGCGAATCGACCGGAGCCGGGCGGCCACACGTCGTCGCACTCGACTTCGGCATGAAATGGAACATCCTCCGACATCTGGTTGACATCGGCTGCCGTGTGACGGCCATGCCGGGCTCGACTCCTGCCGAGGCGGTCCTGGAGCAGCAGCCCGACGGGATCTTCCTGTCCAACGGTCCGGGAGATCCAAGCGCCCTGGTCGAACCTATCCAGGAGCTGCGCACCCTCATCCGGAAGGCCGCGGATGCTCGGGGCGTGCCGATCTTCGGCATCTGTCTGGGCCACCAGCTCCTCGGCCAGGCGTTCGGCGGCAGGACATTCAAGCTGAAGTTCGGCCACCGCGGCGCCAACCATCCGGTCCGTGACGAGCGGACCGGCAAGGTCGAGATCACCACCCAGAACCATGGTTTCGCGGTCGACCCGGCGACGCTTCCCGGCGACGTTGAGCTCAGCCACGTCAACCTCAACGACAACACACTGGAGGGGTTGCGGCACAAGCGGCTCCCCGTCTTCGGCGTCCAGTACCACCCCGAGGCCTCCGCCGGTCCGCACGACAGCCAGTATCTGTTTGACGAGTTCCGGGCGTTGATGAACTGAGACCCTCTGATGGAGTTACCAAGCGATTTCTGTCGGCGCATCGAGGTGGACGGTTACGCCATCGTCGCTCCAGTGATCACGCGGCCCGAAGCTCATGCCCTGATCGAGGACGTGAAGCCCGCCTCAGCCGCGGTGTGGGATCGGGCGTCCTTCGACGCGACCGAGAAATCTACGGGGCCCGCGACCTCTAGAAGAGGTGCCAGCGGTGCACCGGCTGCTCCAATTCCCGCGTCAGGAGGCTCGTGACCCCACTCCTCGGCGAAGCTGCGTTCCCGGTCAGGGTCTTGTACTTCGACAAGACGGCGACCGCGAACTGGAACCTCCCCTGGCACCAGGACGTGACCGTGGCGGTGCGGCGTCGTCGCGACGTGGCGGGCTATGGACCCTGGACGAGAAAGGCGGGCGTCGATCACGCCCATGCGCCGGGCGACCTGCTGGGCCGCATGCTCACGGTGCGGCTACATCTGGACGACTGCGTGCCTGACAGCGGGCCGATGCGCGTTCTTCCCGGCTCGCACGCCAGTGGCAGGCTCTCCGCGGCCGAGGTGAACGCCCGGGTGGCGAGGTACGGGACGCGGGCCGTCCCGTGCCTGGTTGCCGCGGGAGGGGCCGTGGTCATGCGGCCGCTAATCCTGCACGCTTCCGCGTCAGCAACGGGCGACGGCCACCGCCGCGTGATCCACATGGAATTCGCTTCCGAGCCCCTCGCCGGGGGGCTCGAGTGGCGCGGCAAGCCTGCGCCGAATTGACGGCCCGGCGAGGCGTGGGTACCCTGGAACTTTGCCATGCCAAGCGGTCCGCCGGATCGCCGTACGCTTCGGAGCAGATGCCGTGGGTTCGAGCTGTGTGGTGGGCCTCCAGTGGGGCGACGAGGCCAAGGGTAAGATCGTGGACTTGCTCTGCGACCAGCACGACGTGGTCGTGCGGTACCAGGGCGGGGCGAACGCGGGGCATACGGTCGTCCACGAGGGGGTCACCTACAAACTCTCCCTGGTCCCGACGGGCATCCTCCGAGCCGGGATCGACTGCGTCATCGGCAACGGGGTGGTCGTGCATCCCCCCGCGCTCATGAAGGAGATCGAACGGCTCGCGGGCCAGGGAGTGGAATTTGGCAGACGCCTGCACATCAGTGATCGTGCTCATGTGATTATGCCTTATCACCTCGCGGAGGAGCGGCTGACCGAGGAGTCGTCCTCCAAGGCGGATCACCTGGGGACCACCCGCAGGGGCATCGGCCCGTGCTACCGCGACAAGGTCGGCCGAGTCCACGGCGTCCGCGTGACCGACCTCTATCATCCCGCGGCCTTCCGCGAACGCCTCGACCGGATCATCGCCTTCAAGAACCGGCTGCTGGCGGCGATGCTGCCGGATTTCGAGCCGTTCGATGCGCGCGAGGTGGCCGACGAATATCTCGGCTATGCGGAGCAGCTCCGCCCGTTCGTGCGTGATACCACAACCTGGCTGCACGAAGCACTTGGCGGGGGCAAGCGGCTCCTGTTCGAGGGGGCGCAGGGCTCGCTGCTGGATATCGACCACGGCAGCTACCCGTACGTGACGAGCTCCAATAGCAGTGCGGCGGGGATCGCGGCGGGCTCGGGCGTCCCGACCCGGCACATCGACCGCTGGATCGGCATCGTGAAGGCCTACACCACACGCGTCGGCGGCGGCCCGTTCCCGACCGAGCAGGACAACGACACCGGGGAGCGGATCCGCCGGGTTGGCCGGGAGTATGGGACGGTGACCGGCCGGCCGCGTCGGTGCGGCTGGTTCGATGCCGTCGCCGTCCGCTATTCGGCGCGAGTCAGTGGCGCGACCGAACTCTGCATCATGCTCCTGGACGTGCTCAGCGGGCTGGACGAGTTGAAGGTCGCCGTCGCGTACGAGCGGGACGGGAAGCGGGTGGATCAGCTGCCGGCCTCCCTCGGCGACTTCGACCGGTGCACGCCGATCTACGAGACGTGCCCCGGCTGGTCGGAGGACATCACGGGGATCAGGCAGTGGGACGATCTGCCCGACTCGGCCGGCGCGTATGTCCGGTTCGTCGCGCAGCAAGTCGGCGTCCCGGTCTCGATCGTCTCGGTGGGTCCGGACCGAACGCAGACCATCCCCGTGACCCGACTCAAGCCACACTGATCTTCCCTCCCCGGGCGTGTCGGATTCGGACTCAAGTTCCGGGCGAGGAAGGCGAGGGTGAACCTGGGGTGTCCATGCAGACGACTCTGAACGACGGCGCGTCGATCTCCTCGGAGGGGCTGGCTCGCATCGCGGCTCACGGCCTGAAGCCGGAGCAACTCCCCAGGCACATCGCAGTCATCATGGACGGGAATGGCCGGTGGGCGGAGCGGCGCGGGTTGCCCCGCATCTTCGGCCATCGTCGGGGGATTCAGAGCGTACGGGCCGTCGTGGAGGAAGTCTGCCGTTTGGGGCTGGAGCAGCTCACCCTCTATTGCTTCTCGGTGGAGAATTGGAAGCGTCCACCGCGGGAATTGAAGTTCCTGATGAGGCTGCTACGCCACTTCCTGATCGTCGAGCGCCAGGAGTTGATGGATCAGAACATCCGACTGCGGATGATCGGCCGGCGGAACGGGCTCCCCGACGAGGTTCTCGCCGAGTTCGACCGGACGATCGCCATGACGGCGGGGAACACCGGAATGGTACTCTGCCTGGCTGTCAATTACGGAGGTCGGACCGAACTCGGCGATGCCGCGCGACAACTCGCCGAGGACGTCCGCGAAGGCCGCGTCGAGCCCGCGAACGTGAATGAGGACACCCTTGCAGGTTACCTGTACACGACCGGGATGTCCGATCCGGACCTCCTGATCCGGACCGCGGGTGAGATGAGGATCAGCAACTTCCTCCTCTGGCAGGTCTCCTACACCGAGTTGTGGGTGACGCCGACGCTCTGGCCGGATTTCCGAGAAGATGACCTGCTTCGGGCCCTGGTGGGCTATGCGTCTCGCCACCGAAAGTTCGGCGGCCTCCCGGAAGCTCCTCTGGCGACCAAAGGTGGAAAGAGCTAGATTGTAATCCCGTCTCCCTCCTCAGCCCCGAGAGCTATCCAAGCGATGACGCCAGTATTAAGGCTTGGAGCCTCCATACCCTGCCACCGAGCGTCCAACGTACCATGCTGATGGCCCGTGTCGTGAGCGGCATGATCTTGATCGCCGTCGCGCTCGGCGTCCTCCTTGTCGACGAGTCATTCGGCCCCTGGTATCCGTTCTGGTTTCTGCTTTGCATGAGCGCCTTGACGGCCGCCGGGATTGAACTGGTTGGGCTCCTCAGCCGGACAATCGCGCGACCATCGATGAACACGGTCATGGGAGGAGTCCTTGCCCTGACGCTCTCGAACTGGATGCCCCACGTCTCGGAGTATCTGGCCGGCGGCGAGCAAAGTGACCTCGCGGTGGCCCAGACAGGATCGCCGGTCGCCTGGCTGGCCTGGCCGTTCCTGAGCTTCGTGGGCGTCCTGATGGTTACATTTATCGTCCAGAGCGTGCAATTCGTCAGGCCCGGGAGGACGATGGCCACCATCGCCGGGACAATCCTGGCCGTGGCTTACCTCGGGTTGCTCGGGAGCTTTGTCATTCAACTCCGCTGGCTCGACGGGCCGCACCAAGGCGTCACTGCGTTGATCTTCCTCGTCGCCACAGCGAAGGGGGCCGATACCGGAGCGTACACCGTCGGTCGGATCGCCGGGCGGCACAAGCTCTGGCCGTCACTCAGTCCCAACAAGACGGTGGAAGGTGCAGTCGGGGGCCTGGTTTTCGCGGTATCGGCGTCGCTGCTGGTCCTCGGCCTCGCCCGCCATCTCGCGGGGATTGAGCCGATCACCATCCCGGCGGCGCTCGGATACGGCTTGCTGGTGGGGGTCGCCGCACAGCTCGGCGACCTGATGGAGTCGATGATCAAGCGTGATTGCGAGCGGAAGGACGCCTCGTCGGCCGTTCCCGGCTTCGGCGGAGTCCTGGATGTGCTCGATTCGCTGCTCTTCGCCGGGCCGGTCGCATTCGGCTACTGGTTGTGCGTCACCGCCTGAGCCGGACGGGCTCGCGGATCTCCTCGGGTCCCCCGAGCTCGATTTTCCCGATTTTGTGTTTGAACCCTATCGGCTATCATAATATTACAACAGTGGTCGGCCGCTCCCGCGAGGAGTGCTGAATCCGAGGCAACGGGCTCGGAGTGTGTGTCCCCCGGGGAGGTCGACGCGAGACCAGGCATGCCCGAAGTTACGATCACCCTCGAAGGCCATGCCGAAGAACTCGCCGTCTTCGGCAGCAGGGACCAGCACCTGCGGCAGATTCGCGACGCACTCGGAGTGAAGGTGCTAGCCCGCCACGGCGAAGTCCGGCTCGACGGCCAGAGCGATCGGGTGGAACTTGCCCGCCAGATTTTCGAATCGCTCCGCTCTCTCTACAAGAAGCGAAAGACCATCCTCTCATCGGACGTCGCCGAGCTCATCGAAAAGACCCTGTACGCCGAAGAACCGGGAGGATCCGACCGCGTCGAGATCCGCGAGGGTAATCGCGTCGTCCGCGCCCGTTCGGAAGGCCAGGCTCGCTACCTGAAGGCCCTTCATGAAAAGGAGCTGGTCTTCTGTGTCGGGCCCGCGGGGACGGGCAAGACATACCTGGCCGTCGCCCGCGCCGTCGCTGCCCTGCGCAGGGGCCAGATCAAGAAGATCGTCCTTGTGCGTCCGGCGGTCGAGGCGGGCGAGCACCTCGGGTTTCTTCCAGGCGACCTGGAAGCGAAGATCAACCCGTATCTTCGCCCCCTGCTGGACGCGCTCCACGACCTGATGGACTATGACCAGATCCGGCGGTACACCACGAACGACCTGATCGAGATCGCCCCCCTGGCATACATGCGAGGGCGGACCTTGAATGACGCAATGATCATCCTGGATGAGGGCCAGAACGCGACCGTGCCGCAGATGAAGATGTTCCTGACTCGCATGGGTCAGAACGCCCGCATCGTCGTCACGGGCGACGTCACGCAGGTGGACCTGCCCGCGGCTACCAGGAACGGTCTGGCCGATGCCGTGGAACGGCTGGCCCGAGTGCCGGGCGTGGGGACCGTCTTTCTGGACCGGTCCGATATCGTCCGGCATCCCCTGGTCCAGGCCATCGTCAATGCCTATGAGGAGGACGAGGCGGGCCGCGATCGGGAGCCCCGAGCTAATCAAGCGATCAGTCCCCCTGGTACCCCGCCGGCCTCCACAGGGGCCGGCCCGAACGCCCCGGAGTGAGGGCGAGTCGGTTCCCCCGTCGTCGTATGGTGGAGTGATCGGTGCGAGATGCGACGATCGAGCGACGAGGGGGGATGACCGCGAAGCCGGCGCCTCGGGGCGTCGGCGCACTTCAGCGTGGGGCGCGTCTCACTGCTGACCACGCCGCGCAGAGCCGCTTCCATGAGCATCGGTAAACGTAGACCGCGGATTCCCAGGGCCCAGCTCCGGACCCTACCCTCCGATTCCCACAAGCAGAGCCGTCTGGCGAGGCAGCGGGCACGCGTGGTCTGCCTCTCGCTGCTGGCGGCCAGCACGCTGGTGACGACCGCGATCGTGCATGGCACCGGCGCCCCGTTCACCTATCGCCTTGGCCAGCGACCGGACCGCGAGGTCCGGGTCAACGTCAAGGAGTTCCGGCTCCGCAACCAGACCAAGACGAGCAACGAGCGACAGGCGGCCGCGGACAAGGTGCCGCCGTCGATGGTCAATGACCCGGCACCCATCAAGGAACTCGCCGACCGGCTCGACGATCTGACGATGACCGTCGCGAAGGCCGCCAGGCTGGAAGATGTCCCCGAATCCGTCCGGGCGACATGGAAGCTCAGGCCCGAGACTTTCCTCGACATCAAGGCCGCCACCGACACTCCCGAGCGTCGGGATGATCTCCACGTCCGGATCCAGAAGGCCTTCGCTCCGCTCCTCTCCACCGGCGTTCTCGGGCCGGAGGCTCTGCCGCGGACTGAGGAAGCTAGCGCCGTACTGGCCGTACACAATGTGAACGAGCCGCCAGAGGAAGCCCGCCAGGTTCCCCGCGAACGGGTCGTGCCCGAGCGGATCGTCAAGCCGGGCGGCCCGGTCTATCGGGATTTCGTTGAAGCGTTCACCAATCCGCACCTCGGCGAAGTCCTGTTTCAACTGGTGGCCGACAAGGTCGACAGCCGGCCGACGCTCTCCTACGAACCGGAGATCACGGCATCCCTGCGACAGGCCGCACGCGCCGCGGTGGGTGAGAAATTCGACACGTTCAAACGGGGCGAGGTCCTCGTCGAGCAGGGCCAGGCCATCGGCGAGGAGCAACTCATCCTCCTTAGGATGGAACACGGGCAGGCGGCGGCCGACCGCGCGCTCGCCGAGAAACTCCGGCGCCTGCTGGGCATCCTGACGGTGGTGGCCGCGCTGTTCCTGCTGACCGGATACTACGCCTACTGGCACGAGCCCAAGATATCCGGGAACCTCAGGCACATTGCCATCGTCTGCGGCCTGGTCGTCGTCTGCATGACGATCGTCCGGCTGCTCTCCACGCAGACCTGGAACGCGGAGCTGGTGCCGGTGGCGATCGTGGCCATGATCCTGGCGATCGCCTATCATCCCAACTTCGCACTCATGACGACCTTCGGCCTCTCGCTGCTGACCTGCGTCGCCCTCGGCGGGCAGCTCTCGCTCTTCCTGGTGCTCATGGGGGGGACGGCGGCGGGCGTGCTGGCGCTCAACGAAGTGCGGAGCCGGACCAAGCTCATCAAGGTCGGCGCGACGGCGGCCCTGGGTTACCTGGTGATGACCTGGGCCACCGGCCTCTGGGAGCACCAGCCGATCGACCTGATCCGCAGCGACGGCTTCTGGCGGGCAGGCTGGGGCCTGATGGCGGGCTTCTTCCTCGGCGGCAGCCTCCCGTTCCTCGAAAGTGCCCTCGGCATCGTCACCGGGATCAGCCTGCTCGAGCTGGGCGACATCACCCACCCTCTGCTCCAGGAGCTGGTGCGTAGGGCCCCGGGGACACACAACCACTCGATCACCGTAGGTGCGATCGCGGAGGCCGCGGCTGAGAGGATCGGCGCCGACGGCCTGCTGGTGCGGATCGGAGCCTACTTCCATGACATCGGCAAGATGCTCAAGCCGCACTATTTCATCGAGAACCAGGTCGGCGCCGTCAACCGGCACGCCAACCTGGCGCCGGCGATGAGCACGCTGATCATCATAGGCCACGTGAAGGACGGCCTCGACCTCGGTCGGCAGCATCACCTGCCCGAGCCGATTCTCGACCTCGTCGAGCAGCACCACGGCACGACCCTGGTGGAGTACTTCTTCCACGAGGCGAATCGCCGCAACGGCGGGGGCCAGGACGGCTCCACGGTGCACGAGAGCGCGTTCCGATATCCCGGGCCCAAGCCCCAGACCCGCGAAGCCGGGATCCTGATGATGGCCGACTCGGTGGAGAGCGCCAGCCGGTCACTCTCCGAGCCGACCCCGTCCCGGATCGAGGGGCTGGTCAGCGACCTGATCGACAAGCGACTTCGCGACGGCCAGTTCGACGAATGTGGCCTGACCCTCCGCGAGATCGCCGAGATCCGGGACAGCCTGATCAAGTCGCTGATCGGGATCTACCACGGCCGGGTCAAGTACCCCGAGCAGCGCACCGCGTGACCGCCCCTCGAGTTTCGTCCATGCCCAGGTTCGCCCCCAGATCCTCGCCACGCCGTCACGATTCGCCCGCCCGGAGAATCGTTGTGGAACTCTCCGACACGCAGGGGAAGTTCGCCGTCGATCACGAAGGGATCGTGGGCCTGGTCCGCCGTGTCCTGGAAGGAGAGGGTATCCGGCACGCGCAAGTCTCGATGGCGCTCGTGGACGACGAGACCATTCGACGCATCAACAAACATCATCTCGATCACGATTGGCCGACCGACGTGATCAGCTTCCCGCTGTCTGAGCCGGGGGCCACGGTCTTCGCGGGCGAGCTGCTCGTCTCGGCCGAGATGGCGAAGGCTACCGCCGCCGAGATCGGGGCGGACCCGCTAGCGGAGCTGGCCCTTTACGTGGTACATGGGCTGCTCCACCTCTGCGGATACGACGACCGATCGGAAGAGGAGCGGGAGCTGATGAGGCGTCGAGAAGACGAGGTGCTTCGGCGGGAGGGCCTGCCCAACACATTTTCCCTGGTTGAGCGGCACGCCGCGTCGCCGGTTGACGGGAGCTGAGGACGTGCCCGACCTGACATCCGCGCTCATCGCCCTGGTCGGCCTCCCCGCGCTGCTCGTGCACGTCGCCGCGGTCATGCTCACCCGTGCGTTGCGATCGTACTCCCGAAGTCTGCTGGAGGAGCGGGCCCACGAGGCCGGCCACCCCCAGCGGGCCTCCGAGGTGGCCCATCTCGACGAGCGCACGGAGCGGAGCGCGGAGACCATTGCCGTCAGCAGCGGCCTCCTGCTGGCCGTCATCATCGGCGTGGTCCTCGATCGCTCGGCCGCCCCTGTCGGCCTGTTCTGGGCAGCGATCCTGGTCCTCTTCGTGGGCGGGGTCGGCTACCTCATGGCCGGCGTGATCGGCCGGGTCTTCGCGGAGCCGATCGTCGACCGATTCTGGCCGCTGACCCCACTGATCCGGGCCGCCGCCTGGCCGATGGAGCGCGCCGCCAATGCGCTTGAGTATCTCACGGGCAGGTTCGCTCCTGGGGCCGAGACCAATTCTCGTCCCGCAAGCGTCGAGGTCGAGATCCCGACCGAGGAGGGAGAGAGCACGGAGGACGTCGAGGCCGATCTCCCGGAAGGCACGCGCCACCTCCTCCAGCGCGCGGTCGAGCTGAGCCGCATGGACGTCTCGGAAGTGATGATCCCCGCATCCGCCATCGTCAGCCTACCCGTCACGGTCAATGCCGCCTCGGCCGCCGCCGCATTCCGAAGTAGTGGTCGGAGCAGGATCCCGATCTTCGGCGCCAATCGCGACGACATCGTCGGGATCCTGATCGGGAAGGACCTCTGGGAACGGATTGTCGAATCCGGTGTCCTGGATCAGGTCACCCCTGCCGAACTCGTCCGACCCGCGCTGCGCGTCCCCGAGACGGCCAATGCGTTCGAGCTCATCGGTGAGTTGCGGCGGAGCCGTACCCACATGGCGGTCGTCCTCGACGAGTACGGCGGCGTGGCCGGGCTGGTCACCCTGGAGGATCTTCTGGAGCAACTTGTCGGGCCGATCGAGGACGAGCACGACATCCCGGCCCCCCAGGAGTCGATTACGCCCCTCGGGGGCTCTCGGTACGAACTCGACGCCACACTGACCCTCGAGGAGCTCAACGAACGCTTCGACCTCGACCTCCCGACGGAGGAGGACTTCGAAACCGTCGGCGGCCTTGCGTTCCATTCCGTGGGGAGGCTCCCCGAGGAGGGGACGACGTTCCGCTATCGAGGAGTCGAATTCACGGTCCTCGATGTTCGGGATCATTCCATCCGCCGCGTCCGTATGGACCTCCAACCCGCGAGCACCGTGACGGAGGGCGGATAGTCGGATGCCCAACCATCATCCACCGGTCCATCCTGTGCCGGGACCGATCCAATCCCTTCAACTTGGCAAGTTCGGAAGGCGGGATCCGTCATGGCCGAGGCGACGACACCTCCAGTGTCGAGCTTGACTCGGGTCGCCGCCTGGAGTCCCGCGCCAGAACATAGGCCACGACGCCACCGGCAATCGCCCCGCAGAGGTGCCCGTCCCACGAGACGTTCGAGTGGAATCGGGGAACCACCCCGAGGATCAACGATCCCCCGTAGAGGAACCCCACGATCACGGCGATCAAGAGCGGCACGATTCGTTGCTCCAGGAAACCCGAGAGGATCAGGAAGGCTGTCAATCCCGAGATAAGCCCGCTGGCGCCGACGTGGACAGCCGGGCGGCCAAAGAGCCAGAGCAACAGGCCTCCCAGCAGCACGATATCGATGACCACCTCCCATGAGCGCGCCCGGGAACCCGCGAGCAGGATGAGGAGGACGAACAGCGGGATCGTGTTGCCCAGGATGTGCGTCAGGCTGCCGTGGAGGAACGGCATCGTCGGGATACCCACCAGCCCGATCAATCGTCGAGGGACGAGCCCGTAGGTCTCCAGGCCCGGCCAGAGCAACTTCAGCAAGTAGACTCCCCAGATGGCCCCGACAAACAGGAGCACGCCGCGCAGTTCTTCCTGTATGGTATGGCCTTCGTTGCTCATGCTCACAACCTCGATTCGGTTCGACTGGTTGCATCCGTGCCAAGGGATGCTTCTCGTCATGGAGCGAGCGGTTCAATGTCCACCCGACGGCCCGCCCGGCAGTTTGATCTCGATGCCGAACTCCGGGGCGACGGCCAGGATGTTTCGGATCTCCGCCTCTGAAGGCCGAGGAATCGGCGTCGCGGGATCGGCCACAGGTCTGCCCGTCCGCCGGAACATGGATTCCATGCCGCCGGGGGCGACCAGGATCAGCATCTTCGCGGGCCGATCCGACTCGTTGCGGAACCAGTGCGTGCTTCCCGCCGGCATGTTAACGAAGGAACCGGCGGTCGCGACCACCTTCCGGCCATCGACGTGAATCGTGACCTCACCTTCGATCACGTAGAAGCCCTCCTCTTCCCGGGTATGCAGGTGGGGAGGAGGTCCGCTGCCGGGGGGAACCACGGCTTCCCAGATCCCGTAGCGGCCTTCGGTCACCTCGCGCGTGGCCAAGAACCGATAGCGGTCGCCGACGGCGTCGAACATCTCCCCATCGTCCGGGCCGAGGATCGTGGCCTGGCGCTTCTCGGTCATCGGTCTCTCTCCGGGACTGGAGGTTCGCGCATGCTCACCTCTTCGGGAGCACCAGTTGGGAAATTGTAGCAGAATTCACGGCCGGCGAGCCTCGGTTACGCCGGGACCGTCCATGCCGCGGGCAAGTCCACGTGTTGCCATCGCGGGTCTTGAGCGAGCGGCGCGGGACTTTCGGACCTCCGCTTCAAAGCGAACGTCATCTGATATGATCTGCTACCAGATCCTCGTGGATGATCGGCCCGGATCGCAGGGAGGTGGAGTGCGATGCCCGCGAATCGATCGCTCGCACTGGTGCTTCGGACGGTGGAGGTGTTCGAGACCAGCCTGGTGGTGACCTTATTCACTCGCGAGATGGGGAAGATCTCGGCGCTGGCGAAGGGAGCCCGACGGCTCAAGTCGCCATTCCAGGGTGGGCTTGACCTGCTGGGCGTTTCGGATATCGTGCTGCTTCCCAAGGCGTCCGAGTCGCTGGACCTCCTCACCGAGGCGGCGCCTCTGGAGCGTTTCGCATGTCTCCGCCGCGATCTGGCGGCCCTGTATGCCGGCTACTATATCGTCGAACTGCTGACCGACCTGACTGACCATCACGACCCGCACCCCAGGCTGTTCGACGCAGCGAGGATCACCTTGCGGCATCTGGGCGACCCGGAGTTGCGGACCCGGAGGGTCCTGAGGTTCGAGCTGGCGTGCCTGCGCGAACTCGGGTTCATGCCGGCGCTCGACCGATGCTCCCAGTGCGGGGCGCCGGTGGATTCCGAGGGAGAGGTGGCGTTCGGTCTCGCGACGGGAGGCGTTCTTTGCACCGCCTGCCGTCCTGGACAGCCCCACGTCAACCGGGTCTCGCGCACGACGCTCGAGACCATCCGCGTCCTTGCCAGTCCGGGCAGAGAATGGCGAGGGCTCTCCCCCGATCCCAGGATCTCGGGGCTCGGGGCGGCCCGCCAGACGATCGGGGCGGTCATCAGCCATCTCCTGGGCCATCGGCCCAGGATCTGGCCTTACCTGGGGGGCTGAGTCGACGTCCCCGGTCGCTTCTCTGCCGGTCCCGAGGTGAGACACAAAACCGTGTGCAAGCCACGCCCTGCTCCCACCGACCGCCGGCGGGTGATCGCAACGCCGCCGGCACCGCGTTCCCGCGGCGAGGGATGGATCCTTCGCGTGCTGGTCGTCCCTCTGCTGGCCTGCGCGGCGACGGGATGCCAGAGCTTCAACGTCCCGCTTGCCCAGTGGCGAGCCGGCTACGACCCCGGCCTGGCGAAGAAGATTACGAAGGAAGAGAAGAACGGAACGGCGTCCGAGAAGGTCGAGGAGCCACGTCGACTCCTCGGCCGCTGGCTCGGCCCGAAGGGAAGCGAGCCCGCTCCCGAGGGCAAGGACGCGGACGTGCCCTCCTCCAAATCGTCATCACCTCTGGTGCTCGGCTCCGACGGCTGGCGGCCGATGCTCAAGCCCAAGACGGACCCGGAGGCCGACAAGGAACTCGAAGACGCCCTGGCCCTCTTCAAGCAGGGCAAGCTCGCAGAGGCCGAAGCCGCGTTCTGGAAGATCGCCAAACGTCGCAAGGGGACTCACTGGGGAGAGAAGGCTCAGTATTACCTGGCCGAGAGCCAGTACCAGCAGAAGAAATACGTGAAGGCAAACGACAGCTTCGAGAAGCTGTTCGCCGATTACCCGGGGACTGAGTTCCTGGACAAGCTGGTCAGCCGGGAGTACGCCCTCGCCCAGATGTGGCTCAGCCAGGGCGATCCGAAGGTCAAGCCCGAGCAGAGGCTGCCCTGGTACTCCCGGTTCACCGGGCAACAGCCCCTGATCGACACCCAGGGGAGCGGACTGAAGGCGCTGGAACACGTCCGGCATCACGACCCGACCGGGCCGCTCTCAGACGACGCCGTGCTCCAGATCGCCGAACATCACACGAATACGCAGGACTATGAATCGGCGGCGATTTACTACGACCAGCTCATCTCCGATCACCCCCGCAGCCCGTTCCTCCAGAAGGCACAGCACGCGGCCATCGACTCGCGGCTGAAGGCTTACCTGGGACCCGACTACGACGGCTCTGGCCTGGAGAAGGCGCGGGAACTCGTCAAGCAGACGATGTCTTCGTTCCCGGACCGGCAGGCCAGCTACAACGACCTGTACCATACCCTGGACATCATCAACGACCAGGAGGCTGAGCGGACCTACAAGGTCGGCGAATACTATCGCCGCACGGGCAAGGTGACCTCGGCGGAATTCTATTTCGGCAAGATCCCGCAGCGCTGGCCGAACAGCCCTTGGGCTGTGAAGGCGAAGAACGAACTGGCGCAGCTCGCCAAGCTGCCCAGGAAGCCGACCGAGCCAAGCAAGATCATGGTTCAGCCTGGCGCCACCGACCCGTACTACAGCGCCGGTCCGATGGGAGCGATGGGCGGCATGGGCGGAATGGGAATGGCGCCCGGCGGGATGAATTGAGCAGCCCGGCTGGTCGCGCGGAGGCTTGTGCCGAGCAGGAGGGAGCCAGGACGATGCACGGAACCGGTAACTCACGCTCCGGATCCAACGAAGCCCCGGGCACGGGACCCGCGCCGGGGGGCCTGGCCCGGGTGCTGGTCACGGCCGTGGTCTTCGGGATCGGGCTTTGCGGCTGCGGCTATTCCGTCCGGGCTCCATTCGACAAGAGCGTCCACACGGTCTTCGTGCCGGTCTTCAGAACGCAATCCTTCCGCCGGGAGTTGAACCTGAATCTCACCGAGATGATCCAGCGGGAGATCAGGAACCGTACCCCATACAAGGTCGTGGGTCGGCCGGAAGACGCCGACACCATCCTGGAGGGGACGATCAACTTCGCGGACAAGAACATCATCGTCGAGAGCCCCTTCAACCTGCCGCGGCAACTCAACGCGACGATCGCCGCCAGCGTGAAGTGGACCCATAATCCACCGACGGATGCCGAGAAGGAACGGGCCGAAACGCTCATCTCGGAGACGGTCAACTTCGTCCCGGAAGTCGGCGAGACCGCGATGACCGCCTACTATGATGTAAACCGGAGGCTTGCCGCCCAGATCGTCGATATGATGGAGCAACCCTGGTTTACCGAGGCAGACCTGAAGTGATGTCATTCCCGGCGAACCGGCGATGATCCGGGTAACAGCGCCATGACTCGATGGGAAGCCAGGGGACGCCTCCTCCTTGACGAGGTCGACCGCCGCCCAAGTATCATGGGCGTCCTGAATCTCACGCCGGACAGCTTCTCCGATGGCGGGAAGATCCCCACCGTGGAGGACGCGGTGGTCCAGGCCCGCCGCCTGGTTTCGGAGGGGGCGCATATTCTGGACCTGGGCGGGGAGTCAACCCGCCCGGGCTCGCTGCCTGTCTCTCCGGAGGAGGAGCGCCGCCGTGTACTGCCCGTCGTCGAGCGGCTCGCCGCCGAGCTGAATATCCCCCTTTCCATCGACACGTCCAAGGCCGACATCGCAGCAGCCGCCATCGAACTGGGCGCATCGATCATCAACGACGTCACCGCGCTCCGGGGCGATCCGGGGCTGGCGGAAGTGATCGCGCGGTCCGGTGCGGGAGTTGTGCTGATGCACATGCAAGGGGCGCCCGCCACAATGCAGCGGGCTCCTCACTACGACGATGTGGTGGCGGAGGTGCTCGAGTTCCTCGAGCAGCGCGTTAGTTGGAGCGAGTCCCGGGGCATCCCCCGGGCCCGGATTGCCGTGGACCCGGGAATCGGCTTCGGCAAGACGCTCGAGCACAACCTGCAACTCTTGCGGAGCCTGAGTCGATTTGCCAACCTGGGTTGTACGCTCCTGGTCGGCACATCGCGCAAGGGCTTCCTCGGGACGCTCACCGGGCAGGACGTGGGACAGCGGATGGTGGCCTCCGCGGTCTCTGCACTCGCCGCGTGTGTCTCGGGCGCGCGGGTGGTCCGGGTCCACGACGTTCGCGCCATGTCCGACGCGCTCGCCGTCTGGGGCGCACAGAAAGGCTGGGAGGCAGAAGCATGAGCGGCGAAGACCGGACCATGGTATCCGTACAGGTCGAGACAGAATCGGCATCCATCCAGGACCTCTGCAGGACGCTCGGCAGTCGGGCCAGGGCCGCGTCGAAGCGGCTCGCCCTCGCCTCGGGTGGGGCCAAGAACAACTGGCTGCTGCGGGCGGCCGACTCGCTCCGAGACCGGTCTGCGGAGATCCTCGAAGCCAACACCATCGACGTGGCCGCGGCGCCCGGACTCGGCCTGGGATCCGCCGCGATCGACCGCCTGAAGCTCAATCCCAGGCGGATCGAGGAGATGGCGAAGGCCCTCCTCGAGGTGGCCGCACTGCCAGATCCGATTGGTGAGGTCGTCTCCTCCAGCCGACGGCCCAACGGACTGGATGTCTCCCAGGTACGCGTACCGCTCGGCGTGATCTTCATGATCTACGAGAGCCGACCCAACGTCACCGTGGACGCCGCCGCGTTGTGCGTCAAGAGCGGGAATGCGGTAATCCTCCGGGGAGGCAAGGAGGCGATCCACTCCAACAAGGCGCTCCATCGCGTCCTGGCCGATGTCCTCGAGGTGAGCGGCCTACCCGAGCATGCCGTGCAACTCGTGCCGACAACCGACCGTGCCGCGGTCGGCGGCCTGCTCGGTCTGCCGGAGTTCATCGACCTGGCGATTCCGCGCGGGGGCGAAAGCCTCATCCGCCGGGTCGTCGCCGAGGCCAGGATGCCGGTCATGAAGCACTATCAGGGCATCTGCGCGGTCTACGTGGACGCGTCGGCGGAACCCGAGATGGCCGTGCGGATCATCCTCAACTCCAAGGCCCAGCGCCCTGGGGTCTGCAACGCCGCCGAGACCTTGCTGGTCCACCGTGCCATCGCCCCGCGGGTCCTCCCCCGGGCCGCACGAGTCCTGGGGGACGCGGGAGTCGAGCTCCGCGGCGATGCCGAGGCCCGCTCGATCGTCCCTTCAATGGTTCCTGCCTCAGAATCCGACTGGGACACCGAGTTCCTCGACAAGATTCTCGCCGTCGGGGTCGTCGAGTCGATCGAAGTGGCCATCGAGCACATCGGCCGGCACGGCTCGTCTCATTCGGACGCGATCGTGACCAGCGACTTTGCTGCTGCGAGGAAATTCGTGGCGGAGGTGGACAGCGCGGCCGTGATGGTCAACGCCAGCACACGCTTCAACGACGGCGGACAGCTGGGACTCGGTGCGGAGATCGGCATCAGCACCGACAAGTACCACGCCCGCGGGCCCTGCGGCCTCCGCGAACTCACCAGCACCAAGTGGATTGTGCTGGGAGAGGGCCAGGTCCGCGAATGAACCAGATTGTCCGACTCCGGGACTGGTCGGGAACCGACTCGACAGGTCAGATAGTTGCATGCATTGATTTCGTGTGCTAGGTTTACGGAGTCGAACGCAGCCGTCATGCGACCCTCGGCGTGTGCCCGCGTCGACGGGCTAACATCCCTCGGGAACTCCTCGATCTGGACCAGCATCATGAGCAAACGAGTGTCTCGTGCCCTGCGACCCCGCCTGGAATGCGCGGAGGAGCGGGTTTTGGCAACGGCTCCGCCGATGGTCTCTCCCCTGGTGGCGAGGGCTGTAGCAATGCAGCCTGGACGTCTCGCGGGCGGCCTTTCGCCGTTCCGGGCCTCGAATCGCCCCGTGATCGTGATGTTCGGCGGGCCCGGCGGCCAGGGCGCGTTGCCGACGAATTTCCGGGACTGGGGCGTCATCTCGATCTGGAACACGACCAACAGCAGGGTGACCTTCAGCGTTTCGGCCAGCACCTATCGTGGCGGCCAGTTCTTCAACTTCACGCTCCGCCCGGGGCAGTACCAGTCCTATTACGCCGCGTTCGATGAGTTCAAGAATCCCCCCCTCTTCCGGGTGAGCTTCGACCCAGTCAACAAGACGAACCCGATCGCGGTCTCGAACATCAACGTCGTCTTCGAGCGATTGCGCTGGTATCCCAAGGTCGGGACCGAGGGCAGGCCGTACGCGATCACCACGGACGTCAGCGGATACAACTTGACCCCGATCTGAACCGAGTGATCCGCACTTCTCTGAACTGAAACAGAATCCGGCCGGCCACGCCCTGAGAACGTCGTGAGCCGGCCGGGTGAGGAGTCCTGGGACGGACTGTGCAGATCATCAGGGAGCGGCGGACAGGCCCTGTGCCCTGCGCACCAGCTCGACGAACTCCCTTCGATCTCCGTACGGGTCGTGGGCCAGGGTCGGAGTCGCCAGTTCGATCACCGCGGGGTAGCTGAGTGTGCCCTTGAGCGGCGAATTCCGCAGCAGCATCCCGAAGCCGGCCACCGCACTCGCGAGTTTGAAGTCCTCGGAAGCCTGGGCATAGTCCAGACCTCGATCGACGACGGACCGTTCGACGGCCTGGCTCCTGTCACCGTCGGGCTTCTTGTAGCGGAGCTTGACGACGAGTGACACGGGGCTGTCGCCCTTCGCCTCGGCCGGCTTGACGAAACGAGAGACGGCATCGAGGGCGGCCCGCGGCGGTTCCTTCCCGGCGGGGACCAGTTCGTAGAGCGCGGTGACGTGGTGCCCCGCCCCGATCTCGCCGGCGTCCTTCGCGTCATTGACGAAATCCTCGTTGGCCAGCATCCGGTTCTCGTAGCCGATGAGCCGGTAGGCTCCGACCTTCGCCGGGTTGAACTCCACCTGGACCTTGACATCCTTGGCGATCGTCATGAGATTCGGACCCATCTGACGGACCAGGGTGCGGTAGCCCTCCTCGGCGCTGTCAATGTAGGCGTAGATTCCGTTCCCGTTATTGGCGAGTAACTCGAGGGTGTTGTCCTTGAGGTTGCCCATACCGAAACCGAGCACCGTCAGGAAGATCTTGCTCCTGGCCTTGGCCTGGATCAGCCGGAGCAGTTCGTCCCGCTGGGTGATCCCGACGTTGAAATCGCCGTCGGTAGCCAGAATCACGCGATTGATGCCATCGAGTTTGAGGCTCTTCTCCGCGACATCATAGGCTTGCTGGATGCCCGCCCCACCGTTCGTCGAGCCCTCGGCATGGAGCTGATCGATCCTGGAGAGGATCTCGGTCCGATGCCCCGGGTCGCAGGGAGTCGAGGGCAGGAACAGGCCCGCAGCGCCGGCGTAGACGACGATGGCGAGACGATCCCGGCCGTCGAGCTGCTCGACGAGGCGCTGGAGCGACCACTTCACCAGGGGCAGCTTGTTCGCATCGGCCATCGAGCCGGAGACGTCGACCAGGAAGACCAGGTTTCCGGGTGGCCGCTCGTTCTGGTGCACTGCCTTCCCGGTGATGCCGATCCGAGCCAAACGATTCTCGGCGTTCCACGGGCAGCGGGCCACTTCCACGTGCAGGGCGAACGGATCCGAACTGCTCTGGAGCGGGGGTGCATCCTGATAGGAGAAGTAGTTGATCATCTCCTCGATCCGGACCGAGTCTGGCTGTGGAAGCTGGTTCATCTGGAGCAGATACCGCCGGATATTGGTGTAGCCGGCTGTGTCGACGTCCACCGAGAAGGTGGAGACGGACTCGGCGATCGCGGAGATGAAGGGATTCTCCTGGATCGCCTCGAATGCCTCGATGTTGACGGCCGGAGGCTCGGCCGGTTGCGCGGGCGTTGCGGCGAGCTGGGGCAAATTTTCCGCGGGGGCAGCGGGCGCGCCAGCGGCCCTGGTCTCCTTGGCGAAGTCGGCCGTCGCGGCGGAGGCCGTCGAGCCAAGGCTGGCCGCAACCTGGCCTGTGGTGGGTGGGACCGGAACCTCGGCCTTGATTGTCTGGGGCTTCGCAGGATCGTCCACCCGACCCGCCGCCTTCGCCTTGGACTCCCGCATCGCCTCCCCATTCAGAGCCGGCTCGGTTTGGGCCAAGTCTTTCGCGGCCCGAGAAACGTCGGCGGGGACAATCGACTCCGCCTCGGCCTGGATCGGCTTGCCGGCCGTCTCGCCGCCTGAGGGTGCCTGGGCCGGTTGATTGCGCATTTCCTGGCGGAGGGCAAGCGAGCGTTCCCGCAAGCCCGACCGAGGCTTGGAGTCTCGCGCCGCGAGCGCGGCTCCGTCGAGGTCGGACAACTTGTCGGAGCGGCCGGGAGTTTTCATGGCCACGACCGGTCGGGTGCCGCGGGCGCGAAAGCGGCTCGTCTGGTCCTGCGCCTCGGCCAGCTGGTTCATCGCGGGTTGACCCTGGTTCCTCATCGCATGAATGGGGCCGGAGAATCCCTGGGCTCCGCCCGAGGCACCCATCATCCCGCCGTAGCCCCCCATGCCGCCCCCTGCAGTCGTGCCCATCATGCCCCCCAAGCCTGACTGGACGGGCGCCTGGGGTGCCATCATCCTGCCCATCATTCCACGCTGAGCGAGTTGCTCGCCGCTCGGCCTTCCGCCCTCCGCGGAGGCAAGTGGAGCCGGGGGCGGGGTGGAGGGGGCAAACGCGAAGGAATCGGTCGCGACCTGCAACGGACCGCGGGAGCCTTCCTCGAAGGATGGCACTCGTTTCAGGGCCGTCTCGGGGCCGGCCGGGGTTGCCGCCGACTTCTCCGCGGATTCCCAGAGGGGCCGGGGTGCCGGAGCGACCCGACTCAGTTCTCTGGCAGGGGCCAGGTCAGGTCTGGCGTTGGAGAAGAACGCGCCGCCCCGGTTGAGGGGCTTGAACGTGCTCCAGGTCAGGAAGCCGACGGTCGATGCGATCAGGAGCGTCGCCGCCATCGCCAGCGAGGCCGGTCGGACTCGCCACCAGGGCCGACGAACGCTCTCCACCTGGCTCTTAAGGGTGTGTTCGATTTGTCGATGGTGCTCGGGTCCGAGTGCAGGCACGGGGACTCTCACCTGCTCCCGGGCCAGGCCGTCGCGTAGCCAGGCGGCCGTCTGGCGGATCTCGTCGCAGTTCTTCCTCGCCTCGGGATCCCGGTCGATCAGGGTCTCCAGCTCGGCGATCTCTTCGGCGGAAAGCTCTCCCAGTGCGTAGGCCGTCCATCGAGGGTCATCGGGGTCGAAGATCATTGTGAGCTCTCCTTTCCTGGATTCAGGCTCGGGCTTCGACCGGCTGGCCGTCGAAGAGTTGACCGCGGAGCGTCTTGATTCCGGCGTGGATCAGGTAGCCGACATTCGACACGCTGTGGCCGCTGATCCGGCTGATTTCCTGGTACGAGAACCCGTTCTGAAACTTGAGGCGGAGAACTTCGCGCTGGTTGTTCGGCAGCGACTCCATGAGGGCCAGCACCCGCGCCCCGAGGTCATGGCTTTCGGCGGCCTCGGCCGGGCCGGGAGCGGAATTCAGGCAGCGGCTCACCTGGTCGTCTTTCAGCTGTGTCATGCGATGCTCCTTCCGCAGAACATCCAGGGCCCGGTTGCGGCAGACGGTGAAGAGCCACTCGGCGAGGTGGTCGCCGACGCGCACGCGGTCCTGTCCGCAGAGGCGCAGGAAGGTATCCTGGACCACGTCGCGAGCCGTCTCGGAATCGCCCAGCAGGCGCGTCGCGTACAGGAGCAATGGCCCCTCGAAGCGGGCCACCGAGTCGCGCACCCACGCTCGATGCTCTGAATCCTGGTTATCGGCCATCAGCTGGCTCGCAGGGGGAGACGACGCGTTCCCTTTCGTCTCTACAACGGAGCTCGGCGAAATTTCTTAGAAGTAGAACCGCCCGAGTCGTAATATTCTGACTCCGCGTAGGAATTGCATGCAACCGGATGTGCGCGGCGTACGTTCACCTGCACTGGCCGAGGGTCCGCATGAAGATCGCGGTGGTGGGTGCGGGGGCCGTCGGCGGGATGCTCGGGGCGAGGCTCGCGCGTGCCGGGCACGAGGTCACTATCATCGCCCGGGGAGTTCAGCTTGCCGCGATCCGGGAACACGGCTGCACGCTGATCGAGCCGGATGGGACGCAGTTCCGTGTCGCGCCCGCTCGGGTCAGGGATCGGATGGCCGACGTCGAAGCGCAGGAACTGGTGCTGCTGGCTCTGAAGGCTCACCAGCTTGGCCCCGCGGCCGACGGCATCGCCACGCTGATCGGTCCGGATACGGTTGTCGTCACGCTTCAGAACGGGATCCCCTGGTGGTACTTCCATGGAATTGGGGGAGCGTTCCGCGGTATTCGCATCGAGGCGGTGGACCCGAGAGGGCTGATCGAATCACGCATCGACAGCCGCTGTGTGCTGGGCGCCGTGCTCTTCCTGGCAACGGAAGTGTTGGCCCCCGGCGTCATCCGTCACGCGGCTGGCACGCGGATCGCCGTAGGCGAGCTGGAGGGCTCGGTCAGTGACCGTGCACGGGGCGTCTCCGCGATCCTCCAGGAGATCGGATCCGACTCGCCGATCCTGGAGGACATCCGCAGCGAGATCTGGTTGAAGCTGTGGGGGAACCTGTGCTTCAATCCGATCAGCGCCCTGGCCGGGGCCACGATCATCGACATCGCCTCCTTTCCGGTCAGCCGAAACCTGATCGTGAGGATGATGGAGGAAGCTCGGTCGGTCGCCGAGGCGCTGGGCTTCCGCCTCGGGCTCACGATCGAACAGCCGATCGCCATGGCCGAAGAGATGGGCCCGCGCAGGACCTCTATGCTCCACGACGTGGAGAGCTGCTGACCGTTAGAATTGGACGCCCTGGTCGGCGCGGTCGTCGAGCTAGCCAGGCTGACGGGGACGCCCACGCCGCACATCGACGCCGTCCACGCCTGCGTGCGCCTTCTGGCGAGGAAGATCGTCGAGTCGGGCACACCGCGTCGAGCCGCTCCGGGGCACGACGGACAGTGACCGCACGGAGCGAGCGTAGGATCTCCTGTCGCGGCCCTTCCTCACGACTTCCCGACCAGCCAGAGCGGACAATCGCGGCGCACGGCCTCGTTTGCCGCCAGTGCGAGGCGAGCGAAGGTCAAGATCTCCGGGGCCTCGGACACGAAGCCGTCATCCGGGTCGCGAGCCACCGCGAGGAGATCCATCAGCCCCTCGTCATCCAGCGGAAGCTCCCAGCGCTCGGCCAGCAAGGCGAGCTCAGCGCGTAACCCCGGCAAGCTGGCGCAGTTGAGCTGCATTCCGTCCGGCAGCGGAAGCGCGACCGCCTGGAGGTGGGCCGGCAGGTAGACTCCCCCCTGCTCCGAGGAGATGGCCAGCAGGTTGGGAAGCGACTCGCGGCCGAGCTCCTCGCGGGCGCGATCCCGGAGTTCGCTCCAGCCTGTGTCAGCCTGTTCACCGTAGTGGAGTGGGGGCGTCCCCTCCCATTCGCCTTCGGCGCCGAAAGCGTGATCGAGCACGCCGGCCACTTCCTCCGCGAACTGGGGCTCGAACGTGCCGCGGGCTCCGCCGACCGTGAACGAGATCGTCATGGCAGGAAACCTCCGAGATGAGATGCTCGGCTTGATGCTCAATTCCCAGGTTTTGCGGGTACAGCCGTCGACGGTCCGGGCTGCTCCGAGTACCAGAACACGATCGCACGATAGTCGGCGGGGAACCGATTGTCTCCGCCGTGCTCGATCCCGGCCTCAATGGCTCGGCGGAACGGGACCGGGTCGGCCAGGTTCCAGCGATAAGCCGCGGCTTCCCAGTTCTCCTCCAGTTGCCGATAGACCGGGAACCCATGCACCGGATAGCAGGCGGGCCGGTCGAGCCGCCCCGGAAGGGCATACCAGCCGCAATTGAAGTAGTCCTCCGAGCCCGTGCCATGGATCGCCAGCCGACCATCGATGCGGAAACGATCGTCCCCTTCAAGCCAGTAGGGGAGCTTCGCCTTGCCCCTCGTCATGAGGAAGATTCCTGCCAGATGCCCCCGGCCCTGCTCGTTCAACCAGGCGAAATCCCGGCCCGGGAGCATGGGCGCCTGCTGGAGCGATGCGCGGAAGTACCCCGCGTCGGGAGTCAGTCCCACCTGGGATCGCACCCTGACCGCTCCCCGGATCGGCTTGTCGCTGTCGATCGTGAGGACCGCCTCGCGATGGTAAGGCATCGGGAATCGGGAATACCAGAACGACTCGGCTTCCCCGATCAGCACGGAGCGGAGCGCGATCGCGCCGTCGACCCGCCCGAATGCTGCGCCGATCGGGACATCGACTCCTGGTGAATGCCCTTCCCCGTCCCAGGCGATCCTCAACCGAGCACCCCGCCAGGCGTCCTCGAATCCGGCTGCCGGCTGGAATTCCAGGCATCGGACCGTCGCGGGCCCGGTCCTCAGCGCGAAGCGGATCTCGCTGTTGGCCACGCCATCGACCAGGTAGCGTGCGAGATCCGCCCCCGAGCCGGGCACCTCATGCTTTTCGGGAGCCGACCAGAGAGCGGCCGCCTTCGCCAGCTCACGCAGCTGATCGGGATCGGGCTCGCGGGGGAATGTCAGGATCTCGGCGTCGGGCGGTAGGGTGCAAATGTTGATCTGATAGAACCGGACTCCCTGCCCTTCGACGACCACCTTGCATCCGGCGCGGAACGGGATCGGGACATACGAGACGTAGCCGCCGGAGCCCTCGAGAACAAGCGGCCTGGGGAACCGGGGATGCGTGCCGCTGAAAAGCTCCTCGAGCGGAAGGTCGAGTACCGGGACGACCTCCTGATCCAGGTAAATCCTCAGATGTTCCCGCTTGCCCTCGAGCAGTCCGGGCCGCTCGCCCGAGGTGTGGGTGAACCAGATTCGCTGAATCACCCCGGGGCCCGCGACCTCCGCGAGCACCGAGTCGCCCCCTTCAACTCGCAGCTTCGAGTACGTCCCCGCGAAGCCGTCGTTGTTCCCTCCCTTTCGATCATAAGAGCTGAACGAGATGGTCTGGACGCCCGGATCGCGGAGCCGGCCGAGCAGCCCGAGATCATGCAATTCCGCTGCGCTCCCGCGAGGCCGGAAGCCGCCGTGACTCGCCTGAGATCGGCTCGGGGCCCCGGCTTGCTGAGATGGGCCGACGAGCGAGACCAGCGACAGCAGCAGCGGGGCGAACGACATGAGGACAACCTCGTGGCCAAGGCCGCCTGGTCCCGGCGGCGGTCTTCGGTTCTCGACGGGGCTGGCCGGCGGCTCGGCACTGGAATCGTCCGGGCTCGGGACGTATTGTGGTGCGATCTCCGGGCGGGCCCGAGACCGCTCATGAGACCGGAGGAGCCGCGCTCGACCCTCTCTTCGCGGACTCTCTCGTCTCGGCCCTGAGTGTGCGAGAGGCCGTTCTCTCCTGTCAAGTTACCTTGCGGAAGAAGGGGCAGCCGGATGAGTCGACTGGTGACCGGGATTGCGCTGTGGTCGCTGCTCGCCGGAGCCGCACCGGCTCAGGGGCCTGGGGGGGGGCCGGCGGGAGCGACGAGCGGCAGCGGTGCCAGGGATCGGACCGTCCTGCTCGGTTTCACCCTGAATTCCAGTCCCGGAGAGCGCGAGGCTGAGTCGAGGGCGCTGGCCGTGCCGACTCCCGAGCACGCGCGGCGCTGGCTCAAGACGTTGACCCAGGAGCCGCACGTCGCCGGCACGCCCGCCGACTACAGGACGGCTCTCTTTGTGCGCGACCGACTACAGGAGTGGGGGTGGAAGGTCGAGGTCGTGCCCCTCGACGTGCTGCTGAACTATCCGAACGGGTCCCCGAGGCTGGAATTGAACCGGCCGCGCCGGGAGACTCTGGCACTCGACGAGAAGCCGGTTCCCGGTGACAGGGACTCGGCCAGTTCGGCGTCCTTCGGGGCGTTCAACGGCTACGGGGTCGGCGGCGTCGCCCGCGGGCAGGTCGTCTACGCGAATTACGGGCGTGCCGAGGATTTCGAGGCCCTCGAGAAGCAGGGCATCTCGATCAAGGGCAAGGTCGTGCTGGCACGTTACGGGGGGAACTTCCGGGGGCTGAAGGTCCTCGCCGCCCAGAGGCGCGGGGCCCAGGGCGTCTTAATCTTCTCCGACCCGGCCGACGACGGGTATGCCAAGGGGGACGTCTACCCGTCGGGGCCGTTCCGTCCGGGCTCTGCGATCCAGCGAGGGAGTGTCCAGTTCCTCTCGCTGGGACCTGGCGACCCCTCGACACCGAACGGGCCTTCGTCCCGGGATGCGAAGCGGCTGCCGGTCGAGTTCTTCACGCGGGTTCCCGGAACGACCGGCGGATTCCGCTCCGAAGAAGCGGTCGGTCGACTCATTGCCGAGACCGAGAAGCAGACCGGGATCAAGCGGGACGATTACTTCGCGACGATTCCGTCCCTGCCGATCGGCTACGACACGGCGGCCGCGATCCTGAAGGAGCTTGCCGGCCCGAATGTCCCGGCCGGCTGGCAGGGCGGCCTCCCCCTGGCCTATCACGTCGGGCCCGGGCCGGCCGAGGTCTCGTTCTCCATCGAGATGGACTACGGGATCCGGACGATCTGGAACGTGATCGCGACGATCCCCGGCTCGGCGGAGCCGGATCGCTGGATCATGGTCGGCAACCACCGCGACGCCTGGGTCTACGGCGCCGTGGACCCCGGGAGCGGCACCGCGACGACGCTCGAGATGTGCCGGGCAATCGGCGAGGCGGTCAAGGCGGGCTGGAAGCCCCGTCGCACCATCGTCTACGCGAGTTGGGACGCCGAGGAGTACGGACTCGTGGGGTCGACGGAGTGGGCGGAGCTGAATGCCAAGGTCATCGACGAGAAGGTTGCGCTCCTGCTCAACGTGGACTCGGCGGTCTCCGGGAAGGAGCTGGACTTCGGCGGCGTCCCATCGCTCCGCGACCTTACGCTGGCGGCGGCCGGTGCAGTCACCGACGTCCGAACCGGCAAGCCGCTCGGCGAGACCTGGCTGGAGGGTAAGCGGAAGGCCTGGGCCGCCACGAGCGTGCTCAACCTGGCCGACCCGATCTGGGACGGCGCCGGGCCCGCGGGTTCCGCGTCCACTCCCGTTGGGGGCTTCACGGCCCAGATGCACCCCCTCGGCTCGGGCTCCGACTACACCGTGTTCCTCGATCACCTCGGGGTACCGGCGGTGGACATCGGCTTCTCGGGAGGGTATGGCGTCTATCACTCGATCTACGACAACTTCAACTGGATGGAGAAGCACGGCGACCCCGAGTTCCTCACGCACACTCAGGCCGCGCGTCTCTACACGACTCTCGTCATGCGAGCCTCGGCGGCCGAGATACTGCCGCTCCGGTTCACCGCCTACGGGCAGGCGCTCCGCGACCATGTGGACGAGTTGCGGCTGATCCGGGCTCGCGCCGGACGGGCAATGCCGGTGACCGGGGACGGCGGCGCCAAGAGACCGGATGCCGCCGAGGCCTTCCCGGGGCTCGGCTCGCTAGTCCGTGCTGTCCGGGACTTCCAGGCACGAGCGGTGAAGCTCGACGAGGCGCTCGATGCGTTGGCCAGGCGGGACGGCCTGTCGCCGGGATCTCTCGCGAAGTTGAACGAGCGGCTGGCTCGCATCGAACGGGCGTTCCTCCTTCCCGACGGGCTCCCGGGACGGCCCTGGTTCAAGCATGCAGTGTACGCGCCCGGCCTCACCACGGGCTACGGGGCCTGGCCCTTCCCCGGGGTGCGGCAGACCCTGGAAGAGCACCGGCTCGATCGGCTGCCTTCCCAGGTCGAGCGCACGGTCGAGGCCATCGCTCGGGCCGGAGCCGCAATTGACGCCGCGGCCGAGACCGCCCGGGGAGCCATGAACTCGCCCGAGGCGCCTTGACCGGCTCCGGGCAGCGGGGAAGACTCGATCATCGGATCGTTTTCGCGAGGAGGAATTTGGCTCATGACTCCCAGTCGGCCGCAGGACCGGAGAGCGATCACCCTGGCCAGAGTCCTGGGGCCGGTGGAGGCGTTTTGTGTGGTCGTGGGATGCGTGATCGGCTCGGGCATCTTCCTCGTCCCTGCCAGCGTCGCCCACGACGTTCCTTACCTCGGCGGGATCATCCTGGTCTGGATCGTGGGCGGACTCTTCAGTGCAGCGGGTGCGTTGACCCTCGCGGAGCTCGGGGCGATGATGCCCCACGCCGGCGGCCCCTATGTTTACCTTCGCGCGGCCTACGGCGTCGTCCCCTCTTTCCTCTTCGGGTGGGCCGAGTTCACCGTGGTCCGTACGGGATCCATGGCGACCCTCGCGGCTGCCTTCGCACGCTATTTCCAGCAGATCTTCCCTCCCGTGCTGGGTATCCCCCCGGCGATCTGGCAGGCCGGTGCGGCGGTGACGGCCATCGCGCTGGTGACGTTCGTGAACATCCTGGGCACGCGCAGGGGTGGCATGCTCCAGGTCATCGGCACGGTGCTCAAGGTCGGGGGCATCCTCGCCATGATCGGCCTGCCCTTCCTCGTCGGCCGGGGCACGACGGCGAACCTGAGCCCGTGGGGCCCGAGCCCCGCCGCCGGCTCGCTGTGGGTGGGGATCATGGCGGCGATGGTCAGCGTCCTTTGGGCCTACGACGGGTGGCTGAACGTCGCGCCGCTAGCCGAGGAGGTGCGGGACCCCGGCCGAAACATCCCCCGCTCGCTGATCCTCGGGATGGCCGCCCTGATCGCGCTCTATCTGGGGATGACGCTCGCCTACCACTACGTCCTGCCGATGTCCCAGGTCGCCGAGGCCAATCGCGAGGAGGGGGCGACCGAGAAGGCCATCGCGGCGGTCTATTGCCGGGAGTTGCTGGGCAGCTACGGAGTCCTCGCGATCTCTGCACTGGTCATGTGCTCCACGTTCATTTCTCTGAACGGGAATGCGCTGACTGGCCCGCGTGCCTATTTCGCGATGGCGCGGGATGGGCTACTGCCCCGTGGGCTCTGCCGGGTCCATCCCCGGTTCCACACGCCTTCAAACGCGGTACTCGCGCAGGGCTTGTGGTCCATCGTCCTGACGATGCTGGGCACGGCCTTGATCATGGTGCCGCCGCCGGACCCGGGGGCCACGGGGGCCTCATCCTGGTCCGGCCCCCTGCTCACCGCCTGGACCACCCTGAACCGGACGCCCCTCTACGACCTGCTCCTGACCTACGTCATCTTCGGCGCCACGATCTTCTACATGCTCACCATTGCCAGCGTGTTCATCCTCCGCGCCAGGCAGCCGGACCTCGAGCGGCCGTATCGCACGTGGGGCTACCCGTGGACGCCACTGCTCTACGTGGTGTCGGCCATCCTCCTCCTCGGCAACATGCTCATCGATCCGAAGAGCCGCGTTCAGTCGGTGGCGGGGTTGGGGCTGATCCTCCTGGGCCTGCCCGCCTGGGCCTACTTCCGCGACGGCGAGCGGATCGGTGAGCCGGCTCACGCAACCTGATCACGCCTGGGCGCGGATGGCTTCCTCGATTCCCGGACGGTCCAGACCGGGAAGGAGCTGTTCGAGGCGGGATGTGTCGAGCGACAGGTCCCGCGGACGCGGCTCGGCGAAGGAGGCATCTGACCGACGATTCGCGGTGACGAGTGACGGATCGACTCCTTCAGCGACCGCAGCGCGGCGCATCAGTTCGAACCGGCTGAGTCGCTCTCTGCCGCCAAGGTGGACGACGCCCCTGATCCTGGATCTGGCCAGGCGCACAAGAGCTGCGGCCGCCGTCGCATAGTCGAGCGGTGTCCGGAACTCGTCCTCGAAGAACGCGAGCGATTGGCCTGAACGAAGTGCCGCCATGGCCCGGTCGTAGTACGCCGGCACGCTGGATATTGAGGGGCCGAAGAGCAGGCTGATCCGCGCGACCAGTCCGTCATCGAGCTCCGCGACCGCGGCCTCGGCCTCGACCTTCGTGCGACCGTAGGCCAGCACGGGCGCGGGCTCGTCCTGCTCCCGGTACCAGCCGCGCTCGCCGTCGAAGACCATGTCCGTCGAGGTGAACAGGAGCCTCCGGCCCCGCTCCCGGCACCATCGCACGAGGCTCCGCGTTGCTCCCACGTTGACCGCCCAGCTCCCTTCCGGATCGCGGTGCACCGAGTCGGCGGAACTGACGGCCGCCGCATGGACGATCAGCTCCGGGTCCGCCTCGAGCAGCGCCCGCTCGATTGACCCGGTCTCAGTCAATTCCACCGGACGAGCCGGGATCCCCCAGCGATCGGGTGCCGGCTTCCTCCCCCAGGGAAACACGAGGTGTCCCTGCTCCTTCAGGAGTGTGTCGACCAGGTAATGGCCGAGCTGTCCTGTCGATCCTGTCACGACAATCCGCATGTCCGCTAGCCCCTGAACCGCGGAAGTGATCCGTCGAAAAAGCCCCGCAAGACTCGCCACATCTCCGCCGATCTTAGGCGAACAGGGCCTCCTGGAGAACAACCGAAGCGCGCACATTTCCTGATTGCATGCGCAACGTGGGAGCGGCTGCGATGGATCTTCGCGACGTACCTTTGAATGACCTCATCCTGGATCCGAACCTCAACCTGAGAGACCGCCTCGACGACTTCACCGTCGAGCGCTACGCCGACTCTTGGGATCGGCTACCACCCATCACCGTCTTCGAGGTTGACGGCAGATGGCTCATCGCCGACGGCTTCCATCGGCATGCCGCGGCCGTGATGCTCGGCAAGCGGACCATCCCGGCCGAGGTCCGCGTCGGGACGTTCACCGAAGCGCTCGACTTCGTCGCGAGCGTCAACCTGTTCCACGGGCTGCCCCTTACGCGGTCCGAGCGACGACGTGCCGTCGAGGTCAAGCTGAAGTTGCACCACGACTGGTCCGACCGCCGGATGGCCGAGGAACTCGCCGTCAGCCGTGAACTGGTGGCCAAGATCCGACGCCAGCTCATCGAGGGCAATCAGATCCCGAACAACCCGGGCCGGGTCGGTTCGGACGGCAAACTCTACACCTCGGCGGGCATTCCCCGCGAACAGCCCGAGCGGCAGCCGCGAGACAAGTCCGTCGATTCCGCAGACGACTCGGAGACTGAACGCGGCCGGAGGGGGATGAGGGCGACCGCCACGCCTCCCTGGGAAGAAGCCCCACCTGCCCGACCCGGCGGCAGGCCCGCGGCCGGCAAGGACGACGATTCGTGGCGGGGGGAAGCCGACCGCCGCGCCGTCGCCGAGGCACCCGTCGACGTCACCGCGCCCACCATCGACGAACTCCTCGAGGTGATGGCGCGACAGATCATGCAGGTGATCACGTGGACACAGGCCGAGGGTTTCCTCGACAGCTTCCGTTCGGCCAGCCCCAACGCCCGGGGCATCTTCCACGCGGCCGTGATCAAGCTGGCCGCCCGAGCGGACCAGTTGCGGCGTAGCTGACCCGCCTCAGTGGTGTGAGCCAGGGACGATCCTGAACCCTCGACGGTGCCCGAGAATCGAGTCGGCTCCCGTCGGGCCGCACCGAATCTAGAGAAGATCACGCAGCACGTGGTCGGCGAGGAAGAGTCCCTCACGTGTCAGCCTGACGCGGGAGCCGTCGTCGTCGAGGAGCCCCTGGTCGACAAATCGGCGCACCGCCGCGCCGGCGAGCTCATCGAGCTCGAAGTCAGTGCGGAGCCGGAAGTCGTCACGCTGGATCCCTAGCACGGTCCGGCGGAGCATGAGCATGGCCGTCTCACGGGCGCGGGCTTCGGGGTCCAGGCGTTCGCTCGGCCCGACTGCGGGCTCGCCCGCCTCGATGCGTTTCAGGTAGCCCTCGAGGTCTCGTGTGTTGACGGATCGCACCCCGTCGATGTAACGCGCCGCACCGAGTCCGAAGCCGAAGTAGGCGTCATTCGTCCAGTAGACCAGGTTGTGCCTGGATTCATCCCCCGGAAAGGCATGATTGGAGATCTCGTACATCACCATCCCCGCTCGACCCAGGCGGTCGATCACTGCATCGAACATCGCGCGCTCGACCTCCTCTTCCACGGCCTGGACATGGCCGGCCTGCCATTGCTTCCACAGGCTAGTCCCTTTCTCGTAGACGAGCCCGTAGCAGGAGAGGTGTCGCGGTCCCAGCGAGATCGCCTCCTCAAGGTCCGCCCGGCAGTCCGAGACGAGCGATCCGGGGATACCGAAGATCAGATCGAGCGACCAGCGCGAAATCTTGTCTTGGAGCAGGCTCACGGCCCGGACCACCTCTGCCGGCTCGTGATTCCTCTCGAGGGCTCGCAACAGCCTGGGCTGGAATGACTGGGCCCCCAGGCTGACGCGGTTCACGCCGGCCTGCGCCAGGACGTCCACCTTCTCCGTGTCCAGCGTGCCTGGATTCGCCTCGACGGTCCATTCTCCGCCCGGGGTGAGTGGCAGCCAGCGCTGAATCACGCAGACGAGCTGGAGGAGCTGCGGAGCCGACAGGCGCGTCGGTGTGCCCCCCCCGATGAAGACGGTCTCAACCGGCTGAGGCGACTTCAGGGCGTCGGCGATCTCGCGCTCCAGGGCTGCGAGGTATCGGCCGGCATGGTGGTCGGAACCTGCCAGTGAGGCGAAGTCGCAATAGCCGCACTTGTGGGCGCAAAATGGGATGTGGATGTAGGCGGCCCGCGGCCAGATCCACGGTGGAGCCCCGCGGAGGTCTGCAGGAAGGAGAGAGGACGCAGAGACCATGAAGTCAGAGAACTGCTTCCAGGAAACGAATCTCTGGGACGTTAGCCTTGACCAGCCGCTCGGCGAACATCGTCAACGTGTACGTCGAGGACGAGCATCCCCGGCAGGCACCGAGCAGCCGGACCTGGACGATTCGGTCCGCGTCAATCCCCACCAGTTCCAGATCTCCTCCCTCTCTACGAAGATCCGGGCAGACGAGTTCTTCGAGGACATTACTGACGCGGCGAAGCAATTCCTCATCGGGACTCAAGAAGTCCCCTCCGGGTGACAGACACGAGGATCGACGGGCGGTTCAGACTCAGTAATTCTGATCATAATCGCCGCCGCCGCCGCGATAGCCACCACCGCCGCGGTAACCGCCACCGCCACCGCCTCCGCCCGACGTGCGAGGACGGGCCTCGTTAACGGTCAGCCGACGGCCGTCATGGTCTCGCCCATCCAAGGACTCAATTGCGGCCTGCGCTTCGTCATCATTGGCCATCTCGACGAAGCCGAAACCGCGGCTCCGGCCGGTGTCCCGATCGATCAGGACCTGGGCGGAACTCACCTGGCCAAATTGTTCGAACAGCTCCTGAAGCTGTTCCGAAGTCAGCGTGTACTTGAGGTTCCCGACGTAGAGGCGTTTCGCCATCGCTATCGCCCGCAACAGGCTCTCCACCGAACGTAGCACGAGTGACCGAGCTGACGGGCGGCCCGGTCGTCATCGCCGGCACTCGGGGCGAGTCGAGAGACCCCGCGCGGAGTCTCTCTGCCGGCTCCGAACGCAAGGCAATATATCCGGTTGACGGCACCCCTTCAACGAGAAAATCATCGACATCGAGGAATCCGATGGGGGCGGAGGTCTCTTCTGTTCCCGGGGCGACGGGGTTCAGGACCCGGACCTCGAACGAACGGTGAGAGTGTTCCAGGCGCAACCGGGCCCGGTAAGTTTCACCCACCGAGCCAGTTCGCGGTATCATCGACTCACCGTCCCTCCTGGCCGGATGAGTCGGAGGCCACGAGAATTCCCCATTGGATCGAGGACTCCCGAGACCGGAGCCGCCTCGCCGAAGGAGCACAAGATGCCACGATTCCCCGACCGAAATCGTCTCCTCCGTGCTTGCCTCACCATCGTGATCGCCGTGCACCTCGGGGCGTGGGCGGCATCGGCTGAGGATTGGCGGCTCATTGTTCGCCAGCCGATCGATGGAGCCCCCGAGTCCCCGGTCATCGTGCCGCTCTCCGCAAAGCTCCCGCCCGGGACTTATGCCTTCCAGTTGCCGGAGAAGAACTCTCCTGTGCTTGCCCAGGTGTTCGAGGACATGGGACTCTGGCTAGCTTTCGTGACGACTGTCCCGGTGGCAGAAGGCACCTATACGCTCCGTCCTGCGGAGTCGGGCCGCGGCTCCGAGCCGGGCGGAGTACGCTTCGTCCCGTCTGGGGGAAATCTCGAGATTCAGGTCAACGGCATACCATTCTCCGAGTACCGAACGGATGCCGGCGCGAAGCCCTTCTTTTTCCCACTGCTCGGACCCGCTGGTGAGCCATTCACCCGGGCCTATCCGATGAAGGATGTACCCGGCGAGGACCGAGATCATCCTCATCAGCGGTCGCTGTGGTTCACACACGGCAACGTCAACGGAGTCGATTTCTGGTCGGAGCAGTCGAACCACGGCACGGTTCGCGAGTCGAGCCGGAGGCTTGTCATCTCGGGTCCTGTGGCCGGACGGCTCCACACCACCGACGAGTGGGTCGGCCCCGATGGCAAGCCTGTCTGCACGGATGAACGGATTGTGACGATCTATCGGACGGGGTCGGTTCGCGTCCTGGATTTCGAAATTGCCTTGAACGCGACCGCCGGGCCCGTGACCTTCGGCGACACCAAGGAGGGCATGTTCGGCCTTCGGGTCGCCTCCAGCATGGACGTGAACAAGAAGCAGGGCGGGCGGATCGTCAACGCGGAAGGGCTTACTGATGAGAAGGCCTGGGGTCAGCCCTCCCCCTGGGTCGACTACACGGGACCGATTCGTGGCAAGGAGGTCGGGATCGCCGTCCTGAATCATCCGCGGAGCTTCCGCCACCCGACGACCTGGCATGTGAGGACTTACGGGCTGTTCGCGGCCAATCCGTTCGGCTGGCGAGATTTCGGGGTCGGCAAGTCGGGCGCCTACACGCTTCCCGCAGGCGAGTCGATTCGCTTCATGTACCGTATCATTCTCCACGAGGGCGGGACCCAAACTGCGCACATCGTCGACCAGTATCGGCGGTACGCGGCGCGCCCGGCGATCGACGTCGCTCGTCCGTAAGCAGCAGCCTGACCTGCAAGCCCGATGCTAGACCGTCCGTCAGTCAGGCCCGGGCCAAGAGCCTGCTTGCGGTCGCCACGCCATCCACCGGTACGTCGTGACGTTCAACGGGCAGCTCGGGCACGAGCTGACAGTCGAATCCCAACGCCCACCGTGGGGCGTCCGGCCGGAGCCTCGGCAACAGACGGTCATAATGGCCGCCCCCGCGCCCGAGTCGATCGCAGCGGGTATCGAACGCGAGTCCGGGGACGAGCGCCCAGTCCACGTGCCGGGGCTCCATTTCTGGGCAATTTGGATGGGGCTCGGGGATACCCAGGATTCCGGGACCGAGGTCGCCTTCGAGCGAGTCGATCCGATAGAGGCGGAGTCGCCGCTCCTGGGGATCGACCCGGGGACAGACCACACTCTTGCCGCTCAGGAGCGCGCCCCTCAGAAGCACCAGCGTGTCGAGTTCCTCGGGGAAGGCTTTCACGTAGAGCAGGACGGTGGAGGCATCGCGAAATCCGGGCAGTTCTGGGAAGCGTTCGATCAAGAGGCTTTCTTGCCGCTGCCGTTCCGGTGGGTCCAGGGACATCACCGCCGAGACAATCGACCGGCGAAGCGATCGTTTGAGCTGCCGCTTCAACTGATCCCGCTGCATGGCCAAGATCCTGTCATCGTTCTGTTTCACGCTCGTAAGGCCGATGGAAAAAAACAAGCCCGTGGCGACTCTCCGAAGAGAGCAGTCACGGGCCGATTGACCTCCACCGCAATGCCGTTGGGGCGCTTTTGAGAACCCGCAGTTCAGGTGGGAGCCGCAGACCCACGAGAAGTCAGAAACTTCAAGAGGCCGATGTAGGGTCCCTACGGGTCAAATGTTGGTTCGCCAAAAGGACCGCCCCGTGTCGAACATGGCAGAGGCTCAAGTCCGGCGTTAACCGAACAATGTCATCATAGGGCAGCGAGCGGTCCGCCGCAAGGCAAAGAACCGCAAATCCATGAACAAAGGACCTTGAAGGCGGTGCGACCGATTCGGTCGGAGATCCCTTGCAAACAGTCAGACTCGGCGACTGTGCTCAGTGGGAATGTCCTTGAGGAGCTTGATCTGATCGCGGAGCCGGGCGGCCTCCTCGAAGTCCTCGAGGGCGATCGACAGCGCGAGCTGTTGCTCGAGACGCTCGATCGGGCCGGTTGGTCGATCCTGCTCAACCTCCTTCCTCCAGCGGAGCAGGAAACGGAGCTCGGAGCACTGGCCCTCATCGTCGGCCTGCTGATAGTCTCGGAGGAATTCCCGGATCTGCTCCAGACCTTGGTCGATCTCCGCCAGGGCGGCCGTGTGATCGCCGAGGTCAAGCTTCATGAGAGCCCGCGCACGTGTCCGCATCATCGTGACGTAGGGCCGATACTGGTCGAATTCGATCTTGTCCCTCTGCCGGGCCGCATGCTCCACGACGAAGCGAAAGAGCCGGAGATTGCGCTCGGTATCCCGGACGACCAATTCGAATCGTCCGAGTTGGAAGGCCGAGAGATACCGCCTGTAGTACTGGAGGCCCTCCTGCATTAGCAGGACACAATCCGAGTGCTCGAGGGTGAAGTCCTCACCCGCCTCGGCCTGACCCTTCCTCGCCTCGAAATAGTCCAGCAGGGACTCCTGGCCGTGGGGCCGCTGTCCGTCCGGGCGACCCGAGAGCTCGACCTGGAGGATCCCCAGATCGACCCGGACCTGGATCTTCTCGGTCCCGTCGTCGCCAGTGATCACGCGGACCTGAAGCTCGTCCGGGTTGAAATCCCAGCCGGCGATCAGCGGACGAAGATCCTGACTCACGGACGCTCTCCCGACGCGGCAGCCACCGGATCGCCCTCATCGCCGACGCGTTTAGCGTCCGCTCTACCCGATTCAGTGTACGCCCCGACCCGAGGACGATCAACCGGGGCAAAAGGCGACGCCGCGCGAAATGCCTCGTGAGGGTTTCGCGCGGCGCAGATATCGACTCAGCCGGGGGCCCTGGATCGAGCGCTGGTCGACGGGCTCACAACTCGTTGTTGTCGTGGATCAGGGGCTCGAGTTCCTTGGTGTTCCGCTCGACGGCCAGGACAATCGTCCGTTCCTCCGCGCCGTCGGCGCGAGACGCTACGGCGGGGATGATCTGGCGCGAGTCAGGAAGGCTGAACCGCACTGTGAAGCTGCCGTCCGGACGCAACTGGACCGGTTCTCCCTGCAGCGTCACGTGTGCGTTGGGCTCCGTTGATCCGTAGACAATCAGTTCGGCGTCCAGCTCGAAGTGGAAATTGCGGCCCAGGCTCGGAAGCGGCCCCACGGAGAGATTCTGCAGCGAGACACTGGAGAGCGGGTGGCGAAGCGTCTGCTCGAAGAGGTCGCGGAGATCGAGCGAGGAATTCGGCCGAGCATTGCCGATCGTGGATGGATTCTGCACCCGCTCGAATTGATGCTGGACGTCGGTCCAGTTTTCCTCGAGGGCGTCGGATACACCAGCCTTCGGGGTGGTGACGATGTTGGAACGAGCCAGCACGTAGAAGCGGCCACGGCGCGAGAGGTAGCCGATGTCAATCCTGAAGGAACGGGGCGGCTCGAGGACGTCGATGTACCAGTTACTGACCCCGCCATGAATGGCGATATCGCGCACGTGCCTCTCGGCGGCCGCCGTGGTGTCCTCGCTGGTGACGTCCATCAGCCGTAGAATTGGCTGAGCAGTGTGCCATTCCTGGCCGAGTGCGGCGCGAGCCCGGGCCAGAGTGGTGCGGCTCAACTCCCAGTAGGCGTGCAGCCAGTAAGAGTCTCGCGCCAGTACGATGATGCGGTCCTTCTGGCAGGCGTGGTCGAGAGTGTGGGGCACGGCGATCGGGGTGGAGATCGGATTCGACGACATTGCGTTGCGGCGGGCTGCGACCGCGGATTCCGGCGCGTTGGCCGACTGCTTGCGGGCGGGGGCGGGCTTGCTCCGAGGAGACGGCTGAGACCTGCTGTTCCGGCCTGAGTTCTTTGTCCGCTGGGAGGAGGTGCGGGTGACGGTCAATGCTCGGATCAACTGATCTTTGCGCATGGCGTGCCAGCCAGCGATCCCCTGCTCCTTGGCCATCTGGGCCAGGCTCTTCTTGTTGCAGTCCTTGAGCGTATCGGCGGTCATGCGGAACCACTCCAACACCACCGGCAAGGACAGGCTATGCCGGCAATGGATGAGAAAGAGCGTACGTCATCCATGAGTGGAGCGATCCGGGAGACTCCCTGTATCCCGGATGATGCCTCTCGATCGAGGCGACCTCTCAGGTGCCGAGCCACGAAGAAACCCGCGGGTATGGTGCGAAAAAAAAAGCGGCCTTCAACCCGAATTGAGGGGCTGAGGCCGCCGGTGAGCAGCGGTCGGGACAGATCGTCCGAGCCGGGGTGACAACATGGCAAGTACCCCACACTGGGTCGAACCGACGCTTCGGGATACGGTTGTCGCCATCCTCCCGACGTCTAATCCGGGAATACCAGAATGACACCCTCGATGTCAATGAGGATTTGCTCATCGCTGTTCGGAAACGGACAGATCCGGCGGTCTGATCAGGAAGTGCGAATCGGTCGCCCGCAGGCCCGTGTTTCGGGCTACTTTTCCAGGCCGCACGGGACGCCTGGTGTCGGGTCGCGGCCGACATTGTGAAAATTTTCTCGAACGGAGTCTGGTGAGGAGTTGACACTCGTTACCGACCCTGTATAAAGGAACCATCGTGCGGTGGTTTCCGCCCCGAGAGAGGCCTCATGACCGCCGGAATTCCTGCCTGATGAGGCCGCGCGAGGCGGCCGGTTTTCGT
>JAXMBE010000073.1:0-42796 GCA_046349995.1 Isosphaeraceae bacterium | reverse complement strand
GCGTTCACATTGTTGCTGCGGATCGCCTCGAAGACCTGATTGAGCGGGATGCCCCGCGCCTGGAGCAAGTCCGGGTCGAGCTCGACCTGGTAGGTCTTCAGCTCGCCGCCCAGGGCGTTGACCTCCACCACCCCCGGCACGCTCTTCAGACGACGCGCCACCTCCCAGTCGAGGATCGTCCGCAGCTCCATCAGCGACTTCGGCTGCGCTCTCCCCGGCGCGTTGCGGACCTCGAACTGGTAGATCTCGCCCAGACCCGTGGCGATCGGACCCATCTCCGGCTGGCCGAACTCCGGGGGGATCTCGGCGCGCACCTGCACCAGGCGCTCACCGACCTGCTGCCGCGCCCAGTAGATGTCCGTCCCCTCCTCGAAGATGATCGTCACCCCCGAGATGCCGAACTGCGAGAACGAGCGGACCTCCCGGATCCGGGGGATGCCGTTCATGGCGTTCTCGACCGGGATCGTGATGAGCTGCTCGACCTCCTGGGGGCCCAGTGCCGGCGCGCTGGTCAGCGCCATCACCTGGGTGTTGGTGATGTCCGGCACCGCGTCGATCGGCAGCCGGAGGAGCGAGTACACGCCCGCCCCGCCGAGCGCCAGGAGCATGAGCACGACCAGGGAACGGCTTCTGAGGGAGAAGTTGATCAGCGAGTCGAACACGGGGCGCGCTCCGCGGGAGGGATCAGTTTTCCGCCGTCGCGAGGAAGGTGTCCAGCGACTTGAGCTTGAAGGCGCCCTCGACCACCACCTGGTCGCTCGGCTCCAGGCCGTCGAGGATCAGGACGGTGTCGTCGCCGGCGGGCTGGAACTTGACCTCGCGCTGGACGAAGACGTCCTCCGCTTCCTGGACGTAGACGAAGCTGCGCTTGCCCAGCGTCAGGAGGGCCGAGGACGGGACCTGGATGCCGGCCGTCCGCTCGGCGTTGAGGATCTCGACGTTGACGAACATGCCGGGCTTGAGCAGCCGGTCGGGGTTCTTCGCCCGCGCCAGCAGCTTGATCGTCCGGCTCGTCTCCTCGACCAGGTCGCCCGAGTAGATGACCTCCCCGTCGAAGGGCTTCTCCGGGTAGGCCGGGGTGGAGAAGCGGACCTTGCCGCCCTGCGTCCGGTTCAACGCCTCAAAGTCATGCTCATGAATATTGACCTCGACGTAGACGGAGGACAGGTCGGCCAGGGTGAAGATCCGGGTGGCGGCGTCCACCGAGACGCCGGGGACGACCCGCTCGCGGTCGAGGATCGTGCCGTCGAATGGAGCCCAGATCGAGTAGTTGCTCACCGGAGCGTCCGTGGAGGCGCGGACGTGGTCCGCGGGGGACCCGACCGGCTCCACGGCCACCTTGCCCCCCTCGTCGGCCTTCGGGAGGATGGCCTCGGGCCTCTCGTCCACCGGCGCCGCGCCGCCGGGAGGGGCCGGGAGCGTCCCGTCGGGGTTGACCCCCTTGACCTTCCCCTGGACGACCTCGGGCTCGGTCCCGTCGGGCCTGACGCCCAGGATCCGCAGCCGCTCCTGGGCGGCCCGGACCGCGGTCTCGGCCTGCTTCTTGGCCTGCTGCGCCCTCCGGTTGGCGAGCTTCACCTCGAAGCCCATCTGGTCCATGAGGCTCTGGTAGGTGGCCTGGGCGACCTCGTAGTCGGCGGTGACCTGCTGGAACTGCTTCGGCGTGATCAGCTTCTGGGAGTAGAGCTCGCGATTCCGGTCCAGGGTCGCGGAGGCCAGGCGGTACTGGGCGTAGGCGGTCATCAGGCGTTCCCGGTTCTCGCCGACCGCCCGCTCCGAGAATTCATCGGTGATCTGCTGCGGGGACTCCTGCTTCTTCAGTCGGTCCAGCAGCTCCATCGTGTTCAGGTAGATCGTCGACTGCCAGTCGGCCTGGGCGTTGGCGATCTCGAGCGTCTGGAGCCGGGTGTAGAGCTCCAGCCGGGCATCGCCGACGACCGGGCTGTCGATCGTCGCCAGCAGGTCCCCCGCCTTCACCGCCTGGCCGATGTGCACGTTCACGGACCGGACCACCCCGGGCGCCCGGGGCGTGATGAACGCGTAGCGAGTCTCGTTGGGCGCCACTCGCCCGGGCGCGGTGACAAGATGATGCGTGGTGGACTCCGAGGCCCTGACCGTCCGCAGACCGATCGCCGACTGCTGCTCCTTCGCGAGCCGGACGGTGCCGCCGACCGTCGCCCCGACCGGGGCGGCCGAAGCCGACGGCCTCGCCGGGGGCGAGGCCTCGCCGGCGACAGAACTTTCTTCGCGTCCGCCTCCGTTCTCCCAGAACAACCACGCGCCGGCGCCCGAGGCCACGAGCGAGATCGCGGCCACGATTCCCGCAAGTGCGCGGCGGATGGTCCGTGTCTGCCTGGAATTTGGGCTCTGAATCTGAGGACTCGTCGACTCTTTGCTCATTTCGGGATCGTCTCAATGAAAGACAGATCGGATGGAATTCCATCAACGATGACGCCGGACCGGCACCGGTGCCCGGCTGGCCCCACGCTTGTCTCAAGCGTCAGGCGTCGGCTGGATGTTCCGCTTCCGCGCCCTGGCAGTGCCGCTCGAAGTTGGGAGGGAGGTTCGTGCGGTGCACTAGCTGGCGAAGGCCATATCGACCAGGACTCCGGACTTCGGAACGTTCGGCGGGCGTCTCGACCGACCGGGTGTCGACCCGGCCGCCTCGCCAGGCGCCTAATGACGCGACGACCAGGCGCGCAGGGAATCAGTAAATATCATTAGCAAATCGCGTACCGTCGGACACGAACTCGCATCGCCGTATGACTTCCCAGTTCCCAAGGAATTATTCGACCGGGGTCAACCCGTCCCCGAGCCCCTGCGAGTCGGACGGACCATGCGTGATTGGGTCTGGGTCGACCTGAGGGGTGGAATCCTCGATCCCCGGGTCGAACCAGGGGTAGATGGCCGGGAGCACCACCAGCTTCAGGAACATGCTCGAGAGCAGGCCGCCGATGACCACCGTCGCCAGCGGCCGCTGGACCTCGGCTCCGGACTCCTGGGAGAAGGCCATGGGGACGAAGCCGAGGCTGGCGACCAGTCCCGTCATCAGGATCGGCCGGAGCCGCGACATCGAGGCCTGGCGGACTGATTCCGGGATCGGCGTCCCGGCCTCGACGAGCTGGCGGATCGCGGCGACGAGGACCAGGCCGTCGAGCACCGCCACGCCGGAGAGCGCGATGAAGCCCACGCCGGCGGAGATGCTAAAGTTCAGGCCCCGAACCCACAGTGCCAGGATCCCACCGACGGCCCCCAGCGGGACCGACAGGAAGATCAGCAGCCCCAGCCGGACCGACCCGAAGGTGGCGAAGAGGAGCAGGAAGATCAGCGCCAGGGCCAGCGGGACGACGATCATCAGCCGCTGCGAGGCCGACTGGAGGTTCTTGAACGTCCCTCCCCACTCCAGCGTGTATCCGCGGGGCAGGTCCACGGACCGGGCGACGCGGTCCCGGGCCTCCGCGACGAAGCCCGCGAGGTCGCGTCCCCGGACGTTCGCCTGGATCAGCGTCCTCCGCCTGCGGTCCTTCCGCGAGATCTCGTAGACGCCGTCGTCGAGCCGGATGTCGGCGAGGTCCTCCAGCGGGATCATCCGGCCCTCGGGGTCGGCGATCTTGAGGCGGCGAATCGTCTCGACGTCGTTCCGGAACTGCTCGTCGAAGCGGACCTGAAGCGCGAAGCGGCGCTGGCCCTCGACCACCTGGCCGACGATCCGGCCGCCGAGCGCCGAGACGACGTCCAGCACGTCCGCCGCGTTGATGCCGTAACGCGAGATCCGGTCCCGGTCGATGTCGATCTGGAGCGAGGGCAGGCCGAGCATCTCCAGCGCCTTGATGTCGACCGCGCCGGGGACCGTCTCCAGCACGTTGGCGATCTCCTCGGACTTCTCGAACAGGACCTTCAGGTCCTCGCCGTAGAGGCCGATGCCGACGTCGCCCTTGACCCCCGCGAGCATCTCGCTGAAGCGGAGCTCGATCGGCTGGCTGAAGACCAGCGCGGTCCCCGGCAGGGTCCGCCTGGCGAGGTCCTCGATGCCGGCAATCAGTTCCAGCTTGGACCCGGCCTTCGTCCAGTGTTCCGCCTCCTTGAGGAAGATGTAGCACTCGGTGATGTTGACGCCCGCGGGATCCAGGCCGATCTCCGGCCGCCCGGTCTGGCAGCAGACCGAGGCAATCTCGTCCGGGAAGGCGGCCAGCAGCCGCTGCTCCAGCAGGGTCGTCTCCTCGATCGCCTCCTCCAGCGACGAGTCGGCCGGCCGGGTGAGGTTGAGGACGAGGTCCCCCTCGTCGAGCTTGGGGATGAACTCCCCCCCGAGGCCCAGCGCGATCGGGATCACCCCGGCCAGGACAATCACCGACAGGATCGACATCAGCACCGGCCGCCGCAGCACGTAATCCAGAGTCGGCGCGTAGAGCCGCTTCGCCAGCCGGATGGGCAGCGTCTCCTTCTCGGACAGCCCCGGGCGGAGGAAGAACGAGGCCAGCACGGGGGTCGCCGTCAGCGACAGGATCAGCGAGCCCGTCAGGGCGAAGATCACCGTGGCCGCCATCGGTTTGAACATCTTGCCCTCCACGCCCTCCAGGGCGAGGATCGGCAGGTGCACCAGGGTGATGATCGCCACGCCGAAGACCACGGGCTTCCGCACTTCCTGGGTCGCCCGGCGGACGACCTCGACGCCGTCGGCGTCCTTCGGGGCATGCCCCAGCCGGCTGACGCAGTTCTCGATGACGATGACGGCGCTGTCGACGATCAGGCCGAAGTCGATGGCCCCCAGGCTCATCAGGCTGCCGGCGATGCCGAAGTAGAGCATCAGGTCGCCGGCGAAGAGCATCGAGAGCGGGATCGCTAGCGCCACGATCAGCCCCGCCCTGAGGTTCCCCAGGAGCACCAGCAGGACGGCGATGACCAGGGCGCCGCCCTCCAGCAGGTTGCGGGCCACCGTCGCGATCGCCTTATTGATCAGGGTGGCGCGGTCGTAGAACGAATCGATGATCACGCCCTCGGGGAGGGTCCGCTCGATCTCGCTCATCTTCTCCTTGACCCGGTCCACCACGACGCGGCCGTTCTGGCCGGCGAGCAGGAGCACCGTGGCGGTGACGATCTCGCCCTTGCCGTCCCGGGTGACGGCCCCCTGGCGGATGACCGGCGCGAAGCGCACCTCGCCGATGTCGCGGACGAAGATCGGCGTGCCCGAGCGGGTCGTGTCCAGGACGATCTCCTCCAGCTCCTTGAGCGAGCCGATCAGCCCCCGGGCCCGGATCACCCGCACCTGGCCGTTGCGCTGGATGTAGCCCCCGCCCGCGTTGCTGTTGTTCCGCCGCAGCGCGTCGAAGACCCTGTTGACCGAGATGCCCCGCGCCATCAGTCGGTTGGGGTCGAGCTGGACCTCGTAAGTCTTCAGCTCGCCGCCGAACGTGTTGACCTCGACCACGCCGGGCACCGACATCAGGGGCCGGGCGACGTCCCAGTCGAGGATTGTGCGGAGCTCCATCAAAGAGCGCGGCTGCTTCGCGTCGGGGGCGTTCTTCACCTCGAACTGGTAGATCTCGCCCAGGCCCGTGGCGATCGGCCCCATGTCGGGCTCTCCGAAGCCCTCGGGGATCTGGTCGCGGACCTTGATGACGCGCTCGTTGACCTGCTGCCGGGCCCAGTAGATGTCGGTGCCCTCCTCGAACACGATGGTGACCGCGGAGAGCCCGAACTGGGTGATCGAGCGGACCTCCTCGATGGACGGGATGCCGTTCATCGAGTTCTCGACCGGGATCGTGACGAACTGCTCGACCTCCTCCGGGCCCAGCGCCGGGGCGTCGGTGAGGACCATCACCTGGACGTTGGTCACGTCGGGGACCGCGTCGATCGGGAGACTCAGCAGGGAGTACACCCCGGACGCCGCCAGGCCCAGCACCAGGAAGATGACGAAGCCCCGGTTCTTCAGCGAGAAATTGACGAGCAGTTCGAACAAGCGGGAGGCTCCTCGCGGCGGCTAGGCCGGTGGGCGGGGATTCGTATCACTTCCGCGGCCAGCGTCCCCCCTACGCTGGCCCTCCCCCACGATCGGGGAGGGTCGGGTGGGGCAGACAGGGTGAGGCGAGCCCACGGCCACGTTCCTGATGTTCCGAGTCAGAAGTTCGTTGGCTCCAATCGGGGTGCCGCGGGTTGTACCCAACCCGTGGAACCCATCGACCATCAATGATGAAACGAATTTCCGACTCACCACACTAGTGCTCCGGGGCGGGCTGGCCGGCCGCCAGCGCCTTCAGCTTGTAGGCCCCCTGCGTGACGACCTCCTCGTCAGCCTTCAGCCCGTGCGTGATCAGGAGCTGGTCCCCCACGACCCCCTCCGCGGTGACGTCCCGCTCCGCGAATCGGTCCGGGGCGGTCCTCACGAAGACGAAGGTGCGGTCGGCGTGGGTCAGGAGGGCCGACGCGGGGATCTGGACCGCGGGCTTGCCGTTGGGGCTCATCACCTCGACGTCGACGAACATCCCGGGCTTGAGCACCCGGCGGGGATTCTCGGCCCGCGCCAGCAGCTTCACCGTCCGGCTGGTGTCTTCCACCAGGTCCCCGCTGTAGATGACCTCGCCGGCGAAGGAGCGGCCGGGGAACGCCGGGGAGGTGAACTTCACGCGACCGCCGCGCGTGCCCTCCAGGATGTCGAAGTCGTGCTCATGGATGTGGACCTCGACATAAACCCGGGAGAGATCCGCAAGGGTGAACATCCGATGGTTCGTATCCACCGGGACGCCCGGGATGATCATCTCGCGGTCGAGGATCGTGCCGTCGAACGGCGCCCAGAGCGAGTAGTTGCTCACCGGCAACGGCCTCCCCCGGCCGGATCGCCGAGCGGAGACGCACCCGGTCCGCTTCGAGGCTCCCCCGCCGCTTGCGATCCGGCGCCGGAGTCGCCGCCCTCGGACGACCCGGGCGACTTCGGCACCAGCATGCCGGCGGCGAGGGGGCCGGCAGTCGCCGCAGGGTCGGTCCCGTCGGGATTGACGCCCAGGATCCGCAGCCGCTCCTGCGCCGCCCGGAGCGCGTGCTCCGCCTGCACCATCACCTGCTGGGCCCTGGTGTGGGCGATCCTGGTCTCGAACCCCATCTGGTCCATCAGGCTCTCGTAGGTCGCCTGGGCGACCTCATAGTCGGCCTCGACCTGCTGGAACTGCTTGGGCGTGATCAGCCGCGCGTAGAGCTCGCGGCTGCGCTCCATCGTCGCGAAGGCGTAGCGGTTGCGGGCGTAGGCGGTCATCAGGCGCTCGCGGTTCTCGCCGACCGGCTTCCTGGTGAACGCCTCGTGGATGACCTGGGGCGCCTCGCCCTTGTGGAGCCGCTCGATCAGGCTCATCGTGTTGCGATAGACGGTCTCCTGCCACGCGGCCTGGGTGGTCGCCAGGTCGAGCGCCTGGAGTTTCGAGAAGAGCTCGAGCCGGGCGTCGCCGACCACGGGGCTGTCGATCGTCGCCAGCAACTGTCCGGCCTTGACGTCCTGCCCCAGACGGACATTGACCGACCGCACGACCCCGGCGCGCGGGGGTGATGTAGGCGTAGTGGGTCTCGTCCGGGATGATCTTCCCCGGGGCGGTCACCATGTGCCGGGTCTCGCCGTTGACGACGTTGACGACCTTGAGGCCGTACTCTTCCTGCTGCCCGTCACTCAGGGTGATGACGCCCCGCGGCTGTGCGCCGAGCCTCCGGGTGCTCGGGTCCGGGGGGAACGGCCGGCCTCGGCTCGGACGTCTTCTCGCGCCCCGCAGGCCGGGCAGGAACCACCACGCGGTCGGTCCGAGCACCAGCTGCCGCCAGCAGCAGGAGGACCGCGCTTCCGCCGCGTCCGAGCCGTCGCGCGGCCCGCGGCGGCATGGGTCTCCGATCACGATCCACCGCGGTGTCGACAGAGGACAAGGCACACCTCCTCGAGCGTCTCGCCATTGTTGTCCTCACCCGCCGGAACTCAATGCTCGTTCCAGGCGAATCGCGGACCATGGATGGGGGCGTGGCCGCTCCAGGAGGCTGCGCGGAGTCGGAGTCGTCGTTCGGCGTCGTCTCGCCGGGATGGGGGGAGCACCCGCGGATCGACGTCGCCCGCGGACGGACCAGGCCATGCGGGCACGGAATGACGCTCTAACCCACAGCGGGGCGTCCCAGGCCCGCCTGCGGACGCGGCCCGCCACCCGGGCCCGGACGCCCGGACGCCGGACGACGACCCGACGCCGGGCCGGCCGGAAAGAAGGTCAGGGAGTCGAGAACATGAATGAAAATCAATCCGACGAGCCGGCAGCGGCCCGGAACGGAGTGCACAGCCCCGAGGAGATCGCCCTGCGAGTGGGCGGGATCAGCGTCAAGAGCCTGACCGAGGTGATCCGCAAGAACGGCCTGGAGACGACCACACTCGGCTACACCGAGCCGTCCCGCCGCGGAGGCCCTCCCCGGAGGATCTGGGGCATGACCGACGAGCAACTCCAGGAGCTGCTCGCGTTCGGAGACACCAGGCCCTGCGCCGCCCGGGAGCTGAGGACGCCGCGGCCGGGCTCGAATGAGCAATCATTCGATCACGCGTTCGCGCGTCGGCGGCGGCCGCCGGGCGTCGCATGGCGAGATGCCCCCCGGACGCTATCGCCGGGGACCCGGGCTCACCTCGTCCGTCTGTACTCCCTTGCCGGGATCGAGGATGGCCCGAGATCCACGTGCTTCCACGCCCCGGATGACGCGGAAAACTCGTGGAATTGCTCCCCCGCCTGGACCCGGACGGACCCGGCCTTCACCATCGGAAAGCCCCTGACGCCGGCAGGCAACTCCAGGACATCCCACTTCTTCTTCGGCCCGCTGAAGGCGTAGACGTGCGGGCCGACGACATAGGCGGCGACGTCGTTCGCGACGATGGGCATGGCCCGGCCGCTGAACGGCACCTTCAGCTCGCAGGAGACCCAGTCACCGTCCATGCCGGAGCTGGCGACGAGTCGCTTGATGTCGGGACCTTCGATCATCAGGGCGGCGACGTTCGGCCCTTCGATGAGCGTGAGCTTCCTCCGATCCGCGCCGGACTCGCCGGGCGCGGCCGCCGCGCCTTGCCCGTTCTTCTGCACGTTGAAGTTCATGGTGTTGACCTTGGAAGCATCGAGGAGCAGGCTCCCGAACTCGAGCTCCACGGTCCATGAATTCAGGCCCAGGGTGCCGGTGATCTCATGGCCCGACTCGGTGACCACCGTCCGCCTCAGGTTGGACCGATCCGGAGGCGCCCCCTTCTCATGGCGGATGGATTTCACCTGCCGCGGGTCGATCTGGTACTGGCCGAGTTCGGTCATGACGGGGACTGCCCCGAGCAGCATCTTGCCGGTCACCTTCTCACCACCGATGGTCTCGATGACGACCGATCGCTCCACTCCATTGGGGCTTGCCATGCCACCGAAGCCGCCGCCCATGCCTCCCATGCCCCCCAACTGGGCGAACACCGGGTCGGGCAGGGCGAGCCAGACGACCGCAACCAGCCAGGCACGACGCGACATGATCGGCTCCTCTGAGCGACGGGAAGGGAAGCCCGTGACGGGCCGGCAAAATCGGCCCTTCGGCGCGATGAGCGTGGAATTGACCATATCCCCGTCGCTAGCCGTGGAGCAAGAGAGCGATCACGAGCACGGCGACGATCCCGATCCCGAGGACGACCAGCGAGAACTGGAGGAGCCAGCGGGAGTCGGCGGCCGGAGGCGGGTCGCGCGGATCGGCTTCGGCGCGATGGCGGACCGCGGCGGGCAGCGGCGGCAGCGGGGCGCGGTGCCGAGGGGCGGGCGAGGGCTCCGGGTCGCCAAGGTCGCGGAGCGACAGGACGCTCGGGCTCTCGTCGTCGGCGATCGAGAGGAGTCGCAGGTCGTCCTCGGCCAGCGGCGGGGGCGGCGGCCGGAACGAGCGTGCGGCCTCGGCCTCCGCGCCGAGCACGGCGCGGAGCCGGGCGGGGTCGGTCCAGCGCGCCAGGTCGGCGCGGAGCTCACCGCACGACTGGTAGCGTTCCTCCGGCTTCTTGGCCATCAGCTTGCGGACGATGGCGGCAAACGCGGCGGGCACGCCCCGCGCGAGCTTCTCGAGCGGCTCGGGGTCCTCCAGACGTTGCCGGAAGATCTTGTTGATCATGTCGCCCCCCTCGAAGGGCGGGCGGGCCGAGAGGGCGAAATAGAGCGTGCAGCCGACGCTGTAGAGGTCGCTCCGCACGTCGGCCTTCGTCGCGTCGCTGAGCTGCTCGGGGCTCGCGTAGTCGAGCGTCCCGAGGACCGTGTTCGCCCGCGTGATCCCCCCCTCCTCGCCCAGGGCGCGGGCCAGGCCGAGGTCGAGGATCTTCGCATTACCGTCGGGCGTCACCATGATGTTCGACGGCTTGATGTCGCGGTGGACCAGCCCCGCCCGGTGCGCCGCGTCGAGGCCGTCGAGGACCTTCAGGAACAGCCGGCAGGCGTCGCTGACCCGCAGCGGCCCGTAGCGCGGGTGGCGGACCATGTCGTACAGGCTCATGCCCGGGATGTACTCCAGCACCATGAAGTACACGTCGCCGTCGTTGCCCACGGCGATGGTCCGGGCCACGTTGGGGTGCACGCACCGCTGGGAGAGCTCCATCTCGCGGCGGAAGCGGACGAGGCTGCCGACCTCCTCGACGGCCCTCCGGGGAGGCAGCACCTTGATGGCGACCTTGGCGAGGCTCTGCTCGTGGACCGCCAGGAAGACCTTGCCCATGCCCCCTTCGCCCAGGGGCTGGAGGATCCGGTATCCGCCCAGGAAGAAGCCGCGCGTGGCGCCGGCGAGGAGCTTCTTCGCCTGGTAGGAGGTGAGCCTGCCCTCCTGCACGAGCTTGCGCGCCAGCCGCAGCGCGGCGTCGGGGCCCGGCCCGGGGTCGAGGTCCGCTCGGGCCCGGTCGAGGTCCTCGATCGGGATCAGGCCGGAGCGGGCGGCGTGATCGACGAACTCGTCGAGCTGGAGCATGTTCCGGGCCACCTCGGCTCGGCCAGGCGGGTCAGGAGCCGGTGCCCAGGTCGGGCTGCTCGGACACCACGTGGATGATCAGGCAGGTCACGTTGTCCTTCGAGTCGTTGTCCAGCGCCCTGTCCTTGAGGATCACCGCCGCGAGCTGGGGGTCGTCGATGGAGCCGAGTACCTCGGCGATCACTGCGTTGGGGACCACGCCGGTCAGCCCGTCGCTGGCCATGAGGAAACGGTCGCCCGGCCGGACATCGAGGACCCGGAAGTCCTCGGGCCCGCTCCGCGCGTCCTTGCTCCCGAGGTAGAGGTAGAGGACGTTCTTGAACTTGTGGTTGGGCAGCTCCTCGGCCGTGATGGTGCCGGCGTCGAGCAGGGCGTCGGCCAGGGAGTGGTCCTTGGTGAGCTGCTCCAGGATGCCGTCGCGCAGCCGGTAGGCCCGCGAGTCGCCGATGCCGGCGACGAACACCCGGTCGTACCGGAACTGGGCCAGCACCACCGTCGTGCCCATGTTCGAGTATTCGTTGATCAGCCCGGAGCTGCCGAGGATCTCGGAGTTGACCTCAGCGACCGCCTCGCGGATCGCCTCCTGGATGTGCTTCGGCTCGCGTTCCTCGGCGCCGAGCCTCCTGGAGACGGCCTTGGGGATCAGCTCGACGGCCATCAGGCTCGCCCGCTCGCCGGCCTGCTGGCCGCCCATCCCGTCGGCGACGATGAACAGGGCCGAGGGGTCCATGGTCATCGCGGGCATCTCGCCGCTGCCGTCGGAGCGGTCCGGATGGACGGGCCGCCGGCCCGGGACGAAGTAGTTGTCCTCGTTGTGCTCGCGGTAGTTGCCGCGGACCGACACGACGCCCACCCGCAGCTTCAGCTGGCCCGGCAGCAGGGTGATCGACGAGATGGGGGCGAACTCGTCGGTCTGCTCCGAGTCGGTCCCGGGGCGTCGGCGGCCCCGGCGGCGAATCCACCACGACTTAAGCCGATGCTGCCAGTGCACGACGACCGCCCTCTTTGCTCACCCGAAGCCCCGGATCGGCCACCCCCGGCGAGCCGCCGGGCGACGGCCCGCGCCCCCGCCGCCCCGGGGGGATCTGTCCCGTCACGGGCACCGGCGCCTCGAACCGATAGTCAACGCTCGGACACGCAACATCGCCAGCCTTGGAACCTCGGGCACGATCCCGGTTCAGCCCCGGGCGTGGGCCGGGCTCGCCCACCGCATCAGATCATCGACCCCCACCGAACGATAAGTCAAGAAAAGCTCCCCCGCCTCGAACCCCGCGGTCATCCCATGATAGCGGTTCATGGTCTCGACCGCACGGAAGATGCCGGCCTTGCTGGCCGGAAACTGGGTCTGGTAGGCGCGGACGGCCTCCAGCTTGAGCTCCAGCGTCGAGCTGATGTCCGCGACGACATACCCCGACGCCTCCGGCAGATCCAGCCCATGCAGGGCGATCGGGAAACTCAACTGGTTCGTGATGGCATGCGGGCTCAGGCCGTCGAAATGCTCATCCCACTTGGTCAGCCGGCTGTAGAAGACGGCGGCGTCGGTGATCAGCATCGCCTGGTAGTGGTCGGGCGAGGCCAGCACCGTCTTGCCGCCGAATCCGAGCACCACCTTCGGTCGGAAGCGGCGGAAGACCCTGGCCAGCGCGACCCGGGCCTCGAAGCCGTCGAAGAGTCGGCGGTTCGGGAGGTTCAGGTTGAGCCTCGTGGCCACCCCCAGGATCTCCGCGGCGCGGCGGGCCTCGGCGAGCCGCACGTCGGGCCCCGGGGAGTGGGGCGTCGGCTCGCCGTCGGTCAGGTCCACGATCCCGACGCTGTACCCCTTGTGGGCGAGCCGGGCCAGCGTCCCCCCGCAGGCGATCTCGACGTCGTCGGGGTGCGCCCCGACGGCTATCAGATCGAGTTCCTGGTCGCTCGCATCGGTCATGTCGCGGTTCAGCCCTCGGGGCGCGCCCGGCCCTGGCCGGCGGATTCAAACATGATAGGACCCGCATCGGGCACGTCACAAGGGCCGAGTCGAGGAACCCACCGGCCGGCCGCCCCGGCGCCGTCCGGGGGGCTCCGACGTTGATCCACGACACCATCCCGCCCGCCCGGGTCAGTCATCGGCCTGGTCTTCCTTGGTGACCGCCAGCAGGAACGTCGGAGGGACGGCGTCGAAGCGGAGCCGTTCCATCTGCTCGATGCCCCGCGCGAGGTTGACGCTCCAGACCCGCACCCGGCCCGCCAGCGATCGCAGGGCCTGGTGGGCCGAGGTCAGCCCCTCGATCGTGGCGACGTTCATCGCCAGGCTGCCGCCGGGCACCAGGCGGCGGTAGGCCGTGCCGAGGACCTGCTCCGCCCGACGCCCCGTCCCGCCCACGAACACGGCGTCCGGGTCCGGCAGCTCGGCCAGGACCTCCGGGGCGCGACCGAGGATCGGACGGACGTTGGGCACCCCGAAGCGACTCCGCATTCGCCTGGATCAGCGCGATGTCGGCCGGCTCCGGCTCGATCGCGTAGACGACCCCCAGGCTGGCAAGCTGGGCGGCCTCGATCGCCACCGACCCTGACCCCGCGCCGATGTCCCAGACGGTGCTCGTCGGGCGGATGTCCAGCTGCGCCAGCGCGATGGACCGGACCTCGGCCTGCGTGATCAGCCCGCGCCGCGGCAGCGCCTGGGCGAAGGCGTCGTCCGGATTGCCGAAGAGGCGCCGACCGCTGGCGCGGCTCGCCCGGTCGGGCCGGTTCGGCTTGCGGATCAGGATCATCACGTTGAGCGGATTGAACTCCATCTCGACCAGGTCGGCGAGCTCCGCCTGGGTCACCCGCTCGTCCGGCAGGCCGAGGTTCTCGCAGACGAACGCCCGGAAGTAGTCGATCCCCCGATCCAGGAGCGCCCGGGCCACCCGCGACGGGGGCAGCTCGTCGCTGGAGAAGAGCCCGACCTTCTCGGCCGTCCGGATGCGGTCGACGAGGCTCTCGATCGGCCGGCCGGCGAGGTTCGCCAGGTACGCGTCGTCCCAGCTCTCCTTCACCCGCGCGAATGCCAGCTGCATGCTGCTGACGTGCGGGATGACCTCGAAGCGGTCCTTGCCCAGCCGGTCGCAGAGGTAGCGCGCCACCCCGTAGAAGAGCGGGTCGCCCCCGCTGACCAGCACCGGCCGACGCGCCCCGAGAGCCTCCCGCACCTGGCGGAGCGCAGCGGCCATCTCCGGCTCGAGGACCACCTTCCGGCCGCCCAGCCCGTGGAGCAGCCCGAGCGCCGAGTTTCCGCCCAGGATCACGTCGGCCTCGCCCAGGATCCGCCGCGCCGTGTCGGTGAGCCCGGCCATCCCGTCATCGCCGATCCCCAGGATCACGAGCTTCGATCGGTCATCGCTCAAGGTCGCCACCTCGCAGCAGGCCGGCCGTGAGACCGGCGGTCCGAACTCGAATCCGTTGATGGAAGGGTATTCTAGGGATGCGGCAATTCCAAGCCAACGGGCAAGGGCGGCGAGAGCCGCCGATCAGGGAGCGGCCTCCCCCGCCGCGGCCGGCCGGCCGCAGGTGTTCGGGTCTTGCCGGCACGCCCCCGGCTCGCCCCCCCCCGCGCAGCCGGTTCCGGCCTGACCCTCCGACGGGCAGCCCTGGGGATTGCACGGCAGCAGCCAGTCGCCGATGACGCGGGCCAGCGCCTCCGCGTGCGTCAGGTGGGGGATGTGCCCGACCGTCGGCAGGACGACCGCCTCGCAGCGCGGCAGCGCGGCCTGCAGCTCCTCGAAATAGCGGTGCGGGACGATCCGGTCTTCCCGCCCCTGGATCAGCAGCACCTCGGAGGAGACCTCCGCCAGGATCGGCCGGAGGTCCAGCCCCGCCACCAGCGAGGTCCGGTGGGCCAGCGCCCGGATCGGCGTCAGCCCGTTCTGCTCCAGGTAGAAGGGCCAGCGGTCCTCGATGATCCGGGGGAATTCAAGCCGGTTGTTATAGGTCAGGACGCGCTCGCGGAACGGCAGCCGGGAGGCGTTCCCGGGGATCATCCGGCCGAAGAAGAGCGCCAGCCGCTCGGCCGCGGTGAACTGGCGATGGCCGAAGGCCCCCTGGAGCACGCTGCGGGGAAATCGCCTCGGCTCGCGGTGGATCGCCCGCAAGCCGACCGTCGAGCCGAACGAGATCCCGGCGAGGAAGGCCCTGCCGATGCCCAGGTGCTCGATCAGCCCGAAGAGGTCGTCCACCAGGTGCTCGTGACGAATCCTGCCCAGCCGGGCGCCATCGCCCGGCCGGTCCCCGGGGTAGGTCAACTGGATCGTCTGGAACCGCTCGGCCAGCCGATTGAGCACCAGGCAGTAGACCCGATGGCTGGCGGCGATCCCGGGAAGCCAGATCAGCGGGGGGCCGTCGCCCAGGATGCGATAGGTCATCCGGTACCGGGGGCCGTCCCAGGTCCCGACGGTCGCCGCCTGCTCGTAGCGGAGGAGTTCTCGCCGGATGTTGGCCGGGGGCTGGCAGCGGGGCGGAGAACCTGCCTCGGAGGGCTCTTGCGCAGGGGCCGAAGGCGTGTCAGGCATCGGGAACGACATCGGTCGCGATCTCCCCCGGTCGTGCTCAGACCTCGTCGGCATGATAGACCATGCTGGCGAAGCTCACGCAGCAGGTCCGATCTCCGTTGACCGCCTGATCATACCGCAAAAGGCGGCCCCGTGCGGGACCCATCGCCTGGAGCATCGTGTAAGTCGCCGCCAGGCCGCAGACCCGATAGCGATTGGCGACCCGGGCCGCCGTGCCGTACCAGGCCGCGGGCCGGACCGCCGCCGCGTGTTCCAGCAGCTCGGCGTCGAAGGTCCGCACCTGATCCCGCAATGCCCCGTCGACTGGATCGGGGTCGCCGAACTCGGGCCCGACGTGGCAGAAATCCACGCCCCCGATGTAGGCGACCTCGCGGCCGCGGGCGCGCTCGGCGTCTCGCAGCGCCTCGACGAAGCGGCGGACCTCCGGATCATCGATCGGCTCGATCCCCCGTTCGATGCAGTCGTGGAACGAGCCGGCGAGGATCGGCACGATCGAGAACGGCCGCTCGGCGCCCAGGACGTGCTTCAGGAAGACGAGCTGGAACTCGATCGAGTGCTCGCCGAGGTGCACCAGCTCGTCGTCGAACACCTCGGAGCCGGCCCGACGGGCGATCCGCTCGACGTAGTCGCGGTCCGTCGCCACGAGGCCGAGCGGAGTCTCGAAGTCCTTGTACGTCATCACGAACCGCCGCCGGCAGTGCTGGTGGGCCACGCCGATGACCACGAACGTTTCGGCCCGGGTCCGCTCAGCCAGGGCCTTGTAGGCCCAGGTGTAGGTGGCGCCTCCCCTCCGGAAGTCGATGTGAGGACTGAGGATCCCGCGGACGGGCGGGCCCACGTCTCGCCCCGTCGGGCCGACGGGCCCGGAGCCGCAGGCATGCCGGAAGTAGCCGTCCAGCTCGACCCGGAGCGCCCGCTCGTTCCCGGAGTACGATCGACCTGCCAGCGCCGCCGGCCTATGGGGGGATTCCCGGAACGCCTTTTCGAAGGCCGCGAAGGCGGGGCCGTCCAGCACGAGGGCCCGGTCAAGCTGGTCGATCAGCCGGGCGAGCTCCTCGCCGGTGACGGACTGGCCGGTCTCGTGGCGGACCTGCGTGCGGATCTCGTCGACCGACTTCCGCCCGTCGAAGTGGCGGCAGACGTGGACGAACGAGCGATACGGGATCAGGAGGGGTTCGGGGAAGGCCCCCAGGGGATCCTGGAGGAGGGCGTAGGTCTCGCCGTTCTGCTCGAAACGATGGACGTTCAGGTGGCGCAGTTTCGGCCGATCGAGGGGCGGCATGGGGTGCGAACGATCCTCATCCGGTGCATCCGACGATTCGCCGATCCCGACCGGATATTCTTCGCATCAGGCCGCGACGAGTCAATCGGATCAGCGCGGCGTCTTCGGCGGGTTCGAGATCAGCGGGAGCGGCCAGGACGGCGGGGCGATCTCGAAGACGATGGAGATGGGCATGACGGATTCCTCCCCAGGGGTCGTTTGCCGGCAGGATCGGCCTCGGGCACGCCGAGGTCCACGCCGCCGCATAAAGTCCTCTTTGCAAGCCTCGTGCCATCCGGCCGGTTCGCGCCTGGCACTCGGGATTCATTACGCGGAGACCGCCGGATTGGGACATCGGCACTCGACCATCCTGATCCTCCCGCCGCGGCGATGGGCAGGCTCGCCCAAGAAATGATCAGCACGGCGGATGTCCCGGGCTGCTCTGGTCGATCTCCGGGGAGTTTGGTAGTTTCCCGCCATCGAACCATCCCGGAGGGACCCGAGCGGTGGAGTGGCTAGGGGATCGCCTGGAGAGGGCGGGCAATCTGCACGGAGGACGCAAGCCCATGCGAAGCCGACTGTCGACGGTTGTCTGCCAGACGCTGATCACCTGGGTGATCCCGGCGGCGGCACTGGCGCAGGAGGGGCAGCCGGCGGCCCAGCCCGAGCGGCCCGCCGCGGGGACGGACGCGGGCCAGGCGGCCGCGAGGCAGCCCGTCGATCCGGCCCGGCTGGAATGGCTGCTCAAGAAGTGGGAGCAGCAGAGCACCAAGCTGAAGACCCTGGACGTCACGATCCTCCGGATCGACGACGCGCCCGCCTGGGGCGACAAGGACTACTACGAGGGCCGGGCGTTCTTCAAGAGCCCGAACCTGGCCTTCATCGACTTCCGCCGGATCAAGCTGGAGAACAAGAAGCCGGTGCGGCGACCCGAACGACCCCAAGAAGTGGGTCTCCACGCCCTACGAGCGGATCGTCTGCACCGGCGAGGAGGTCTGGCAGTACAGCAGCGACACGCAGCAGATCTTCATCTTCCCGCTCGAGAAGGACGAGCAGAAGAAGGCCATCGAGGAGGCCCGCTGCCGTTCCTCTTCAACATGCGGGCCGACGACGCCAAGCGGCGCTACCAGATGACCCTCATGAGCGAGGACAAGGAGTCCTTCGGCGTGAGCATCAAGCCGAAGCTGAAGGAGGACCGCGAGAGCTTCAGCATGGCGTTCGTGAACCTGGACCGGACCTACCTGCTGCCGGTCCGGATCCTGATGGTCTCCCCGGACGGCAAGAGCAGCAAGGATTTCCGGCTCGGCCCGATGTTCCCGAACCGGGCGATCAAGGACGGGAACTTCCAGGGCAAGCCGCTGGGGCCCCCCTGGAAGATCGTCCGCAACCCGGCCGGCGAGGATCGCCCCCGCGCGGGCGTCTCGCGCCCCCGCCGCGAGGGCCCGGCCGACCCAGCCGCCCTGCGTCCCCGCCCGGCGGGCGTCCAGCGCCAGTGACCCGAAGGGGACCACTTTTTCGCCCCGAACGAGCGATCCTGCGGCCCGGTGCGGCGTCGGTCAGAAGGCCGGCGAGCCGTGCCGGGCCGACCCGCTTCGAAGTTTGACGCCCCCATCCCGGACGCCTATAATCAGGCCGGCTGACGGCTCAATTCCACAGGCCCGCGCGTTCGTCGAATCACCCGTAGAATTCACAGAGTCCTTTTCCATCAATCGCGCTGGGATCGGCGAATCGGGGGCCGGAGGACCGGGATCGGAGAGGGAGTCGCGCCCGACTCGCGGATGGAGTCCCACTTCATGACTCGCCCCTGTGCTCGATGCGCCGGGCCGCCGCGCCGGCGTTGGCTCGTCCTGGCGCTGGCCATGCTCCTACTTGACGGTCGGGTGCGGACGGCGGACGCCCAGGCCCCCGCGCCGGCACAGACGAACCCGGGCCAGTTCTTCACAATCACCGAGCCGATCACCAACGAGACGATCGAGACCATCCGAGCGGCCACCCGGCAACTCGTCGATCGCCACGCCGCCGAGGCCGGGGGCAAGAGTCCCGTCCTGGTCTTCCAGTTCCTGCCCGGCGAGAGTGCGCCGGGCACCAGCCGGATCGGCACGTCATACGACCTGGCGAACCTGATCTCGCGGGAGCTTGGCGGCGCCAGGATGACGGTCGCCTACGTGCCGCAACCGCTGAAGGGCTATGCCGTGCTGCCGGTCCTGGCCTGCACCGAGATCGTCATGGGATCCGCGGCCAGCCTGGGCCCGATCACCCCGGAGGAGCAGCCCGTGGACCCCGCCTTCCGGGACCCGCTGCGGATGCTGGCCCTGCGGAAGACGCGCGAGCCCGACCTGCTGCTGGGCATGTTCGACCGCGACGCCGACCTGCGGCTGGTCCGGACCGCCGACAAGGGCCTGCACTACGTCCTGGCCGAGAACCTCGAAGGCTTCCGCAAGTCGCACCAGGTGCTCGAGGAGCAGCCCGCCTGGGAGGGCGGCCAGCGGGGCGTCCTGACCGCCCGGCGGGCCCGCGCCGAGGGCTTCTGCAAGGCCATCGCCGAGAACACCTCGGACCTCGCCGGCATCTACCAGATCCGGGGCCAGTCCTCGGTGGACGACCCGACGCTCGGCCAGCCCCTGCGGCCGATCTGGATCCGGATCACCGGCCCGATCGACGCCTCCAAGGCCAGCTTCTTCGCCCGCAAGATCGAGCAGGCGAGGCAGGAGCGGGTCAACCTGATCTTCTTCCAGATCGACAGCCCCGGCGGGCTCGACTCGGCCGCCGACAGCATCGCCGACCAGATCGCGGCCATCAACGATATGAAGACGGTCGCATTCGTGGATGACCGCGCGACGGGCGTCGCGGCCCTGCTGCCGCTGGCCTGCCGCGACATCCTCTTCAAGAAATCGGCCCAGATGGGCGACGTGAGGCAGATCATCACGGGGCGCGGCAACAGGGTCCAGGACCTCTCCGAGGCCCAGGTGAAGGTGCTCACCCGCAAGGCCTCCTTCCTGGCGAAGAAGCGCGGCCATCCCGAGGCGCTGGCCCGGGCGATGGTGGACCCCGCCGTCGAGGTCGTCGAGGCCCGCGACCGCGACACCGGCGCCATGCGGCTGCTGCTCCGCGAGGAGGCCGATGCCGACCACGCCCGCTTCCAGGCCCCCCAGACCCGCAAGGAGGCCGGCACCCGGCTGAAGCTCTCGGCCGACGAGGCCGCGGCCTTCGGCCTCGGGCAGGTCGTCTCCGGCGAGGACGAGCTGAAGACCCTCTACGGGCTCCGCGGCAAGGTCATCCGCATCGACGGGCCGAACTGGGTCGACTCGCTGGTCACGATCCTCACCGACCCCTACGTGAGCTGGCTGCTCCTGTTCGTCGGCCTGTTCATGCTGGTCATCGAGCTGAAGCTGCCGGGCATCGGCCTGCCCGCGATCACCTCCGCCCTCGCCTTCCTGCTGTTCTTCTGGAGCCACTACCTTAGCGGCACGGCCGATCAGCTCGAGATCATCCTCTTCCTCGTCGGCATGGTCTGCCTGGCGCTGGAGCTGTTTGTCTTCCCGGGCTTCGGCGTCTTCGGCATGGCCGGCATCCTGCTGATGCTCTCCAGCATCGTGATGGCCAGCCACACCTTCGTCTGGCCCACCCAGGACTACGAGTACCGCGAGATGGGCTTCACGCTGATCCAGCTCCTCGGGGCGCTCTTCGGGGTGGCCGGGGGAGCGATCCTGTTCGCCAAGTATCTCCCCTCGATCCCGCTGCTCAACCGCCTGGTCCTCAAGCCTGAGCCCTGGACGGGCTTTGAGGCCGAGGACCCGACGGCCAAGCCGCCGCTGGAAGGCTACGAGTCGCTCAGCTTCCTCGTCGGCGAGACCGGGAGGACGACCTCTCCCCTGCGGCCCACCGGCAAGGCGCGGTTCGGCAACCTCCTGATCGACGTGACCGCCGACAGCTTCTACGTCGAGCCCGATTCGCTGGTCGAGGTCATCGACGTCCAGGGCTCGAAGGTGATCGTCAAGAAGATGGTCTGAGGAGGCCGGGGGAACGTCTGTTGAAAACCCTCGACGGAGACGACGGCGACGATGCCCTGGATCGGTTCCTGCCGCCGGTCGCCTCCTGGTTCCGCGAGGCCCTGGGCAGCCCGACTCCGCCGCAACGCATGGGCTGGCCGTCGATCGCCGCCGGGCGGAACACCCTGATCGTCGCCCCGACCGGCTCGGGCAAGACCCTGGCGGCCTTCCTCCAGGCCCTCGACCTGCTCTGGAGGAATCCCAGGCGTCTGCCCGGCGTGAGGGTGCTCTACATCTCGCCGCTGAAGGCCCTCAACGAGGACATCCGCCGCAACCTGGACGTCCCGCTGGCCGGCATCCTGGAGCGGTCGCACGAGCTCGGCCGGCCCCTCGAGCCGCTGAGCGCCGCGGTCCGCAGCGGAGACACCCCGCCCCGCGAGCGGGCGCGGCTGGTCCGCAAGCCGCCGGACATCCTGATCACCACCCCCGAGTCGCTCCACCTGATGCTCACCAGCCGGGCCCGCGAGGTCCTGCGGAGCGTCTCGCACGTGATCGTGGACGAGATCCACGCCGTCTGCGGCAACAAGCGGGGCGTCTTCCTCGCCCTCCTGCTCGAGCGGCTCGAGGCCATTTGCCCGGGCTCGTTCCTGCGGATCGGCCTCTCCGCGACGCAGCGTCCGCTCGACGAGGTGGCCCGCTACCTCGGCGGCCGGCGGATCGCGGCGGAGTCGGGCTCCGCGCCCCGCTTCGAGCCCCGGCCGGTGACCATCGTGGACGCCGGGCGGAACAAGACCATGGACCTCCAGGTCCTCTGGCCCGGCCCCGAGGGCGGCCGGCTCGCCGGGCCCCCCGGCACCGTCTGGCCGGCCATCCAGGAACGAGTCCTGGAGCTGGCGCGAGAGCATCGCTCGACGATCGTCTTCGCGAACAGCCGGAGGACCGTCGAGAAGCTCACGGCGCGTTTGAACGAGGCGATCGAGACGGAACGCGACGCCGAGGCCCTCGCGCTCCTGCCCGGGGAGGACGAATCCGACGGCGATCGGGCCTGGTTCCGCGCCCACCACGGCAGCCTCAGCCTCGAGGAGCGCCGGGCCACCGAGACCGAGCTGAAGCAGGGCGCGCTGCGGGGCGTCGTCTCCACGGCCTCGCTGGAACTCGGGATCGACATGGGAGACGTGGACCTCGTCTGCCAGGTGGAGTCGCCCGGCCTGGTGGCGCGCGGGCTCCAGCGCGTCGGCCGCGCGGGTCACGTCGTGCACGGGGTCAGCAAGGGTCGGCTGATCGCCAAGACGGCCTCCGACCTGCTGGAGACTGCGGCGCTGGCCCGCGCGATGGTCCGCGGCGAGATCGAGGCGCTCCGCGTGCCCCACGGCTGCCTCGACGTCCTGGCCCAGCAGGTGGTGGCCTGCGTCGCGATGGACCGCTGGACCGTGCCGGACCTCTTCAACCTCGTCCGCGGGGCCTATCCCTATGCGGACCTGCCGGCCGAGGCGTTCGAGAACGTGCTCCGCATGGTCTCGGGCCGGTTCCCGACGGGCACATTCCGCGACCTGAGGGCCCGGATCTCCTGGGACCGCATCCACAACCGCCTCGCGCCCCTGCCCGGCTCGGCACGGCTCGCGCTGGTGGGCGGCGGGACGATCCCCGACACCGGCCAGTACCCGGTGGTGCTCGGCGAGGACGGCCCGCGGCTCGGCGAGCTGGACGAGGAGTTCGTCTTCGAGCGGCGGGTCGGCGAGACCTTCGCGCTGGGCAACAGCACCTGGCGGATCGAGGCGATCGAGCTGCATCGCGTGGTGGTCCAGCCGGCGGAGGGGACCAACGCGGTGATGCCCTTCTGGTGGGGCGAGCAGGCCCAGCGGCTCCGCCGAGCTCGGCGAGGACATCGGCGGGCTCTGCGGCCGGATCGTGGAGGATGCCGACGACCCCGGCCTGACCGGCTGGCTCGAGACCGAGTGCCGCCTGGAGCCCCGCGCCCGCCGAGGCGGCGCGATCCGCCGCGTGCTGCGGCAGCGACGGATCGCCGGCGTGGTGCCGGACCACCGCACGATCCTGAGCAAGACCTTCCGCGACCCCGCGGAGCGGCGAGCTCGGGCTGGCCGTGCTCTCGCCGCTGGGCGGGCGTGTCCACCAGGGCCTGAAGATCGCGGCTTTCTGGGCCGGATCCGCGCGAGCGTTTCGGCATCGGGCCTCGTGCCTGCACGGTGACGACGAGCTGCTCATCCGCCTCCCCCGGGTCGAGGAACCGCCGCTCGACCTGCTCGACGACCTTTCGGCCGACGAGGCGGAGCGGCTCATCCGCCAGGGGCTACCCCGAGACCGCGGCTGTACGGCCTGCGTTTCCGCGCAGAACGCCGCGCGGGCACCTGCTGATGCCTCGGCCGGATCCGTCGAGGCGGACGCCGCTCTGGCTCCAACGGTTGCGCGAAGGACCTCCTCCGGGTCGTCGGCGGCTTCCCCGAGGAGTTCCCGATCGTGGTCAAGCCTTCCGCGAGTGCCTGGAGAACGACCTGGAGGTGCCCCGCCTGCGGAGGCTGCTCATTTCGACGTCGCCGCGGGCGAGGTGAAGATCGTCCGGCACGCGACGGGGAGGATCGCCTCTCCTTCGCCTCCGACCTGATCTTCCAGTTCGCGCCGACCTATCTCTACGAGTGGGACGAGCCCCGTCGGGGAGACCTCCGCCCGGGGGGCCCGGCGGTGGACGAGGACCTGCTCGACGCCCTGCTCGAGGCCCCGGGCGCCCGGCGGCTGCTTGACCCCCAGGCGATCGGCCGCGTCGAGGGGAGGCTCCGCCGCAAGGGGTACGCCCCCCGGACCGAGGAGGAGATGGCCGAGCTGCTGCTCCACCTCGGCGACCTCACCGACGGCGAGCTGTCCGGCCCGATGGAACGCCTGCTCCGGGGCCTGCACGCGGAGGGCCGTGCCTGCCGGGTCGTCCTGGAAGGCGTGCCCGAGCCAGGTCAGCTTGGATCTCCGCCGAGGAGGCCGGTCTCTACGATCGCCGTTCCACCTCGAGGCCACCCGGACGACCTGCCGAGCATCGTCCAGGCGATACCTGCACGCCCTGATCGGACTCGACGAGCTGACGAGGCGTTATCCGATCACCCGGAGGAGGCCGCGGAGCTGCTCGAACGCTGGGCCGAGGCCGGGGCGAATCCGGACATCGACTCGGCCGAGGAGGGCGGATCGCCCCGCTGGGCCGGGCGGGAGAACCTCGCGGAGATCCACCGCCTGAGCGTGGCGATCCGCCGCCGCGAGGGCGTGGCGGTCCCACCGAGGTCTTCGTCGAGTTCTGGTCCGCCGGCAGGGCGTCCATCCGAGCACCAGGCGGAGGGCCCCGCCGGGCCTGGAACCGGTCCTGGATCAGTTCGCCGGCTACGCCGCCGCTGCGGCTTCTGGGAGGAGGAACTCCTGCCTCGCCGCGTCCGCGGCTTCCGCGGCGTGGCTCGACGATCTGCTGGCCGAGGAAGCTGGACCGCAGCGCGCCCTGCCGGGGCGAGCGCGAGAGTCGCCCCAGGTGGCGATCGTCCCCCGCGACTTCGGCGGGGACTGGGCCAGGGAGCCCTGCCCGCGAGCCGTCGGAGCTGGGCCGAGGCCCGGGCCGCCCACGACGCCCTGACCCGTCGCGGGGCGAGCTTCGTGAGCCGAGCTGGCGAGGCGCTTCCGGACTGGATCCGAGCGCGGCTGCGCGCGGGCTGTCGAGCTTGCGGCGTGCAGCCTGGCCACCAACGACCGGTTCGACCCGCTGCACGGCGGCGACGAGATGCAGGCGGCCCTGTCCGAGGCCGCGTCGCCGAGGAGGCGCGAGGGAGCGTCCTGGCCCGCCATCGTCCGCGGCGGATCCGGACCGCCGGCGAGGAGCGCTCGAAGACCCTGGAGCCGGCCCCGTGCGGGGAGCCGAGCCTGCTCGCCTGGATCTCGGCACTGCTCGGGCGCTACGGCGTCCTGGCCCGGGAGCTGGCGGCGATGGATCCGTGGGCGCCATCCTGGGCCGACCTGCTCCCCTTGCTGGCGCGGGCCGAGCTCCGCGGCGAGCTGCGCGCGGCTACTTCGTGGAGGGCCTGCGGGCGTCCAGTACGCCGAGGAGGAGGCCGTGGAGGCCCTGGGGCGACTCGCGGCCGCGACGGTCCGCGAGGAAGGCGACGTGCTGCTCGCCGCCGGCGACCCGGCCAACCTCTACGGCAGCGGGGCGCCGCTGGACATCCCGCTGCTGGAAGGGGCACGGCCCGGTTCAGCCGGCTTCCCGGCAATTACCTCGTTCTGCGGGGGGCCGGCGGTGCTCGCCATCGAGGCGGGCGGCAGGCGGCTCACGGCTCCGCCTCGGCCTCCGACGCCGAGGTCACTCTCCACCCTCGGCCGCGTATTCGAGCTCGCCCGGTCGCGGCGCCCAGGTGCTCCGCGTCGAGACCTACAACGGCGGCGAACCCGCCCTGGCCGGCCCAGCAGCCGCGACGCTCGCGGCTCGGCTTCGTCCCGCGACCATCCCGGCATGACCTATTACTCGGCCTGGAATCCCCCGCCCCCGGCGAGGCCCTTCCCCTTCCGGTGGCGGTGACCCTCCTTGAAGATTTGATGGATCTGCGTGACGGGCGCAGGAGTTGATTTACGATTTCGGGAGGTGGCGGTGGCCTGAACGCACCGCGCCCCGAACCCGCCTCCCAGGCGATCCCCGACACGTGGCCTGCGGGCACCCGTGCGTCGCGCTGTGCAGGATCTGAGCCCGGCCCGTCCGTCCTCGCCGGGGCCAGGTCAGGCGGAAAGACCGCCGGGAACCGGAACCCCGGCGGATCCGATTGTCAGCCGGAGCCGCCTGATGGAGACCGCCCCGAGCCCGACCGCTCCCGTCGACGAGAGCCTCTACGACTGCATCGTCATCAGCGACCTCCCTCGGGAGCGACGTCTGCCAGGCCAGGCTGCTCGAGGAGTTCCTGGTCTGGGCGGTGGACCATTGCCGCGAACTCGTCATCAACGGCGACATCTTCAACGACCTCCAATTTCAAGCGGCTCACCAGACGGCACTTCGCCTGCCTGAAGGTCATCCGGCGGAACAGCGACCGCGACGACCTCCGGGTTGCCCATCTGGGTGCGCGACAATCACGACGGCCCGAGCCGAGACGATCAGCCACATCGTGGGCGTCGAGATCCTCGACCACGTCTACGACAACGGCGAGATCCGGCTCCTGATCCTCCACGGCGATCAGTTCGACACGATCATCACCGACTATCCACTCCTGACCGACCTCGCCTGCGGGCTGTTCTATTTCATCCAGAAACTGATGCCCCACAACGCGGCGCGCTGGATCCGGCTCCGGGATCAGCAAGAAGTGGCAGCGCAACAGCCTGCTCATCCAGCGTCGGGCGTCCGAGTACGCGGCCGGCCGGGGCTTCCGATTCGTGACCTGCGGCCATACCCACCTGCCGCTAATCGCCGAGCAAGATGGCGTCCTCTACGTCAACTCGGGGACGTGGACCGAGGCCCCCCCCTGCCCGTTCGTCGTCGTTGATGGCAAGGAGATCCGGCTCGATTACTGGCCACGCGCCGTGGGGTCGCCCGAATCGACGGCGGTGCCGGTCGAGGCGGCCGCGCCTGACGGCTCCCCCCTCCCCTCGCCCCAGCCCGCCCTCGGCGGCTGAGCCCGCCCCGGGGGTATGAATTCACCCCGGCGGCGGCAAGCCGCGGCGCGGGCCCGGCGGTGTTCGTCCATCCTCCGGCGCGGGATGTGCGGCGATCCGGGCTTCAATCGGAGCTCAAGAATCTCCCTCTCGGCCGGAGGGTCGGAAAGGCCTGTCCCATGAGCGCGACCCGGGTGGAGCAGGACTCGATGGGCGAGATCGCCGTCCCCGTCGAGGCGTACTACGGGGCCCAGACGCAGCGGGCCTCACGGAACTTCGAGATCAGCGAACTGCGGTTCCCCCGGGCCTTCCTCCGGGCCCTGGGGCTGGTCAAGCGCGTGGCCGCCGCGGTGAACACCCGAGACTCGAGCCTGATCTCGCCCGACCTGGCCGCCGCGATCGGTCGTGCCGCGAGGAGACGTCGAGGCCGCCACGACGACCAGTTCATCCTGGACATCTTCCAAGACCGGCAGCGGCACCTCGACGAACATGAATGCCAACGAGGTGATCATGAAGCCTCGCCAACGAGAGCGCTGACGGCGTCAGGAGGGCCGCTCTCGGTCCACCCCAACGACGATGAACCTGGGCCAGTCCTCCAACGACGTGATCCCGACGGCCCTGCACCTGGCCGCCTTGGCCAGCTCCGCGAACACCTGCTGCCGGCCCTCTCAGGCTCGGAGCCGCCCTGGCCGATCGCGCTCGGCCCTCGACGGGCTCGTGAAGATCGGCCGGACCCACCTCCAGGACGCGGTGCCGATCGCCTGGGACGAAATTCTCAGGCTACGCCTCGCGGGTCGAGCACGCCGAGGAACGGGGTGAATCGCTCGCTTCGAGTCGCTGGGGGAGCTGCCCATCAGGGCACGGCGGCGCCGCTGGGATCGAGCACCCACCAGGAGTTCCCGATCGGATGGCCGCGGCCCTCGGCAGGGAGACCGGCCTGGCGCTCCGCCCGGCGGCCAATGCCTTCGAGCATGGCCCAGCGGGACGCCGCCGTCGAGACGTCGGTCAGCTGCGGACGGTAGCTGTGAGCCTCTCCTGCATCGCCAACAACATCCGCCACCTGGCCTCGGGCCCGCGGCACGCGGCATCGGCGAGATCCGGATCGCTCCGGCCCGGCAGCTCGGTCGGCGCGGGAAGGTCAACCCGGTCATCCCCGAGGCCGTCGCGGTGGTCGCCGCCCAGGTGGTGGGGAACGACGCCACGGTGACCTGGGCCAACGCGCTCGGCTGCAATTTCGATCTGAACGTGATGATGCCGGTGATCGCCCACAACCTCCTGCAATCGATCGAGCTGCTCGCCAGTGCCGCCGACCACCTTGCGACAAAGTGCATCGACGCTTCGACTTACCTCGCGGGTCAGACGGTCGACGGCGTGCTCGGATCGAGGCCGACGCGGAGCGCTGTCAGGAGCTCGTTGGAGAAAAGCCTCGCGATGGCTACCGCCCTGGCTACCCGGATCCGGATATGATAATGCAGCAACGTCGCCAAGGCAGCCTGCCGCGAGGGAGGCGCGGACGATCCGGGAGGTCATGGCGCGGGCTGGCCGGCCAGGATCCCGATCAGGTCGCCGCCAACTCGGACGAGCGCTCGCCGGAGACGCTGCGGGAATACCGGCGATTTCCAGGCCGCCCGGAGATCGAGCAGCTACTGGACCCGTTGTGTCCCAAACGGAGCGGGGAGCGGGGATCAGGGGGAGCCGGCGGATGACGACGACCGCGACCTGAGCCTGGAGACGGACCACCTCGAGGAGGTCATCGGTCGGCGCGCCCGTCCGGCCGTGGTCGTGATCCAGTACCGCTCGCGCGGCATCCCCACCTACGTGGCGATCCTGCTGCTGGTCCTGGTGGCGGCTCGGCTCCGTCGCGGTCTACCGTAACCGTGTCGCCGGTCCGCAAGCCCGGCAGTGGGTTCCGGTGCCGGACGTCGCAGTGGCGGCGACCGGCCCGGCGAAGCCCGAAGGCGGAGTCCCCGCCCGAGGACCTGGGCAAGCACCTCCCCGCGCTGCCGCCGTCGGGTCCCGCGGAGATTCCGCAGGCCCTGGCCCTGAATTCCCAGCCGATCGCCCCGGGCATCCTGCCGGGGGCGGCGGGAAGTCCTCGCCCCTGCCGGTCGCGACGCCTGCCTCGCCGCCGGCCGAACCGAGCAAGGGCAAGGACGAGAGACCGTCCGAACCGAACGCCGAGGTCGCCCCGCCCCCGGCGCCTGCCGCCGTGACCGCGTCGGTGCCTCCCCCTCCCGCACCGAGTCCGCCGCCCGCCCCGGCCACGACCGAGCCCGCCGCCAGGCCTCCGCTCGGAGGTGCCGTGCCGGTCGGCTTCAGCGTCCCCGCGGATCCGGATAATCCCTTCTCCGACCTGGCGATCGCCCGCAAGCCGCCCCGGCTGCCGGCGTGATCGACCCGCCTCCCGAGCCGCGACGCGCTGATCAGGCCGAGGGCACCGACCCGGCGGTGGCCGAGGAGGCGGCACCCGACAAGGCCGAACTGATGGGCGAGATCGCGAAGGAGGCGGCGCAGAAGAAGGCCGAGCAGAGCAGCTCCGCGACCTGAAGGACCGTGCCCGGGCGGAGGTCGACGCCGAGTCGCTGCCGCGCGTCGAGGAAGATCAAGGTCGCCTTCCGCAACGAGCTGGCGGAGATCGTCAAGGCCGGGGGCAAGCAGGCGGGTCAGCAGATCGACAACCTCTGCAATCGGTATGAGTACTAGCTTCACGACGCCGCCCGTACCCGCATCGAATACATCCTCTCGCACGAACGACCGGGTCTCCAAGGAGGCGAGGTCCGGCAACTCCGGGGCTACGGCGTGCCCGAGCCAGGGCATCCTCGACTACGCCAGCGGCATCACCGCCTCGTAATTCCCCGCAACGGCCCCCGCGGCCGGGAACTGGGGTTCGCGTGAGCGCCGCCAGGCAGTTGCTGAGCTTCAAGCTCTCCAGGGACGTGCCCGCCACCCCGAAGGGGACGCAGAGCCGTCCGCTCCAGACCGGCCTGGTGAATCCGCCTGGAAACTCCCGGTGCCCTGAACACAATAAAAAGCCGGCGCGATCGAATAGCCGGTCGGATCCTCGATCGTCCGCACTTCATCGACAGGGTTCACGCATGCGCGAGATGTCCGCCTGCTTCTCGGCTCGCCTCGTTCGCCCTTCTGCTGCCCGGCTCCTCTCTGTGGGCCGAGGACAGGCCTTCTGACACGAAGGTCGGCACCACGCTCCTGGAGGAGGGAGATAAGCTCGCCGACGAGGGGAAGCCCGGCGACCGTGCTGCGCTGCAAGTCCGCCTTCGAGAAGATCCTCCCCGGCCTGCGCCGCATCCCCTTCAAGCATGAGGTGAAGCGCGCGGTGACCCGGCGCGAGGAGATGAAGGCGATGCTCCTGAAGGAGTTCGACGAGGACATGACTCCGGCGGAATTCCACGCCAACGAGGCCGCCATGAAGGCCTTCGGCCTGGTGCCGACCTCCACTGACCTGAAGCCCTTGCTGGTCCAGGTGTACTCCGAGGAGATCGCGGCCTTCTACGACCCCAAGACGAAGACGATGCACCTGATCGAGGAGCCCGAATCCAAGAAGAATGCCCAGCCGACGCTCCTGGAGCGGCTCTTCGGCAAGAAGGGCGGCTTCGACAAGGACGAGAACAAGACGGTCATCGCCCACGAGCTGACGCACGCCCTCTCCGACCAGCACTACGACCTCGACGCCCTCCACAAGGCTGCGAAGCACGACGACGACCGCTCGCTGGCCGTCTCGGCGCTGATCGAGGGCGAGGCGACCCTCGCGATGATGGGGGCCCAGATGGACGACTGGGACGGCTCCAAGATCATCAAGCTGCCGGCCGCCGACCTGGACCGGGGGCTCAGCCTGATCGGCCCGTTCCTGACGGCCATGGGGGGCGGCAAGAGCCTCCGGGACGCCCCTCCGATCATCAGCCAGACGATGACCTTCCCGTACCTCCGGGGCATGGTCTTCTGCGTCAAGCTCGCCAACGAGGGGGGCTGGAAGGCCGTGGACGACGCCTACCGCAACCCGCCGGTCTCCACCGAGCAGGTGATCCACCCCGAGGAAGTACCGCGAGAAGCCCGACCTGCCGATGGTCCTGGACCTCGGCGAGCAGGCACCGGCGAGGGCTGGAGGAGCAGGTAGGAACGCCGGCACCAGGAGGCTCCAAATCTCGATCATGCTCGGCCGCCAGGGAGCGAAGGCCGCCGCCGGATGGGACGGCGACCGCTACGCCGTCTTCGAGGGCAGCGACAAGACGAAGCTGGGCATCGTCTGGGTCTCGACCTGGGATAGCGTCGACGAGGCCCGCGAGGTTCGCCGGGGCCTACATCCGCTACCAGACAGGCGGATGGGCGGGCGCTACCAGCCCGAGAAGCCTCCGACCGCCCTCTCGGCGGTGCGGGGACGACGTCTACCGGATCGTGGAGCGGCGCGGGGCCGACGTGGCGGTGATCGAGGGGTTCTCACCCTCCACCTCGGGCACGCTCCTGGATGCCGCCTTCCGCGGCAGGAAGACGGAATTCGATACCAAAGCTCCCCGGCCGGGCGACCAGAAGGCGGCAAAGTTAGTCGTTAGTCCGGTGATCTCGAAGAGTTCTCCTCTCCAGGATTCTCGCTCAGGAGTCAGGATGATGAGACGATCCATGTCGCGGCGGTTCGCCCTCCTGGCCTCGTTCACCCTCTGTCTGGTCAGCGGCATCCCGGCCGGGCGGGTCAGCCCAGGGATCCCTTCCAGGTCCCCTCGAATGAGCCGCCCGCCGGGTCCCGGAAGGCCAAGCGCGGCGGAAGAGACCGCGAAGGAGCCCGAGCGGGTCGTCAAGACGCTCGAGCAGAAGCAATTGACCCACGGCAGTTCCTGGTCACCCGGATGAAGGCGACCGAGCCCGCGTTCAGCGAGCAAGTACGCCGGCCACTGGAAGAGATTTCACTCTGCGTCTGCTGCGGCGGCGGGCTGTTCGACTCCCGCCACAAGTTCGATTCGGGGACCGGCTGGCCGACTTCGATGGCGGCCGGCCGGCGACGGGGCCCTGGAGACGGCCTGGGACTTCAGCGAGGCCGAGGCCAGCGTGGAGGTCACCACCGGCGGCTGCGGCGCCACCTCGGCCATCTTCCAGGACGGCCCCACCGCGACGGGCCTGCGCTACCGTCGCTCGCTCGCGATCAAGCTGGACTCGGAGAAGCCGACCCCCGCGCCCGGCCAGGAAGACCCGCCCGCCCGCGAGCGCGCGGTCCGGTCGCGTCCAGTCCCAGGTCCAGGCGGCCCGCGCCGCGCCGTCGACCGAGAAGGCCGCACGCGACAGATCGTCGAGCCGCGGTCCCTGACGCACCGGGACGGGAGATCGCCCTCCCAATCGGATCCGACCGACAGCCTGTCGCGTCTCACCGGAAGAGGCGCTCTCGGACAGTTCCGATCGTCCGTGGGAGGAGAGGCGATGACTCGAGTCGGCGACGTCGGAGTGATCGAATCAGTCCGGGTTGCTCTTCGAGACCGGCACGCTCGCGGGCAGGACGGACGGACTTCTCCGTGAGTTCGCCGATAGTCGGCGACACCGCGGGAGGCTGCGTTCGTGGCCCTCATCGAGCGGCACGGGGGCGGTCCTGGCGAGCCTGCCGCACGCGGCTCCGCGGACCCCAACGACGCCGAGACGCGCTTCAGGCGACATTTCTGGTGCTGGCTGGAAGAGCCGGTCGGATCACGCCAGGCCCGAAACCCTGGGCGCCTGGCTGTGCGGGACGGTAGCGCTCTCCGTGCCGCGGCATCAAGATCCGCCGGTCGGCACGCCGACGCCGGGACCATGAAGCGGGGAGCCGCACTCGGCGTCCCGGAGCAGTCCTCGTGGGCTGATCCGGTGCCCCTGGAACTCCGACGCCGAGAACAGGCCCGGCTGGTCCGCGAGGAGCTGTCGAGGCTCGGCCCCCGCACGCGAGGCGATCCTGCTCTGCGACCTGGAGGGCCTTTCTCAGGACGAAGCCGCCAGGCGACTGCGCTGCTCGGACCGGACGCTCCGCCGCCGGCTCGCTTCCGGCAGAACGCCTCAAATCCCGAGCTTCGTGAAGACTTCGGCGGGGTCGCTCCCTCCGTCGGGATGCTCGCCGGGACGATCGGCCGAAGCGGTCCCGGAACCGGGCTCTCCTCGGCACCCTGAGGGCCGGGTCGTTTGCACACGGGCGGTCCGGTACACCATCCCGCCCTGCTCGCCGGGTGCCATCCGCCTGGCGGAGTGCTGCTCGGATCGCTGGCCTGGGCGAACTGGCGGCAGCGACCGTCGCGGCCGGGCTCTTGCTGGGGATCACGATCCTGACCGGCGCGAGCGGGATCGTAGGCTCCGGTAAAGGGAGGCCAGGGCCGTGCCCCCGGAACCGAGCCCCGCCGAGCAATGCACCGGAGACCTGGTGAAGCGGCACGACGACGCCTCGAAGGCAACAGGCGAAGCCGCCGGGAGGTCTACGAGCAGGTCAAGGACCTGGAGTCCCAGAAGGAGGGTCAACCAGATCTACCGGCAGGTATGCCGAAGCCCGGCGAGTACGCCGCGAAGTTCGTCGCACTGGCTTGACGCTTTTATCCGGGACCCGTCGCCGTGGACGCCCTGCCGCAGGTCGTCGAAGACCATGCAAACGACCGACTGGTGGGACGGCGAGTTCCGGAAGTCGGTCGAGCAGGCGATGGCGATCCTCGCCCGCGACCATCCCGGCGAGCCTCGCCTGGGGCCAAACTGCCTGAAGCTGGTCGCCTATCCGTCACCCCTGCAGGAGCCGTTCCCGCCAGACCATCGCCGAGCGTCCCGACCGGACCGTCAGGGGACGAAGGCGCTGGCCCTGGCCGTGTTGGGTTGCTGGCCCTTCACGTGGAGATGATCAAGAATCCGGATTCGCCCGAGAACCGGGAAATTCTGGCTGTATCGAATGGCCGTCCTCGGCCCGATTGCCAGTCATCCGGCAACAAGGTCGAGAACATGGCCGACGAGATCGCCGGCAACGATCCAGTGCGCCCGAGCACACCGGGGATACCTGCAGCGGCTCGGGCGGCCGACGCCGCCGCAGCCGGCGAAGACGGGCTTGCTGCGTTCGAGGTCGCGCCGTGCGCCGACCTGCCCTATTTCCGCATGGACGGTCAGCCCACCGAAGAACGCTGGGCGACATCGCGCGGCGACGTTGAACGGCGGGGCGGCCTGGAATACCCGGCTCGCCGATGCCTTCCACGCCGCGGAGCGGGGCCGAACCGCCGCGCGAGAGCCGCGGGTCAAGGGCGAGGCCGGCTTGCAGGAGCCTACGTGGCCAACGCCCCGAAAAGTGAACGGCTTCGAGGCCGAAGTGTGGCAGATCCCGAGACGGAACCGCGGCACCCGGATGCGTACGAGGCGTTGCTCTGGATCGTCGGCCACTGGCGCAGTTCTTCGACGCGCCGGGACGAGCAGCGCCGTCTGGGCAAGGCCGTGGATCGCCTGATCCTCAACCACCGGGCCGACCTCTCCGGCCACCTGGCCGATCGCAACGTGGCGGAGGCGTTCGGCATGGGGGCGAATGGCATCCCCGGCCCGCACCTGGACCGGCTCTTCCTCACATGCCACGGGCACGCCCCGGACCAGAACACTCGGGGCCGGATGGGCCTGGCGGCCAAACTCCTTCGGGCCAACGCCGAGCTGGGCGGCAACTTCGCCACCCGGGAGGTCGACCCGTCGCGCGCATGGAGCTGATCTGGTCGCCGGGCTTCATCGAGGAGCTTCTCACCGGGGATCGGCAAGCACTCCGCCGCCGGGCCGAGGCCATCCTGGACAAGGTCGAGGGCGACTACGGCGACGTCTGCAATCTCAACGGCACGGTCGTGCAGCAGGAGACCCTCGCCGCCGTCGCGGCCGCGAACGCGACGCCTTGCGGTCCCTGGCCATCGGCCAGCCCGCACTTGGAGATTGAGGGGACGGATATCGAGGGCAAGCCGATGAAGCTCTCGAGTTCCGCACGGCCGGCAAGATGTACTCCTGGACTTCGGCAGCCACGAGCATTGCGGCGGCTGCCGCCTCATCCGCCTGGAGGCGATCCTCCGGTTCATGCTGAGGAGCGGCCGTTCGTCATCCTCGGCATCAACAACAACGACCGGCGAAGACCCTGAAAGAGGCCGTCGACCGGGAACAAGATCACCTGGCGATGCTGGTGGGACGGCGATCGTCCGTTGAAGCCGGACCGATCACCGCGATGGAGCGTCTCCGGATACCCGACGTTCCTCCTCCTGGACCACCGCGGCCGGATCCGCTTCAAGGATCTCCACCCCGAGGACACGCGGGCTTCGGCGGGGGACCGTCGAGGCGATGCTCAGGGACGCCGAGGCAAGACTGCCGTAGTCCCGTAGAGGCCAGGCTGCCGCCCACCACGGGCCCGAGTCGCTGTCGATCGGTGGGCGGGGTGCTCACGCGATGACTCGGAAGAGTGGACCCGCCCCGCTGCCGCTTCGCGTCCCGATCCAGTCCGTTTCGCTCCGCGGTGGGTATGACCGAAGTTCTCCTCGGCGGGCGTGGGCCTCCTCCGGATTCTCGCGGATGAGCCTGGCGAAGTCGCGGCGGCGATGGCGGCTGCCGGCGGCCTCAACTACGCTTCTCCTCGCGGAGTTCACGCTTGGTCGGATCCATGGCAGAGCCTCCGAAGATGCGAGATCCGTGATCCGATTCGGTCGATCAACCTTCAGACCTGATCATTGCGGGACAGGTTCAGGCAGACGTGCTGGTCGATCCAGACGACGAGATCGGGCATAGCGTTTCGGGTCCGGATCGAACTCGAGCGTGTGGTGGCCCTCCGGGTACTCGATGACCGTGCGGTCGTTCGTCGCCAGCTTCTCGAAGCCGCCAGGGTCGGGAATTATCCACGATCCGGTCCCGCCCGGCGAGCATGAGCAGCGCGGCTGTCGGACCGTTCGGGGTGCACGTTGCACGCCGCGATCGATGAAGAAACTGGCGACCATGAGACCCGCGGTCCCCTCGCGGAGGAGCTGGCGGATCGGCCGCGATGAACGCCTGGATCCTCAGGGTTGTGTGAAGGGCCGGGTCGGAGAGCGGGATCGGGAACGTTCTGCGGCGATTGGTGAACGCGGCGAGCGCAATCTGGACCTTCTCCGCAAAGCTGACGCCGACCCGGGGAGTCAGCCCGGGGCAGATCAGCGCGAGTCCGTCCACGAGCTCGGGATGGCGTGCCGCCAGGATCACGGCGAGCTTGCCCCCCCAGCTGATGCCCGCGAGCGTCAGCGGCAGTTCCGGATGGAGCGCCCGTCGCGACCGGAGCCATTCGGCGAGGTCGCGCACGAGGCGTCCGCCGCTCGGGGCGTGGCCGCGATCTCGCGCGTTCGGGCCCGAGCCGCGGCGGTCCGGGAACGACGCCTCGTGGCCCGCGTCGGCCAGGGTCCGGCCCAGGGAATGGTACCAGCCGGAATGGCTCTGCACCCCGTGCAGGACGACCACATGCCCCCTCGGCGTCGGCCCCGCCGGCCAGAGCGCGACGTGAAAGGCATAGCCGTCCGACGCTTCGAAGGTCAGGTCTTCCAGTCGGGACTCATTCATAACTCAGCTCGCAGCGTTCGGTGGAGATCTCGTCGATGGCGGCCGGATCGACGGTAATGCCAAGCCCCGGCCCGGTCAGCGGAGGGGCCCAGCCGCCGTAGCCGAAGGTGATGTCCTCCCGGCTGACGTTCTTCCTCAGGATGTGCCGGTCGTAGGACCCTTCGACATACGAGAGCCCCTCGACCCGGCCGGCGACGTGCCGCCCGGCCGCGGACAGGATGGCCGTCTCGCCGGGATGGCAGCCGAGCTGGAGCCCCAGGCCCTTGCGGCCGGCCAGGGCGATGATCCGGAGCGAAGGGATCAGCCCCCCGCACTTCGAGAGCCGGACGTTGAGCATGTCGGCCGTGGCCTCGCGCGCGGCGGCCTCGGCGTCGGGCAGGCCGCAGAGCGACTCATCGAGCATGACCGGGACGCCCAGGCTCCTGCGGATCTCCGTCAGGGACCGGACGTCCTCGTGCCGCACCGGCTGCTCGATCAGCGAGGGGGAGGACCGCCTGAGGGGGGCCATCCGCTCCAGGACCTCCCCAGGGGACCAGCCCTCGTTCGCGTCCAGGCGGAGGTCCACCCGCGGACCGAGCAGCCGACGAAACGTGGCGACCCGCCGCGCGTCGTCCTGCCCCGCCACGGCGACCTTCGTCTTCACGTCCGCGAACCCGTAGATCCGGAACTTGATCGCCGCGCGCCGCTCCTTCCGGGGCTCATCGGCCGTGATCGCCGCGCCGTAGCGGACTTTTTGCGGCGTCGGCCGCGTCCGCAGGCCGGGAAGGCTCACGAGGTCAATCGTGCGGCCGATGGGCTCGCCGAAATGGCGGCCGTAGGCATCCAGCAGCGCCAGCTCCAGCGCGCAACGCGCGGCGTTTCCGGCCATGCCCCTCGGGTCGGACTCGATCTCGGGCAGGGTCAGGCGTTCGAGCGTCCGCACCAGCTCGGCGAAGTCGGCCGGCCGGCCGACCTGCCGGGCCCAGTCGAGCGGGCGGAGCATGGCGAAGGCGGAATCGACGGTCTCCCCGGTCACGTAGGGCCTCGGCACGCCCTCCCCGTGGCCGACCTCGCCGCTGGAGAGCTCCGCGCGGACGATCAGGTTCTCGCTCTCCGTCCGGCTGTGGGAGGCATGCTTGACCTCCTTCTTGAGCGGCAGCGAGACCCGGAAGAGGGTGATCCTGGTGAGGCTCGGGCCGAGGGACATGGAGGTGCTTCGCCTTCCCTGGATGGTCTGGTTGGAGGAACAGCCGGTCACGCGAGGAAGAAGACCAGTCCGATACCGGCCAGCATCAGGCCGCTGACGAGGCTCAGCCGACGCGCCCAGCGAAGGGAATGGTCGGTGGAGACGAAGGCGGACTTGAGCCGGAATGCGAGCAGGCCGACGGCCACCAGCACCGCGGCCATACCCGCGCCGAAGGCCAGGACGATCAGCACGCCGGTCGCCAGCCGTCCGACGGCGGCCGAGAGAATCACCAGGCCCACGGCGTCCCAGCAGGGGACGAGCCCGCCGGCCAGGCCCAGGCCGATCAGGCCGCCGGTGGAGGCCTTGGCGGGAGCCACCGGCCCCTCGGCGTGATCTTCGGGCACGCCCAGGGCCCGGCCGATCCTCCAGAAACCTCCGGCGGCGATCGCGAAGCCGGCGACCCCGGTCAGCCCCCGGTGCAGGCCGGCCACCTGGGACGAGCCCGTCAGCCAGAGCCCCGCCGCGATCAGCAGGACGCTCGAAGTATGCGCCAGGGTCGTCACCAGACTCAGCAACAGGGGATGGAACCAGCGCCCTCCCGACCCGAGCGCGACCGCCGAGACCAGCGTCTTCCCATGCCCCGGCTGGATCGAGTGGGCCGCCCCGAGGACCGCCGCGCCCAGCAAGAGGCCCAGCCAGGAGATGCCGGCGTCCCGGTCGAGCAGACGGGTGAGGCCGGAGGACGGGCCGACGATCGTCGCACCCGGCGGTCCGCGTTCCGGGACCGGGGGATTTCCCTTCTCGGGGATCGGCATCGAGGGCGAGCGTTGTGTCACTTCAGTTGGGACCGGCGACCGTTCGGGCGATTCGAACCGGACCTCGACTCGTTTGGTCCGGGCCTCGTCCTCGTCGCTCAACTGCCAGACCGGCCGGATCGGGATGTCCTGGACGTCGCCCGGCAGGTCGTCGCCCTCGAGTGAGACGCCGTCGAGGCCGCGGACGGCCAGCCGCGACGTCCCCTCGCTCGAGACGTAGTTCGTATCCTGGATCACCAGCCGCCCCCGTTCGGGGAGCTTCGCCTCGAACCGAAAGGTGTAGCGCGGGTGCTCCTCCACCGAGAGCGCGAACGTCCGGACCTCCGGCTCGATCGGCGTGCCGTCGCAGTGGATCAGGAAGCCCCTGGCGTTCAGCGGCCCGGTCACCTGGCCGTAGAGCGCCAGCCACTCGGAGCGATCGACGCCCGGGCGGGTCCCGGTGAGCCTCCGCAGGTCCTGCGTGAGCGTCAGCTCCGTCAGGCTGACCTCATAATCCAGCTCCAGCTTGCCCGGACGCAGGGTGGCCTGGATCGAGCGATCGACCCGCTGGTTGGGGATGTCATGCGCGGGGGCACCGTGCGGGAATGTCGCGACGATCAGGAACGCGACCAGGGCGGCTGGGGCCGCCCTGCGAACGGGACCAGGCGGTGAGGGGCGGGTCAATTGTAGTATTTCTGGAGTGCCTTGCTGACGACGTAGATCACGACGTGCTTGCTCACGGGTTTGGCCAGCACGCAGTAGGCATTCTCCGAGAGGGCCCGGCGGAGCAGGTTGTCGTCCCGGTCGGCGGAGATCAGGATCGCAGGGATCACGCCCTTCATCTGACGCACGATCGCGAGCGTCTCCAGCCCGGAGAGCCTGGGCAGATGCATGTCCATGAGCGCGAGGTGCACCTCGTGCTCGCGCACCAGGTCGATCGCCTCCTCGCCGCTTTCGGCCAGGAGCGTCCGATAGCCCTGCGGCTCGAAGACTTCGCGGAGCGTCTCCCGGGCGCTCACGTCGTCGTCCGTGATCAGGATTGAATAGGGCCTCGCAGAGAGCATGGGAGCCGGACCCACATTTCCCGGTTCAGGTCGGTTTCCTCGTCGAACGTCGTCGGGCCGTCGGCGGGGCAGCGGACGATGGCCGTCCAGAGGACGCATCCCTTGAGAGAATAACGCCATAAGGCCATCTATGCAACTGCCGGGCCGAAGCCTCAACCTCGCCACAGCCCCGGTTCCACTCGACCCAAGTCTTTTATTCCTGGTGATTTAGCGTTTGGTTTCGGTCCCGGGCTGGGCGGACGCCGGCGTTGCCGGGCTGCCTCGTTGCACGTCAGTTTGGCAGTCAACGGGTCGTGGTCTTCGAGGAATTGGCGTCGGCCCCGGCGGCGGCCGCCCGGGCCAGCCGCGAGAAAAGCCCCTTCGACTCGCCCCAGCGCTTGTCCGGGTCGAACGCATCCAGCGACGCGAGCGCCGCGGGATCGGGCCGGAAGTTCCGGTACGCGTACCGCTCGATCAGGTCGCCCGTCGAGGTGGCCTTGGCGGTGACCAGGGCCGGCATCAGGGTCTCCTTGTCGAGGAAGACCTCCCAGGTCTCCCCCTTGGGACTGACGCGCACCACGCGATGGCAGGGACGGCCGATCTCCCGAGGCTCCTCGACCCCCTTGTAGGCCAGCTTCCCGTCCTCGCGCTCGGCCCGAGGGCTCCGGGGCCGGGTGCTTCTGAAGCCCGTCGACGATCGTGTCGAACCCGGCCTCGCTGATCGGGTGCCGGCTGTTGCGGAGGACCATGGGGCTGTCCACGGGGATGGACATCCGCGGGAGCGGCAGGGCGGAGTTCCCCATGTTGACGTACATCATGCGGTCGTTGACGGCCGTCGAGTAGATGACCTCGCGGCCGCCTTGCTCGGGCCCTTCACCCACTGGAGGAGCACGGCCTTGGGGTTGCGCCGGACGTTCAGGACCACGTCTTCTTCCGTCTGGAGCTGTCCCCCGACGCGCTCCACCCGGGTGATGTCAACCTGGTAGGTGGAGATCGAGTCGAGCCGCTCGCGGACCTGCTTCAGCAGGGTGCCGAGCTGTTCGTCCGGGTTCGGGGTGCGGGGCGCTGCGGGCGCGGCGGCCAAGACGGGCTCGGGCGCGCGAGCCGGCCTCCGCGGACGATCGGCCCCCCGGCGCGTCGTCCCGCCGCCGCGGGACATGGGCTCCAGTGGAGGCGGCGAAGCCTCAGCGGTTGGCCTCCGGTCGGGACCGGACGCCGATGCGAGGAGCGGCCCGGATTCCGAGGCGGCTTCGGGATCTTCCAGGGTGGGGAGGCTCTCCGGCCGGCCCAGGGTGACGCGGATGCTCGTGTCGCGGTCCCTGGCGGGACGGCCCGGCAGCTCGTGAGTTCGCGGGCGCGGGCGTGGACCGAGCGAGCCGTTCGCCCTGTGGCTCACGCGGCCTCCGCGGTCGGTCGGCTGTTCGACGGCCCCCCCCTCCGGGCCGCGACGACGGGATCCCCGGATTGCGGCCGGGCACCTCCGGCGGCGTCGGCGTAAAGGTCGTAGCCCGGGGTATCCGTGCCCGGGGCGGATCTCTTCCATGACGGCATGGTCCAGGCCGAACGCCGATCGCCCCAGGAACTCCAGCCGGCACAGCCCGAGCTCACCACGCAGATCGCGAGGGCCGGGACCAGCGCGACGGAGCGGCGGAGCGTTCGAACGCTGACGAGCGACATCGACCTCTTCATAGATCCTGGCTCCCCCTCGCTGGGGATGCTCCCGGACTGGACCCGGAGCCGGCCCGAAACCCTGGCCCGTTCGATCGCGGCGGGGGGCTTTGTAAGCTCGCCCTCGGCCGGGCTGACTCGACCGGCGGCCGGTGCACGCAGCGATGCACCCGGCGGCCTGCGCCGAATCTGTGACTTGAGTAGCCCTTTCGCTTACCAGAACCCGGCCCAACGGGCAAGGGAAGATCGCCCCGGAGCCGCCTCCCCCCACGGAGGACGAGGCTCCCGGCCGAGCCACCCGCCTCGCGGCCCGGCTCGCCGTGCCCTAGACGGACAGCGGGATCCGGTCCGGGAAGGAGTCGACGGCGCCGAGGTCGGGGATCAGGTGCGGTTGCTTATACTGTTCGACCGTGCCGCCACTCCGCGCCAGCCGCCGCTTCTGGAATTCGGCCCAGGAACCGTCCGGCAGGGCCACGGTGTCGACTGGGCCGAGTCTGAGGGTGTCTCGCTTGCTGGCGTATTCGATGTTGTGCCGCCGGAGCTGTTCCTCGACGGCCTCGGCCAGCCGGTGCGCGGCCGCGCCGGAAGGCAGGTCCCCGTGTTCGACCAGCAGCTCGTAGTGGGGCGGCTCGCCCCATCGCGGCAGCAGCACATACGACCGCAGCCGCAGCCCGGTGGCGGCCTGGGCCGCCTGCACCGCCGCGATGACCTGGTGTTCGGAGAGCTTCTCCCCCGTCAGGCTGGAGAAATGGGCGCCCTTGTTCAGGAACTCGATGACCGGGGCCTCGCCGTGGAAGCCGACGCAGCGCACCAGGTCGAAGATGTTGTAGCGGTAGAGCCCCCCGGCGGTGGTCAGCACGATGAAGTAGTTGCGGCCCTCGATCAGGTCGCAGGCCCCCACGGTCTCGGGCGTTTCGGCGTCGGCCTGCTCCTCGGGGATGAACTCGAAGTAGTGGTGGCGGATATCGAGGATCCCGGCCGGCGTGCCGTCCTCAACCGGGATCGACATCCGCCCCTCGGAGGCGATCAGCCCCACGTCCCGCACCGGACGCTCTCCGAACCACTCCGGATACCCCTGGAGATACGCCCGCATCGTGCCGCCCATCCAGTTCGAGAGGAACTGGAGGTTCGGCCAGTAGTCCTTCGGGAGCAGGCGTCCGGTGCGGCCGACGATCTCCTCGAGCCGCCTGGCCGCCTCGGGCCGCCGTTTCCGGGTGCGCCGCGCGAGCTGCTGCCGGACGTCCTCGGGGATGTCCCACTTCCGATCGAGCGTGCCGTCGTGCAGGTCCCGGATGAGGGTCTCCTTCTCCCGGTCGCCGAGCCGGACCATCGCCAGGATCGTCGCCGGGTTGGCCGCGATGATGGTGCCCAGGTCGAGGTGGGCCGAGGACCGCAGGGCGACGTAGTACTTCGACGCGATGTCCTTGATCCGCGAGCCGCAGGCGGGCATGCAGTAGACGCTGCGGACCAGCGGGCTCTGCATCGACGCGGTCAGCCCCGTGATCGCCCCGCAGGGGATCCCGGCCGGCGTGAACCGCTCTCGCCAGTCGCTGGCGATCTGGAGGATCGGCCTGAGCCCGTTGCGGAGCATCTCGGGGTGGGCGTCGAAGGCCTGGATGCCCCAGATCAGCCAGCCCTCGCGATAGTCCTTCAGGGACTGGCTGGTGACCGGGATGGTCTTCGGCCGGTCGGTCGTGCCGGAGGTCATCGCGAACATCAGGACCTTCGTCCCCCGGCCGAAGAGGGCCTGGGTGTCGCCGTTGCGGACGCGGTCGATGTACGGCTCGAGGCGGCCGTAATCCGCGATCGGGACCTGCCGGCGGTAGTCCTCCGGGGTGCGGATCGACCGGAAGCCGTGGTCGCGCCCGAACTGGCTGTCGGCGTGCCGCTCGACCAGGCCCCGGAGGATCTGCCGCTGGAGCGCGCCGGCCTGCCGGGTCTGGTCGTGGAACGAGCGGGCGAGCCGCCTGGCGCGTCGAGCCACCGGACGCCCGAATAGTCTCTTCAGGGTCTGAAGCATCGGACAAGCACCCGTAATCGGCGCCGACGGTTCACACGGCCGCGGCCTGGCTGCGCGTCGGCACCGGGACTTTCGACAGGAGATTGGCGGTCGATCGGGCCTCCGGCGGCACCTCGGCGACGAACCCGTCGGCCTCGTCGTCCACGACGACCTGGCCGACAGCCGCCAGCGGGCGCCGCGGCGCGTACCGCGCGAGGAACGAGCGGAGCCGCTCGGCGTAGGCCTCCGGC
>JAXMBE010000072.1:0-43772 GCA_046349995.1 Isosphaeraceae bacterium | reverse complement strand
CCGATCTGATATTCAGGAGAGGGAGGCACGGGCCGTTCGCGTGTTCGGGGCCATTCACCCCGACCCGTCTCGACGTAGCGCCCGACTGCGAGGAGCCGCCGCCCCTGAGCCATTGCTTCCAGCTCTCGAAACAGGATGATCCATGGCACGTCGCACGCTGAACCGTCACGAACTTCGCGCCGCCGCCGAGGCGGCCGAGGCACGGGGCCTCAACAACCAGTCCGATGACCGTCCTCGCCGGTCTTCTCGCGATCCCGACCCGTCGAAACAGTTGAGGGACAAGCCGGCCGCCCGGCCGAAGACGCGCGTCGTGTGGGCCGTCTGCGACATGGGCGGACGGACGGTCGCCACGTTCGATTACGCCCAGAAAGCCGACGCGGAAGCCCAGATCGCCGCGCTGAAGGCACGCGGCAAGGGGCCCCACTTCCTGAGGGCCGTCAAGGAGCCGATGTCGGGAGGGTCGGGACGAGGTTAGGCGGATCGGGATGCGAGAAGACCAACCGCACAACGTGGCGATCGCGGAGGTCGAGCACAAAGGGCAGGTCGCTCGCATCACGGGCAGCGCTGCCACCGAGGACGACGACGCCATCGGGTTCATCGTCGATCTCATGGCACAGCAGGGCATTCCCGGGGACCGTGTGCTCCGCCTTTATTCGGAACGGCAACCCAGCCCCGAATGGCAGGACTACTTCGCAGCGCACTGGCCCAACGCGGCCATCACGTGGTCCTTCGCACCCGGCGAAGAAGCGACGCTGGACGCTGCGGTCAATGAACTCCTCGGCGGTGCCAAGAAGCCTTGGTGGCGGTTCTGGTAGGCTGAGGCGTCGGCGGCCTCCAAAAACATGAAGGTCCAGAGACCGCGGAGCCGGACCTCCAACTCCTCCATGGTTATACGGACCTTCTCGACCCCCAGTTGATGAGGTTCACGCTGACGACCGCGGTCAATCTCCAACTTCCGCGGGGGTTTCCTTCGCCCGGAGCGCCTTGCCGACGTGGCGCCTGGCCCAGCGGACGATCAGCTCATCGAAGACGAAGGGCAGCCAGTCGGCCAGCTTCAGCCCGGCCCATGCCGTCCAGCTCGGCACCAGGAAGGTCTGGTTGGTGTGCAGCCCGCGGAGGATCGCCCGCACGACACGCTCCGTCGATTCGCCTCGCGGGAGATCCGCCGGTCCTCCACCCCGGCCGAGGGCGACGCTCGAGAACTCGCTCTGCGTGCGCCCCGGACAGGCCGCCCAGACCCGCACGCCGGAGCCTCGAAGCTCGTAGCGGAGGGACTTCACCAGCCCGTTCACCGCATGCTTGCTGGCGACGTAGGCGGCGGAATAGGGGATGCCCACGAATCCGAGCACCGAGGAGATCTGGAGGATCTGGCCGTGCCCCCTGCCCCGCATCGAATGCGCCGCCTTCTGGCTCAGGTCGAAGAGCGCCATCACGTTGAGCTCGATGATCTGGCGGATGGCGGCGGGGTCCTGGTCGGCGAACTCCGCATAATGGCCGAGCCCGGCGTTGTTGACGAGGAGGTCGATCCCGCCCGGCCGTGAATCCGCCTGCTCCCAGAGGTGGGCGCGGAACTCCGGATCGGCGAGGTCGCCGGCGACGGGGACGACCCTCCCGGCGGGCAGTTCGGCGGCGAGCTCGTCGAGCCGGTCCCGGCGCCTGGCGGTCGCGGTGACGGTCATGCCGTGCTCGCGCACCAACTGGCGGACCATCTCTCGGCCCAGCCCCGACGAAGCTCCGGTGACGAGGGCCTGGATCAGACGCGCCATGGAAGTGTCTCTCCTCACCGACACGCCGGATCGGATCGTGCCGGCGACTACAGCCGAACGAACCCAGCAAGCCCCGGTCTCCACCGACCGGTTTCACGCCGACGGGAACGGTCGGGACCATGTTAACATCCCCTCCCGTCGCGACCCAAAGCGGCCGGTGCGGGTTGTGTTGCCCGGCTCGAGGTTCTAAAATCGAGTCGTCGCATAAGACATGCGAGATTGAGTCCGCGAGCCCCAAACCGGAGAGACGAGGATTACCGTGGCCGCCATCGACGACCGCCAGACCCAGACCACCGCGAGACCGATCACCGGGGCCGACGTTCTGGTCGAATCGCTCGTAAGGCACGGCGTCGAGGTCATCTTCGCGTATCCCGGCGGTGCCAGCATGCCCATGCACCAGGCGCTGACGCGGTATCGCGACCGCATCCGGACGATCCTCCCGCGGCACGAGCAGGGAGGGATCTTCGCCGCCGAGGGCTACGCGCGGGTGACGGGCAAGCCCGGGGTCGTGATGGCTACGTCCGGTCCCGGGGCCCTCAACCTCGTCACCGGCCTGGCGGATGCCAAGCTCGATTCGATCCCGCTGATCGCGATCACGGGGCAGGTCCCGACCCATGTCATCGGCACCGACGCCTTCCAGGAGACCCCGATGATCGAGGTCTGCCGGGCGATCACCAAGCACCACTACCTGCTCCAGAGCGCCAAGGACATCGCCCGGGTGATGAAGGAGGCGTTCCACATCGCCAACACGGGCCGGCCGGGGCCGGTCCTGGTGGACGTGCCGAAGGACATCCAGAATACCCTGGTGCCGGCCCCCGACTACGAGGTCGGCATGGACCTCCCGGGTTATCGGCTCCCGCAGCCGCCGTCGCCCGAGAAGGTCCGCGAGGTGCTCGAGGCGATCGTGGCGTCCGAACGGCCGATCATTTACTGCGGCGGCGGGGTGCTCGCCGCCGACGCGCACGAGGAGCTCAGGGAGTTCGCCACCCGCACCGGGATCCCGGTCGCGATGACCGTGCACGGACTGGGGGCCATCCCCAGCGACCATTACCTGTCGCTCAACATGCTGGGCATGCACGGCACCATCTACGCCAACTACGCCGTCAACGACGCCGACCTGCTGCTGGCGCTGGGGGTCCGGTTCGATGACCGCGTCACCGGCAAGCTCACCGAGTTCGCCAAGCACGGGAAGATCGTCCACGTCGATATCGACGCCTCCGAGATCAACAAGAACAAGTACGCGCACATCCCCCTGAACTGCGACGTCAAGGAGTTCCTGAAGGCCATCAATCCCCTGGTCGGCCCGGGCAACTGGCGGGACTGGCACCAGCGGATCGACGAGTGGCGCGCCACCGAGGCGATGACCTACGACCAGCGGGACGACGTGATCCTGCCCCAGTACGTGCTGGAGCAGTTCTCGAAGCTGACGAAGGGCGAGTTCCTGATGGCCACCGGGGTCGGCCAGCACCAGATGTGGGCCGCGCAGTGGACGCAGTTCAAGCGGCCCCGGACCTGGATCACCTCCGGCGGGCTGGGCTCGATGGGCTACGGCCTGCCGGCCGCGATGGGCGCCCAGGCCGCCTTCCCGGACGCACTGGTCGTCGACATCGACGGCGACGGCAGCTTCCTGATGAACATCCAGGAGCTCGCCACGCTCTACTGCGAGAAGCTCCCCGTCAAGGTGATCGTCCTGAACAACCAGCACCTGGGGATGGTCGTGCAGTGGGAGGACCGCTTCCACGCCGGGAACCGGGCGCACACGTACCTGGGCCCCATCGACCTCCCCGAGGCGATCGGCCAGGGCGACGGCGAGCTGCCGGATTTCATCTATCCGGACTTCGTCGAGATTTCCCGGGGCTTCGGGATCGCGGCGCGGCAGGTGCGCCAGAAGGCGGAAGTCATCGATGCCCTCAAGGAGATGATCGCCCACCCGGGCCCGTACGTGCTCGACGTCCTGGTCCCCTACCAGGAGCACGTCCTGCCGATGATCCCGTCGGGCGGGACGGTCCGCGACATCATCAAGAGCTGAACCCCCGCGCAATCGCCCCGGTCGGCCTCGCGCCGACCGGGACTCATCCGCCGCGTCCGCGCTGGTCCGGCGATCTGAGCCGCCGGCGCGTTCTCGCCGGCCGCCCGGTGGCTCGCGGCATCCCCGAGAGACGGCAAATTGGCCGTCTGGGACGCGAAGCCCCCCGGGATCGGGTGAGGTGGGGTTCCCGTTGAAGCGGGCCGCCCGGCATCGTCGCCCGTGGCGACCTGTTCGTGCCGATCTACGCTCGACCTGCTCGTGGGTTCGGTCGGGACAAGGCCGTCGGCTTGCAGTATAATCGTCACCACGAAGGGGAAATGGACCTCGCACGCCGGGGGAGAATCGGGACTTCCCCCGGCTGGTGCCGCGTCCTCCCGCTCCGTTGAGGGTCTGCTCGGCGCCTGGTCACGATGACGCCGGCTCGTGAGCCATGATCCCTCACCGGTTCTCCCTCCTCGATGATCCTGAGAGAATCGAACCGACGGCCCTCTTCCGGCACCCGCCGACGGCGCGGGCCGAACCCGGTCGTGGGGTCACCTCCGCAGGTCCCGAGGGCGTCGACGCGGAGGCGTCTCGGCCCCTGAAACACCGGCGAGCGTAGGAACCGTAACGTCATGGCAATCGAACCCGTCTTTCCCAGACTGACCGCAGAGGAGGCAGCGGAGCGGATTCCTCACGGGGCGATGGTCGGCGTGAGTGGCTTCACCCCGGCCGGGGCGCCCAAGGCCGTTCCCATGGCCCTCGCCAGGCGGGCCCGCGAGCTGCACGAGCGGGGCGAGCCGTTCCAGGTGCGGATCCTCAGCGGCGCCTCGACCGGGTCCATGTGCGACGACGCGCTCGGGGAAGCCCAGGCCGTGAGCTGGCGGGCGCCCTACATGACGTCCACCCCGCTGCGGAAGCTGGCGAACACGGGGAAGCTCGACTTCGTGGACATGCACCTCTCGCACGTCCCCCAGATGATCATGGAGGGGTTCCTCGGCCGGATCGACGTGGCCATCATCGAGGCCACGGAGGTCACCCCGGACGGGCGCGTCTACCTGACGACCGGCATCGGCAACTCGCCGACGTTCCTGCACAAGGCCGAGCAGGTGATCATCGAGCTCAACTCGTATCACGCCCCCCGGATCCGCGAGATGGCGGACATCATCGTGTTGCCTCCGCCTCCGCATCGGCATCCGATCCAGATCCGAGACCCGCTGGACCGGATCGGCCGGCGGTACGCGGAGGTCGATCCCAGGAAGATCATCGGGATCGTGCCCACCAGCGAGCCCGACGGGGGCCGCGGCTTCACGCCGCCGGACGAGACCAGCCGGAAGATCGCCGGCCACGTCGCCCGCTTCCTGCTGGAAGAGATGGCGGCCGGGCGGGTCCCCCCCCAGTTCCTGCCCCTCCAGAGCGGCGTCGGCAACGTCTGCAACGCCGTGGTCGCCGGGCTGGCGGCCATCGACGGGTTCCCCCAGTTCAAGGTCTTCACCGAGGTGCTCCAGGATTCGATGCTGGACCTGATCATCCAGGGGTCCGTCATCGCCGCGAGCACCTGCTCACTCACCTTGACCGACGAGAAGCTGAAGTTCCTCTACGACAACTTCGACGAGTTCGCCGACCGGATCGTGCTGCGGCCCCAGGAGATCTCCAACAACCCGGGGATCGCGCGCCAGCTCGGCGTCATCGCCACGAACACGGCGATCGAGGTCGACATCTACGGGCATGCCAACTCGACGCACTTCTTCGGCACCCAGATCATGAACGGGCTGGGGGGCAGCGGCGATTTCGAGCGGAATGCGTTCCTGTCGATCCTCATGTGCCCGTCCACGGCCAAGGGGGGGAAGATCACGACCATCGTGCCGATGTGCTCGCACGTGGACCACAGCGAGCACTCGGTGCAGGTGCTGGCCACGGAGCAGGGGTTGGCCGACCTGCGGGGCCTCTCCCCGATCGCCCGCGCGCGGCGGATCATCAACCGCTGCGCCCATCCCGCCTATCGGGATTACCTGCACCATTACCTCGAGAGCGCGCCGATGGGGCATCTCCGTCACGACCTGAGGCGCTGCTTCGAGCTGTACATCAACTTCGAGGAACACGGGCAGATGCTGCCGGACCTGGACCTGACGCAGTTCAAGGAAGACTGATCGGCGGCGAAGCGACAGCCCCAGGCGGGGAACCGGGCCGCGGGCGATGCTGTCTTGAGCGGCCCGCGGCCGGGCGAGGGCGACGCCGTGTCAGTTGACCCACATCGGCTCGTCGATCAGGAGCCCGTACTTCTTCATCTTCTTGTAGAGCGTGGTGCGGTTGATGTCGAGCACCCGGGCGGTCTCCTGGCGGTTCCAGTTGAACGCCTGGAGGGCCTGGATGATGATCCGCTTCTCGGGCTCCTCGAGGGCCTCCTTGAGCGGCCGGATCCCGGTGGGCACGTGGGCCCTCGAGGAGCCGGCGCCGCCGGCGCGGGCCTGACGCTGGAGGTTCAGGATCGGGGCGAGGTGGCCGGAGGTGACCCTCGGTACGTTGCAGCGTGCCACGGCACGCTGGATGACGCCCCGGAGCTCGCGGACATTCCCGGGCCAGTCGTGCCGCTGGAGGGTGTCGATGGCGTCGCGCGTGAGGCCGATGACGTCGCGATGGAACTCCTGGGCGAACTGGGCCCGGAAGTGCTCGGCCAGGACCTCGATGTCGGCGCCGCGATGCCGCAGCGGGGGGATCGTCAGGCAGAGGCTGGAGATCCGGTGGAAGAGCTCGGGACGGAACCGGCCCTGCTCCAGCAGGGCGGGGAGGTTCTCGCTCGTGGAGATCACGAAACGGACCCCCGGGCGGGAGGCCATCCGCGGCCGGCCGGCGGCCAGCTCCATGTCCTGCAACTGGAGCTCCCGGAAGAGCTGGAGTTGCAGCTCGACCGGCAGGCAGCCGACCTCCTGGATGTGCAGGGTCCCGCCGCGTGCCTGGGCCAGCTTGCTCGCCCAGTCGCTCAGGGCGGACGTCGAATCGGCCGGGCCGTTCTCCGCCTCGTCGGCGGCCTCGCCGGGGTCGCCGAGCTGCTCGGCGTTGAGCACGACGAACGGCTGATCCGGACTCGCCCCGCTCCGATGGACCAGCTGCGCCAGGAGCGATTTACCGGTGCCGGGCTCCCCCATGATCAGCACCGACGCGGCCGTCGTCGCCAGCGAGGCGGCCAGCTCGATGGTCTGCCGCAGCCCGGGATCGGTGGTGATGAGCACGCCCTCGGCCGGAGGCGGCGAGACCGGCGCCAGGGGGACGGCGCGAGTCAGCGGCGGTGCCGACATGGCCAGTGCCGGCTGGGTCGCCACCGCGGCGGGGCTCCGCAGGATTTCGTGGGCTTCGGGGTCGTGGGTGCCGTTGAACATCGCGCGGTCTCGACCGTCCATCGGCACGGGCAGCACGTGCGGGGCCGGCAGCCCCCCGGGTCGACCCGGAGGGCCGGCCATGACCGGCATCGTGGCCTGCGCGGAAGCCGCATGCGGGGGCGCGGCCTCGCATTGCTCCATCGCCTGGAGGACGGCGGCGCGGAGCTCCGCGGCGGGGACGGGGTACTTGAGGATCGCCATGGCGCCCAGTCGGAGCGCCTCCTTCGCCCGTTCCGGGTGGACCCTGGGGAACATCAGGATGACGGGGACGGCGGGATGCTTGCGCCTCACGTAATTCAGGAGCTCCAGGGCGTCTGTGTCGCCCGGGTCGACGCTCGCCAGGACCAGATTGATCGGGTTTCGCTCCATCAGCCGGACGGCGGCCCGATCGGTGGCGGCTTCCTCGATGAAGTGTCCCAGAGACTTCAACATCGAGGTCAGCAGCGAGAGGCCCTGGGGGTCGGGGCAGACGATCAGGATTCGGTACTTGGGCATGGATGCGTTCTCTCCTCTCACGTGCTCACGTGAGAGACCATGGAGCCGGTTCGTCGTCCCTGAGGATCGGGGCGTAAGGGTCGTCTGACGCCATCAATTCGATTCCGGAATGCGCGAGCCCGGCGAGCTGCAACCTACACAGTTGCCCCGCTGGGTTGCTTCCCTGGAGGATGATCGGAAACACCCGAGTGGCGCTGGGGCGATCCGAACCATGCTCTCACGTCGCTCCTAGTAAACGTCTATGTCATGGATGCAACGTCGTCAAACACGAGAGTCCCTCCCCTGCGCCTCGAGGTGGCATGCCTACTTTGGCAGTTCCTGGGGATCAGTATTTTTATTTAGGTGATGGCAAGATGAAGGCCAGGCCGGCGGTTTGCGGATGAGTTTAATTTACCAAGACGGACGGTGATACCCGGAGTGAATTCCGAGAAAAACCGGAGAAGCTGCGGCAACACGGATCGACGTCGAGTCGATCAGGCACGGGGATGCGCCTCATGATATATATCCAGCAGTCGCTCTCTCGTGACGTGGGTGTAAATTTGAGTGGTCGTCAACTTCCGATGTCCGAGGAGTTCCTGGACGCTACGCAAGTCTGCTCCTCGGTCCAGGAGGTGGGTGGCGAAACTGTGTCGAAGGGTATGGGGGCTGGCTGACTGCACCATCCCGGCCCGTGCGAGGTGCGTCTCGAGCAGTCGGCCGACGCTCCGGGAGGTCAGCCGCGTCCCGTATCGATTGAGGAAGAGGGCCGGCTCCCGTGCCGCCTTGGGCACACGCACGGCCAAGTAGCGATCCGCCCAGTCCATCGCCATCTTGCCCGCCGGGGCGAGCCGCTCGCGACGCCCCTTCCCGCGGACGCGGACGAGTTCGCCACCGAGGTCAAGGTCGTCGAGATTCAGCCCGACCAGTTCACTCACACGCAGTCCCCCGCCGTACAACATCTCAAGCAGGGCACGGTCCCGGATCCCCAGCTGGGTGTCGACCGGGACGGAATCCAGGAGCCGGATCACCTCCTCGACCGTCAGCAGGCGGGGGAGCCGCTTGGGCTGCCTGGGGTTCCTCAACCCGGCCGAGGGGTCGGCATCCATCAACCCTTGCCGCCGAAGGTGGCGGAAGAAGGATCGCAGGGAGGCAAGCCGACGCGCGACAGTCGACGCCGCATAGCCCCGGCTACTCAACCAGGCCGAATATCTCCTGACAACGCCCGCATTGATCACCCCCGGGTCGATCTCCTCTCCTTTCAATTCCTTCATGTAAACACAAAAAGTCTTCAGATCGTCCTGGTATGAACGCAATGTATGTGCCGAAGCCTGCTGCTCCATTTTCAGAGAGGTCAAGAAGCGTTCGACGAGCGCCTGCACGATTCCCCTCGATGGATCCCGAGAAACTGCGGATCGACGCGTTGGCACATCCATCTTCTCATCGGCGATTCGGGCTATCGAACTGAAAAGAGTCGTCCATCTAGCCTCGAATCCAGGTCGATTTGCAACCAATGGGGCATTATTGCCAGCATCCGATGGTGAATCAACAATGCAATGCATCCCCGATCATTTCTTGCACGCATGCATGATTACTGTGACTCAGGTTCGCCTGGCAGTTCCTCCGGTGAAGTTCGATCGCAAATGTCTCAAAGGACGGTAAAGGTCTTCCATCGCGAGGTCCGGCGCTGTACTATTGCATTGCGCCGTGGAGCAGCGGCTAGCTCGCCAGGCTCATAACCTGGAGGTCGCAGGTTCGATTCCTGCCGGCGCAACTCCTCCCCCCCTTATCCCCCCTCATATTCCTCCTCCAGCCCGAAATACCCATCCGCGCCGTCTCGCCGGCAAGCATCTAGCTTTGGTTTGCTCAGTCATTGCCGCCACGACAACGGCATGATAGATTCGGGGCGTCTGCGTTGGTCATCTCTCGAGCCTCTCCCCATGCGCAGGCCGTGACGTATGCCAGAGTTGCAGCCCGGTGACGTAGAAACGCTGACGCATCGCCTGGTGCTGCCACGCGATGCCAACCATCACGGCACATTGTATGCGGGCACCTTGCTCGCCCTGGCACTGGAGGCCGGATACGCGACGGCCTTCCGTGCCGCCGGGCTGAACGCCAATCTCGTCCTCAAGCGGGTCCTCGACCTGCGCTGCTACGAGCCGGTCCCGGTCGGGCAGGTCGTCCAGATCCGCGGCCGGCAGATCCATCGCGGAAGTGCCCAGATCGTCGTGGCACTCTGGGGAGTCCCGCTGGCCGAGCGGTCTGCTCCATGGATGGATGGGGTTATGCAGTTCGTTCAGGTCGATCCGGCCGGGCGGCCCGAGCCGCTGGATGTCGAGCCCGATGAGCAGGACCTCCCGCTCGACCCACCATGGTCGAGCCTTCAGGACCGGACGCGCAAGCTGCTGCACGTCCGTCAGTGAAGATTGGCGAGACGCCCCGGGATCCGCCCGCGGCATCACTCCGGGCCCGTGAGGACCGATCCTTGATCGGTTGATCCCGCAGAGCACGGGTCTCGATCTTCCTGGAAAATCGCGTATCGGTCCGGCCGGGTGCCTGCAGTATCTGGACATGGGGGGCTTCGGGGCGGGTCATCGTCGGGGTCGGGAGCCAGGGGCGGATGGATCGCACGAAGAGACCCGCCGGTTCGACGGCAACCGGCCAGATCCGGCGGCTCCTGGAGAGCGGCACGGCTTCCGAACTCACGGAGAACCAGCTCCTGGAACGATTCATCGCCCAGGGCGACGAGGCGGCCTTCGCGCTGCTGGTCGATCGTCATGGGCCGATGGTCATCGGCGTCTGCCGCAGGTTCCTCCGCGACCCGAACGACGTCGACGACGCCTTCCAGGCGACGTTCCTGATCCTCGTCCGCAAGGCGGGGAGCCTGCGCGACAGGGAGCTGCTCGGGAACTGGCTCTACGGCGTCGCCTGCAAGGTGGCCCACCGGGCGCGATCCTCCGGGATCCGGCAGAGGCTTCGGTTCACGTCGACGCAGGTCGACCTCGTCGATCCCTCGGGGCCGACGGGGACGATTCCCGGCTCTTCACCGTCCCTGGAAACGGACATGCTGATCCACGAGGAGATCAGCCGCCTCCCCCAGAAGTACCGCTCTCCGATCGTGCTGTGCTACCTCGAGGGTCTGACCCACGACGAGGCCGCCTCTCGGCTGGGGTGGCCCGTCGGCACGGTCAAGGGCCGGCTCTCCCGGGCGCGCGACCTGCTCCGGCCGCGGCTCGCCCGGCGTGGGCTCGCCCTGTCCACGGCGGCGCTGTCGTCGGTCCTCACGGTCCCGTCGGCGGAAGCCGCGGTGACCGACATGCTCGCGTTCTCCACCATCCGTGCCGCGTTGGCGACGATCGGTCGGGCCGGCCCCGTCGCGGCGGGCGGCCCCGGGATCTCACTTTCCGTCCAGAGCCTCGTCAGGGGAGTCCTGAACGCCATGTTCCTGACCAAGATCAAATTGATGTTCGTCCCCGCCCTGGTCGTGACGGCGGTCGCGGCCGGTGCCGCCACCGTCGGCGCGAGCCGCTTCGGGCCGCAGTTCTTCGAGGCGAAGCCGCGCTTCGGCGGCTACCGGCCGCGAGTCCCAGGGGGCCCCGGGATCGCCGACCACCAAGAAGGCCGGAGGCCCGGACGGGGTGTCTGCTCCGGACGCGAGCTCCGAGGGGCCGCCGGCGACGAGAAGGAATGAGGCCCCGGGCACGCCGGCCGGGGCATCTGGTGGCGGCGGTTTCGGAGCATTCGGCGGCGGCGGACTTGAAGCCCCCGATCCGAACGAGGCCCGGATCACGATTGCCCGGATCTCCGCCCAGATCGCGGCGACGGACAAGAATCCCAGGAACGTCGCCATCCTCAAGAAGCTGGAAGAGCCGGTCTCGCTCCGGTTCCCCAACGAGACGCCCCTGGAGGATGTGCTGAAGTTGATCAAGAAATCGGGAGTGAAGGGCGAGGATGGGAGATCGATCCCCATCTACGTCGATCCGACGGGGCTCGCGGAAGCGGAGAAGACGATGACCTCTCCGGTCGTCATCGACTTGGACGACGTGCCGTTGAAGTTCTCGCTCCGCCTCGTGCTCAAGCAACTCGGGCTGGCGTACTGTATCCGCGACGGCGTGCTGATCATCTCCTCGGTCGAGGGCATCCAGCAGGAGCTGAAGGAAGCCCAGGCTGAGCAGATGGGGATGCATCCCGAACAATATCCCATGGGGATGGGCGGAATGGGGGGCGGCACGATGGGCGGGATGGGCGGGGGTATGAGGTAGGCCGACCGCAAGTTTCAGCCGGTCAGGGTGAGCCCGTCGCTGACCTCCCTGGCGTCGGGCTTGCGCGTCATGGGCAACTCGATCAGGAAGGTCGAGCCCTGGCCGGGCTGGGAGGTGACGGCGATCGTCCCGCCGTGCTCGCGGATGATCTTCTGCGAGACGGGCAGCCCCAGCCCCGTGCCTCGCGAGCCCTTCGACGACGCGAAGATCTGGAAGATGCTGCCGATCTCGGACTCCTCGATCCCGACGCCGTTGTCGGAGATGCGGACGCGGGCGGTGGTCGACGCCTCGTCCCATTCGGTCGCCACGGTGACGCAGGCGGTTTCCGCGTGCTCGCTGGCGTCGATCGCGTTGGTCACGATGTTCAGCACGGCGCGGTGGATGCCCTCGGAGTCGATCAGGATCCGGGGCAGGCTCGAGTCGGGGACCCAGACGAGGCGGACGCCGAGCTCGTCGGCCCGCGACTGCATCAGCTCGACGACGTCGCCGACCGTCTCGTTCAGGTCCGCCGGCTCGAGCACGGGCTCGCGGTCCTTCGAGAAGGACAGCATGTCCATGACCATGTTGTAGATCTTGGTCTGGTTCTTCTCGACGATCGTCCAGCCGCGGCGGACGATGGCCTCGTCCTTCTCCGTGAGGCCGAGGTCGATCAGGTAGCTGCCGCCGCGGATGCCCTGGAGGATATTCTTGATGTGGTGGGAGAGCGTGGCGATCGTCTGGCCCACCGCGGCCAGCCGCTCCGCCTGGATCTTGTCGTTGTAGAAGCGGGTGTTCTCGATCGCCAGCCCGGCCTGGTGGCCGATGGCGACCATCAGGGTCAACTGGTCCTGCGAGAACTTGCCGCGCGTCCCGTCCCTGCCGGTCGCCGCCGGGTCAAGGACGCCGCCCGAGCGGATGTCCGCGTAGAGGACGCCGAGCGTCGCGTGGCGTCCCTGGATCGGGACGCAGATCGCCTCGCGGATGTGATAGTCGACGATCGACTGCGCCGGGCTGAACCGCTTGTCGGCGGGGGCGTCGGTGGTGATCACCCCCTGACCCTGCTCCAGCACGTAATCGATGATCGTGCGGGAGATCGTCATCCGCTCGTCGCTCTCGGCCGACTCGCGCCAGCGGACCGTCTTGGGGCTTAGCTGCCCGCCCTCGTCCTTCAGCAGGATCGCCCCGCGATCGGCGCCGATGGATTCAAAAACGAGCTCGAGGATCTGGGGCAGCAGGGTGTCGAGGTCGAGGATGTGGCTGATCGCCTGGGTCGTGCGGTACATGACCGACAGGCTGGCCAGCCGCTCCCGGAGCCAGCCGGCCGCGGCGTCCGGCGAGCGCAGCACGCGCGAGCCCTCGCCCGAGGGGATGCTCCGGAGGATGGCCGAGCGATCATCCGGGCTGCTCCGGCTCAGGAGATCGACGCGTGCCGTGAGGTCGCGCCGGGGATTCGAGGCGCCCTCGGTGAAGAGCATGACCGTCTGGCCGAGTTGCAGGCGGTCCCCGGAGTGAAGGGCCCCCTGGTCGATCAACTGCCCGTTCAGGAACGTGCCGTTGGCGGATCCGAGATCGACGACCCGGTAGGCCCCTTCCTCCTGCCGCAGCTCGGCGTGGCGGCGAGAGACTTCCGTATCGTGGAGCCGGATGGCGTTCGAGTTGTCCCGCCCGAGGGCGACGGCGCTCGACGTGAACTCGAACCGCCTGCCCTGATCGGCCCCTTGGATGACGAACAAGGAGGCCACGAAGTTATCTCTCCTTGGCGCGGAGGTACGCTCGTTCACGCAGCCGTATCGCGTTGATCCTACGCTAACGGATGGTCCAGCATGCGTCAACCGGCGGCGCCGGGGGCGGATCCGACGCCCGAGGGAGCAGCCTCGTTGGGCTTCCCGCGGGTGATCACGTGCCCGGCAGGGGCGGAACTCCGGGAGCACCCTGCCCCGAGCGGCCGCGGCGCAAGTCCAATGCCGGTTCAGGGATCGTGATGGAAGATCGCGCGGCCCGCCGTCCGAACCAGCAGTCCCGGCGGGCGGAAGGCCGGGCCGAGATCTCGATAAGGGGCCAGGCGGTCGATGATCGCGGCCGGGCCCTCCGCGTCGCACCAGGCGAGGATCCCTCCTCGAGAGGCCGGGAAGCCGAGCCCGAGGACGACCCCGAGGTCGGCGTCATGGGGACAGGAGACGATCCCTTCCTCAAGGGCTCGGATCGTCTCGAGGAGCATGGCCAGCAGGAGGCGGTCGATGATCTCCCGCTCGGTGACGGCAGGTGTCTCGCCCGATGTCGATCGCCCCGGCACCGGCAGCGGGGCTTCACGGCCGGACGTCCGACGCTCCTGCCCGTACGACCGGAAGCCGACGCCCGTCTTCCGACCCAGCCGACCCTCGCCCACGAGCCGCTCCAGGAGCGGCGAGACGCGGAAACGGTCGGGGAAGGCCGCGGCCATCACCCGCGAGATCGCCAGCGCCGTGTCTAGCCCGATCAGGTCGAGCAGGGCGATCGGCCCGCTCGGCATCCCGAAGGCCGTGGCCACCGCGTCGACCCGCTCCGTCGGCACCCCCGACTCGACGAGCCGCAGCGCCTGGTCGATGTACGCGGAGAGCACCCGGGTCGTGAAAAAGCCGGGGCCGTCGCGAACGACGATCGGCGTCTTCCCCAATCGCCGTCCGAGATCGACCAGGAAGGACGCGGTCTCCGGGCTGCTCCGTTCGCCCCGAATTACCTCGACCAGGTCCATCCGGTGGACCGGGTGGAAGAAATGCAGCCCGGCGAACCGCCCCGGGTGGACCACCGCCCGGGCCAGCCGCGTGATCGGGATGGTCGACGTGTTGCTCGCCAGGATGGTGCTCCCGGGCAGGCGGTCGGAAAGGGCCCGGAAGAGGCCCGTCTTGACGTCCTCGTCCTCGCTCACGGCCTCGATGACGACATCCTCCTCGCGGAGTTCCTCGAGGCGGGAGCTGAGGACGAGCCCCGGGGCCGTCGCCCCCGCGACCCCACCCTCGGCGCCGCCGCCTCCCCGCGCGTGCCTCGCGATGCGGTCGACGCGCGCGGCGGCCGTTGCGAGCATGGCCGGGTTGACGTCGATGAGTGTCGTGGGGATCCCGGCCCGGAGCAGGACTCCCGCGATGCCGGACCCCATCTGCCCGGCGCCGATGACAGCAGCCCGGATGACTGAGCCTCGACTCTCGGTCGGCTCGACCATCGTTGCAGATCCCCCGGAGCGGGCCTGAAGGAGATGACCTACCGCAATTATCCGGGGATCGGCGGGCGCTTCCAGTGGACGGATGCCGATCGGCCCGCCCGGGGAGGGCGTCACGTCTGGGGTGTGAAGAGGATGATGTCGACCCGCCGCGGGGGCGGCGGAGACCCCGGAGATTCGGCCTGGCGCGGCACCTGGGTGCCGAAGCCGACGGCGGCCACCTTGCGGCTGCGGAACCAGCCGGCCGAGTCGATGCCGTGCTTCTGGACCAGGTAATTCCGCACGGCGTCGGCCTGCTCCTGGGTCAGCACCTCGGCGAGCTCCGCGTCCTGGCCGTCGTCGGTGAAGGCAGCGATGACGACCTCCGATTTCGGCTGGACAGAGCGTTTGCACCACCGGGCGACGTCGTCCAGACGCGTCCGCCCGACCGGGGTGAGGATGGCGCGTCCTGGTTCGAACAGCTCCTCGGCCGAGAACCGGCGGCTCTCCTGGCGGGCCCCCGGCTGGTAGAGGACCCGCTCGCGCTCGAAGTAGGAGCGATTGTCGAAGTACCGGGAGATCGGCCAGGTCCGCTTCAGCGCGGACAGGTTGTCCTCGAGCGCCGTGAAGGTCCGCTCGCCGCGGCGGGTCAGGGACATGAGGCTCTCGTAGGCCGCCTCATCGCGCACGAGCTTGCCGAGCGATCCGTTTCCTTCGCGGATCGATGCCGCGATGGCGTTGATCTCCGTCAGCCCCACCTGCGCGGTCCGCGCCAGCTCGTCCAGCTTCTGGAGCGAGGCACCCGTCCGCTTCATCAGGTCGCCCAGCTCGACCGGGGGCTCGGAGCTGATGTCACCCCCCTCGGCCACCACCGGAGCATCGGGCTTGCCCGGCGTGATCTCGACGACGCGGGCGCCGACCATCCCCTCGGAGAGGATGCGGGCGACCGCGTCGCCGCGCACCAGGTGATGCAGCCGCTCGTCGAGGCGGAGGCTCAGCTCCACCGGGGCGCCCGGCTGCTCGGGCGGCGTCACCCGGTCCACCACGCCTGCGTCCATCCCCTGGATCCGGACCCGGTGGCCGGCCTCGAGCCCGGCGATCGTGGGGAACTTCACCCGGACGTGGAACGTCGGCTGCACATGCCAGCGTTTGACGGCGACCTGGTACAGGCCGAAGCCGCCGAGGGCCATGACGGCCAGCGCGAATCCCGCGTTGACCAGCGCCCGCCACTTCCCGATCTCCCGCCTCATCGCTCGTTGTCCCTCGAAAGCCGCGACGCCGAGCCGTGCCGACGTGTCGCAACGGGCCTTGCGAGAAGCTCCCATCCTCACATGAGTGTCGTGATCGACCTTCAACCCGTCCAGCCGAAAAAGCGGACCCCCATCTGGATCAGGGGGACGAGCACGACATTGGCGCCGAAGACGGCGAGGGTCGCCAGCACCACGCCCCGCGTGGCGGCCCGACCGACGGCCTCGGTCGAGCGTTCCGTGTTCAGGCCGATCCAGCAGCCGATCACCCCGATCAGCAATCCGAATACCACGGTCTTGAGCGTCGCGGGGATGACATCCGAGACCCGGAGGTAGACCAGCGAATCGCGCCAGAAGACCGGCGGCGTGAGCTTGCCGCCGGTCGTCTCGCCGACGAGCGCCCCCACCAGGGCGGATGCGTCGATCAGCACTGTCAATAATGGGACGGCCACCGCGCAGGCCATCGCCCGAGGGGCCACCAGGCTGGGCACCGGATCGGAGCCGAGCACGATCCTGGCCTCGATCTCCTCGTTCAGCAGCATGGAGCTTAGTTCCGCCGCCAGGCCCGCCCCCATCCGGCTGGCGACCAGGACGCCCGCCAGGACCGGGCCGATCTCCACGACCACGGCGACGGAGAGGAAGCTCGGCAGCGCCGCCTCGGCCCCGTTGGCCATCAGCAGCCGATGCGTCTGGAGCCAGGTCACCAGCCCCACGCTCAGCCCGGCACCGAGCACGATGGGCAAGCTCCTGAGGGCGACGAGCTCGAACTGCCAGGCGAACTCGCCGAACCGGTTCCAGAGCGCCCGCGGCATCGCGCCCAGGGTCCGCGCCAGGAAGTCGAGGAACCGACCAAAGTCCTCGAGACGCCTGATCCCGTGTCCGACCATTGCCCTGTCCTCACAACCTCGATCTCTGAATGCATTCGGCCGGGAGCCGACGAGCTTGATCTCATCGCACACCTCGCGTCAATTTTGCCCGGTCTTCGCCCGACACGAGCCGAGCATGGCGTCAGGTCGGGGCCGAAAGCGGGAATTCTCCGCGCTCCAGGAATGCGCGCAAACGGCCCTGATTTTCGGGACGAGGCAGACTTCGGGCCGGGTGTCCCGGCCGACCTGGGATCGACGTCCGTGATTTCGCGTGCGGGCTTGAACTCGAACCAAGACAATTCGGGACGCTGAACGTTGACCCCCTTGTACGCCGTCTCGTGAGCATGCTACGGTGACCGCCGCAGGCCTTCCAGGATGGCATTCGGATCCGCTTCGATCGCCCATTTCTGGCAAGATTTCGTGATAATCAGGTATAAATCGGCAAGCACCTTCGAATCGACCACTACCCCTGCGCGCACTCTGGAGACCCTGTTGTGGAGAACCTCTCCCCTCGTCCGAATTGTCTTCGATGGATCTCGCTGGCCGTCCTCGTGACGTCGTTCGGAACGGGCCCGCTGGTTGCGGCGGAGCTCGATGATTACGTCAAGAAGCCCGACCCCTCCTTCGCCTGGAAGCAGACGAGCAACCACACCACCGAGGCCGGCAAGGTCCACTCGCTGGAGCTCACCTCGCAGGTCTGGCAGGGGATCACCTGGACCCACGACCTGACGATCTACGAGCCGTCCGAGGTGACCTATCCCGACGCGGTCCTGCTGTTCATCGGCGGCGGCAGCACCGGAGGCAAGCCCGACGACAAGGACCACCGGCTCGCCTTCGGCCTGGCCAGGGTCACCGGCTCGAGGGTCGCGATGCTCCGACAGGTCCCGAACCAGCCGCTCCTGGGCGACAAGAAGGAAGACGCCCTGATCTCCGAGACGTTCGTCCGATACCTCGAGACGAAGGACGCGAACTGGCCGCTCCTGTTCCCGATGGTCAAGAGCGCCGTGCGTGCCATGGACGCCGTCCAGGCCTGGGCCAGGAATAAGGGGCTCCCCGAGGTCAAGAGGTTCGTCGTGACCGGGGGTTCCAAGCGCGGCTGGACCACCTGGCTGACCGGCGCGGTGGATCCGCGCGTCGTCGGCATCGCCCCCATGGTGATCGTCATGCTGAACATGGGGCTCCAGGGGCCGAATCAGATCGAGGTCTGGGGCAATTACAGCGAGCAGATCGAGGATTACGTCCGGCGCGGGCTGATGGAGCGGGCGAAGACGCCCGAGGGCACGCAGCTCTGGAAGATGGTCGACCCCTACACGTTCCGGGATCGCCTGAGCATCCCCAAGATGCTGATCAACGGCACCAACGATCGCTACTGGACGCTGAACGCCCTGGACCTCTACTGGAACGACCTGAAGGACCCCAAGTACGTCGTCGAGCTGCCCAACGCCGGCCACGGCCTTGAAAACCACAGGGAGTGGGCGATCAACGGATTGGGGGCCTTCTTCCGCCATGTGGTCACGGGCCGGCCAATGCCGAAGTTGTCCTGGGCGCTTTCGGGCTCGAGCCCCGGGACTCGCACCCTGAAGGTCGAGGCCGATCCGGCGCCGCTTTCGGCCAGGCTCTGGACGACGACCTCGTCCAGCCGGGACTTCCGGGAATCCCGATGGACGTCCGCGCCGCTGCAGGTGGGGACCTGCCTGACCGCCGAGCTCCAGCCGCCCGCCTCGGGTCAGCTCGCGGCGTTCGCGGAGCTGGAGTACGAAACCGACGGCATCCGATACCATCTCACCACCACGTTCGTGGAGCCGGCGGCGAAGTCCGCGACCCGGAAGGCTCCGTGATCGCGGGGATGGTTCGCCTCGCCTCCGAGCACGACCGAATTCATTCACTCATTCTCCGATCTCGTTATCAAGGACACCCACATGGTCTCCGCCGACCGCAAACGACGCGGTTTCACCCTGATCGAATTGCTCGTGGTCATCGCCATCATCGCCGTGCTGATCTCGCTGCTGCTGCCGGCGGTCCAGTCGGCCCGCGAGGCGGCGCGACGAGCCCAGTGCACCAACAACATGAAGCAGCTTGGCCTGGCGATGCACAACTACCACGACACGACCAACAGCCTTCCCCCCGGCCGCGTCTGGCAGCCGGGCTGGTTCAGGAACTGCGGCATGAACTTCTTCCAGTGCCAGGACACGAGCTGGTTCGTCCTGATGCTCCCGCAGTTCGAGCAGCAGAACCTCGCCAACGCGTTCAACTACTCGGTGGGAGTCGGCGGGCCGCTCCTGCCCCTGCCCGTCGGCTTCTTCGCCAACAGCACGGTCACGGCCACCAAGATGTCGGTGTTCCAGTGCCCCAGCGATCGCGATAACACCTTCCAGATCACGCCCGCCTACGTGGGCGGCCTGCTCAGCGGCCCGACCTCGAGCAAGGGCAACTACGTCGTGAGCTGGGGCAACACCCAGTGGGACCAGACGGACATCGTGGATGCCGACGGTAACGCGATCCCCTACCGGAAATCGGCCTTCGGCCAGTACGGCAACATCAGCATCGCCTCGATCACCGACGGTACCAGCAACACGGTCTTCATGGGCGAGATCTTGCAGGGCGAGAAGTACGACATCCGCGGCGTCATCTGGCAGAGCGTCGCGGGGGGGAGCCACTTCATGAGCCGGTTCACCCCCAACCAGCCGCTGGACGTCTACCGGATCTCCCGGGGTGGCGACATGCTCAACCAGGTGATCTTCTGCGTCAACGAGCCCGTCCAGGGCCTGCCCTGCGTGGGCGGCATCGGCGACCGTCGCGCCTTCGCCGGCGTGCGGAGCCACCACCCCGGCGGCGTGATGGTCCTGATGGGCGACGGCTCGGTCCGGTTCGTGAAGAACTCGATCGACAGCCAGACCTGGCTCGGCATGAACTCGATCTCCGGCGGTGAAGTGCTCAGCTCCGACTCGTATTGAGCGGCGTCCTCTAACCCACCGATCCGCCCCGGTCGATCGCCGGGGCGGATCGCCGGACCCGGCGATTCTCGCTCACCGGGCGGTCGCCATCTCGAGCTCCGGCTGCGTCGAGCCCGCCGGGGCCCCGGCCGAGAGGACATCCAGGATCGTCGGCCCGCTGGTCCCCCACCTCGGGAAGAAGTAGCCCGTGCACGAGACCGCCTGCTCCCGGTACGGTGGGTACTGCATCAGGATCCGGTGCGCACGGGCCAGGTTGTAATGCGGCATGAGGCCGAAGACGTGGTGCGTCAGGTGGAAGTCCTGGCCGTAGGGGAAGATCACCCAGTTCACGATCGGGTTGCAGTGGAAATTCCGCGAATGCCGGAACTCCCCTTCTTCCGGGGCGTTCGAATGGTGGGCGATCTCCCGGAGCTGCATGTAGAAGGCGTAGAAGGTCAGCAACGGCGCGACCCAGAACAGGAAGAAGGTCGGCCAGAGGCCGCCCAGATGCACCAGGGTGAGCACCGAGAGCCAGTAGGCGCCCCGCATGCAGCGGCCGACCCGGAAGCGATACACACAACGCGGTTCGCGGAGGCCGGCCGTCGAGTTGGCGTTCTTCGCCTGCCCGATCAGGTACTGGAGGAGCTTCGGCGGCCAGGCCGATAGCAGGACGTACCGGTACCAGAAGGTCCGTTTCCTCATCGGGAACGGATACCGATGCCCGTCGAAATGGAGGCGGCCCACATCCGGGTCTCGGGCCGGGTCGTTGAGGAACTGGTGGTGCCCCAGGTGGGTGACCCGGAAACGCTGGGTCATGGCCATCAGGGGGAACATGCAGAACACGTCCGAGATGAACTCGTTGGCGAAGCGGTTTCGGAAGAGGGCGTAGTGGCTCGCGTCGTGCCCGAGCCCCGAGAGGCGATGCTGGAACGCGGCGACGAGCGCAATGCCCGCGAGGAACAGCGGCATCGCGGCCAGGGTGCTCAACGATCCCGTAGTCCAGGCCCCGTAGAGCCAGGCACAGCCGGCCAGGGCAAGCCCAAGCCCGGCGTACTCCATCGCCAGGTACCGCAGATTGGTGGAATTGTCCGCGAGCAGCAGCGGGACGAGACGACGATGGACGTCGTCCCAGCTCAAATCGCTGTGATCGGAGACCGAGGCGCATCGACTCATGGCGGGATTCCGCGAAGACCGCAGGCCGGGGGAAGAACCCTTCAGTCGGGCGTAGAGCCCTGACGATTCTACCACTTCGAGTTTATACCTTACTCCCGTTTGGGATGATGTAGAATTTGGGGAGTATGGCGTAAATGAAGAAGGCTTAACGGCTCGGTGTGAAGTTTGGCAAACGGAGTGAGTTCGATGATTGAGGTCGGCAGCAAACCGCTTCGTTCGGCACCCCGGGTCATGGCGATGGACTTCGAGGACGAGGCCCGGATCGCCCAGGAAACCGCGCCGGTCGCTGCCTGGAAGCACTTGCTGCTTGACGAGTTGCGTCAGCCTCACGTACGCCGGCGGCTGGCACTGGCGCTGGCGGGGGTCGGCTGGATCCACCTCTTCTGCTTCCTCGGATGCCAGGCGGCCTACGATCCGTCGATCGGGACGGACCTGCGCCATCCGCTGCTCTGGCTGACCGAGCTGGTCGCAGTCCTGTACCTCCTGAGGAACGTCCTCGGCAAGGGGTGGATCCGCTCCAGCTCCGCGCTCAATCTCATCGCCAAGTTCTGGACGACGTTCCTGATCCTCTCATTCAACCTGGTGACCCTCAATGCAATCACGGGCTTCGAACTCGCCTGGTTCAAGCCGGTCTGGGCCACGCTGAGCACGTTTCTATTCGCCTCGCTGGCCTGGCTGTTCACGCCCTGGTTCTTCATCCCCGCCGTGCAGATGTGGGCGAGCGGGGTGCTGATGGTCAGCTTCCCCGAGTGGTGCTTCCTGATCTACGGAGTCACCTGGTGGATCGCCCTGACCGCAATCGCCTGCTGGATCTATCCCCAAGGGAAGTAGCCGTCGTTACGGTCGGTCAGCCGGAAGCGTTCCCCGGTCGAACGAGAGCCTGCGGTCATTTCCGCGAGGTCCGCGATCGCGAAGATCGGCCGGAAGCCGGGGAGCGATCGCCGGAAGAGGCGACCGCGTCGCCGCCGCGCGACCGCTGACGCCGCGCGAGCCCCGGGCTCACCAGGTTCCAGGTCCGGCCGTTGCTCACGATGGTGATCGTGCCGCGCTGATCGGTGCGGAGCAGCGGGATGTCGTTCCCTCGCAGGAGCGAGATCGTCTCGGAGTGGGGGTGGCCATAGCTGTTGCCCTGGCCCAGGCTGGCGACGGCGATCTCCGGCTGGACGATGTCGAGCCAGCGCTGGTCGGTCCCGTTGTGGCTGCCGTGATGGGCGAGCTTGAGGACGGTGCAGTCGCGGAGCAGCTCGGGACACTTCGAGAGCCACCATCGGCGTTCGTCGGTCTCGCTGTCGCCGGTCATCAGCACCGAGAACTTGCCGTACTGGAGGCGGACCCCGATCGAGTTGTTGTTCTCCTCCTGGCCGCTGAGCGGCGGCTGCGGCAGGATTGTGAGGACCACCGACCCCAGCTCGATCTTCCTCGGCTTGCCCGTGGGCTGGACCGCGACGATGCCCTCGGCCTTCACGGTCTCCAGCAGCTTCAGGTAGCTCTTGGTCGTGTGCGATGACCCCGTGGCCATGAAGTACTTCGGCTTGAACTCGCGGATCACCTGGTTCATGCCGCCGTAATGGTCGCTGTGATGGTGCGACACGATCACGATGTCCAGCGACGTGACCCCTTTGCTCCGGAGGAGCTGGGCGGCGGCATCCCTGGTCGGACCCGCATCGATCAGCGCGGTCTTCCCCTCGGGCGAACTGATCAGGACCGAATCGCCCTGCCCGATGTCGAGGAAATCGACGGCGACGGGCTTCGAGCCGGAGCTGAACCACTTCGAGAAGGGCTCGCCCGCCCCGAGGCGGGGCGCGCCCGAGACCAGCAGGCCGAGGAGGACAAGCAGACGAAGGATCCTGGCGGCCTTCACAGCTTGATGTCCCCCCCGGGGTCGGTCTTCTTCAGCTCGTCCTGGAGCCTCGAGGTCTCGTCGGCGAGCTTCTTCGTTGCCTCGGGATCGACCTCGAGGGTCAACTTCAGCACGTCACCCGGCCTGGCCCCGGCGGGCAGGAACGCCCTGGGCACGTTCAGGGAGGCGCCGTCCTCGGCGACGAGGACGGCGATCGCCTTCCCCCGGCCTTCGAATCGGTCAAGTGAGAGGTGGGTGCTCACTTCCACATCTCCTGGGTCAGATGTGCTTTATTATCGAATGATGATCGGTCGATCGGAAGCTTCCCGGCCGTTCTGGCGATCGGACCTCGCGACCGCGGCGGGGGCCGAGTCGCCGATTATCTGGCTCTCGAAGACGATCCGGTTGCGGCCGGGATCCAGGCTCGCCCCGGAGAGGGAGAGCGGATGGGCGCCGGAGGTCAGCGGGAAGACCTCGGCTTCGGGGGGGCTCATCCACAGGTCCTTCTTCTCGAAGAACCCTCCCTTGCGGTCCCAGATTTCCACGGCGATCTTGTCGCCCGCGGCCCAGTCGACCTCGAACGGCCGGTTCGACCAGGTGGCGGTGAGGTCGTCCTTCCCGACCTGGCCCAGGTTCTCGCCGTACTGGCGGCTCTCCCAGATGATCGTCTCCTTGCCGCCGGCATCGCGCTTCCGCACGCGGGCCTGGATGTCGACGGTACGGCCGGCCTTGAAGAGCTTCGGGTCGAGCCGGACCTCGGAGACCTTCACCCGGTAGAGGCCGGGCTTCTTGGGATCGTCGAGCTTCAGCGCGCCGGAGACGGCCGACGCCAGCTGTTCCTTCAACTCACCGTGGGCGATCGAGCCGTCCTCGTTCTTGGGCAGGACGCGCCCCAGGACGGCCTGGAGGACGGGGTGGTCCTTGAACGCGAACCCCCCTGCCCCGGCGCCGCCGGTGAGCGCCATGACGATGAAGTAAATGAGCCGCCGGAAGAGCGACTTCGGCTTGCGTTGACGCGCCACTGGGTTTGGCTCCTCATCCTTGAGTTATCGAGGCCTCGATGGGGCGGACCGTCATGGTCCGGCCTCCGAACTGCCCGCGATCGAATGCGATGCCCGGGGCACCGCACGCAGTACGACATGATTCCGGAAGTGCGACGAGTCGGTCCGAGAGAAGTGCGACCGGGCTTATAGCACGAACCGGATCCGGGTCAAGGCGAAAATCCGGCCTCGTGTGGCCGTGGTCGCACCGATTCTCAGGGCTCGTCCCGGCGCTGGGCCGTCCCGCCGAGGGACGCCGCTGAAGAGCCCTGGCGGCCGGCCCACGAGGGTTTCGGGATTCCGCCGCCGGCCTCCGGGGGATGTGCGATCGTGACGCCCCGGCGGGGCTCCGCCGGTTCCGTCCGGCTGTCGCGCACCCGGCGGAGGATCTCGCGGGCCAGTTCGTCGCGCGCCTCGAGTTCCTCGGCCCCGGACTGCACCTTGAGGTAGCAGTTCACGAGCAGGTCGAGGCGGGTCCCGTCGGTCGCGTGGAAGTGGATGTCGATCCGTTCCGAGACCACGCTGGGGTGGGCGTCGGCGAACTCGCGGAGCCCGTCCCGGAGGGAGAGCAGGCAGTCCGCGGGCGTCTCGGCGGGGATCGCCACCACCATGCGGAACCGGCGATGGTTCCGGGCGCCCCGGTTGTCGATCGAGGCGTTGGCGATGATCGAGTTGGGGATCGTGAGCAGCGAGTCGTCCGGCGTGCGGAGCCAGGTGGAGCGGAAGCCGACGCACTCGACGGTCCCCTCCATGCCGTTGACCACGATGTAGTCGCCCAGCTTGAACGGATGCTCGCCGATCAGGAGGAGGGTGCCGAAGAAGTTCTTCAAGGTGTCCTGGGCCGCCAGTGACGCGGCGAGTCCCACCAACCCCAGGCCGGCCAGGAGCCGCGTGACCCATTCCCCGCTGCCGATCAGGTAGACGATCCAGGAGGCCGCCACGACCAGCACGCTCAGCTTGAGGAAGCGGGCGGCCGTGGGCACGATCATGTCGCTCAGGTTCCGGCGATGCTGGAGCGATTCGCTGTTGGTGTAGAAGGCCATCCCCAGGTCGATCATCCGCAACGCAGACCACGCCAGCGCGACGGCCCAGGCCAGCTCGAGCGAAGGGAGGCACCTCGACCAGAGGGACGTCGGCAGGTCCAGCAGGTGGAGCTCCGCCCCGATCAGCCAGAGCGCCACCAGCCACCCGATCGGCCTGATCTTGGTGTGGACGAAATCGGCGCCGAGCGAGGAACTCATCACTCGTAGCAGGCCCGGGAGCAACCGGTCCACCACGAGCCAGCCGATCCGCATGGCGACCGTCGTCGCGATCAGAATCGCCACCAGCCCGAGCCACTGATAGGTCTCCAGGCCGAGGATCGGCCGCCGCAGCAGCCCGGGGACCTTCCCTCGGAGCGAGAATCCGACGGTCGCGGCGTTGACGGGGTCACCGGCGGGAGGAATCCCGGGATCCCCCTCGGCCGTCATCCCGTTCAGGGCCGCCTCGAACATGGCCTCGATCTGGGCGACGGTCTCGTGGGTGAAGAGCCACTGGCCCTTGCGAGGTCCGCCGCTGGCGGGCTCCACGCAGATCAGGCCGACGGGGCCGCGGTAGATGACATGGCGGGGACCTTCCAGCTCGTTGGGGATCTCCTGGAGCTGGATCGAGCCGATTCGATCGAGGACGAACTTGAGCTTGTGAGCCAGGATCGGCCCGACGATCGCCTGGGCGCTCTGGGGGATGGAGCCGAGATCCAGCGCCTGGGCCGCCAGCAGGCTGTCCCCGCGGCTCGCCGCGTGGATCAGGGTCCGGACCGTCTGGCGAGCCGACCCGAGCCGCGAGGCCCGGTCCTTGCGAGACTTTTCCTCGGGCGAGAGCCGGTCGAACATCTCCGGGACGCGGGCCACCGTATCGGCGTCGAATCGCCATGCTCCGTCGGGATGCCGGGCAACGACTACCTGGAGCTCCTGCTCCTTGCCGAAGCTCTGGGTCTCGGCCTCCCAGCTATCCGGGACTGAGAGCAGATCGATGTTCAGGTGCCGCACGACCGCGTCGAGCTTGGTCGCGGTCCGGAGTCCCAGCGCCGAGCGATCCACCGCGGAGAGCTCCTCCAGGTCGAGGCAGGAGAGCACCTGTCGGGTCCGCTGGTCGTCGAAGTCTAGCTCATCCAGCCCCTCCAGGAATGTCCGCAGGGTCGAGCGTGCCGAGGCCAGGTGACGGGGGACCGAGTCCGGCGCCGCGACGGATTTCCGGTCGCCGTCCAGGAGCATGTCGTCGTTCACGACCACCCCGACGAATTCGTACCGCGGGTCCGGGGGAGTGCTGCGGAACCCCTCGACCATCGCGTCGAGGTTCATGACCGTCGCCCTGCTGAACAGCCAGGCGTCCTTGTCGTCGTGCTGGCGGACGCGGTCGAGCATGACCCGGCCACGATGATTCGAGTGCCAGACGAAGCGCCAGCCGTCGGGGTCGCTGATGACATCCTGGGGGAAGACGAAGGCACATCGCTGGATCACGAACGCGAGTTTCCGGGCCAGTTCCGGGCCCTTCACCGCGCGAAGCTTGGAGGGGACGTCGCGGAGATCCAGGCACCGCGCTGCGGCGGTGAAGTCCCGACGCACGATCTCGGCGAGGAAGCTCCTCATGGTGGCCTCGGGGTCCGTCCTACCTTCGACCAGCTTCATGCGGGCCTCCTGGACCTCACGCTGGCCGCGAAACGCCTCGGTCTGCATCGAGGGGATGCCCTTCACGGTGGAGGGGGAGAACCGCCACCGTCCATCGGGCTGCTTGTTCAGGTCGATGCGGAACTTGGGGTCGGCGACGACCGACCATTCCCGGATCGCGAGTTCGGAATCGTCTGGTATGCCGAAGAGGGCGATGTCCTGGCGATCGATGATCGAGTTGAGCTGGTGGGCCATCAGGGCGGCGTCTCGCTCGGTGACGCGGTTCCCGAGGGCGCTGAAGTCCAGGCAGTCGACCGCGTTGACGATGAGTTCCGGCATCAGGTCGTAGCAGAGGATGGCGAAGAAGAACGTCTCCAGCATGCGCCGGGGCGTGGACCGGTCGTTCCACCGTGCGATCTCGGCCTCCGTGGGGCGAGGCCGTCGGCTTCGACCCTCGGGATGCTTGAGGTTGGCGGCTGGGGCGGCGGCGTCCGACCGGACGGGTTGTGCCGATACATCCCCTCGGAGGAGCAGCAGGAGGAGGAGAAACAGCATCGGGCGACGCGTGTCGGGACGCAGGGCGCGTGTCATCGAGGCATCCTTGCCTTCTGGCTCGGCGGCGGCCGATCCATCCTGGCCCGCCTGGATCCGGTGGAAGCAAACGAGATGGTAGTGCCGGGGGGCTCCGCTGGCGGGGAGCCCTCACTGATGGGTGGAGCGTAGATTAGGTCTTTGCGTCGATCCGACAAGAGCGCTTTCGGACATCGCATGCAGGCGTGGCCGTCGCGCGACCCGGGAGCCGGACCGCAGAAAAGAAGTGCTGGGCCTGAAACGGGCGGGGTTTAGGGGCGGCGGCTGGAATCTGCCGGGGGGATGAGCCGTCCAGGCCTCACCCCCCGGGTCGGAGCTCTGGACTATGATCGCTCGTCCACGGTTTCGGCCCCCTCGCGGGTGGCGTATGCGTCGTCTTCCGGGAGATAGCCCAGGATCTCGGCCGCGTCGGTAAGGTCCCAGCGCGTGCCGTGGTTGCGCGAGACGCCGTTGACCACGACGAACCGGGAATCCTCGATCTCCGCCTCGACCGCGGCATCGAAGAGCTGGACGAGGTCGTGGTTGGAGAGCCACATCTTCTTGCCCCACTCGTCGGTGATCGTGTCGGGGCGGTTCCTGCCCTCCTGGACCCAGCCGATCCTCAGCGCGATGAAGGTCAGGTCGAAGGCCTCCGCCAGGCTCTTGCCGAGCCGTTCGCCCACGAGCTTGAAGACGCCGTACGGATTGCCGGGCCGGGGGGGCGACTCGGCCGTGATCGGGTCGTCGCCGAGGTCCCGGTACTGCCCCATGGCGTGGTTCGAGCTGGCGAAGACGAGACGGTCAACCCCGGCCAGTGCCGCGGCGTTGAAGACGTTGGCCATGGCATCGAGGTTCGGCTGGACCAGGTCTTCCAGCGGGGTCGTCTCGTCCGAGTTGGCCGCCAGGTGGACGACCGTATCGACGCCGTGGAAATGGGTGGTCCAGTCCTCGTCCCAGACGCTGAGATCGACCTTGAAGACGTCCGAATCCTCGGGGCCAGGGTTGGCGTCGAGCAGGATCAGGTCGTAGACATCCTCCCAGGCGGCCCGGAGCTTGCGGCCGATGTTCCCGCAGGCGCCGGTGATCAGCACCGTCCGCGGCTCCGAGTCGACCTCCATGTCGAGCAGATCGTCGTCCTCGGGCGATTCGTCGTCGAAATCGTCATCATCCTCGTCGTCGAACTCGCCGTCGTCTTCGTCGAGGATCGGCAGGTCGCTTTCGGGTTTGCGGTGAGCGTGGGGCTTTCCGCCCTCACCTTCCTCTTCGGAGGACCAGTCGGGACACATGGGGTCAGTCCTTTCGGCTCGAAGCGAGGTGGGTCCGGCGCGACCGGCTCGCGCACCTGGAAGGTTCCCAGTCTACCATCTTTCGGTCCGGGGGGCAGGACGAGTGAAGACGGACGCCGGGCGATCTCGCCGGGAGGGTCGCTCAGAGTTCCGCGAGGGCCTTGGAGACGGCTTCCAGGAAGAAGAAGTCTCCCCACATGACCGACTCGTCCACCCCGAGCTTCTTGTGGAAGTGGTAGACGCCGTGCTTCAGGACCCCCTCCCAGCCCGACGTGTCCCAGGCCAGGTAGCGATCGCTGCACAGGGAGTCGAGGATGCTCAGGCTGGCGTGGCGATAGCGGGCGGATCGCCCCGGGTCGAGTGACGCGGTGAGCTTTGACAGGTTCCAGAGCCCCGAGGCGGCGATCGCACCGGCCGAGCTGTCGTCGATCCGGTCCGGTCCGGGCGGGACGTCGAAGTCCCAGGGGGGGACCAGGCTCTCCGGGCATCGGGACAGATAGTAATCCGCATTCCTCTGGGCCACTTGCAGGTCGGCGGCGTCCTGGGTGTAGCCGTACACCGTGCCGAAGCCGTAGAGCGACCAGGCGAGGCCCCGGGTCCAGGCCGAGTCCGCCCGGAGCCCCTGGTGGGTCGACTGGCGGAGGAACTCGCCGGTCTCGAGATCGAAGATCCCCTCGTGGGCCGTCGAGCCGTCCGGGCGCACCAGCGTCCGCTCGGTCGTCCGGCAATGGGCCGCGGCCAGCTCGTGGAGCGACCGGTCGCCGCTCTCCCTCGCCGCGTAGAAGATGATCGGCACGTTCATCATGATGTCGATGAACAGGCTCTCGGGCGCGACGAACGAGCGGAGGTATTTCCCCCTGGGATTGAACCGCAGGGCCAGCGTCCGGCCCGCCGTGACCAGCACCTCGTTGAGCGCCGGGTCACCCGTCTTGCGGTACCAGGGCAGATAGGTGTTCAGGAAGATGAAGCCGAGGTCGTGGACGTTGCGGTCGTGCTGCCGGTGCTCCAGCAGCCGCGAGTAATGCTCGGCGGTCTGGCGCCACCAGGGATCGCCGGTCCGCTCGGCGATCAGCCACATCATCCCGGCGTGGAATCCGCCGCACCAGTCGGTCCAGAGCTCCCCGGAGTGATACCAGCGGCCCCCCGAGGTGTAGATCGGGAAGTAGTCCGGGTAGCGCTCGACGGTGGCGCGGACCTGAGTCGCGGCGAAGTCGAACGCCCGGCGCAGTCGGTTGCCCAGGGACGACAGGTCAATGGTTCGGGGTTCGGGCACGGCGAGACCTCGTGGGTGTGGACGGCAGTTCAGGACTGTACCGACGGGCGTGCATGCCCGCTTCGCGGCCAGTCCCTTGGGATGTGGGTACGGCTTTGCTAGATTGAAGCCTCGCGTCCGTGCCAGGACACCATCTCGGGGATCGTCCCATGAATTTCGACCAGTTGATCAGGTTCGCCGTCGAACAGAACGCCTCCGACCTGCACTTCCAGTCGGGCGCCGCGCCGCTCCTGAGGATCAACGGGCAGATCCGGACGGTCGAGTCTCCCCCGCTCACCGACGAGATCCTCCGGCAATTCGTCCTCTCGCTGCGGCCCAAGATGACGGCCGAGGAGCTCGACGACAAGCTGGTCGACGGGCTGGACTTCTCCTACTTCATCCCGGGCTTATCACGATTCCGGGTCAATGTCTACAGCCACCTGGGCAGCGCGGCGATGGTGCTGCGGGTCATCAAGCTGAAGATCCGGACGATGGAAGAGCTCCAGCTCCCCCCGGTGATCAAGGACATCGCGCTCTCCCACCGCGGGCTGACGCTCGTCACCGGCACCACGGGCAGCGGCAAGAGCACCACGCTGGCGGCGATGATCGACCTGATCAACAACTCGTACCGATGCAAGATCATCACGATCGAGGACCCGGTGGAGTTCCTGCACACGAACCAGAAGGCGCTCATCTCGCAGGTCGAGGTCGGCCAGGACACGCCGACCTTCGAGAAGGGCCTGCGGCAGGCACTCCGCCAGGACCCCGACGTGATCCTGGTCGGCGAGCTTCGGGACAGCGAGACGATGCGGATGGCCCTGCGGGCCGCCGACACCGGGCACCAGGTCTTCGCGACGGTGCACAGCTCCAACGCCTCGCAGACGATCGAGCGGATCCTGGCGATGGTGCCGCCCGAGGAGCGGCGGATCGCCACCTCGCAGCTCGCCTCGGCGCTGGAGGGGGTGATCTCGCAGCGGCTGGCGGTGACCCGGGAGGGCACGCGCAGGCCCGTCATGGAGATCCTCCGGGGCGGGCCGGTGACCTCGAAGCTGATCACCGACAACAAGCTCCCGGACCTCAGCGACTACATCGCCGGCCGCGAGGGCGGCATGCAGCGGTTCGACCAGCACCTGCTGGAACTGTACAACCAGAAGGTGATCTCGGGCACCGAGGCCATGAAGCACGCGACCAACCCGGAGGCCGTCGCGCTGGGGCTGCGGGGCATCCGCCAGTCCGTCGGAGGCTGATCCTTGCGGTTCGGGACGACGCGACGCAGGCGACGCTCCCTTGTTCGTATGGGCCGCCTGGCGCATGCTGCATGGAACGGCGGAGTCGAGTCCGGGCGGCCTCGCGGCCGGGCCCGCCTCCCAGGGAGTCGAGCATGAACTTCGAAGAGCTGCTCAAGTTCGCCGTCGCCCAGGGTGCCTCGGATATCCACCTCCAGGCGTCGTCGCCGCCGCAGCTCCGGATCGGCGGCCTGATCCGGAATGTCGAGGGCCCCGTGGTGGAGCCCCTGGCGCTTCGCCAGTTCGCCGCCTCGATCGCCCCTCCGGCCATCGCCGAGGACATCGACGGCGCCCTCTTCCGCGGTGCCCGGTTCTCGCGATCGATCGACGGCCTGGCCCGCTTCCGGTGCTGCGTCTACGGACATCGGGGGCAACCCGGGCTGGTCATGCACGTCATCCCCGCCGCGGTCGCCACGCTGGAACAGCTCAACCTGCCGGCCGTGCTGAAGGAGGTCGCCCAGACGCGGCGGGGGATCACCCTCGTCACGGGGCCGTCGGGATCGGGCAGGAGCACGACGCTCGCCGCCCTCGTCGACGTGCTCAGCGAGGGCACCTACGGCAAGATCGTCACCCTGGAGAACCCGATCGAGGTCCTTCATCATCACAAGCGGGCCCTGATCGCCCAGCGCGAGATCGGCAGCGACGTGCCCTCGATGGCCGAGGGGATCGAGCAGGCGATCGCCCAGGACGCCGACGTGATCGTCGCGGGCGAGCTGCACGACGCGGCGACGGCGCGGGCCGCGCTCCGCGCCTCCGAGACCGGGCACCAGGTGCTCGCGACCATGAGCAGCCCCAACTCGGTCCAGGCCCTGGAGCGGCTGATCGGGTTGGTCCCCGCCGAGGAGAAGCGGCTGGTCACCGGCCAGGTCGCCGAGGCCCTCGTGGCGGTCGTCGCGCAGAAGCTGGCCAGCACCAAGGACGGAAAGCGTCGCCCCGTCGTCGAGGTCCTCCGGGGCGGCCAGTACACCACGCGCTGCATCCTGGAGAACCGCTGGACCGACCTGAGCAACTACATCGCCAGCCGCCAGGGGGGGATGCAGCAGCTCGAGCAGCACCTCCTGGAGCTCTACCAGGCGGGGGCCATCAGCGGCACCGAGGCCATGAGGCTCGCCACCAACCCCGAAGCCGTGGCGGAGGGCATGCGGATGATGCGTCGTGGGACCCCAAGCGCCTGATGCCATGAGCCCCGGCCTGCCACTCGACGGAGAGCGCCCGTGATCATTGGAGTTCCCCGGGAAGGATACCCGGGCGAGCGGCGAGTCGCCCTCGTCCCGGCCGTGGTCCCCGGCCTGCTCAAGGCGGGCCTGAGCGTGCTGATCGAGGCGGGCGCCGGGACGGAGGCCGGCTATCCGGACGCCGACTACGCGGGCCGGGGCGCCAGGATCGCCGGGTCGCGCGTCGAGGTCTTCGGCGAGTCCGACGTCATCGTCCAGGTGCTCGGCCACGGGGCGAACGACCGGACGGGCACCGAGGACCTGCCGCTGCTCCGCCGCGGCCAGAAGCTGATCGCGTTCCTGCGGCCCCTGGGCTCCCCCGGGTCGGTCGGGGAGCTCGCGGCGGCGGGCGTGACCTCCTACGCGATCGAGCTCATGCCGCGGATCACACGGGCGCAGAGCATGGACGCGCTCTCGTCGATGGCGACGATCGCCGGCTACAAGGCGGTCCTCATCGCCGCGGACACCCTGCCGAGGCTCTTCCCGATGCTCATGACGGCGGCCGGCACGATCACGCCGGCGCGGGTGCTGATCATCGGCGTCGGCGTCGCCGGCCTCCAGGCGATCGCCACGGCCCGTCGCATGGGCGCGGTGGTCTCGGCCTACGACCTCCGCCCGGCGGTCAAGGAGCAGGTCCAGAGCCTCGGCGCCCGGTTCGTCGAGATGCCGCTGGAGGCGACCGACGCCGAGGACGCTCGCGGCTACGCGCGGGGTCAGGACGAGGCGTTCTACCGCCGCCAGCGCGAGCTGCTCGGCCGCGCCGTCGTCGAGAGCGACGTGGTCGTCACGTCCGCCGTGGTCCCCGGCAGGCCCGCGCCCGTCCTGATCACGCGCGAGATGGTCCGCGGCATGGCCCCCGGCTCGGTCATCGTCGACCGGGCCGCGGAGCGGGGGGGGAATTGCGAGGCGACCCGGGGGGACCGCAGCGTCGTGGAGCACGGGGTGACCCTCATCGGGTGGTACAATCTCGCGAGCCGGGTCCCGTATCACGCGAGCCAGATGTATGCCAGAAACCTCAGCGCGTTCCTGCTACACCTCTGGAAGGACGGCGCGGTCCGGACGAGCCCCGACGACGAGATCGTCCGGGACACGCTGCTCACCCACGAGGGCGAGATCGTCAATCAGAGGGTCCGTGAGTTCCACGCGCCCCCGCCGCGCGACCGCGAGTCCGAGGAGTAGCTTGATGAGCTCAGACATCATCGGGAATATCTATGTCTTCCTGCTGGCCGGCTTCATCGGCTTCGAGGTCATCCGCCGGATCTCTCCGCTGCTGCACACGCCGCTCATGTCCCTGACCAACGCGCTGGATGCGATCGCGGTCATCGGGGCGATCGTCCTCGCGGGCGAGGGCAAGAGCACCCTGGCGACGGTCTTCGGCACCGTCGCGATCGTCGCGGCGATGAGCAACGTCGTCGGAGGATTCCTGATCACCGACCGCATGCTGGGCATGTTCCGCAAACGCTGAGGCCCCGAGCACCCACACCGATGAGCGACCACTCCGACCCCCTCCAACTGCTTTCCCTCATTGCCGCCGCCTGTTTCGTCCTCGCCCTCAAATGGATGAGCTCGCCGAGCACGGCGCGGCGCGGGGTGCGCACGGGCGAACTCGGCATGCTCCTGGCCATCGTGGGCGTCCTGTTCCATCGGGGGATCGTCGATTACCGATGGATCGCGGTCGGGATCGTGCTGGGCTCGCTGATCGGGGTCCCGCTCGGCCTGGTCCAGATGACGGCGGTCCCCCAGCGTACGGCCCTCAGCCACGCGTTCGGCGCGCTCTGCGTCACGCTGGTCGGGACGGCGGAATACTACCTCCAGGCGCCGGACGTCCCCCGCTTCACGATGATCGTCCTCTCGCTCGAGGTGATCCTCGGGGCCCTCACCTTCACCGGCAGCCTCATGGCGGCCGGCAAGCTCCAGGAGATCCTGCCCCAGCGGCCGATCACCTATCGCGGGCAGAACGTCGTCAACCTGAGCCTGCTCGGCCTGGCCCTGATCCTCTCCGCCGTGCTCGTCGCGCAGCCCGACCGGACCTGGCTGCTCCCCGTCATCATCCTCATCGCCCTCGCGTTCGGGGTGCTGATGATCGTCCCGATCGGTGGGGCCGACATGCCGACGGTGATCTCGTTGCTCAACTCGTACGCGGGCCTCTCCGCCGCGGCCATGGGCTTCGTGCTGGACAACAAGCTGCTGATCATCGCCGGGGCGCTGGACGGGGCCTCGGGCTTCATCCTCTCCATGAACATGTCCAAGGCGATGAACCGGTCCTTCTCGAACGTCCTGTTCGGGGCCTTCGGCCAGGTCCAGCCCTCCGCGGCGGCTGCTGGCGGCGAGGCGCCGCCGGTGAAGAGCGCCTCGCCGGAGGAGGCGGCCGGGATCCTGGCCGCGGCGGGAAAGGTGATCATCGTGCCGGGCTACGGCATGGCCGTCGCGCAGGCGCAGTTCAAGCTCAGGGAGCTCTTCGACGACCTCCGGCGTCGCGGGGTTGACGTCCGGTTCGGGATCCATCCGGTCGCGGGGCGGATGCCGGGACACATGAACGTCTTGCTCGCCGAAGCCGACATTCCGTACGACTTCCTCCACGAGATGGACGAGATCAACGACGAGTTCCCCCAGACGGACGTCGCGCTCGTCATCGGCGCGAACGACGTAACCAATCCCGCCGCGCGCAACGACCCGTCCAGCCCGATCTACGGGATGCCGATCCTCGACGTGGACCGGGCGCGGACCGTCATGGTCATCAAGCGCGGGCTGAGCCCCGGGTTCGCGGGGATCGACAATCCCCTCTACTACATGGACCGAACGCTCATGCTCTTCGGCGATGCGAAGTCGTTCGTGGCGTCGCTGGTCCAGGCCCTCAAGGCCGAGGACCGCTAGCTCGACCCCTGGCGAACTGGGAGGGCCGCAAGCCCGTTCCGGGGACGCCCGCCTCGATCGGCGTCTTCTCCTCGGACGGGCGGGATGTTCGCTTCGCGGTCGCTCTTGATGCCCGGTGGCCCCCCTCCTAGAATCGAATCCGGGCCTGCGAATCCAGGCGCTCCCGCACCCTCGGTGATTCGGGTCCGCCGTCCGGCACAGCGATCCTCGTTTCCCGGGGTCCCCGGTCCCCCCGGATCTGAGCAGGGCCGTCTCCATCGAGCCTGCGGGGGAGTCCAGAGAGCGTACAACGTGACACACCCCGACCCCCGCGTGTCGCGGAAGCACGTTCGGATGACGATCTGGGCAGGTCGCCGCGTCCCGGCTCCGGGGACAGAGGGATGATGCGGTTGGAGGTTCTTACGATGCAGGCGCTCTCTCGCCGCGACACGTTCCGACTCGGGGCCGGCTTCGTCCTGGCCGCCACCGGCTCGACGGCCAGCCCGTCGACTCCCGCGTTCTCTCAGCCGGACCATCCGGGCCGTCCCTACCTCACGCCCGGTGACGATTTCAACGACGTGAGCCGCGGCAACCCGATCCCGCACACCCTTGAGGGCGAGGCCCTCGTCCACGCCCGGCTGACACCCGAATCCTGGCGCCTGGAACTGACGGCGGAGGAGAAGGCGCAGGTCCCCACGCCACGGCGACTCGCCGACGGGACCGCGATCGACCTGCCCGCCCTGGTCGAGCTGGGCAAGACAAGGGGCGTGCTGTTCCTCAAGGCGATGCAATGCACCAACATCGCCTACCCGCTCGGCCAGGGGCTGTGGGAGGGCGTGCCCTTACGCGACGTCCTTCGGCTGGCCGGCCCGATGAAGAATGTGCGCCGGGTCTACTACTGGGGCTACCACAACGACGACCCGAAGCAGATGTTCCGCTCGTCGATCGCCATCAACCAGGTGCTCGACACGCCGCCGGGCGAGCTGCCGCCGTTCGTCGCCTATCGGCTCAACGGCGGCCCGATCCCGCTGGAGCGCGGCGGTCCGGTCCGGCTGGTCGTCCCCTGGGCGCACGGGTTCAAGTCGATCAAGTGGCTCCAGCACATCGTGCTCACGAGCGACTACCGCGCCAACGACACCTACGCGCTGGACAACAACGACCCGGAGTCATACCTCAAGTCGGCTGCCTACATCGACGAGGTCGACCGGGAGGCGCGGTTCACGGCTGGCGAGCACGCGGTGATCCGGGGCACGGCGATGGTCGGCTGGCCGGGCCTGGATCGGGTCGAGTGCTGGCTGCGGCCGGTCTCCAACACGGCGGCCGAGTTGCGGGACGATGACCCCGCATGGGCCGCCGCCAGGTGGGATCCCTGCCGCCTCGACCCGCCTCCGGCCGACCTGGCGTCCGAACTGCCCCCCGGGGTCGACCCCGCCCGCATCTGGGGCTTCGGCCGCGACGGCCGGCCGAAGGAATGGCCGATGCGTTTCAGCCTCGCCCCCTGGTCGGTCACGCTCAAGGACCTGGCGCCGGGGCGCTATGAATTCCGCGCCCGGACGATCGACCGGAATGGGTTCGCGCAGCCCGAGCCCCGGCCCTTCGCGCAGCGGTCCGGGCTCAACCGCATCCAGGTGAAGCGCCTCCGCATCGGCGAGGTTGCGTGAAGTTTGGGGCGGGTCGGGACGCCTTCGATCGCCGACTCGGGCTCGCGGTGAGGACGCAAAAGAGGTAGCATCCCGCCTGCGAAGATTCACGGATGTCGAACGGTGTCCCCGGCAAAACCGACGATCGAGCCGATTCGCTCCTCGGCGGACGGTGCCAATGCGGGAGACCCCGACTTCCCCCGAGGATGCACGTCGAGTCTCGATCGCCCCGGGCGCGAGGGGCGAACTGGCGGGGAGTGTCACCATGGCCGAGCCGGGAACCGCGACGGAGACGAACCCCCTGCGACAGGCCCTCCCCCGGACGCGGGTCCCGGAGCCCTGCGCCGTGGTCCTCTTCGGCTCGACGGGGGACCTCGCCCACCGCAAGCTCGTCCCGGCGCTGTACCACCTCGCCCGGGGCGGGAATCTCCCGAGCGAGTGCGCCGTCGTGGGATTCGCCCGCCGAGACTGGACCGATGAGGATCTCCGCGGACTACGAGAAGACGCTCGCCGCCAACGGCGGCAACGACTTCGCCGAGATCTGGCCCCAGTTCGCCAGCCGATTGGTCTTCAGCCCCGGGACCTTCGACGACCCCGAGGCCTACCGGAAGCTCAAGGCGAAGCTGGAGGAGCTCGACCGCACGCACGGCACCCGCGGCAACCGGATCTTCTACCTCGCCGTCTCGCCCGAGTTCTTCTCCACGATCATCTCCCAGCTCGGCCAGGCGGGGCTGATCCACCCTGGCACCAGGATTCCCCCTGGAGCCGGGTCGTCATCGAGAAGCCGTTCGGCCACGACCTCGCCAGCGCCCGTGCCCTGAATCGCGACGTCGCGCGGGTGCTCGACGAGAGCCAGGTCTATCGCATCGACCACTACCTGGGCAAGGAGACGGTCCAGAACATCCTGGCGTTCCGGTTCGGCAACAGCATCTTCGAGCCCATCTGGAACCGCCGGCACGTGGGCTCCGTGCAGATCACCGTGGCCGAGGAGGTCGGCATGGCGGGCGGCCGGGGCGCCTACTACGACACCGCAGGCGCCCTGCGGGACATGGTCCAGAATCACATGATGCAGCTCCTCTGCCTGGTGGCCATGGAGCCGCCGGTGGACCTGTCCGCCGACGCCGTCCGCAACGAGAAGGTCAAGGTCCTCCAGTCCCTGCCGCGCTGGACCCCTCAGGACGTCTACCGCAACGTCGTGCGGGCCCAGTACCACGCCGGCTCGATCGAGGGTGAGGAGGTGCCCGGGTACCTCCAGGAGAAGGGCGTCGATCCCGGCTCGATGACCGAGCCGTATGTCGCCATGCGGCTGGAGCTGAACACCTGGCGGTGGGCGGGCGTGCCCTTCTTCCTCCGGACCGGAAAGCGGCTGCCCAAGCGCGCCACGGAGATCGCGATCCAGTTCCGCCGCCCGCCGACGGAGCTGTTCGAGCCCGAGGTCGACGGCCACTCGGGGGCGAACCAGCTCGTGCTCCGGATCCAGCCCAACGAGGGCGCCAGCCTGTCGTTCGAGGCCAAGATCCCCGGCTCCCGGCGCCGGCTCCAGGAGGTGCGGATGGACTTCCGCTACGGCACCGCCTTCGCCGTCCCGCCCCCGGAAGCCTACGAACGCCTGCTGCTGGACGTCATGCTCGGCGACCCGACCCTGTTCACCCGCACCGACGAGGTCGAGAGCGCCTGGCGGTTCATCACCCAGATCCTCGAGGCCTGGAAGAAGCCGGACCAGCCCTGCCCCGTCACCTACGTGGCCGGGAGCTGGGGGCCCGAGGCCGCCGACGAGTTGCTCAAGCCCGACGGGGCGAAGTGGCGTCGGCTCTGACCGGGAGGACCAATCATGGTGGATCATGGCTCGTCGTCCGATCCCTTCCTGCAGGGCCAGGGGATCCCCGTCGCGCTTCGCGACATCGAGACGACGCTGGAGCAGCTCTGGGGGCCGGCGGCCGAACGCGTCGGCGGGCCGGAACCCGAGCACCCGCACGTCACCCGGATCGTGCTGGCGAACTTGGTCGTGGAACGGCTCTGCCCCAAGGCCGTGGCCTTCCGGCCCGTGATCGAGGACGTGATCACGCGCTATCCCTGCCGGGCGATTGTCGTGCGGGGCGCGGACGATCCCGAGCGGAAGATCAACGCGGAGGTCTCGGCGCTCTGCCACCTGCCCGACCCCGGCCTGCCCCAGGTCTGCTCGGAACGGATCGTGCTGCACACCGGGCCGAACGCCGTGGACCTCGTCGCCGGCTCGGTTCGGCCCCTGCTGGAAGCCGACCTGCCCATGGTGCTCTGGTGGACGACCGACCCGCAGGGCCACGAGGCGCTCTTCCGCGACCTGGGAGACGAATGCTCCCGGCTCATCCTCGACCTGCCCGACCCCGGCACCTCGGCCGGGGCGATTCGGCTGGGACTCGATCCGGCCATCTGCCCGTTCGCCCGGGACACGGCCTGGTACGGCCTGACCCGCTGGCGCGAGCTGGTCGCCCAGTTCTTCGACCCCCCCTGCCACCACGAGACCTTGAACCGGATCGACTCGCTGCGCATCGACGCCGTCTCGCCCGACCCGTCGCGGCCCCCCCGGATGGCCGTCTGGCTGACGGCCTGGCTGGCGGGCCAGCTCGGTTGGAAGCGGCAGGGCCAGCCCGTGAAGGTATCGGGCGAGTCGGGCAGTTCGTTCCGGGCCGCCTTCCTCGGCCCGATGGGCACGCTCGCGGTGGAGATCGTGACCCGGGCCGTCCCCGAGTCCCTGCCCGGTGGACCCTGCCTGCTCGGCGTGACCCTCACCGCTCGGGGCCCTGAAGGGGTCGAGACGTTCTGCGTCAACCGCCCGGCGCCGGAGTCTCCGGACGTCCGGATCCAGGCCCGCGCGCCGGACTACTGCCGGCTGCCGAGCATGGTCCGGGCCCCCGAGCTCGATCACGCCCGCCGCGTGGCGGCGGCCCTGGAAGCCTCGCGCGTCGACCGGCCCTTCGAGATGGCGCGGCCGATCGCCCTCTGGCTGCTCGACCATTCCTGAATCCCGCCGGCGACATCCTCTTCCGGACCTGCCGGGACGGCTCGCCCGATCCGCGAACGGGTCACGACCTCCCGGCCGCCGTTGTGCGCAGGGCCGTTGCATGTCATCTTTCCGGCGTCGATGATCATCTTCAGAGAGTCGGCGGATGCGAGAGGGGACCGGAGTCGACGTGGTCCGACTCGGGATCCGGTTTCATCACACGCGAGGCGGGCGGCGATGCCCGAGAGAGGGTCCGATGAGGCCGCCCTTGCTCTCCGATCAGCTCCCTTACGAGTTCATACCGCCGCGGTTCAGCCGCTCCTGGTTCTGGCTCGGGGGATTCTACAACCGGTCCCGGATGCGCAAGGAACACCGCGTCGAGGAAATCGACGTCTCCGGCCTGGACCGCCTGACTCCCCTCCTGGACCGGGGAGACTCGGTGCTGATCACCCCGAATCACCCGGACCATGCCGATTGCTACGTGCTCTACGAGCTGAGCCGGCGGCTGAATCGCCCGTTCAGCTACCTGGCCGCCTACCAGATCTTCGTGGGGCTGGCGCGCCGGGTCCTGCCCCGAGTGGGTGTCTTCTCGATCGATCGGGAAGGGGCCGACCTCTCGGCATTCAGGACAGCCGTCGGCATCCTGAGCGAAGGTCGGCAACCCCTGGTCATCTTCCCCGAGGGAGAGATCTACCGGGTTGCTGAGCGTGTGACCCCGCTGCGGGAAGGAGCGTTCTCGATCGCGGTGGCCGCGGCCAGGAAACTCGAGGGCGCGGGACGAAGGCTCTGGATCCTCCCGGTGGGACTGAGCTATCGGTTCCTCGAAGGGCAGGACCCCTTGCCCTCGCTGGAGTCTTTAATGGCCCGGCTGGAGGCTCGTTTCACCTGGCGAGTCCAGTCCGGGCGCCCACTCCCGGAGCGCATCCTCCGCTATGCCGACGGCATCCTTGGCCTCAAGGAGGTCGAATACCTGGGGAATCCCCAATACGGCTCGTTCAAGGAGCGTTCCTGCAACCTGATGGAGCGAATCCTGGGACGGATCGAGGGTCGGCGTCTTAAGGGCAAGACATCCGGGACGATACCCCAGCGCGTCAAGGAGATGCGTCGCGTTTGCCTCGACGTCCTTCAGGACTCGGAGATCCCCAGCCACTCGCCCGAGGCCGTCCAGGCTCGAGCCGACCTCGACGACCTCTTCCTGGTGATCCAGATCTTCAGCTACCCGGCCGATTACGTCCGGAGGAATCCGACCGTGGAGCGGATCGCCGAGACCCTGCTGAAATGCGAGGAGGACTTCCTGGATGTGAGCTTCGCCGCCCCCCGCGCGGCGCGACGCGCCGTGGTGCGGTTCGGTCAGCCGATCGATCTCTGCGCCCGGCTCGCCGCGGAACAGGCCCGTCCCCGGCAACAGGCCGGACTCCTGGCCGCCGAGGTGGAGGCGAGTCTCCAGGAGCTGCTGGATGGTATGCCCCCGGGGCGTCCGCTGCTCCCGAGCGGGCACTCCCCTACTGGGCAGGAAATCTCGGCCGATCCTCCAGTGATGAGTGCTTAGGGCGACCGGGTGCAATAGAATGAGGAGAAGCGGCTCGCCGCGGGATGATCCAGGGTCCCATGCGGACCGTTTCTCGGCGCGTGTCCGCGGTCCGCACAGCGGACCCTACGATCGCTCCTCGGAACGCGTGGAGAATCCCTGAACGAGTGCCTGGCAAGTCCAGTTCGGGCCGGCCCATGCGAGGGTTTGCATCATGTCGAACGTCGAATTCCAGCACATCAAGACCAACATGGTGGGCGAGGTCGCCGTCGCCGAGGTCCTCACGAAGGAGCTTCGATTTCCGCCCCAGGCGAAGGAGCTCGGGCAGGAGCTCGAACTCGTGGCGGGACAGGACTGGGCCCGGCAGTTCCTCGTGAACATGCATCGCGTGAAGTACTTCAGCAGCACGGGATTCGCCATCCTCTTCACCCTCGTGAAGCACGCCAGGGATCGGTCCACGACGGTGAAATTCTGCGCCCTGCATCCCGAGGTCCGCATCGGCGCCGAGATCATCGGGCTCGATAAGCTGGCCGAGATCCACGACACCGAGGAAGAGGCGTTGAAGAGTTTCAGCACCTGATCGATCTTGATCCGTGCCGATCAGCGGCCTTTCCCGCTCTTGTGCCGGTGAGGGTGCGAGTGCCTTCCGTGCGGGTGATCGTGGTCATGACCATGCCCCGCGCGGCCTGCCACGGAGGACGCGGCGGTGAGGACCAGTCGCCCGGTCTCCACTCCCTTGGTCCCGATCAGCGAATCCGCCAGCGTGCGCACCTGGCCGGCCGGCCCTCGGAGCAGGATCACCTCCAGGCACCTCCGTTCATCCAGGTGGACGTGAGTCGTCGTGACGACCCGGTTCAGGTGTTCGTGTTGCAGGTCGGTCAACCGCTCGGCGATCCGCCCGGCGTGGTGATCGTAGATCAGCGTGACGACCCCCATGGCCTCGGCGTCCTCGCGATCGATGACCTCCTCAATGAGCGCGGCCCGCATCAGGCCGCGCACGGCCTCGCTGCGGTTGGGATACCGATGCTCCTCGCGATACCGATCGAACTTGCGCAGGAGTTCGCCGCCGATCGCGACGCTGAACCGGACCAGTGCATCCTTCACGGCGTTTGCTCCCAACGATACGACATGAGGGGAAGTCCATATCAGGGCCGTGTCTCTTGATGGGGCTGTGTGTGCATCAGATCTGAGCGGCCCGAAACCAATGCTGTGAAACGCATAAATCGAGACTACTCGATAGCTAGGCCTTGAAGGTATCATGGGCTTGTGGGTCACGCACTCAATTCGGTGGTGTCCTACGGAAATTGAAAGGCTGGACGGTTGAACCATTCTGACCATGTCCATACGTGGTCGGTCAGCTTGGCCGCCAGTGCGGGTGATCGTTGGTGCCATTGACCTCGCTCGTCCTTGACCCGTAGCGTCCGGACGCACCGGCAGAAGTTGTAGCTGTAGAGCGTCTGGTAGGTCATCCCCTCGTGCACCTGCCGGTCCTTGCTGAAGCGGTAGGTCTTCCTCGTCTTCCGGGCATTGCGGCCGCGGTCCGTCCCGTTCTGTCGCTCCACGAACGAGGTGTTCACCCGGCGGCTCGCCACCAACTCGCCCAGCACGTCTTCCAGCGCCTCCGGCGAGCCGAAGACCTGTCTCTGCTCCGCGGCGATGACGTGGCCTGCTTATGCACCGTCGCGTAGATCACGTCGTCGGGCAACCGCCGCTCGGGAACGACGCGTCGTCCTGGGGCGTCCCGTCTCGGCGAATCGGTCTCTGGACGACCAGCCTACCCATCAGTGACCGGTGCTCAGGAACAGGCCGGGAAGAACTTCCTGTCTCCGCATGCCTGACTCCGATCTGGGTGGCTGGGGTCTCGGTGCGCCGAGACCCCGCCACCCCTGCTCGGGAATGTCGGGAGGTTATTCCCAGCCTATTCCTCAGTCCACGATCTCAGTAGTAGCTGATGCCGTCCTCGGCCTGCCGCCGGCGGGGGGGCGCGGGCGAGTCCGGCCGGGTCTGCACGGGCTGCTCGGGGACGCCGGAGATTGGGATGATCGTCGGCGTGACGTCGTCGAAGGACTCGAGGCCGGTGGCGAACTGGAGTTCCTTCATGGCTTCCTCGGTGCGGACGAGGCTGGAGGCGACCTGGTCGACCTGGCTGGTCACGAACTGGGGGTCCTGGCGGTTGATGGCCAGCTCGGTGATCGAGCTGATCTTGCTCTCCAGGCGGGCGAGCTCGGCCTCGATCAGCTCGCTGTTCTCGCGGGCCTTCTGCAAATTCGCGAGCCGGGCCTGGCAGGTGTCCAGGTTGTCCTGCAGTGCGTTGCGGATCGACTCGCGAGGCGTGCCGACAACCTCCGAGAGCGTAGGCATCCCGGACAGCTTCTTCTCGATCC
>JAXMBE010000071.1:0-44695 GCA_046349995.1 Isosphaeraceae bacterium | reverse complement strand
CGACGCTCGACTACGCAAGGACGATGAACCCGCCGCTGCGGGTCGATGCCTGTTCGACCGCCCCGTACATCCTCATCCCGGACGGCGACTACGCGAGCCAGGATCTCCTGACGTCGCTCTGCCAGTTCCGGTGGGACGGCGAGATGTGCATCGACCTCTGGACGCATCACCTGGCGCACAACGTGAGCGACCAGAGCTACCCGAAGTCGTTCGTGATGCAGAAGTCGCACATCGACGCGTACATCGCCGCGACCGGCAACGACTGCAAGCTGGTCGGCTACGAGGGCGGGGTCGAGTTCCCGATCACGGCGAAGGAGATCACGCCGCCCGGCACGGTCTCCGTGACCAACGGCTCTCCGACCGTGACCGGCTCCGGGACTCAGTTCCGCAAATACTTCCTGCCCGGTCAGTCGATCGTGGTCCGCGCGACCGCCGGGGACTGCCTGTACCGCGTCCTCTCGGTGGAGAGCGACACGTCACTGACGATGTCCGAGAACTACGACGGGGTGACCGAGTCCGGGAGGAGCCACAAGCTCTCGACGCTCACCATCACCCCGCTCGCCGGTACGGTCTCCGTGACGAACCTCTCCCGCGACGTCGTCGGCACGGGGACGTCGTTCGACCAGTCGTTGCTCGGGAAGATCCTCGGCGTCCGCACGCCGGACGGCGTGTTCCGGTACGGGCACTCGCACTGGAGTTCCGGCTCGTACCAGTACCACTGGATCAAGTCCGTCACCGACGCGACGCACCTGAAGCTGGACGACACGATCTACTACGGGTGGATCTACCCGAGCGCCACCGGATGCCGGATCTACGACGTCGAGGAGCACTGCGACACGAAGGCTCGCGACATGGTCGCGCATCCGAACTGGTACTTCGTCGACCAGGACTTCTACAAGCTCATGCAGGACCACGAGGTCTACCGCTGGTCGGTCTTCTGCTACGCCGGGGCGTACTTCAGGGGTCGGTACATGTGGCCGATCTACGCGTGGGCGTACCAGGAGCCTGGCTACGGTGACGGAAGGGACGGGAAGGCGGACAACCGCCTCTTCCTGGCGGAGCGAGGGCTCCTCCACTCCAAACCCTTGAACGTCAGCAAGGAGCGATCCTGCGTATCCGTGCGCGGTCAGGCGATGCTCGACTGGAACAACTCCGAGGCCCAGCCCCCGCCTCCTCCGCCGGATCCGCCCCCGCCCCCGCCCCCGCCGTGGCCCCGGAAGAAGCCCAGGTTCGTGCCCCATTCCCCCTTCAGCCCGGGCCGCTACTGATCCATCGGAGGCTCCGCCCTTGACAACCCATCGCGAACGCGACGGCCGGGCCCTGGTACGCGACCTGCTGGAGCGGACCGGGGCCTTCGACGGCGTCTACCTCTCGGGCCTGCCGGAGGACCGCGGGCTCCCCTCCGGCCACCTCCGCGCCGCGGCCGTCGAGCCGGGCGAGACGGCCCTGTCCTCCCCCTGGGACGACGCGCCAGCCGACCCGCTGTTCACCTGCCGCCTGGAACCTCACGCTCCTGGCCAGGCACGAGGACCCGCAGACCCGCGACGAGATGGCCGAGCGGCTCCTCTGCGCGGCCGCCGCCGCCCTCGGTGGGCGCGCTGGGAGCGGCCACGATCCCCGGCCGCACCGTGCTGCGGTCCTGGTCCTGGCGAAGGCCGTCGCCCCGGCGCCGGATCGCGGCCGTCCTGGAGTATCAGTACATGGTCGACGGCTGGTCCCGGGCTCGACGAGCCGGACTGAGCCGCGCGCGCAACGCCCCCCGCCCCACCAACCACCGCACCACCCCCGCCGGGCCGGCTCCGTCCACACCAGGAGGGTTCACCCATGCCGCCTTCCAGGCTCCAGGCCAACTGGTCGGCCGTCTCGCACGGCGACGACCCCATCTCGCGCGTCACCCGCGTCACCTTCTCCCAGGGCGGCTCGCTGGCCAGCTTCGCCGCAGACGGCGACCGATACCCCACCGTCCTCGTCGCGCTCATGAACCGGCCCCGTGCCTCCGTCACCAGCGCCGACCCCGCGGCGCTGATGGCCATCGCCCCGGGCACCGCCGCCACCTTCCGCGCCACCCACAACGACGCCGCGGGCGCCGCAGGCGGCGACATCCTCTACGTCCTGGCCAACGCCGTCGTCGAGGCCGTCGAGGCCGACGGCGCGCACGGACAGTTCGGCTCGGCCACCATGTCGCTCCTGGCCTACTCCGCCGACGGCTCCACCAACCCGCTCAGCTTCACCCGCGCCTGAGCACCCCGAAACGCCGCGGCCAACGGGGGATACGCACAGAGGACCGAGATCTTGGGATACGCCACCCAGATTCGCCGCTCCTTCTTCCTCACCGTTGTCTGTGATATGTTATCAGCCTGGCGGGACGGTTCACCCCGCCCCGGGCACGCCCCGCGCTGACGGACTCCCGGCCCGCCCGGCCCCGGCCGCACGCCCCCCTTGCCGAACCGATCCGGTGGAACTGCATGAGAAGCGTCCTGTCACTGCCCGCCCGGCTCTGGTCGAAGCTCGCCAACCAGGGCGCCATCATCGGTCAGCTCGGCGTGGTGAACTGGTTCCGGTTCAAGCTGCTCCCGCTCCTGCCGGTTCCCTCCGGCGGGCGAGGCATGGGCAGCCTCACCGTCCCGGGCACGGATCACCCCATCTACTTCCGGAACCGATCCAGCGATCGCTTCGTCTGCCACCAGATCTTCATCGAGCGCGAGTACGCCTGCCTCGATGACCTGACTCATCCCGGGCTGATCCTCGATTGCGGGGCGAACGTGGGATACTCCTCGGCGTATTTCCTATCCCGGTTCCCGGATTGCTCCGTGATCGCCGTCGAGCCTGACCCGGGCAATTTCGAGGTCCTGGAGCTGAACCTCGCCCCGTTCGGGTCGCGTGCCCGTACGGTTCGCGCGGCGATCTGGTCGCACCCGACCGGCCTGAAGATCTCGGAGTCGAAGTACCGCGACGGCCGCGAATGGTCGTGCCAGGTCGCCGAGTGCGGGCCCGAGGAGGACCCGACGGTCATCGCCGTCGACATCCCGACGCTGCTCCGGGATTCGGGCCGGGAGCGAATCTCCCTGCTCAAGATGGACATCGAGGGGGCGGAGGCGGTGGTCTTCTCCCGAGGCTACGAGTCCTGGATCGATCTCGTCGACAACATCGCCATCGAGCTCCATTACGACTCCCCCTTCGGGGATGCGCCCCGGGCCTTCCACGACGCGATCGCGGGGAGGGGCTTCGCGACGAGCCGCTCGGGCGAATTGACGATCTGCCGGCGCCCGGCCGGGTGATGCAACTCCCGCCGCCCGTACCCCGCCGCCGGCCATTGACTTGGCGCGCAGGTTGAACTATACCTGCGCGGGGCGCGGCCCCGATGGGTCGTTGTCGCCGACGACCCCGCCCGCCGCCCGACCCCGGAGGCGAGTCGACCGCTCATGCACCTGGCCGATCTCTTCGATGCGATCTACATCATCCACCTCGGCACCCGCGAAGATCGCCGCAAGGAAATGTCCGCGGAGCTGCGTCGAATCGGCTGGGATCCCGCGGGGCCCAGATTGACCTGGTTCCCGGCCATCGATCCGAAGAGCGCGGCCGGATTCTCGACCCCCGGCGCGCGCGGGTGCTTCCTCTCGCACGCCGCCGTCCTCAACCTCGCCCGGAGCTCCGGGGGTCGCCGGGTGCTCGTCCTGGAGGACGACTGCGACTTCGCCCCCGATTTCCGGGATCGCGAGGCCGAGGTCGCCGGCCGGCTCGAGTCGACGCCCTGGGAGATCGCCTACATCGGCCACGTGGAGGACGTCTCCGGCCCGCCGGGGCTCGTCACCTGGGACCCCGCGGGGAATATCCGACTCACCCATTGCTACGCCATCACGGGGGAAGCCCTCTCGGGACTGCCGGCCTATCTCGAGGCGCTCACCGTCGGCAAGCCCGGGTCCGCCGACGGCGGGCCGATGTCCATCGACGCCGGGTTCAGCTGGTACCGCCGCGACAATCCCGGCGTCCGGACGGTCCTCGTGTCCCCCTCGCTGGCCCACCAGAGGCCGAGCCGGTCGGACCTCTCGCCCCGGTGGTTCGACCGGGTGCCCGTGCTCCGCGATGCCGCCGGGATGATGCGATCCCGACGCCGGACCGCCGGCCAGGCCTGATCGAGACCCGACCGGCCTGCCCACCCCCCGGGCTTCACGCGCCCGACTGAGCCGTGCCCCGCGCAACGCCACCGCACCACCAACCACCGCACCACCCCCGCCGGGCCGGCTCCGGCCCACTCCAGGAGGTTCTCCCATGCCGGCTTCCAGGCTCCAGGCCAACTGGTCGGCCGTCTCGCACGGCGACGACCCCATCTCGCGCGTCACCCGCGTCACCTTCTCCCAGGGCGGCTCGCTGGCCAGCTTCGCCGCAGACGGCGACCGCTACCCCACCGTCCTCGTCGCGCTCATGAACCGGCCCCGAGCCTCCGTCACCTGCCGCCGACCCCGCGCGCCGATGGCCATCGCCCCGGGCACCGCCGCCACCTTCCGCCACCCACAACGACGCCGCGGGCGCCGCAGGCGGCGACATCCTCTACGTCCTGGCCAACGCCGTCGTCGAGGCCGTCGAGGCCGACGGCGCACACGGCCAGTTCGGCCTCGGCCACCATGACACTCCTGGCCTACTCCGCCGACGGAACCACCAACCCGCTCAGCTTCACACGCGCTCGACGCCCGCGACGCCGCGGCCCGACCGGCCGTCGCCCTCGCCGAGCCGGAAGACCAGGTCGATCGCCGCGCCACCGTGCTCGTGCCTCGCGCCCCACTCCTCCCACGCCCTCTGCTCGACGGCGAAGGCCGCGATCGGGAGTGGAGGACTCTCGTCGCGTTGATCACCAGAGCAGGCTTGGTTCCTCCAGGTCCTTCGCCGCTTCAGAGCCGCTCCCGGTATGGCCTGGCCGGCTGACGCCGCGGCGTGTGGGCTCCCTGGCTCCTGGAACGCGAAGCGGCTCTCGCGTATGGCCTTGGCCGGGAGACGCGGGCGAAGCGATTCATTTATCGATTTCTCAAACGTTGACTCTTGCACAACGGGCCCGGCGATGACAGGCGTCCTCGGCCCGCCCGCCGCCGCGGGCCGCTGGCCGGCGCGTCGCCGCGCCCCCGATTCGGAGTGCTCCCGCAGATGGACGTCCCCGACGCGCTCTTGCTGCCCGAGTCGTGGAAGACCGGGCAGACGCAGCTCGACCGGATCGACTCGATCCTGGCGATCGCCGAGCCGCTGCTGGGCCTGGACCGGGGCGCCGGCCGGAAGGCCTACATTCGGCGCCAGCCCGGCGGCCGCCTCTTCGTGACGGCCGACCCCGCCGACACGCTCCAGTTCCCCCTGGGCCATCCCCGCGAGGGGATGCCCCGCTACCGCTGGATCCCCCAGCCCGACGGCTCCGAGCACGGCTTCCTCGCCGGGGAGGCGTGCCATGCTTGACGAACGCGCGGCGCGGCGGCCCGGGTTCCGCGAGGGGCCGAGGGTCGCCCTGGGCGACGGCCAGGAATGGTCGTTCCCGCGCCCCTGGCTCCGCCTCTACCCGGTGCGGGGCGACGACGGCAAGCTCTCGGTCGGGGGCGGCCCCGGCTACGGGCCGGACTACGACGAGCTCGTCGACCAACTCATCGATTGCGACCCGAACGACACTTCCGGGCGGCTGGCCCTCCAGTTCCGGATGGCCGCCTGCCTGCTGCTGCGGAACTACGACCTGGCCGACCGCGACCTGCGACGGCTGCTGGCCGTCGACCTGGCCGACCCGGCCTGCGAGGCCCGCTGGGCCCGGATCAACCAGGTCCTGCTGGGCCGGCCCCCAAAAGCTTCAGCCGATGGCTCCGCCACACCCTGATCGCCAACGGGATCACCCGGGACCTCCCCTGGGAGGACGCCATCGGCGCCGCCGAGATGCTCGTCGCCCTGGGCCGCGCCCTCCCCCCCGGGCGATGGCTCGATCACCTCGCCGCCCGCTCCGAGGACGCCGCCCGCGAGGCGCTGTTCTGATCCCTCCTCCAGGAGGCTCCGCAGGTCACGCGATTGCGGCACCGTCGCAACGCGGGGCCGTCGCGCAACAGCGTGCCCGACAGGCCCCTCGAGACTCCGAAGATCACGCAGTGGCGTGACCCGCGGAAACCTGGCATGCTCGACTGCGGAGAGGATCATCCAGGTCCTCCGACCGCCCGCACGGCACAGGCCACGGAACCGAGACATGCCCGAGATCCCGTCCCCCGCCACGCTGGATGTCGAGTCCGGCCCTCCGCTCCCGCGCGGCTTCGGTCTGTCCATGGGCACTTACGTCGTCGTCTCGAGCATGATCGGCGTCGGCGTGCTGACGACCTCCGGGTTCACCGTGGCCTCGGTGGGCAGCAACCAGCTCATGCTCCTGCTCTGGCTGGTCGGCGCCGTCCTGGCCCTCTGCGGGGCGCTCTGCGTCGCCGAGCTGGCCGCGGCCCTGCCCGCCTCGGGCGGCGACTATGTGTACCTCTACGAGGCCTACGGGCCGCTGGCGGCGTTCCTGACCGGCTGGGTCTCGTTCCTGATCGGCTTCGCCGCCCCGATCGCCGCCTCGGCGTTCGCCTCCGCGTCGTACCTCCTGGCGCCCCTGGCCCTGCCGCCGGCCTCCGCCCGGCTCGCCAACCAGACGCTGGCCACCCTGGCCATTCTGGCGTTCGCGGTCATCCACAGCTCGCACGCCGTCCGCGCCGGCCGGGCCCACACGGCCGTCACGATCCTGAAGCTCTGCATCCTGGTCGCCTTCGCGGCCATCGGCCTGGTCGCGGGCTGGGGGCGATGGGAGAACCTCGCCGACCGGCCGCCGATCACCTGGGACACGGCCTCGGCCATGATCTTCTCGCTCGTTTATATCTCGTACGGATATACGGGATGGAACGCGGCGTCCTACCTGGCCGGCGAGATCGACGAGCCCGGCCGCACGCTCCCCCGGGCGATCCTCATCGGCACCGGCCTGGTCGTCGCCCTCTACCTCGGGCTGAACACCGTCTACGCCCTGGCCCTGCCGGCCTCCGAGATCCAGCAGATCGTGAAGGACCGCGGCTTCGACGCCGTCGCGCCGATCGCCCAGCTCGCTGCCACCAGGCTCCTCGGCCCGGCCGTCACCGCGCCCCTGTCGATCGCCTTCGGGCTGACCCTGCTGGCCTCGCTGAGCGCCTACGTCCTGACCGGGCCGCGGGTCGCGCTGGCCATGGCCCGCGCGGGCCACTTCCCCGCGGTCGCCGGCAGGATCTCGCCCCGCACCCAGGCCCCCGTGTTCGCCACCGTCGCCCAGGTGGCCTGGGCCCTGTTCCTGCTCTGGTCCGGGTCGTTCGAAAACATCCTCATTTATGCAAGCGTGGGTCTGGCCATCTTCTCGATGCTGGCCGTCAGCAGCGTGCTGGTCCTGCGGCGCACCCGCCCGGACCTGCACCGGCCGTTCCGCACGCCCGGCTTCCCGGTCGTGCCGCTGATCTTCCTGGTCGGCACCGGGCTGCTCACGGCCGCGGCCTTCGCCCAGCGCCCGATGGCCTCGCTCTACTCGCTCCTGACCATCCTGGCCGGCGTCCCCGTCTACTACGCCCTGTTCCGCCGCGAGGGCCGACGAGGCCCGTCGGGCCCCGCCGACTGACACGAACCGCCCCACCGAGAGTTCACCATGCTGGATCCCCGAATCGCCGCCCGGCTGCTCGATCCGGCTGCGCTCCGCCCGGCCGCGCTCGGCCCGGAGGAGGTCGCCGCCGCGCTCGGCCCGGCGCCGCTGACCCCCGAGCTGCCGCTCCTCTCGTCGTCGCTCGGGACCGGCGAGGCCGCCGGGCCCGAGGGTTCGCCGGCCGCCGGCATCCTCCTCCCCGCGGCCGCGCTCGACCGGGGGCCCGCGCCGGGGCCGATACGCCGCCGTCCTGGGTCGCCGCGCCCGAGCTGCCCCTGGCGGCGGGCTCGCCGGCAGGCGGGCCGGGCCCGCGCGTCGCCCCCGGCGATGAGGCGTGGTTCGAGGGCCCTCGCTCATCGAGCCCTCCGCGCTGCTCCCCTCGGCCGATCCAACAGCCCGCGAGCCCGCGACGCCCGGCGAGCCCGCCTGGCCGTCGGCGGCCCGATCCCCTTCGCCTCCACCTTCACCCGCCGGGGGCTCGTCCGGCGGTCCCGGGGGCGACCCCGAATCCCTCGCCGCGCTCGCGCCCCGGCTGATGCAGGCTGTCGAGCGGCTCGAGGCGGTTGCCGAGGCGCTCGCGAGGCAGGCCGAACGCCCCCCCTCGCCCATGCCTCGCCCGTTCCGCGGCCGAGCGGTGGACTGACGACCGGAACGGATGCGTCGGGACTGACAGGCCCCGCACGGGAGCAGGTGTCCCGGAGGGGCGGTTGAGGGAGCGCACTTGCCGGGGCCCGCACCGGCCCTCACCCGGCCGTACCGGCCACCCTCTCCCGCTCTCGCGGGCGAGGGTCGTCCCAACCTTCGCCCCGCGGCAGAGGGGAGAAGGTGCCCCGAAGGGGCGGATGAGGGGGGCTCGCGAGCCTCGGCCTGCACCGGCCCTCACCCGGCACTTCGTGCCACCCTCCCCCGCTCTCGCGGGCGAGGGTCTTCGAACTCAACGGAGGATGTCCGCGACGCCCTCGCGCCCGAACCGGGGAGATCACCAGACCATGCTCACCTACGACGGCTCCCACATCTTCGGCTCGGCGGTCCAGTTCCAGCACATGCCGCAGCCGAGTGCCCAGCAGGTCAACGCCTTCTTCGGGGTCTCCGGGACGCAGACCCTCTACGGCGGCAGCCGGGGGCGCCAGTTCCTGATCCGCGGCGTCCTCATCGCCGAGTCGATCGTGAAGCTCAACGAGGCCGAGGCCGCCTTCCAGCGCTACGCCGACGGCGTGGCCCGGACGCTCGTCGACCCGCGCGGCCGGGCCTGGCCCAACGTCCAGTTCCGCGGCGAGTTCTACCCCGACCCCCGCGGGCCGTTCTCCACGCCCGGGGGCTGGGCCCTGCCCTACCGCGCCGTCTTCCACGGGCTCACCTGAGGGAAGCCGAACCAGGGGACCGACCGAGCACCACCATGTTCGACCAATCCTCGATCCTCGACGTCAAGCCGCCCATCTGGGACGGCTCGGCCCTGCTGCTGGAATGGGAGTCCTCCGCACCGGAGGGCACCGTGTTCCAGGTCTACCTCGACCGCGTGCTGGCCTGGCACGGCACCAGCCGCTGGGTGTCGCTGCCGATGCCCGAGACCCGCGGCCGCATCGACATCGGCGCCGTCGAGCCGCACGAGGCGACCACCGACTTCTCCGCGAGCCTGCCGCCGGCCGCGGACCTGAGGGCGCGGCTCTCGTGGCTCGGGGGCTCGTACCTCGACCCCACCGGCCGCGACGACGTCGCCGGCTTCCACGTCCTCGGCGAGAATTCCCCCGGCCGCGGGATCGACCTCGACGAACCGCTCGCGACGATCCCCGCGTATCCCGGCGGGATCATCAGCGACGGGTTCGGCCTGGGCGGCTTCGGCGAGGGCGGCTTCGGCCGCGCGGCCTCGGCCTACTCGTGGACGAGCCCGGCGCTGCGGTCAGGCGCCTGGAGCTTCGCCGTCGCCTCGTTCGACGCCGCCGGCAACCGCGGGGTCCCGGCGATCCGCGTGGTGTCGATCGCCGCCCCGCCGCGGCCCCCCGCGCCGTTCGAGGACGGCTCGCGGCTGAGGGCCGCCTACGACCCGGCGACCCGCGCCGTCACCCTCTCCTGGCGGCCCAGCCCCTCGTGAGCGGCCCTCGCCGACGACCTCCCAGGCACCGAATCCCCCGAAGGATGAACGACCCATGGCCACTATTTACACCGCCCGGACGAAGCTGGCGAAGCCGGGAGTCGCCGACCGGCAGTGGAACCTGCCGCTGAACGCCAACGCCGACCTGCTCGACGGCCTGGCGCCGCTCGGCGGGCTCTGCGTCACCCCGGCGGAGATCCCCAGCGCCAGCCTCAACGTGCAGGTCGCGCCCGGGACGTACCGCAGGCCGGACGGCACGGTCGGGACGTTCGCCGGCTCGGCCTCCACGGCGGTCGCGGCCGGGCAGACGACCTCGCTGTACCTCACGCCCGACGGCGTGCTCTCCGCCTCGACCTCGGGCTACCCGCCCACGGCGCACGTGCGGCTGGCGACGATCGTCGCGGGCCCCGCCGCGATCCAGACCGTCGCCGACGACCGCGTCACCTGCGGGGCGGTCGGGACCGACGCGCTGCCGTTCCTGCCGCTGGCGGGAGGCTCGCTGAAGGACGGCTCGAGCGTGGCCTTCGGGACGGCCTCGGGGACGAGGCTCGGCACGTCGGCCGCCCAGAAGCTGGCCTTCTGGGGCGCGACGCCCGTCGCCCGGCCCGAGGCCTACACGCAGGTCTACACGGCCACGACGCGGACACTCGCCGCCTACACGCCGAGCGTGCAGACCAGCGCCTTCGCCGGCATCGCCAGCGGCCAGGCCGGCAGCCCTTACGCCCAGGCCGCCGACCTGAACGCCCTCCGCCTCGCCTGCGAGAACCTGCGGCTGGCCCACGAGAACCTCGCCCAGATCGTCAACGCCCTGGTGGACGACCTGCAAGCCATCGGCATCGTGGGCTGATCTCGGCCTCGGCGGCCGCGAACCCCGCGACCCGTCGCCCAGGCCCGGCGGAGCTCATACCGCGGCCGATCACAGGGCCCGTCCGGCCCCTTGCCGAAGGACCTTGGAAAAGTCATACGGCGCCGTAATAATGTGTCTGCTTCCGAATCAAGTCGGAATGGGTGAACGCGACGTGAGTCCGAGAGAACTTCGAAGGAACCAGGACCTGGCATGAGATCAGGATTCGCGTTGTGGTCGCCCGAGAGGGACAAAAGCCTCTGCCTGGCCATCCTGCTGGGGCTTTCGGTGGTCTTCCTGGTCCTCGGCCTGATCGACGTCCCGAACAGCTTCTACGTCGGGGAAGATGCGTTCGTCTACATGGGCAGCGCGGAGATCGTCTGCCAGGGGAAGACCCCCTATGTCGATTTCGCCATGGCGCATCCCCCTGGGTTGCTGATGCTGGCGGTCCCGCTCAGGCGGCTCGGGCTGGGGATGGTCGGGCAGGGCTACGTCTTCTTCGCGATCGGCCTGGCCCTCGCCGGCCTCGTCGGCTGGCTCACGAGCCGGCTGGGCGCCCGAGGGGCACTCGCGGTCTCCTTCGGTGTACTGGCGACGCTCTCGTCGCGGCTGCTGTTCGAACACCAGGCCCAGGTGATGAGCGACTTGCCCGCGGCCGTGATCCTGACGCTCTCGGCCGTGGCACTCCTGTCCGAGGGGTGGGGTGCGCTCGGGGTTTCGGCGATCCTCCTGGTCGCCGCCGCGTTCTTCCGCCTCCAGTGCCTCACGGCCTTGCCTGGCCTGCTGCTGATCAACTGGGCCATCCGGGGCGCCCGCCTCGGCACCATCCGGAACATTGTCCTCGTCGCATTGGTGCTCGTCCTCCACTCCGCCGTGACGATGGCGATCGAGGCCCGATTCCCCGGCTACCTGAAGATCGCGTATGGTTTCCAGCTCAGCCGCCCCGCCATCAGTGTCGGCAAGCGGGTGATGGTCATCAACGAGATCCTCGACTATCCGGAAATCCTGCTCGGACTGCTGGCCGCGATCTGGCTCTCGTTCGCGAAGGACCGACGGGTCCGCGGCCTCGCGCTGTTCGGCCTCGCGACGTTCCTGGGCGCCGCCATCCCGGGCAAGTCGCTCTACTCCCACTACTTCCTGAGCGTGCTCCCCTCGATCCTCGTCTGCATCTCCCTGCTGGTGGGCCCCGGGCTGGTGTCAGGGCGCCGGCGCCTGCCGATCATGATCTGCATCCTCCTCGTCATGGCGATGCAGCTCTACGACGCGGTGAACCGGGTCAGGCTGGGGAGGACGCTCCACGCCAAGTATTCGCCGATCGTCGCCCGGGTGAGGGCGATCCCGGAGAAGGTCCTGCTCGCGAACCCGCTCTACGTGGTCCTCGGGGAGAAGACCTTCGTCGACGACTACTTTGCTCCGGATTACTTGATGCCGCTCATCAATCAACGTTTCGATGAATGGCTCCGGACGAGCGTCGGGAAGGCCGACGCGCTTCTCATCGACAAGGCCTTCTTCGGAGACCGGGCGAGCCCCCAGACGGTGCGGGCCGTACGGGATTCTGGGAAGCCGGTCTACTTCGCCACCGATGAGGACCGCGTGTCCTGGGAGCGGCGGACCTCGCAACTCGCCCTCACGCCGACGAAGTGACTTCACGCCTCCGCGCCCAGGCCGGGCCCGAGGCACTCCACCCGTCCATCCTCTCAGCCGCGCAGGTCGCGCCATCGCGAGTCGGTTGCGCACCTGGGCAAACTCGCGGGGCGTGTCCTGCCGGACCTCCGCGACCCTCATGAGACAGCCCACCGCCTTCCTGAACCAGGAGGCCCCATGCCCGGCAGCTTCGATTTCGACCCGTATGCGGTGCCCCTGGCGGGCCGTGCCGTGCCGATCGGCGTCTACCGGTATGACCCGACCCTGCCGGCGCTCGACCGCTATGCGCTCCTGCCCAACGTGCTCTGCGAGGCGATCTCCGTGCACGAGGGGGCCGCGCCCGCGGAGGCGCGCTTCCGCTACGTGCTGGACGACTCGGCGTCTCCCCCGGCCTTCCCGGCGGAGTTCGAGCAGCTCTGGCCGCTCGACGCGATCGGCCCCCACGTGGTCCGCGACGACGACCGCCTGGTGGTGCTCGCCACGGCCCCCTCGGGGCGCAGGAAGGTCCTCTTCGACGGCTTCGCCCAGACGCCCGGCGTGGACCTCCGGCCCGACGCGCTGGCCGTGACCTTCCACGCCACGGGGGTCGCCGTCCGCTGCTGGGACAGCCCGATCGGCGGCCGGTCCCAGCGGAACGCGGACGACCCCCACCTCGGGGCCGTCGTCGCCGTGGACCTCCCTTCGCGGTTCAACCCCGACGGCCGCCCCAACTGCACGCCCGACGGCTGCGACGTGAACGCGGCGGCCCCCTCGCGGCGGTATCCGGTCGTCCTGGACCCCGACCTCGACCGCCTGCCCGATCCGCGCACCTACTGGACGCTCGGGAAGTTCGTCCGCTACATCCTGGCGACGTATAACGACGAGAAATACGTGAAGAACCCCGACTTCACGCGGCTCGACGCGCTGCTCCAGGCGCGGGCGCCCCGCGCCGGGGCGGGCTTCGTCGACCCGGCCGAGTCCGGGTCGTTCACGGCGGCCGACCTGGTGCTGCGCGACTTCGACGCGACCAACATGCCCTGGCCCGACGCGCTGGCGATCCAGCTCGGCTACGCCGGCTTCGGCCTGCGGTTCGTCACCGGCGACGCGGCGGGCGAGCCCCGTCACGAGCTGGAGATCTACCGCCGCGACGGCGCCGGCCAGGACGCCCCGCGCGACCTCTCGCTGCCGGCCCGCGGCTCGAAGCTCGACCCGGCCCGGTGCAACGTCTCGGCCCTCCGCCTGGCGCGGGACTCGCGGTCGATCGTCAACGCGATCACCGTCGAGACCCGCCAGCGGCGGATCGAGGTCTCCGTCGTGCTGGCGCCCGGGTTCGCCCCGGCGGCGGGCGACGAGGCCGCGAGCAATCGCGGCCGGTTCCTCCGCGCCAACCTCTCCATCGCCACCGCCGAGGACCGCCGCAAGTACCGCTCCTTCGTCGCCGACGAGGCCGGGGACGGCCACTGGGACCTCGCCTCGTCGGGCTGGCTGGCCGGGGCGCTCGACCTCTCGGCGATCTTCCCGAACGACCCGCGCGGGACCCCCACCTACGTGCGGCGGCTCCGGCCCGGCTCGAACACCCTGATCTCGCGCGACGCCGAGGGCCGGGCGCTCCGCGCCCAGCTCGCGCTCTCGCGTGACTACGCCGGCGACGCCCCCGCGCTCTGGGACGGCACCGGCACCTGGCAGCCGATCACCGGCGGCTGGGAGTTGCTGGAGGACCGCCTGGGCATCTACGTGACCGTGGACGACCCCGACGCCTGGCCGATCGGCGAGTTCCTCGGGGCCGACCCGCAGGAGCCCAGCCCCGTGCTCCGCGGCATCACCAGTCTGGCGAATCCGTCGCCCTCCGGGCCGAACGCCCGGTTCGTGCTCCGGCTGACGACGGTCATCGACGACGACCTGATGCTGCCGGCGTCCGTCTCGCCCCGGCCGGCGTCGCCCACGAGGTTCACCCTGCGGCGGCGGGTCGACGCGCGCGACCACTTCGCCATGGAGACGATCGCCGCCCGCTCGCTGTATAACCCGGGCGGTGACCCGCTGGTCGTTCGCGACGACACCCCGCGGGCACTCGCCCACGCGCAGGCCCTCCGCGCCGCCTACGAGCTGCCGCCGCTCGACGGCCGGGTCACGCTCCCGAGCCTGGTGACCACGCTGCGCGTCGGCGACCGGATCGGCCGGATCAATGGCCGCGACCTGTCGCTGCGGGCGAACGTCGGCGGCGGGCAGGGCGAGGGGCCCGTCTATCCGCAGGTCGTTCGCCTGACCTGGGACTTCAACGGCGAGCGGCAGGCCACGGTCCTCGACCTGACCGACCGCCAGCCGGACGGTCCCGGCACGTCCCCCTGACCCGAGCACGCCCCCACGCGGAGGCCATCATGAGAGAACCGCGAACCCTTCGCGAGCGCCAGCAGGAGCGGGCCGCCGCGGCCGACCGACGGATCGCCCCGGGCGAGGACGGCGGCCTGGCGGTGCTCGCCCAGACCGTGGCGATCAACCTCTACCCGACGGCCGCCGGCGCCTGCTACGCCTGCGTCCCGCTCCAGGTCGAGGGCCCCGAGGAGGAGGGCGCCGCGCCCTCGTTCGTCGCCGACGCCTCGCGCACGATCCACGCGTTCAACCTGGGGTCGCAGGTCCCGCCCGTGAACACCAAGGTCATCCTTCATGCGTGCGGCGGCCGCTGGACCTTCCGCCACGACGGGTGAGTCCCCAGGCGGCGGACCGGAGTCCCGCAGCGACCGGTCGCCACGTCGCGGGGAGTCGGGCTTGATCCCTTCGCCCCTCGGGGGAGAAGGTGCCCCGAAGGGGCGGATGAGGGGGGCGAGCGGGACGAGGCCCTCACCCGGCGCTTCGTGCCACCCTCTCCCGCTGGGGCGGGCGAGGGGATGTAACGTTCGCCGCGTGACGATCAGCCCCGCGGGGACACGGTTCCCCTCGCCCCGCTCGCGGGGAGAGGGCCGGGGTGAGGGGTCTGGGGTGCCCGCCTCGGCCTGCCCCGCCCTCACCCGGCACTCCGTGCCACCCTCTCCCGCTGCCGCGGGCGAGGGCTCGAAGCGGCGGCGGATGAGGGCGCGCAGGCCGGGGCCCGCGACTGCCCTCACCCGGCCTTCGGCCACCCTCTCCCGCTGCCGCGGGCGAGGGTTTGAGGACACGTCGGCCGCGTTCTTGCGTGATGATCCAACGAGGGATACTCATGGCGACCCGCCGCGAACTCGACAGCCTCCGCGTCGTCCGGCTCCGCGAGGAGGGTCCTTCGCGCGGGGAGGACTTCACGGCCGCGGCGCGCCGGGCCCCACGGGGGACGCCCCGGCTCCTGGGGCGCGTGGTGAGCGGCGGCGCCTTGCCGGGGCAGACCGACCGCGTCTTCCTGGTGAACCCGGCACGCATCGACGGCGTCGAGGGCGAAGGGGCCGTGCCCTCGATCGCGGCCGATGCCTCGCGGGTCGTCCCCGTCGTGGTCATCGGCTCGCGGGTCCCGGCCGTCGGCGAGCCGCTCATCGCCCTGGCCGTGGGCGGCCGCTGGGTGGCCGAGTCGGGGGCGGCGCCGTCGAGCCTGGATTGCTCGCCCTGCAAGATCCCCCGCAAGGACCTGACCGTCTCGTGGGTCAACCCGATCCTCGGCGACGGCAGCGCGACGCTCGCGTACTCGGCGCCGGGGCAGTGGGACTCGCCCTGCGTGCACGGGCTGCTCTACTCGCTGTCCTGCCCGGGGTCGGCCGTCCGCTTCGACGTGACCTACTTCACCAGCGGCTCGTGCCCCTCGGGGCAGCGGCAGACCTGCTCCAGCACCGGCGCGGCACCGCTGGCGATCCGGCTGGCGGCGTCGACGTGCAGCCCGTTCTATCTCCGCTACGCCGTCACCGGCTCGGGCTGCCCGGTGCTGGCCAGCGGGGGCTACACGAGCTTCACCATCACGGAGTGAAGCAAGAGGCGGGTGTCTCGAAAGCGGGTCGATCGCCTCGCGGCCGTCGCTGACGCTTCCGGCTCCGAGTGAACACGAGGCCCCGAGGTCCGGATCAGAGCCCGAAGCGTCAGCGAGGGACCAGCCGCAGGGAATCGCGGAAGTCTCCGAGGAGCGCCGAGTGAGCCGCGCCCGCCTCCCGCCTTGTGGGGGTCCCGGGCATCGTCTATAGTCGTCAGCCGTGCCGGCCCGGGGGATCCGGCGGGTCGTGCCGGCCGCCCGCAGGACGACGGACTCGCAAGCCGCCATGAGCGACCTGGCCGCGCCGACGGCGATGTCGATGGGACCGAGCCCCGACCCGGCGATCACGCTGTCGGTGGTGGTCCCCCTCTACGACGAGGAGGAAGGCATCGCGGAGCTCCATCGCCGGGTGTGCGAGTCGGTCGAGCCGCTGGGCCTGGCCTTCGAGCTGATCCTGGTGGACGACGGCAGTAACGACGCCACGCCCCGGCTGATCGACGAGCTGGCCGCCGCCGATCCCCGCGTCGTCGCGATCCACCTGAGCCGCAACTTCGGCCATCAGCAGGCTCTCTGTGCCGGGCTCGACCGGGCGCGCGGCCGGGCGGTGATCGCCATGGACGGGGACCTCCAGGACCCGCCAGAGATCATCCCCCAGTTCGTCGCCCGCTGGCGCGAGGGCGGCGACGTGGTCTACGCGATCCGCCGCGGCCGCAAGGAGGGCCCCCTGAAGCGGCTCGGGTACTTCACCTTCTACCGGCTGCTGGCCGCCGTCAGCGACCTCGAAATCCCGCTCGACAGCGGCGACTTCTGCCTGATGGACCGCAGGGTGGTGGACGTGCTGAGGCACCTGCCCGAGCGGATGCGGTTCGTCCGCGGCCTGCGCTCGTTCGCGGGGTTCCGCCAGGTCGGGCTTCCCTACGAGCGCGCCGCCCGCGTTGCCGGCGAGCCCAAGTACACCTTCGGCTCCCTGTTCCTGCTGGCCATGGACGGGCTGATCAGCTTCAGCAGCTACCCGCTGCGGCTCGTGACCTACCTGGGGCTCGTCACGATCGCCATCGCCCTGGTGCTGCTGGCCTGGGTGCTGGGCGACGCGCTCTACAACCGCTCGGCGCCGCAGGGCTGGGCCAGCACGATGGTCACCGTGCTGTTCATGGGCTCGATCCAGCTCTGCTGCCTGGGGATCATCGGCGAGTACCTGCGGCTGATCTTCCTGGAGACGAAGCGGCGGCCGACCTACATCATCCGCGAGGTCCGCGGCGGCGGGCCGGACGCCGCGGGGCTCGACGGCGACGGCTCCGCCGCGCCGCGCGACCTCCCGCGAGAGGCGGCGTCGTGATCGAGCGCTGGTCCGCCGGGTCCCCCGACGACGGCATGGCCGAGGAGATCCTCCTGGAGCTGGGCGACCGAATCCGCGCCCATCCCTGGTGGCTGGCGCGGGCAGCCCTGACGCTCGGCCTGCTGGAGACGATGGGGGTCCGGCCGCCCGCCCGGGTGCTCGACGCCGGCTGCGGCTGGGGCGTGACCCTGGAGGCGCTGGAGCGCCGCGGCTACCGCGCGTCCGGGCTGGACGTCTCGCGGCGGACGCTGGAGCGGCTCGACCGCCCGGGCCGGCGGCTGATCGAGGCCGACCTCTCCGGGCCGCTCCCGGATCACGCCGGGGCCGCCTTCGACGCCGTGCTGGCGCTCGACGTACTGGAGCACCTCGACGACGACCGAGCCGCCGTGCGTGGGCTCGGGGCGCTCGCGATCCCCGGCGGCCTCGTGATCGTCAGCGTGCCGGCTCTCCCGGCGCTCTTCGGCGAGTTCGACGCGATCCAGGGGCATCGCCGGCGTTACCTGCCGGAGACCCTGCGGGCCGCGTTCGACGACAGCGGGCTGGCACTCGAGCGGGCCTTCTGGTGGGGACGATGGCTCGTCCCGGCGCTGCGGCGCCAGCGATCGCGGCCGAGATCGCGGCCGGGAGAGACCCCCGCGGAGATCTACCGCCGCTACCTCACGTTGCCCCCCTGGCCGCTCCCCTGGCTCGCCCGCGCGGCGTTCGCGCTGGAGCATCGCCCCGCGCTCCGGGGGAGGCTCTCGACCGGCACGTCGCTGTTCGCCGTGGCGCGGCGGCCGGCGTGTTCAGTCGAATCTCCCTCCCGCGACGTGGGAGAGGGTGGCCGTCAGGCCGGGTGATGGACAGGGTCATCAGAGCCGGAAGCGTCAGCGACGGCCACCTGCTCGCGCGCCAATGGTTGGCCGTCGCTGACGCTTCCGGCTCTGGGTCCAGATCCCGGCGGGACGCGGCCCGCGGTCGATCCATCGGAGCACATCCTGCCGATGACGCCCTCGGACCAGCGATGCGGACATTGCCCCGTCGAGCCCGGGCTCTCGTGCGAGGGGCTCCGGGTGCGGCGGTTCTGCGCGCTGGCCGATCCCGGGTCGGCCTCGTACTCGCCCGGCTACCGCGACCTGCTGCGGCGGCTGGCGGCCGCCGGCGAGGGGACCGACCCGGACCGCGACATCGATGACGCCCCCCCGACGCGCGGCCTGGCCGCGACGGTCGCCCTGTTGCGGCGGATGCACGACTGCCCCGACCGCACGCCGCGGGCCGACTGCGGCTGCGCGGGGCTCGCCCGCTGCGCCCGGGGCCGCGGCAGGGGCGGACTGGTCAACCACCACAATTGCCTCGGCTGCCTAGCGGAGGGATGAAGCCGGTCGGGCCCGGCTCCCCCGCCGCGAGACGGCCGCGCGCGCCCCCGGAGCCGAACGCCATGAGACCCGATCTCCCCGATCCCGCCGACCTGACCGGACCCGGCCGCGAGGCCGAGGATGAGAGCCGCGCCGCGGCGGCGGCCGACGACGAGTCTGAACCGGAACAGGCCGAGTCCGTCGCGCAGGCCGAGTCCGACGCCCAGCGGCGGCTCTGGCTGCGGGCGGTCATCCCGCTGCTCCAGCTCCGCTCGCACGACACCGACCCGAGCTGCCGCGTCCAGTTCGCATTCGATCAGATGTACATTTCCGCCTGCGAGCGGGTCGCCCGCATCCTCCGCTGCGACCTTGAGGCCGGGCCGGGGGAGGGCTGAGGGGCAAGGAGGGGCGGGGTGGGCCGGCCCGCGTTCAGCCGGCGCCCAGGCCCAGGAGCTTGAAGGCGTGGTGCCGGACCTGCTCCCTCCGCTCCCTGGGGATCGCGAAGTAGTTGGTCGTCCGCCTGGGGTACAGGTGGCTCTCCAGGAAGCCCTCGCGGCCCAGCCCCGGGTCGATGTGGGCCACCCGGTTGGGGATCAGCACGGCGTAATCCCGGCTGGCGAGCCAGTCCCACATCTCCCCGCGGAAGTCGACCTCCTCCGAGCGCGGAGGGCCGCTCTCGAACAGGATCAGGGGGCGGTCGCGGGCGATCAGGTTCTCGCCGCCCTTGAGGACGGCGAGCTCGGCCCCCTCGACGTCGATCTTGATGACGTCCACGCCGGAGGCCGACACCAGCCCGTCCAGCCTCCGGATCGGGACGGTGATCTCGCGGGTCGCCGATCGGTCGCCGGCGGCGGGCCTCACGAGCGAGCTGTACCCCGAGCGTTCGGTGTCGACGTAGAAGGTGATCTGGCCCTCCGTCTCACCGACGGCGCAGTCGTGCACCTCGATCGACGGGAACTTGCGGCGCAGGCCGGCGGCCTTCTCGGGGATCGCCTCGATGGCGATCACCCGCACCGACGGGTCGTTCCTGAGGACCTCGGCGACGATCGACCCGATGTGGGCGCCGACGTCGACGAAGGTCTTGCCCGGCGCGCAGATCGAGGTCACGAGCGTGGTGGCGAGCTGGTCGTTGGCCAGGGTCCCGACGCTCTCGGGCTTGACGTACACCTCGCGCACGAGCTGCATCGCCTCGCGTGCGGACATGGCGATCCGGCCAAGCCTCGTGCCCACCAGCATTCGCTTCATGACCTGGGAGTCCTCGTGAACGGGGCGGGAAGAACGGCCCGGGGCGGGGAGGCTCGGTCGGCGAGGGGCCGTGACCGGGTCCTGGTGCGGCCGACCCTCGATCGCGGGCCGGCCTGGCCCGCGGCGTCCGGCGGCGGGTCCTCGACCGGGGCGACGCCGCCGAGCGGCCCGCGGCCGGGATTATACCCCGGCGCGGACCCGCGATCCAGCGAACGAACGCCCGCGGCGCGGGCCCGGGTGCCGGACGGCCCCGACCGGGGACGCGCTGGGCAGCCCAAGAAAAATCTAGAACTTTTCCATTTTCCTGCAACTTCGCAGCCCCGAAACCAGATCGTATTGGGTGAAGGCTGCGGATGAGGGAGGAAGAGAAGAAGGCACCGGCGGGGATCAGGACGATCCCCTTCGTTTCCTCGTGCTGGTCAGCGTTGTTGGCAAGAAGTTACACCACGATCCAGAGAGGAGAGAGTCACGATGTCGCGCCTCTACACCTTCGAGGGATTCAGCGCGTTCAACGCCCTGGAAACGAAGCTCAGCCTGAGCGCCCTGTCGGTCGCGGTGCGGGTCCACGCGGATGACCTGCCCCCGCCGGACTCCGAGCCGGATCCGGGCGCGCCGGACACCCACGACCCGATCGTCTACCCGACCCTTCCCTCGGGCGGCCCCGTCGGCCCCGGCTGATCGGACCGTTTCACGCCTCTTCGCGGGCGGCCCCCTCCACCGTGCCGCCCACCGTCGGCCCCGGCCGCGATCCCCCGCGTCCGGGGGCCCGCCCATCCCGATGACCCCCGCCGGGACCTCGAGCCCCCGCGTCCGACGTCCGCGCGGCCGGTGCGCGCCGGCCCGTTTGAATCGAGGCGCTCACAAGGGAATCCTTCCATGTCCGTTTATACGATCATCCAGCGCTGGACGGCCCGGCCGATCGCCCTGGTCGAGGCACCCACGATCGGCTCCGCGGTCGAGGCGGCCGTGGCGCGAGGGGTCAGCCTGCTCTACGCGGACCTGCGGGGCATCTGCCTGGCCGGCCGCCGCATGCGGTCCGCCGACCTGCGGGGCGCGGACCTGGCCCTTGGCGACGCCTCCGGCGCCGAGCTGGGCGGCGCCGACCTGAGATCGGCGCGGCTGGTCGGGGTCACGCTCCGGGACACGCGGCTCCAGGCCGCAGACCTCCGCCAGGCGGACCTCCGCGAGGCGGACCTCCGGCACGCGGACCTCCGCGACGCCCGGCTGACCGGGGCCGAACTCCGCGGCGCCATCTTCCGAGGGGCCCGGCTGGACGGCGCCCTCCTGGACTGGCGCTGGAGCGCCATCCCCCTGGAGCTGCTGCGCCGGCATCCGGGAGCCGGCCGCGAGGGCTCGCGGGCCGTCGCCCACCTGGCCTTCGCCGGCGACGAGCGCCCCTTCCTCTGGCTCAAGTCGCTGCTCCAGGACGGCCTGGCCGGCGAGTGGGCGCTGGGCGTGCTCGCCGACCACGTCCGCCCCGACGACAACGCCCCGTCGCTGCTCCGCCGGCTGACGGCCGACGCGCAGCCGCCCCGCCCCGAGATCCCGACGCTCTGGACCCGCCCCGCGCCCTCGGGCGCGCCGCGGATCGCCCTCCGCCGCGCCTGAGCGGGCGGGCCGTCCCCTCGCCCCGACCTCGCCGATCCGCCCCCCTCGCGGCCGACGCACCGGCCCCGCCGCGCGCGTCCCTTGCGGTCGCGGGAGAGGACGGCCTGCGGACTCCGGACCAGACTTGCAAGACCGGGAGGTAACCGTCATGAACGCCTGCGCCGCTCCACAGTCGTCGTCCGCCCCCGTCGCGTCGTCCCGCCCCGACCTGATCCCGGCCCCCCCGGCCCGGCCCGCCGCCGCCCGGCGGCCCTGGAACGCGTCGTCCCGGCGGGCGCTGGCCATGCTCGACCGGTTCCCCGTGGCGGCGGCGCCGCTGCCGAGGCTGCACGTCGAGCGGCCCGGGACCGCGGAGGGCCTCCGGATCCTGGACCGGCCCACCGGGCAGCGGCTGACGGTCTACACCCCCCGGTTCGATTCGCAGTTCAAGGCCGGCCACCGCTCCGGGCGGTGGTACGTCCGCCCCGTCGATGACGGGGGCGTCGAGCCCCGCGGGCCGAGCTTCGCCTCGGCGAAGGCCGCCGTCGAGGCGATCGCCGCCGGCCGCTGGAGCTTCGCCGCCCTGCTGGCCGAACGCCACGGCCTGCGGCTCCGCGTGATCTGGCCCCGGCAGGCGCCCCAAGCCCTCCGGTGACCGCCCGGCGCCGCCCCTCGCAGCGAATCCCGTAGACACCACGATTTCCACACGCTCGAAGACGCCCCGGCGCATGCGCCGGGGCCCGGTCGTCGATGCCGAGCCGACCGGGGGGAAGGGGGAGTCCGATGACGACGACCATGGCGGTCCGTCGCGAGGTCCGACGGGGGTCCCGGGCGATGCCGGCGGCGGCGCCGACGACGACGGGGCCGTCACACCTGCTGACGGCCGAGGAAGAGCTGGCGCTGGCCCTGCGGAAGAAGGCCGGCGACCGGGCCGCGCGGGAGGAGCTGATCGTGGCCAACCTGCCGCTGGTCATCCACGTCGCGTCCCACTTCGAGAGCAGCGGGATGACCCGCGGCGACCTGATCCAGGAGGGCATCGTCGGCCTGATGCGGGCCGCCGAGAAGTTCGATCCCCAGGCCCACGAGGCCCGCTTCTCCACCTACGCCGTCTACTGGATCACCCAGGCGATCCAGCGCGCGATGGCCCGTTCCGGCGTGATCCGGGTGCCCGACTACCTGTGGCGGCTCCAGAACCGCTACCGCCGCGTGATGAACCAGATCCGGAGCGAGGAATACGAGTGCGCGACGGCGAGCCTGCCCGGCCCGGAGGGGCTGGCCGAGCGGATGGGCATCAGCCTGAGGCGGATGAAGCTGCTCGACCAGTCGCGGCTGGGGCAGGCCTTGCCGCAAGAGGAAGAGGAGGGCGAGGAGGTGACGATCGATTCCCTGGCCGCCGACCCCTCCTCCCCGGAGCAGGAGCTGGAGGAGGCCGAGCAGGCCCAGGTGCTGAGGCGGGCCGTCGCCGCCCTGCCGGCACTCCAGGCCTGGGTGATCCGCCGCCGCTTCGGGCTGCCGCCTCGGTCGCGTCGGGCCGAGCCCGGGGACGAGCGGCGGGGCGGCCCCGGGCGGGAGGAGGACGACTGCGGCTACAAGTCGCTGGCCGCTCAACTGGGCGTGTCGCGGGATCGGATCAAGGCGATCGAGCAGTCGGCCCTTATCCATCTCCGGCGGATGCTCGGCGAGGACTTCGACATCCCCGCGACGAGGAGGTGGTGGCGATGACCGGCACGGCCGCGAGGGGGCGGATGGACGAGGCGATCGGCCGGGGCGTGCTCCGGCCGGCGGCGATGCTGCCGGCCCCGGCCGACCCGTCCCGGGCCCGGCGGTTCCTGGAGCGGCTCCGTGCGCCGGACGTCGGCTGCACGGAGCTGCGCGTCCTGAACGGGGCGTTCGACCATCGGGGCCGGGTCGTCCGCGGCGAGGACGGCACGCCGGGCCGCCGGGGCTGCACGCTGGCCGCCTGGTCCCGCGACCCCGACCTCCTGTCGGCCCAGGCCCGCCGGCTGTCCGGGGTCTCGTGCTACGTCACGATCAACCCGGTCCGACCCGACCTGCTGGCGCGCGGCGACGGCCGGCTCGGCCGCGTCCGGCACACGACGCGGGACGTGGACGTCGTCTGCCTCCGCTGGCTGTTCCTGGACATCGACCCGGTCCGACCGCCGGACATCAGCAGCACCGACGAGGAGCTGGCCGCGGCGGTCGCCCGCCGGGACGCCATCCTGGCGGGGGAGCCGGAGCTGGCCGCCGCGGCGATCTGGGGCCGCTCGGGCAACGGCGGCTGGATCCTCGTGCGGCTGCCCGACTATCCCAACGACCAGGCCCACCGGGCGCTCATCGCCGCGGCCGTGAAGGCGATCGCCCGGCGGTACAGCGACCCGGCGGTCGTGGTCGACAAGGCGACGGTCAATCCGGCGCGGCTGGTCGGGCTGCCGGGGACGATCAAGGCGAAGGGCGCTCCCCGGCCGGAGCGTCCCTGGCGGCCCGTGACCTGGGACGGCACCGGCTGCGGCCTCGGCGGTACGGAGACTTGCCGGCGAACCACCACCAGGGGACCAGGCGCACCCGCATGACCTCCGCGTGCTCGGGCCACCAACATGCAACGCGATCACGCCCACCAGCCCGGCGGCGACGCCCTCGGGCCGGGGCAGCCGGGCCCGCGTCCCCTCGACCTGGCCGGATGGCTGACCCGGCAAGGCGAGGCGGGGCCGCCCCGCGGGCCCGCTGCGCGGGCCGCCTCCCCGACGTGCCCCGGCGACCTCGCCGGCCGAGCGGCCCGCTACCTGGACCGGATGCCCCCGGCCGTCTCCGGGCAACGCGGCCATGACCGGACGTTCCACGCCGCCTGCGTGCTCATCAAGCGGTTCGGGCTCTCGGTCGAGGAGGCCCGGCCGCTGCTGGCCGACTGGAACCGCCGCTGCGAGCCGCCCTGGTCCGAGCGGGAGCTCGACCACAAGCTGACCAGCGCCGCCGCGGCCGTCGACGACCGGCCCCGGGGCGACCTCGCCGGGCACGGCGGGTCGGACAAACCCCGGCAAGGCAGGCCCCCCGCCGCGGCGGCGGCGTCCTCCGTCCCGACCGTCGCCGAGGGCCAGGAGACCAACCCCCACCGGCTCGCCGCGCTCTTCCTGGAACAGCGATTCGCCCACCCGGATGGGCCCGGGCTGCGATACTGGTGCGAGCAGTTCCACGAATGGGACGGCTCGGCCTACCGGCCCGTCGCGCAGGCCGAGATCCGCGCGCAGGTCACCCAGACGCTCGCGGCCGAGTTCGACCGCCTGTTCCGGGCGGCCCTGGAGGCGCGGTCGGCGTCGACGGACGGCGGATCGCGGAGACGCCTCGCTCCGCGGCCGATCCCCGTCACCGGGCGGCTGGTGAGCGACGTGATCCAGGCGCTCTCGGGGATGGTGTTGCTGAAGGCGGCCGAGGTCCCGCGCCAGCCCGCCTGGCTCGACGGCCCGGCCCCGGCCGGGGCGGCCCCCCGCTGGCCGATCGACGAGACGCTGCCGGCCCGCAGGGCCCTGGTCCACCTGCCGTCGCTCGCCGCCGGCCGCCGGTGCACGCTGCCGAGCACGCCCCAGTTCTTCAATGCTTATGCACTCGATTATGACTTCGTGCCCGACGCGCCGGAGCCGGGCGAATGGCTGCGGTTCCTGGGGGAACTCTGGGGCGGCGACCCGGAGAGCATCGACTGCCTCCAGGAGTGGTTCGGCTACCTCCTGATGCCCGACACGCGGCAGCAGAAGATCCTGATGATGGTCGGGCCGAAGCGCTCGGGCCGGGGGACGATCGCCCGGGTGCTCAAGGCGCTGGTGGGCGCGGGCAACGTGGTGAACCCGACGCTGGCGACGCTCGCCCGGCCGTTCGGCCTGGCCCCGCTGATCGACAAGCCGGTGGCGGTCTTCCCCGACGCCCGGCTGTCGAGCCGGCCCGACAACGCGGCGATCGTCGAGTGCCTGCTGTCGATCAGCGGCGAGGACGACCAGACGGTCGACCGCAAGCACCTGCCTTCCTGGACCGGGCGGCTGCCGACGCGGTTCGTGCTGATCTCCAACGAGCTGCCGAGGCTCCGCGACGCCAGCGGCGCGCTGGCCAGCCGGCTGATCCTGCTGCCCTTCACGCGCTCGTTCTACGGCCGCGAGGACACGGCCCTGTTCGACCGGCTCGGCCGCGAGCTGCCGGGGATCCTGCTCTGGGCGATCGCCGGCTGGCAGCGGCTGCGCGCGCGGGGGCGGTTCGTCCAGCCGCGCTCGGGCCGCGAGCTGCTGGAGGCGATGGAGGACCTGGGCAGCCCGATCTCGGCCTTCCTCCGCGACCGGTGCGTGGTGGGGCCGGACGAGAGCGTCGAGGTCTCCGCGCTCTACGACACCTGGCGGAGCTGGTGCCAGGAGCAGGGCAAGGACGCCATCATCGACGAGCCCTCGTTCGGCCGCGACCTGAGGGCCGCGGTGCCTGGCCTCTCCAAGAGCCGCTTCCGAAGGGGCAGCTCGCGGGTGGCCCATTACCGGGGCGTCCGCCTGCGCACGTCGCTGGACCCCGACCCCGATCGCGACGACGACCCGGCGAGCTGAGCACCCGGCCGCGGTTCAAGCTCACCTCGTTCGGCCCCCCACCCACCCCCCAATCCTGTTCGGCACGAGTTTTGTTCATGGGCCGACTTGGCGTCGGATGAGGTCCCTTCGCCCCGCGCCAGCGGGAGAAGGTGCCGCGTAGCGGCGGATGAGGGGTCCTCCGCATCGCGGGCCCCTGCAGATCACTCCTCATCCGGCCCTTCGGCCACCTTCTCCGCTGGCGCGGGAGAAGGGCTGCTCGCCGTTCCCTCCCTCGATCTCGTATGCAACTCGTGCCGAACAGCATTGCCCCCCCACGAGGGGGAGGGCTTTCCAGACCATCCCTTCCCCTACAGAGGGGAGCTTTCCACACAATCCCCTCCCCTCGTGGGGAGGGTCAGGGTGGGGGGAAATCGCGGGGGAGTGAAGACCGAACCGGGCCGCCCGATTGGCGCGGTCGGGCTCAGCCGCCGGGACCGCACGCGGGACGGTCGCCGTCCTCGGGGAGCTCCAGGAGCTGGCCGACGACGAGGCGTGAGGGGTCGTCGATCAGGCCCCGGTTGAGGTCGAGGATCTCTTCGGCCCGGTGGGCGTCGCCCATGGTGTCGCGGGCGATGCTCCGGAGTGTGGCATACGGGCGGACCTTGTAGACCGGGCGGGTGACGACGCCCCGGGGCGCGCGCCGGGCGCGCGGTCGTCGCTGAAGTCCACCTCGCCGCCGGCCCGGGCGGTGCGGGCGCGTGCCGGCGGGGCGTCGGCGTCCCCGCCGGCATCGGTCGTATCCGAGACCGGGAGGGTCAGGTCGTCGAGCCGCCGGGAGCGGCGGATCGGCACGCCGTCGCCGCGGGCCGTCCGGCGGGGTGCCTCGGCCGCCGGCTCGTCGGCCGGGCCGCGGTCGGCCAGGGTCTCCGCCTCCGGTCGGCTCGGGCGGGTGCCCGGAGGATCGATGTAGCTGGGGTCGAGGTCCTCGGGGGGCGGCACCCGGATCACGGTGTCCACGTGCAGCTCTTTGATCCTCGGCACCCGGTCGGCGTTGGCCTTCCAGAGCGCCTTGTAGTAGCGGCCCGAGTTGTAGTACATCCGCGAGATGGTCCAGAAGTTCTCGTTGGGCTCGACCTTGTGGAGCACGGTGTCGAGCTTGCCCTCGTCCCGCGCCGACCGCGAGCCGGATCCGTCTCGGCGGACGGCCTGGCCGTTGCCGCCGGTCCCCCTGATCTCGATCGGGGGGATTCGACGTCGAAGCTCGGCTCCTTCTCGGCCGGGGCGCCCGGGTCCACGGGCGCCGGCCGCGGCGCGGCCGCCGTCGGGCCCGTCGTCCCCGCCGGGGACGTCGCGCTGGACGTCGCGGACGGTGTCGTTGCCCGCGTGCTTGATCGGCACCCAGCCCTGCGACTCCAGGCGTCGCGCGGCTTCGCCTCGGCGGGGGGCGTGGCGGGGGTTGCCGGCGGCGGCGGCGTCCGGGGTCGGCTGGGGCGTGCCCTGGCCGGGCTCGTCCGTCGGGTGGAGCGCCGGCAGGGCCGTGACGGCCGCCGCACCCGCACCCACGGCCGCCGCCGCGCCTGCCCCCGGCGGGGCACCCGCCGGGAGGGTCGACGGCGATGGGCGCGGGGTCCGCGGCCGCCTGCGGCGCGGGCATCTCGGGGGCGTGAGCCGGAGCCGGTACAGGAGCGGGAGAGGGCTCGGTCGGAGCGGGTGCAGGCGCCGGGGTCGCGGGCCGGCGGTGCCGGCTCTCGGGTCCCGGCGGCCCCGGCCTTGTCGGCGGGCCTGTCCTTGTCGCCATGGGTCAGGGCGGAGACCGCCGCGCCCAGGCCCAGGCCGATGCCCCCGGCGGCGAGGGCAGCCTGGCGGTGGCCCCTTTCGCGGCCGCCCCGGCGGCGCCCGCCAGGCCCCGGCGTCCGGGCGGGGAGCCGCCGGTCCGCTCCTGGCCTCCTTGGAGCGCTCGGCCTTCGGCTCGCCCGGCGCCGGCTTCGCGTCTGTCGGCGGGGGCGGCGGCCGGCGACTCAGGGGGGCCGAGGGGGCGGGAGCGGGCGTCGGCGGGGGCGTTGTCGCCGGCGGCACCGACGAGGGCCCCGACCGCCGCGCCCGCGGCCCCGGCCGCCGCGACGGCCGTCGCCGAGCCCGGGGCCGGTTCGGGGCCGGCCGCCTTGGCGGGCTCCTGGGGAGCGGGCCTGGCCGGGTCGTTCGGGGCGGCGCCGGGCGGCGCGGGGCCGGGGCGGACTCGGGCGCGGCGAGCGGGGCCGGCTCGGGGCTCGTCGCGGGGGCCGGCGCCGGCGCGGGCCCCTGGGGGGTGTCCGGGCCGGGGGGCGTGCCCGGCTTGACGTCGGCGGCGGCGAGGTCGCCGACGGGGGTCAGGGGCGGGGCGGCCGGGTCGCCCTTCTCCTTCGGGTCGGGCGGCTCGATCGGGGCCAGGCCCGGGTCCTCCGGCTTCTCGCCCGCGGTCAGCTTCACCTGGTCGGCTGGCGCCTCGGGGGCGGGGGCCGGCGCCGGGGCGTCGGGCGCGGGCTTGGCGGGCTCGCCCATGGCCAGCAGGGGGGCGCCGGTCTTCGCGTCCGCCTCGGGGGCGGGAGCCGGTGCCGGCGCGGGCGGATCGCCCTGGCCGACCGGCAGCGCGGGCAGCTCGGCGTCGGCGACCTTCTCGCCCTGGGGCCCGGGCTGCGGCTTCTCCCTGTCCCCGGCGTCGGCGGGTGCGGGGGCGGACGGGTCCGCCTTCGGCTTCTCGGCTTCGGCGACCGCCGGGGGCGGGGTCTGCTGCCGGGGCTCCTCCGACTTGCCGGCCTGCTCGCCGGCCTGGGACTGGGCCGCCGGGTTCCGGATCGCGGTCGTCGTGTCGCGCGGGCCCATGCCGGGCCGGAGGGCGACCACGCCGCCGAGGATCGCCGCGGAGAGCCCCGCGGCCATGCTCACCCGCGGATTGCGCCGGGCCAGAGCGAAGCCCTGCCGGGCCGCACTCGAGCCGCCCCGCGCGGCCAGGCCGAGCCCGGAGGCGAGCTTCCGGGCGAAGCCGCCGGAGGAGGCGGGGGCGTCGTCGTCGCCCTCCTCGTCCTCCGATTCCTCCTCCCCGTCCCCGCTGCCTTCGTCCTCAGCCTCGTCGGAGAGCTCGTCCTCGTCCTGGCCGCGGAGGTCTTCCTCCTCGTCTTCGGCCGGTCCCTCTTCCTCCTCCTCGTATTCTTCCGCGTCCTCGTCCGCGTCGTCCCCGGCGAGGTGGGACGTCGGGGCCTGGTCCGCCGCGCCGTAGTCGACGGCGGGGAACCCCGGGTACCCGTGCGCGGCGATGTCGCCCGGCTCGTTCAGGTCCTGGGGCTCGTCCTCGAACTCGGGGTATCGGGCTGGATCAGGCATCGCTCGGCCACCCTCAGTTTCGCGCTTCGCGCTCGGGGATTGACGGCCACTTCCTGGGCCGTCGCGGTCACGGGCTTCCGGGTCAGGACGGTCAGCCTGGGGTCGTTGCGAAAGGCCCACTTGACGGGACGGTCTTCCAGCGAGTGGAAGCTGATGATCGCGGCACGGCCCCCCGGGGCGAGGACCTCCGGGATCTCCTTCAGCGCCGCGTCCAGGTGCTCCAGCTCGTCGTTGACGAGGATCCGCAGGGCCTGGAAGACGCGGGTGGCCGGGTCGATCGGCCCGTGCCGGAACTTCCCGGGGATGCTCCGGCGGACCAGCTCGGCGAGCTGGCCGGTCGTCTCGATCGGCTCGTGCCGGCGGGTCTCGACGATCCGCCGCGCGATCCGCCGGCTGAAGCCGCTCCTCGCCGTATTTGAAGAACGCGTCGGCCAGCTCGGCCTCCGGAGAGGTCGCGAGCAGGTCGGCGGCCGTGGGGCGGCCTTCTCGCCCGGCCCCGGCCGTCGTCGCCCGCGTCGAACCGCATGTCGAGCGGGCCGTCGGCGGCGAAGCTGAACCCGCGGTGCCTCCAGGCGAGCCTGGTCGGAGGAGAGGCCCAGGTCCAGGAGGATGCCCTGGACGCGGTCGATCCCCAGGTCGTCCAGCACCCGGCGCACGTCACTGTACGGGCGCGTGGACCAGCGTCACGGGGAGTCCGGCGGTGGCGGATTTCGCCAGGCCCAGCATCTCCCGGTCGCGGTCCAGTCCGATGACCCGGCCGCCCGGCGCGACGCGGCGCGCCAGTGCCGCCGCGTGCCCCCCGGACGCCGGCGGTCCCGTCCACCAGGACCATCCCCGGCCTCGGCTCCAGGGCGGCGACCACCTCGTCCAGGAGGACGCGCGGTGCACGGCCGGGGGCGTCGGCCCGGGGGTCGATCCCTCGGATCCAGGTTCCGGCGAATTCGGCTCCGGCGGCACGGTCCACTCGCAAGAGAGGTGACGCGAGGGAAAGGACATGTGCTCACACGAGCACGCGATCCGATCCCGCGGGCGGCCGCCGGGGCACGCACGATCACGGACAGGGACGGCGGCGACTCTGCCGGAACCGCCGGGCCTGTCAAGCCCGGCCGCGGCCGCGGGGGAGATCGAGCTTCCGAGGATACCCCTCCTCGCTGTCATCGGCCAGCGGAGGGGCCGGGCTTGAAGGAAAGCCCGCGGGGCACGCCGCGGCCCGGCCCGGGATCGGGCCGACTCCCTGAACGTCTGGCCGGAGTTGGACTTCACTTCCGTGGCCATCGCCCCCCACCCTGACCCTCCCCCACCAGGGGGAGGGATCGTCATGAAAGCCCTCCCCCTCGTGGGGGAGGGTCGGGTGGGGGGCAAGTGAGGTGAAGTGAAACAGTGACCACACGCTCAGGGCCTCACGGCGACGACGCGGAACCCGATGTGGTCGTAACGCCGCTCCGGCTCGAACCGGAGCCGGCAGGCCGAGCGGCAGGGCCAGCCGTCTTCGGTCCAGGCGCCGCCACGGCGTACCCGCGAGTAGGTGCCGTCGCGGTTCCGCTGCGCCGTCGGCCGGGCGTCGTGCAGGTCGGGGTCGACGCCGCCGGGGAGCCGGGCGTGGTACCAGTCGCGGCACCACTCGAAGGTGTTGCCGTGCATGTCGTGCAGGCCCCAGGCGTTCGGCGGGTAGCCGCCGACCGCGACCGCCTTCCCCGGCGACGGCCCGTCGTCGGCCGCGCCGTTGTAGGGCTTGCCCCTGAAGTTCGCCTGCCCGCGGCCGAGCGACTGGCCGAAGGCCGTGGCGGTCGTCGTGCCGGCCCGGCAGGCGTACTCCCACTGCGCCTCCGTCGGCAGGCGGAATTCCCAGCCCGCCGGGAGGTCGCCCGAGGCGCGGGCCCGTTCGGTCAGGCGACGGCAGAACGCCTCCGCCTCGGCGAAGTTGACGTTGCCGACGGGGAGCTCGTCCCGCTCGGGCAGCTCCACGGTCGGCGGGCCGGGAAGCGCACCGATGACCCGCTTCCAGTCGCCCTGCGTCACCTCGTACTTTCCGGCCCAGAAGCCCCGCGTGAGCGTCACCTCGACCCGGTCCTCGCCGGGCCGCCGTTCCGGCTCATCGGGCGGGCTGCCCATGAGGAATCGGCCGGGCGGGCACCAGCAGAGCTTCACGCCGGCGACCTGGCGTTCCTCACCAGGCCGTGATCCCTCGAAGGGTGGCGGGGCGACGGCCAGGCCGGCGAGCAGGAAGAGACACCCCATCATGGCGAGGCCCTCGGCAGCGGGACGGCGCATCCGGGGGGCTCCGAGACGCCGGACACCGGGCGTCCGCACTCGCGCGCCGTTTCCCCAATAGACTAGCCGAAACGCCCCCCTCGTGGTGGCGAATCGCCTTCACGCGGTCTCGCCTGGCGGCTGCACGACCCGAGTATTGACCGTCGTGGCACGGCGCGGGGGCAGAGGCGTATCGTAGAGGGAGAGGCATCCCCGGGCGTCGGTGGAGGGAAGGAGCGATGCCATGCGGCCGGACTGGATGGCGGACGAGGCGGTCCAGGGCGAGATCCGGGAAAGCAGGCCGGCGACGATGATCCCGGCAGCCCTCGCGTTCGGGGTGGCGGGCCTGATGGCGGTCGTCGATCTCCTCGCCCTCCTTGAGGATGGGGGGATTGCCCCGCTCCGGCTGGGGGAATGGGCCTGGCGGCGGTGGGGCGGTGACTCGTTCTTCGGGGTCGTCCTGGGCGCCTTCTTCGGCTCGGTGCTGCTGGCGATCGTCGTCTGGGCCGTGAGTGTCCTGCCGGTGATGCTCGGCCTGCTCCGCGGCCGGGCGCTGGCCCTGCTCGCCGCGGTGATCTCCTCGGGCGCGATGGTCTCCCTGACGGGCATGAAGGCGATCGGCAATCTCGGCCGGGTCGGGACACCCGCGGAGCTCACCTCGCTCATGCCCTGGGACCTGGACATCCTCGTCCTCGCGGCGATGGCGCTCATCCTGCTGCTCTGGCCGGGCACGCTGCGGTGGTTCCTCGACGCCCTCGGCCTGCGGCGACAGGCCCGCGCCGAGGGGCGCCTCGCCTCCTCCTCGACGGCCGCCGATCTGCCGCCGCTCTGACCGCTCGCCGTCGGCGAACCCGGCCGCCCCACGGAGTGGAGCTCGTGCCCTGAGGAACAGGCCGGGAATCACTTCCTGTCTCCGTGTGCCTGACTCCGTTCCCCCTGCTCGGGAATGTCGGGAAGTGATTCCCAGCCGATTCCTGAGTTCGAAGTTCGTTGGCTCCGATCGGGGTGCAGCGGGGCGTGACCAACCCGCGCCGCGGCCCCCGGAGGCCCTTTTCGGGTCGCGGTCCAATATCCTTGCCCCGCGGCCGAACAGGGATGTAGAGTGCACCGAAACCCCGATTTCGTGCATTCGTGCAACAAGTTGAGGAGCCGCTTCATGGCGGCGGATGGGACGCGGGACCGGCTGCTGGACGCCGCCGAGCGGCTGCTGGCGAGGCTGGGGTATCAGAAGGCGACCATGGAGGACCTCGCCCGGGAGGCCGGGCTGGGGAAGCGGACGATCTACCTGCACTTCGCGGGCAAGGAGGAGGTCATGCTCTCGACGATCGACCGGATCGTCGAGCGCCTGCTGGGCCGCCTCCGCGAGGCGGCGGGCTCGGGCGGGCCTGCGGCCGAGCGGCTGCGGCGGATGCTCCGCCTCCGGGTGATGTTCCGCTTCGACAGCGTGCGGCACTACTACCAGGGCATCGACGACCTCTTCCGGGCGATCCGCCCGGCCTACATGGCCAGGCGGTCGGGGTACTTCGCGGCCGAGTCGGAGGTCTTCGCGGCCGTGCTCGCCGAGGGCGCCAGCTCCGGCGAGCTCGCCGTGGACGACCCCCGCGAGGCGGCCCTCGATGTCATCCTGGCGACCAACGCCCTGCTCCCCTCCGCCCTCAGCACCCGCGAGCTGGGCGGGCGGGCGGCCGTCGAGGCCCGCGCCCGGCGGCTCGCCGACCTGCTGATCGACGGCCTCCGCCGCCGCGAGGCGGCCCCGCGCAAGCCCATCGCCTGAACACTTCAACCCGTTGAGAAAGGAATGCCATGGTGAATCCGACGAGATGGACCCCGGCCCTGGCCTTCGCCGGGCTCGCCCTGCTGGGCACGACCCTGGCCCGGGCCGACGAGCCGAAGGCCGTGGCCCTGCCCGACACCCCGGCCGGCAAGCAGGCTGCGCGGCTCTTCGAGGCGATCGGCAGCGGCGACCGCGAGAAGATCAAGGCCTTCATCGAGCAGAACTTCGCCGCGGGGTTCCTGGCCGAGTTCCCCCTGGCGCAGCACGTGGACGTCAACGCCCGGATGGCGAGCGAGACCGGCGGACTCGTCCCCCGGGAGATCCTCACCAGCGAGCCGACGCGGCTCCGCCTGCTGGCCGGGACGAAGAAGGGGAAGGGCCAGTTCCAGGTCGGGGTCCAGGTGGAGGAGGCCCCGCCGCACAAGATCGCGGGCATCGGCTTCATGCGGCCGCAGCCCTCGGCGAAGGTCACGCCGCCCCCGACGCCCGAGGGCCCGCGGCCCCTCGGCCACGACCAGATCGCCGCCTGGACCCGCGAGTACCTCGACCGGCTGACGAAGGCCGATGCCTTCTCCGGCGCCGTGCTCCTGGCCCAGGGCGACAGGGTGATCGTCGCCGAGGCGCGCGGCCTGGCCAGCCGGGCCTGGAACGTGCCCAACCGGCTCGACACGAAGTTCAACCTCGGCTCGATGAACAAGATGTTCACGGCGATCGCCATCGCCCAGCTCGTGGAGCAGAGCAAGGTCTCGCTCGACGACCCGATCGGCAAGCACCTGCCCGACTACGCCAGCAAGGACGCCGCGAGGAAGGTCACGGTGCGGCACCTGCTGGGCCACACCTCCGGCCTGGCGGACTACTTCAACGACAACTTCATGAAGGCCTCGCGCGACCGTTTCCGCACCGTGGCCGACTATTTCCCGCTCTTCGAGAAGGAGCCCCTCCAGTTCGAGCCCGGGGCCCGCTTCCGCTACAGCAACGCCGGCTTCATGGTCCTGGGGGCGATCGTCCAGAAGGCCTCGGGCATGGACTACTTCGATTATGTGCGTGAGCACATCTACAAGCCCGCGGGGATGATCAACACGGACGCCTACGAGCTGGACACCGACGTGCCCAACCTGGCGGTGGGCTACACCCGCGGCGAGGGGGACGGGCCGGGGACTCCGGCGGTGAAGAACAACGTCTTCCTGCACGTCATCAAGGGGGGCCCGGCCGGCGGCGGGTACTCGACGGTGGAGGACCTGCACCGCTTCGCCACCGCGCTCCGCGAGGGCAAACTCGTGCGGCCCGAGACGTTCCGGCAGTGGACCACCCCCGGCGAGAAGACCCCGAACTACGCGTTCGGCTTCCAGATCTTCCAGGCCGAGAAGCCCAGGGTCGTCGGCCACTCCGGCGGCTTCCCGGGGATCAGCTCGGTGCTCTGCATCGACCTCGACGAGGGCTACACGCTGGCCGTCCTGTCGAACATCGACGGCGGCTCGATGCCCGTGCAGGAGAACCTCCGGAGGCTCCTGACGGCGAGCGGGGTGAGCGGGAAGAGCCCGCGCGGCTGCTCGCGGGTCACGTAACTCGAACCCTCGCCCGCGAGAGCGGGAGAGGGGGCACGGAGGGCCGGGTGTGGGCAGCGCAGGCCGCGGCTCGCAACGACTGCCCCTCATCCGCCGCTGCGGCACCTTCTCCGGCTGCCGCGGGGCGAAGGTTGGGACGACCCCGCCCGCGACAGCGGGAGAGGGCGGCACGGAGGGCCGGGTGTGGGCAGCGCGGGCCGCGGCTCGCAACGACCACCCCTCATCCGCCGCGCGCGGCACCTTCTCCCCGCCGCCGCGGGGCGAAGGTTCGGACGACCCTCGCCCGCGACAGCGGGAGAGGGTGGCACGAAGAGCCGGGTGAGGGCAGGTGTGAGCCGTGGCGTACGAGCCCCCCTTGTGTGTCCGAAGAACCAAGAGGGGCTCATCCGCCCCTGCGGGGCCCCTTCTCCCCCGCCGCGGGCGATTCAGCGGCCGGGGCCGGGGCCGGTCCAGGCGCCCGGGGGACCAGGCCGTGGTCTTTCGGGAACTTGTTTCGCAGCGCGACGAAATCGTCGGCCGCCCGGTTGGCCGCATCGAGGCTCTTCTGGAAGGGCTCGGGATCGGGTTCCGGATCGCCGGCACTCCGGGTCAACAGCTTGCGAAGTTCCCCGAGCGTCTCGCGCATGGCACGCTGACAGGCCAGGTCGGCGTCGAGAATTCTCCGCAGCTCCGGGTCGCCCACCGTGACCGCCCGCAGGGCGTCGATCGCCGAGGAGACCTCCTGCGACAGCCGGCCGACGAGGGCGGCGTCGCCTGGCTTGGGGACGCCGGTAGACTGGAGCCGCTCGAGCAGCCGATTCAGCTCCCCTCTGACGTGCTCGTACCTGCGGCCCGGCTCGGCCGTGGCCCGGACCAGCGCGTTGTACGACTCGGCCAGGCGGTTGCTCTCCCGGCTGGCGGATCGGACCTGGCGGTCGGTGGCGAGGTGGTCGGTGAGGTGCCGGGTGAACAGCCCGAGCGCCACGGCCAGCCCGGCCGTCGCGGCCAGCCGGCGCAGGATGCCGCCCTGACCGGGCACAACCGGCAGGCGGCGGGAGAGGAGCAGGCCGCAGGCGAACCCCGTGGCCAGGCCCCCGAGATGCGCCGCGTTGTCGATCTGCGGGCTGGTCAGGCCCAGCAGGATGTTGTAGCCGACGAAGCTGAACGCGCTGGCCCGCAGCGGCCTGAGCATCCGCGCCGGGATCGACTGGTGCCGGGCCAGCAGGAAGCCCAGCAGGGCGCCGAAGATCCCGAAGATCGCGCCGGAGGCACCCGCGCTGACGACGAAGGGATGGACCGCCAGGCTGGCCACCGCGCCGCCGAGGCCCGAGAGGAGATACACCGCCGCGAAGCCGAGGTTGCCGAAGAACCGCTCGACCATCGGCCCGGCGACGGCCAGGCACCACATGTTGAACGCCAGGTGGATCGCCCCGATGTGCAGGAACATCGAGGTGAACAGCCGCCAGTATTCTCGATCGACGGCCACGTACGGCCCGAAGTTGGCGCCCCAGTCCACCAGATGCTGGGTGGTCGGCTCGACCGGCGAGACGCCCCCGGCCACCATGGCCGCGAAGACCGCCACGCAGGCCGCCACCAGCGCCGGCGTGACGAGGACCCGGCGCGTCGAGGCGTTGAGCGCCGACTGGAAGTCCATCATCCCCCGCTGCGCCTCGACGAGCCCCTCGGACTGCGCCTTCAGGTCCGGCAGGAGCGCCCTGGCCTGCTGGGCCAGGGGGGCCGGCAGCGCGGGGCGTCCCCGGCGGGCAGCGGGACCGACCGCCTGGAGGAACCGGCCGAGCGGCCCGATCAGGTCCGGGTCGAGATTCCGGAGCGCGACCTGCCGGCCGTCCGCCAGGTCCAGGAACTCAGGGGGCTCCGCGGCGGAGGGCCGCGGCTCGTCCGGGTCGGCGCACTGCTCCGCGAACCGTCCCCCGAGCGCCCGGTACGGGATCGACACGCCCCGGAAGGCCAGGCCGAACTGGCCGAGCCCGCGGTTGGCCTGCCGCGCGGGGTCGTCGGCGGGCAGCCGCAAGCCCCGCGAGCCGGTGCGGTACCCGTGCAGCTTCCGCGTCGTCAGCGCCAGGGCCCCGCCGGGCATCCGCCCCTCGTTCGGGTCGATGATCGCCAGCAGCAGCTCCCCCGGCTCCAGCCACAGGTAAGTCCTCGCCTGCGCGACGAGCTTGCCCGAGATGCCCGGGGCCATGTGGACCGTCTCCTGCCCGCGGAATCGCTGGCTCGCGCCGATCGCGACGAGGTCCCACGGATCGACGCCCTCGGCCGCCGACTCCTCCAGGTCGACCGGGGGCTCCTGCCGCAACAGAGAGTCGAACCGGGCCTCGGCCTCGCGACGACGACGCCGGCGGCTCAGGATCTGGTGGCGATGGAGCAGGTACGCGGGGAAGATCAGGAACCACACGAACACGCAGCCGAAGGCCCAGACCCAGGGAGCCGCCCCGGCTCCGAAGCTCCCCCCGAACGTCGACGTCCGTTGCCTCCGCACGTCGACCCAGACCCAGGCCGCGGACGAGAGGATCACCACCAGGCCCAGCACCAGCGCGATCTGGATCGGCTTCACCCCGCGGCCTCCCCGGTGAGGGCCCCCGGCCCGCTCCCCGCTTGAATCCCGGAATCGCTTCTGCCATCGTGACGCGGGGATCGCCGCCGGGGAAGACAGCCATCCCCTCGGATCAGTACAACGCAGATGTGTTCCGAACCTTACACCCCTCGACCGAAACCCGGAGGAGCCTGCCCCATGCGGTCTCGCGCCCGAACGCTCTGGAGATGGATGCTCGCGCCGGGCCTGCTGCTGGCGCTCTGCGCCGGGAACCCGGCTCGCGCGAGGGCGCAGGAAGCCGGCAGGCCCTCGGACACGCTCCCCGGCACGGCGCCCCTGACGATGACCGGCGACATCGCCAGCGAACTGGTCGCCGGCGTGGACCGGTTCCTCCTGAAGAAGATCGAGCAATCCACCGCGCAGCGGGCCCGGCACTGGAACCGGGACCTCCGCTCGGCCGAGGCGTACAACGCCTCGATCGAGCCGAACCGCAGGCGGCTGGCCCACATCCTGGGCGTCCGCGACCCGCGGGTGCCGTTCGACGAGCCGCAAACCGTGGGCACGCTGGGGCGACCCGACCTGGTGGCCTCGGCCGAGAAGTTCAACGTGCTGACGGTCCGCTGGCCGGCCTTCGGCGACGTGCACGGCGAGGGGCTCCTGCTCGAGCCCGGCGACCGCATGGGCGTGGCCGACGTGGTCGTGATCCCGGACGCCGACACCCTGCCCGAGCAGCTCGCCGGCCTCCCGGGCTTCCGCCCGAGCAGCAGGTCGCGCGGCGGCTGGCCGAGCGGCTGCCGGGTGATCGTGCCGGTGCTCATCGACTGGACCGCGCGCCGCGAATGGGGTCGCGCGCGAAGCTGACGAGCCGCGAGTTCCTCTACCGATCGGCCTTCGAGCTCGGCCGGAACCTCGTCGGCTACGAGGTGCAGAAGGTGCTCGCGCTGGTGGACTGGCTCTCGAAGCGGGCCGGGTCGGACGAGAAGCGCACATCGGCGTCTTCGGGCACGGCGAGGGCGGTTTCAACGGCTCTGCGCCGTGCTCGACCCTCGGATCGACGCCGCCTGCGTCAGCGGCTTCTTCGACGACCGCAACGCGGTCTGGACCCAGCCGATCGACCGCAACGTCTTCGGCCTGCTCGACCAGTTCGGCGACGCCGAGCTGGCAGCGATGGTCGCGCCCCGGAAGCTGGTCGTCGAGGCGGCGAAGGGGCCGTCGTTCCTCTACGCGCCGGGTCAGGGAGGCGGGCCCGGCAAGCTCAGCACGCCGAAGCTGATGACCGTAGGGGCCGAGGTGAGGCGTGCTGAGGCCCTGGTCTCGGGGCTGCACGGCGGCCCCCACATCGAGCTGGTGAGCGGCCCGTATGGTGACCACCCGCCCGGCTCGCCCGAGGCGCTCGGGGCCTTCCTGAAGGGCCTCTCGCCCGACCTCAGGCTCGCCGACGTCCAGGCATTCCACCCCCAGGGCAAGATCGGCGAGGAGAGCCTCAAGGCGCGGCAGGCCCGGCAGGTCCACGAGATCGACCGGCACAACCAGCACCTGCTGGTCGAGAGCCCCTATGTCCGGGACAAATTCTTCGAGTCGTTCAAGGTCGATACGTCATCGCCGGAGGCGTACGAGAAGACCGTCGAGCCCTACCGCGAGTTCTTCGCCACCCAGGTGGTCGGCCGGTTCGAGGGCGAGATGATGAAGCCGGCCGTCCGCACGCGGAAGGTCTTCGATGAGCCGAAGTACGCCGGCTACGAGGTCGTGATGGACGTCTTCCCGGACGTCATCGCCTACGGCATCCTGCTCCTGCCGCGGGGCATCAAGGAGGGCGAGAAGCGCCCGGTGGTCGTCTGCCAGCACGGGCTGGAGGGCCGGCCGCGGGACGTCGCCGACCCGAAGGTGAACAACCCGGCCTATCACCAGTACGCCATCAGGCTGGCCGAGCGTGGATTCATCACGTTTGCACCCCAGAACCTGTACATTTTCGAGGACCGGTTCCGGACGCTCCAGCGCAAGGCCAACCCGCTGGGCAAGACCCTGTTCTCGGTCATCGTGCCGCAGCACCAGCAGATCACCGACTGGCTGAGCACCCTGCCCCAGGTGGACCCGACGCGGATCGGCTTCTACGGCCTGTCCTACGGCGGCAAGTCGGCGATGCGGATCCCCTCGCTCGTGAAGAACTATTGCCTGTCGATCTGCTCGGCGGACTTCAACGAGTGGGTCTGGAAGAACGCCTCCAGCCGCAGCCCGTACAGCTACGTCTGGAGCGGCGAGTACGAGATCTTCGAGTTCGACCTGGGCTCGACGTTCAACTACGCCGAGATGGCCGCCCTGATCGCCCCCCGGCCGTTCATGGTCGAGCGCGGGCACCACGACGGCGTGGCCCCGGATGAGGCCGTCGCCTACGAGTTCGCGAAGGTTTACCGCCTCTTCGACGCCCGGCTCCACCTGGGCGACCGCTGCGAGCTGGAGGTCTTCGACGGCCCCCACACGATCAACGGCAAGGGCACGTTCAAGTTCTTGCACAAGCACCTGAACTGGCCGGAGCCGAAGCCGTAGGCGCGACGGGTCCATGCCGCCGGCGGCGCCGGACCTGCCGTCGCTGACGCTTCCGACTCGGAGCAGTCGCGGGCCGGGGCATCGACCCGCAGCCCTCATCGGAGCGAACGGACGCAGACGGCGGCTGCGTGACCACCGGATCGTCCGGCCCGGAAGGCCTTCTCCCGGGACGAAAACTTGCCGTTTCCGAAATCCGGCCGCGCGGTTAGGATCCCGGGCAAGAGCCAAGGATGGCGTCCCAGGGAAGGACTCGCCGGAAATGATCGGAAACGAACGGAATCGGGCGACGATCCGCCGCGATCAGGGCATCGAAGCGGCCCCCGCCCAGGTCGACGAGGGCCGGGGGCGACACGAGCGGCTGATCCGACGGGGGATCGCGGCGGCGTTCGTGATCTGCATGGTCGTCTTCTCGGCCATCCCCATGAGCATCGGCCTGAGGGGCCATTCGAACAAGGATTACAGCCTCTGGTATCAGGTGGGGGTGGCCCTGCGCCAGGGCCTGGAGCTTTACCCCGATCCCTCCGGCGGCCGGCTCTTCCCGTTCATGTACCCCCCCTCGGCCGCGCCGATCCTTGGGTTCCTCAGCCTGGTCGGCCAGCACGGGACGACGCTCGTGCTGATCCTCGGCCACTCGGCGGCGTGGATCGGGGCGATCGGGCTGTCGGTCTGGCTGGCGATCGGCGGCAAGCCGGGGCGGCGCGGGGAGGGCCCGGCCGGGGTCGTCTGGCGGCAGCATCCGCTGCTGCTGGTTGGGCCCTCGCTCTGCATCATCGCGCTGATCCACAACACTTACCTGCTGGGGCAGCCGAACCTGGCTTTGCTGACGCTGCTGCTGGGGGCCTTCGCCTGCCTGCGGCTGGGTCGCGAGGCGTGGGCCGGGGTGCTCGTGGCGACGGCCGCGGCGATCAAGGCGTTCCCGATCCTGGCCCTGGGGTACTTCCTCTACCGGCGGCACTGGCGGGCGTCGGCCGCGACAGTGGCCGCCCTGGCGGTCTGGCTGCTGGTGGTCCCCCTGCCCTTCCGCACGCCGGCGCAGGCCGTCCGGGACGTCTCGGTCTGGGCGCGGGGGATGGTCTTCACCTACAACACGCACGGGATCGCCCAGCGCCCGTACCGCTCGTTCAGCTACAAGAACCAGTCGATCATGGCGCTGGCGCACCGCCTGCTGCGGGACGTGCCGGCCGACGGCGAGCGCGCCATCTCCGCGCACGTCGCGAAGCTCCGCCAGGAGCGGGCCGCCGCCGGCCTGCCGATGCCGCCGCCGGGCTCCGGGATGATCGACCTGCACGCGATGCTCACCAGCCCGCCCCGCGCCCCGGACGTGGAGCTCCGCTACGCCGACGTCGAGCCGGCCCTGCGGCGGGCCTGGCGGGTCAACGTCGCGTCGCTCGACTTCCGCACGGTGACCGCCGTCACGCTGGCGGCGATGCTGGGCCTGTCGCTGTTCGTCGTCGCCGTCCTGCCCCCCCGCGGGGCCCGCACCGCGCGGAGCGACGCGATCGAGTTCGCCCTGGTCACGCTCCTGATCGTGATGTTCTCCCCGCTCTCGTTCAACTACGCCTACGTCTGGCTGATCTACCCGCTGACCGTGGCGCTGCACCTGGTTTTGAACGAGCCGTCCCGGGGACGCATTCGGACCCTGGAGCTGGCCTGGATCGCGGCGGTCTTCGCCATCCCCGGCCTGGCCGTCGTGGCGCCCGTCTCCGCGCAGGCCTACGGCAACCTGTTCGTCCCGGCGGTGCTGCTGGTCGTCGGCCTTGGGCTGCGGCTCGGCGCGACGCGGCGGGTCGACGAGTTCCGCGGCGCGATGGCCCTGGTGCACGGCCGCGGCCGTCCCGCCGGCCTGGGCCGCTCCGCCGCCAGGTGAGCGATCGCGGGGCGGGAGGGAAGAACGGCTGATCCGAGCCGGAAACGTGAGCGAGGCGGTCGAGAGCCGCGCCCAGCCTACCCCACGGGCGGAGGGAGGGGACGGACGTGATCTCCCTCCTGCCTCGCGGGGGACGGCCGCTCCTCAGGCGGCGGGGCGGAGCCGCCGCCTGAGCCGGGCGAAGCCGGCGACGAACGTGAGCGCCAGGACGCCGAGCGACATGCTGGAGGGCTCGGGGACCGGCGCGATCAAGGTGGTGACCGATCCGGCCCCGCCGTTGTTCGGGTCGGACTCGAGCGTGCTCACCAGGTAGTTCGGGTACGTCCGGGGATAATCGGGGTAGATCTCGATCTCCCACCGGCCGGTGCTCGGGTTGAAGCGGTCCCGGCTGCGGTAGTCGGACTCCGGGATCTTGATGCCGTCCGCGTCGGTGAACCAGAACCGGTCGGTGGACGTCCGCGTGACCGGCTCGTAGAAGACCTCGATGTGGGCGTCGCCGGTCTTGTTGCCGTTGGCGTCCCTGATGTCGTAATCGGAGATGATGTCCCAGACGAGCTGGATCGGATCCCACTTGATCGTCTGCTTGCCGATCATCTGCCAGGTCGCGGTGGTGCTGCCGTCGAGGTAGCCGAACGCGGTCGTGTCGGCCGTCCAGTCCTGGCCGCTGCCGCTGAAGATGGCCGACGAGGTCAGGCCCGTGAGGTTGTTCCCGTTGTACGAGAGCGGGGACGTCAGGGAGTACTCGAAGCCTCCCGTGCCGACCGACGTGAGCGTGTAGGTGAGGGGGACCGGGGTGCTCGTCGGTCCGAAGAGGGAGATCAGGGCGAGGGTGTTGACCGCCTGGTCCTCCAGGACCACTTCCGTGGCAACATCCTGATCGAAGACCTGAGCCCTCGCGGTCGGGGTCGTGAGCGCGACGAGTGCCAGCAGAGCGAGGACACCCAGGAGACGCTGGTGGACGGGCTTCATGACGCCATTCATGCCACACTCCAGCTTCGGGTGAGAGGAAGGGGGGAAAGGACGTGATGCACGCGGGCCTCCGCGCGGGGCCGGAGAAACCCCGCCGGATCGGCCGCCGCGTATCCTGATGACGCTCAACGCCGCCCCGCAAGCAAAATCCAGCAGATGATGTCGGAAAGTCGGAAAAGACGTCGGATGGGCCGCGGTAAAGCAACGGTGTGAGAACAGATGGGCAGGAAGGGGGAGACGGGCATGCTGGATTGCGGGCAGGCTCCGCTTGCGGCGAGTGCGGGGTCAGGGGCCGCCCGGGATGTGGGATCCCGCAGGCAGACGCCGGGCGGGAGTTTCGCCCTCCTCGCCGCGGGGCGGCACGGTCCCCGGCCGTTCGCTCAGACCCAGGACAGCAGCGCCAGGCGGCCGCCCTCGCAGCCGACGAGCAGGCGGCGGGTGGCCGGGTGGTGGTCCAGGGCGACGATCGGGGCGTGGAAGTCGTGGAGGACCTCGGCCCGGCCCGAGTCGGTGTCGACGCCCAGGAGCAGGCCGCCGGGGGTGTTGACCGCCACGCGGCCCGGCGCCAGGTAGAACGGCCGGCAGTAGTGGAAGTCCACGCCCACGGTGAAGCCGGCCGGCACGAGCGGCCCGTCGGGATCGGCCCCCGCGCCGAGGTGGGGCGAGCACGCGAAGTCGCGGTCCACGTCGGAGAAGACCTCCACGAAGCGGTCCTCGTCCGGGCCGAAGATCCCCAGCATCCCCAGCCGGGCCGTCGCGGGCGGGGCCTGCTCGCCGGGCGGGCGGTCGTCGCGGACGATCTCCTGATCGGTGAGGAACCAGCCCGTCACGCCGGTGCCGTCCGGGTTCAGGCAGAGGCCGGCGGCCTCGTGTCCCCTGAGCACGGACCGGCGCCCCAGCCGGGTGAAGCCGTGCGCACCCGGGTCGATCCGGTAGGTCTGGAGGAAGGCCTCCCGGTGGACCCGCCAGAGGACGTAGAGGATGCCCGAGGCGGCATCGTAGGCCAGGCCGTTGGGCGCGGCCTGCTCGTCCCCGAGCGCGCCCTCCTCGGGCGGGACGATCTCCTCTCCCTCGACGCGGCGGACCCGCCAGGCCTCGCGGAACGACGGGACCTCCACGCAGATGACGGTGGAGGTCGGGTTGAACAGCACGCGGCCGTCGCCGATGGGCAGCGGGGGCGTCCAGGGCGGGTCGCAGGGGCTGTCGCGGAACTCGCCCAGGGACGCGCCGGTCCGCAGGCAGAGGGCGGCCAGGTCGGTCGTGAAGCACTCCTCGGCGGGGACCGGCGCCCGGGGCGGATCGGCGCGGTACCAGCGGCGGACGCCGCGGGCGACCAGCAGCGTCTGGTCGTCCAGGAACGCGACGGTCTCGAAGCCGATCCAGATCCGCTCCAGGTCGGGCCCGGCCGGTCGCCCGGGCGAAGGGGAGAGGTCCAGCGAGCCCCCGGGCCGGATCGTCTCGCCGTAGATCTCGAAGAGCAGCACGCCGGAACGGGCCACGGTCACGGCGGCCAGGCTGCCGCCGGCGCCCAGGGCGACGGCGCCGATCTCTCCCGGCACGGCGATCTGATGGCGGGCCTCCAGCACCATGGCGGACGGACCTCACGAGATGGCGGCGCGGCCGGCCGCCGCGGACGAGCGGAGTTGCGGCGTGCCCGCAGTATAGCAGGCCCGTGGGGGGAAGGGCCATCGGCGCAT
>JAXMBE010000070.1:0-45993 GCA_046349995.1 Isosphaeraceae bacterium | reverse complement strand
GTAAAACGTCCCTTGCGAGAGGACCGTGACGGCGAGCACTCCGAAGCTCATGGCGCCGCCGACGAGCAGGAAGACCAGCAGGGAGAGCCGGACCTCGCCCCGCTGGACCAGGCTCCCGATCGCCATCGCCAGGCAGACCGCCAGGAGATTGACCACCGGCAGGAGCGCGATGACGCAGAGCCGCTCCGAAAGGGTCTGGACCGACGGCAGCGCACGGAAGACCGAGAGGTCCAGGGCCGCCAGGCCGACCACCGCCATCAGCCCGATGACCGAGAGCTGCACTCGCCGCATGTGTCGAACCCCTTGACCGTAAGAATTCGGTGACGCGGAGATTCTAGCGCCGGGCCCGGATGCGGTCAATCGGCGGGCCGCGGACTCGGCTCGCGCGGCGAATGGCGTGCCGCCTCGGCCCTCGTGGGGGCTCCTTTACAGCCCCCGAGCCGTCTGCTAGTCTCGGCCATGCAGCCATGGCGTGCCGTTCGCAGCGGCGGCAAGCCCTCGCCGGGCCACGGGATGGGGTCGCATGAGCTCTCAGGCCGAGGTCCACTCCGTCGAGGCGATCAAGGATCTGAGGACGGCGCTGGCGCTCTACGCGGAGGACGCCCAGGGGGCCCTCGATGCGGTGGAGGCGGAGATCCGCCGGACGGTCCAGTGGCTCACTCAGGACCGGCCCTATTACTGGCAGGAGCAGATCAAGCGTCGTCGCGAGCAGGTCGCCAGCGCCAGGGCCGAGGTCTTCCGCCGCAAGCTCCAGAAGACTCCCGAATACCACCCCTCGCTGAGCGAGCCGATGGAGATCCTCCGGCGAGCCGAGGCGAGCCTCCAGGACGCGGAGAAGCGGCTGGCGATGGTGCGGAAGTGGCAACCGCTCTTGCAGCAGGCGATCCTCGAGTACCACGGGAGCGCCCGACGCATCAAGGACCTGGTCGCGGCCGACGTCCCCCGGGCGATCGCCGTGTTGACCCGGATCGTGGACGCCCTGGAGGCGTACCTCCGGCTTGCCCCGCCTCCCGGGGCGCCGGCCGCCGCGGTGCGGCTCGATGCGATCGCCGCCGAGGAGCTGGATCGGGAGCCGCCGGCACCGTCCCGGCTCGTGAGTCACGCGGCCGACGACTCCACGCCCCCCGATTTGGATGCGGCGCAGCCGGATGAACCGAGCGGCCCCTGACTCCCCCGAAGCTTCCTCGAGGTGAACGGTGCGAAACGCGAAGGTGGTGGCGGGCGCGAACCGGCTGAATCAATGCCAGCGCGTGCTCCGGGACCAGTGGCTGATCACCGAGGCGACCTGGGGCGACGCGGTCCGGGCGAAGTTCGACGATCGCTACCTGGGCCCGCTCGACCCGGCCGTGGATTCCGCCCTCAACGGCATGGCGAAGCTGGCCGAGGTCCTGGACCAGGTCCGCCGCGATTGTTCCGACCGGAGCGAGTTCTCGTGAGCACGACGACTTCCCTGCGGAAGCTCCCCGATCCCGATCGGGAGAACAAACAGGACGGCGACTCCCCGGCACCGGCCGTTACCCTCGGCGAGGAGGCCGACCTGCCCGGCCGGCAGCGTGCGGCGCTGGGGGAACTGCTCCGCCTGGTGGACGAGCGTGCGAAGGCCGAGTCCGAGGCGAGGGACTGGCAGCAGTCCAACGACGCGAAGGTCGACGCGGAGTACTCGCGGACCCGGCAAGGGCTGCTCGACAAGTACGTCCGACTTGACCAGGAGGCCCGCAGCCAGGACGAGTCGCGACGGCGGGCGATCGTCGAGGCCGCCATGGCCGGCGAGGCGAAGGCGAAGGCCGACTTCGCGGCCGCCAGCCGCCGGATCTCCGCGGGCTTCGACGCCTTCCGCGAGACGGCCAGGGGGGAGTACAACCGCTCGCGGGCCGCGGCCGCCGGCGAGTTCGACGCCGGCAGCCGCCAGGCGGCCGCCGAGAACACCGAGGCGCTCAAGCCCCTGGCCGACGCCCTGGAGGTGGCCGACGGCTTCCGCGAGCGGCTCGACGCGATCGCCGCCGATTACCGGAAGTTCCGGCTCGACCCCGAGGCGCGCCCGAACCGCGAGAACCACGCCCGGTTCCGCGAGCCGGTGGACGAGCTGTTCAACCGCACCTCGGCCGGATCCAGTCCGGCCTGCGGATCCTCGAGGGGCTGGTCATCCCGAAGTCGATGAAGGGCCCGCGCACGAGGCCTGGATCTTCGTGGCCTCGCTGCTGGTCTTCGTCGGGATCGCGCTGGCGATGGAGCTCGGCCTGGCCGGGGTGGCCGGGCTGGCCCTGACCGGCCTGGCCGTCGGCGGCATCCTCCGCACCTGGCTGGCCCAGCTCGCGAAGTCCCAGCTCGAGCGGCTCTACAAACCGCTCAGGCAGCAGCTCGCCGACGCCGACGCCCTCTATGCCTTCGCCCAGGGCGGACTCAATGAGCGCTTCCTCGTCCGAGCGGAAGCGCTCTCCGCGAAGCACGACCAGGACCAGAAGCTCGCCAGGGACAATCCAAGCCAAGGACGCTCGCCGACGGCGAGTCCGCCCTCCGCGAGATCAACGAGAACTATGCCCACGCCATGGTCGCCGTCCAGACCACCCAGGCGAGGGAGATGTCGAGGCGGTCGCCGCGCACGACCGGAGGATGGCGGAGATCCCCGTGCAGTCGGAGCGCGACCTCGCCCGGCTCGACGAGGGAATACCGCGCTCAAGGAGAAGGTCCGCACGAAGCACGAGACGAGGTGGAACACCCTGGCGTCCCGCTGGCGAGAGGGCATGGGGCGCGTGACGTCCGAGTTCCGGGCCGTCGCCCGGACGGCCAACGAGTTCGGCCCCGCCTGCGGGACGATCCGGCCTGGCGGGATCGGCCCCATCCCCGGCGAATCCCTCCGGTGCTGCGGATGGGGACCGCCGCGGTCGATCTCGCCGCGTTGCCGCAGGGCATGCCCGCCGACGCTCGCCTCCGCGAGGGCCTGCCGACCCGGTTCGAGCTGCCCGCCCTCCGCCGTTCCCGTCTTGCGCGATCTCCTCATTGAGACGCCAGCCGAGGGACGCCAGGCGGCCATCGACGTACTCCAGGCCCAGATGTTCCGGCTGCTCACGAGCCCCGCCGGGCATGGTGCAGTTCACGATCGTCGACCCGATCAGGATCGGCACCTCGGCGTTCATGCACCTGGCCGGCCGACCCGGCGCTTGGGTCACCAGCCAGGTCTGGACCGACCCGCGGCAGATCGAGGAGCGGCTGGCCGACCTCGAGCTGCACTTGGAGACCGTGACCCAGAAGTACCTCCGGAATGAATACCCGACGATCGAGGCGTACAACGCGGTGGCCGGCGGGTCATGACCCCTACCGGGTGCTGGTGATCGCCGACTTCCCGGCCAGTTGATCCGCCGGCCGCCTCGCCGCGATCGCCGCCGAAGTGGCCGCCCTGCGGCGTGCTGACGCTCGTCCACGTGGACACCTCGAAGGCCCTGCCGCCCGGCTTCGGCCTCGGCGACCTGCGGCCGTACTGCGCTACCTGAACTGGGACGGCGCGCGGATCGTCTGGGACGATCCGGACCACGGCAACCTCCCGCTGGCGCTCGATCCGCCGCCCCCGGCGAGTTCGCCCTGCAGGTCCAGCGGATCGGCCAGGCCGCCCGCGAGCGAAGCCGTCGAGTCCCGTTCTCCTTCATCGCGCCGGGCAGGCGTGGTGGACCGGCGACAGCCGCGGCGGCATCGACGTCGCCCTGGAAACCGGCGCTGAACGCCAGCACCTGGACCTCGGCCGAGGAACGTCCCAGCACGTCCTGATCGCCTACCACGGGCTCGGGCAAGTCGACGCTGATGCACGCCCTGATCACCAATCTGGCCCTGAACTACAGCCCGGACGAGATCGACCTCTACCTGATCGACTTCAAGAAGGGCGTCGAGTTCAAGGTCTACTCGACGTTCAGCCTGCCGCACGCGAGCGTCGTCGCGATCGAAGGCGAGCGGGAGTTCCGGAATCAGCGTGCTCCAGCGGCTCAGCAGGGAGATGCGGCTCGCCCGACCGGTTCCGCGAGGCCGGCGTGCAGGACCTCGCCAGCTATCGCAACGCGCCCGGCACGGCCCCGATGCCGCGGATCCTGCTCCTCGTGGACGAGTTCGAGGAGTTCTTCGTCGAGGAGGACCGGCTCGCCCAGGAGGCCGCGCTCCTGCTCGACCGGCTCGTCCGCCAGGGCCGCGCCTTCGGCGTCCACGTGCTGCTCGGCTCGCAGAGCCTCGGAGGGGCGTTCACCCTGGCGCGGAGCACGCTCGGCCAGATGGCCGTGCGGATCGCCCTGCAATGCAGCGAGGTCGACTCGCTGCTCATCCTGGCGGAGAACAACCTCGCCGCCAAGTGGCTCTCGCGTCCCGGCGAGGCGATCTACAACGACACCAACGGCTCGCCCGAGGGCAACCACTTCTTCCAGGTGGTCTGGCTCCCGGACGAGGCCCGCGAGGTCTACCTGAAGAAGCTGCTCGAACGGCAGCGATCGCATCCGCCGGCCCTGTCGCACGCCCATCGTCTTCGAGGGCGACGCGCCCGGCAGAGCCGAGCCGGAACCCGCTGCTGCAAGGCGCTCGTCGAGGCCCCCGCCTGGCCCGAATCGCCGCGTTCGGCCCACGCCTGGCTGGGCGACCCGGTGGCCATCAAGGACCCGACCTCGGCGCTTGTTCCGCCGCCAGAGCCACCTGCTGATCGTCGGCCAGAACGAGGAGGCCGCGGCTCCGGCGTCGTCTCATCGTCCCTGGTCAGCCTCGCGGCAAGTACCCCCCGGCGAAATCAGACGGCGTGCGGCATCAAGCGTGAAGTTCTTCGTGCTCGACGGCACCCCGGAGGATCATCCCCGGGCCGGCGCTGGCCGGGGTGGCTGTCCGCCCTGCCTGCGGCATCAAGATCGGCGGCTGGCGCGACGCCGCGGGGTTCCTGGCGGCCGTTGCCGGCGAGGTGGCCTGCGGCTTGAAACCCCGGTGCTGTCCGCGACGGCCCCGGCCTGGGGTCCACCTGATCTGGTGCGACACGGTCAACAACCTGAACCGCACCTTCACCCACCAGCACCAGCTCCGCGAGTTCGAGATGCGGGTCCTCTTCCAGATGAGCCCCACCGACAGCGGCGCCTGCTCGACTCTCCCGCGGCCAGCAAGCTCGGCCGCAACCGGGCTGGCGAACAGAACCGGCTGGAGAAGTTGCGCCCCTACGGACCGGTGGACGAGGTCTTCCTCCGGTCCGTCCGCGAGCGACTCTCCGATCGGCCGCGACCGGCCTGAGGCCGATCGCCCGGGCCTCCGGGCTCGGATCGACCGGCTCACTCCGGGGCCGGGATGAGCCGCTTCTGTGAGCATGCCCAGCTCATCGGGCAGGGGTTGCCCGAGCTTGCGGATGGCCTGGGCGCAGACCCCGGCGAAGGGGATCGCCCGCCGGTAGCCCACCGCCCGGAACGCCTCCTTGCCGTCGCTGTCGGCGAAGACGAGCGTGGGGTAGGAGCTCCGGGCCGTGGCCTTCTCCACGGCGGATCCTCGTAAGCCTTGACGACGAAACGAGAGGAACCAGCGGATCCCATACCCAGGGTCTCCTTCTCGAGCAGCTTGCACGGTCCGCACCAGGTCGCCGTCATCATCACCATCAGGGGTTTCTTCTCCTCCCTGGCCCTGCGCAGGGCCGAGGGATAGTCCTTCTCCCAGTTCAGCTCGACGGCCCCCGGAGGCGGCCTCCCGATGCAGGACGCAAGGCCGTTGCCCCGGAGGCGGATCTCGCCGAGGTCCAGGTCCTGGCCCGGCCGGATCGTGAAGTAGCTCGAGTAGGACGCGTGGCCGGGGGCCTCGATGCGGAGGTAGTAGCCGGTCGGCGAGAGCCCGGCGGCCGCGAAATCGCCCGATCCACCCGGTTTTAACTTCTGCGGCTCGGGCCATCGGGACCGCGGCGAAAAGCCCCTGAAGGACGTGTTTGGTGGCCCCATGTCCACGCTCAATTCGACCGATGCCTCGCCCAGCTCACGCTCCGCGTCGAGGACGACTCGCCCCTTCAGGCTCCCGGCCGCGCGCCGCGGGCACGGCTTCAGGGTGATCGTCCCGAGGTCGAGGAATTCTCCGGACCGGCCCGCGAGCGGGAGGCTGAGCTCGGCGTAGCCCCAGGCACGGAAGACCAGCGGCCGCTGGAGATCGCCCACATCGCCGGCGAAGTAGCCCTCGGGGAGGATCTCCATCTGGGCGAGGACCAGCTCCGGATCATCCTTGCCGTCCTCGACCACCAGCCGGCCGACGGCCACGCGGCCCTTCTCGTACACCCGGACCGCACGCCTCGACTTCGCGATCTCCAGCAGCAGGAGCGCCGCGAGCCTGGTCTTCTTCCGGGCCGCAAGGTCCTCGACGGTCTTCCGGATGGAGGGCTCGGGGACGACCTGGCTGGTACGGTCCAGCAGCGAGAGGGCCAGCTTCTCGCCGTCGTCACCCCCTCGGCGGAGCCGCGACCTCAGCTCCCAGAACGCGGTGAAGTATGGCCCCGAATCGGCTCCCCCGGTGATCACTTCTCCGATCAGGCGTTCCGTGGCTTCGGCTTGCCGCGCCAGGGCGGGACCGGCCGGGACGATCCCGACCAGCAAGAGGCCCGCGAGAACCCCCGGGCCGATTCCTCCAGCATTCATGGTCCGTCTCCGCGCAGGTGGGGCCGGTCTCCGATCGAGCGGGCCGGTGACCCGACCATCGTCGCGGTCCCCGCCCGATCCAGGACGGCGATCGTATCAATCATGCTGTCAGTTGACCACGCCGTCCCGGCGGCTCGCGGAAAGTCCCCCGCTCCAGGCGGCGCAAGCTCCCGTTTCCCTGTCCCGTGCCGTCCCTGTATGATGGAGCCGCTTTCGCACCCACGAAGGATCGCCGTGCTCTCCCGGGACCGTCTCATGGCCGACCTGTCCGCCCTCAAGACGCCGCTGTACGACTGGCACCAGTCCCATGGTGGGCGGCTCGTCGAGTTCGGCGGCTGGCAGATGCCCGTGCAATACTCGTCGATCGTCGAGGAGCACCACGCCGTCCGGCAGCGGGTCGGCCTCTTCGACATCAGCCACATGGGCCGGCTGACCTTCCATGGGCCGGACGTCCAGGACTGGCTGGAGCGGGTGACCACCAACCACGTCGCCCGGCTGAAGGATAACCAGATCCAGTACAGCCTGATGCCCAACGAGCGTGGCGGCCTGATCGACGACATCCTGGTCTACCGGCAGCCGTTCGCGTTCCTGGTGGTCTGCAACGCCTCGAACCGCCCGGGGGTGCTCGAGCAGCTCGCCTCCCACCGCAAAGGGGCCCAGGGTGACTTCCACGACCGGACGCTTGAAACGGCCATGATCGCCGTGCAGGGTCCCCTCGCCCGGGTCACCCTCCAGCCCTTGTACGACCAGCCGCTGGAGCCCGTGAAGTACTACTCGCTGACGATGGGCCGGGTCCTGGGCGACGTCGGCGCGGTCATCAGCCGGACGGGCTACACCGGCGAGGACGGCTTCGAGGTCATCGTCAAGGCGAGCGAGGCCGTCCGGGTCTGGGAGGCGCTCCTGGAATCGGGCCGTCCCCACGGGATCCTCCCCTGCGGACTGGGCGCGCGAGACACCCTTCGCTTCGAGGCGGCCATGCCGCTCTACGGCCACGAACTTTCCGCCGAGACCAATCCCTACGCCGCCGGGCTCGGCTGGGCCGTCAAGCTCGAGAAGGGCGACTTCGTCGGCCGCGAGGCCCTGCGTGCCTGGAAGGCGAATCCCGGCCAGGCCCGGGTCGGCCTCCGCCTCGAGGGCAAGCGGATCGCACGCCAGGGCACGACCGTGAGCGACGGCGGCCGAGCCGTGGGCACGGTGACCTCCGGCACCTTCGCCCCGACGCTCCAGGCCAGCCTGGCGATGGCCCTGGTCGAGCCCGGCTCGGCCCGGCCAGGCACCCGGCTGACCCTCTCGATCCGCGGCCAGGACGAGCCGGCCGCCGTCGTCCCGCTGCCGTTCTACAGCCGCCCCAGGGCCGATTGATCGGGCCTCGCCAGGCGCCTCGACTCCCTGACCGCCTCAACTGACCCGAAGGACGCACACCATGGATCAGGCCTCGCTCCGCTTCGCCCCCACGCACGAGTGGATCCACGTCGACGGCGACATCGCCACGATCGGGATCTCCAAGTTCGCCGCCGACCAGCTCAGCGACCTGATCATGCTCGAGCTCCCGCGCGTCGGCAGCCGCGTGGCCCCCGGCAAGAGCTTCGGCGTCATCGAGAGCGTCAAGAGCGTCAGCGACCTCTACGCCCCGGTCTCCGGCGAGGTCGTCGAGGCCAACACCTCCGTCGCCGACAACCTCGAGCTGCTCTCCTCCGACCCCTACGGCAAGGGCTGGCTGATCAAGGTGAAGCTGGAGGGCCCCGCCCCGAAGGACCTGCTCGACCTCGCCGCCTACGAGAAGCAGATCGCCGAGGAAGGGCACTGAGCGGGCGCAACCACTCGCCTGGGTGGCTGAGCAGAGCCGCGGCGCATATAAACAGAGTGGCGTAGGGTGGGTCAGACGGCGAGGCCGGAGCAACCCACCGGCGAGACGTTGGGTTGCGCCCCGAAGACCCGGCTGACCCGCCCGACGGATACCCGTGGGCGTGGGCTCAGAGGCAACCCGCCCCCGGATGGAGTAGAGATGGCGTACATCGCGAACACTCCCGAAGACGTCCAGGTGATGCTGAGGTCGATCGGGCTGGATTCCCTGGACCAGCTCTTCGACATGGTCCCCGCCGAGTTCCGGCTCCGCCGGCCGCTCGATGTCCCCCCGGCGCTCTCCGAGTTCGAGCTGACGCAGCAGGTCACCCGGCTGCTCGCCCGCAACCAGGGGGCCGACCAGCGGGTCTGCTTCCTGGGCGGCGGCTGCTACGACCACTTCATCCCGGCCGTGGTGGACAACCTGGCCTCGCGGGGCGAGTTCTACACGGCCTACACGCCCTACCAGGCCGAGGCCAGCCAGGGGACCCTCCAGGCGACGTTCGAGTACCAGACGCTGATCACCCAGCTCACGGGCATGGACGTCTCGAACGCCAGCCTCTACGACGGCGGCTCGGCCGTCTCCGAAGCGGTTCTCATGGCGATCTCGTCCACCGGGCGGTCCGGCAAGGTCGTGATCCCGGAGACGGTCCATCCCGAGTACCGCCAGATCGTGGAGACCTTCCTGGCCCACCTCGAGCCGAAGGTCGCCACCGTGCCCGCCCCGAACGGCGTCGCCGACCCGAAGCAGCTCGCCGCCGCGATCGGGGAGGACACGGCGGCCGTCGTGCTCCAGTATCCGAACTTCCTGGGCCAGCTCGAGGACGTGGAGGCGCTCGTCAAGGCCGCCCACGACCGCGGCGCGCTGGCGATCGTCAGCGTCGATCCGCTCAGCCTCGGGCTGCTCCGCCGCCCGGCCGACTACGGGGCCGACATCGTGGTCGCCGAGGGCCAGGGCCTGGGCAACCCGATGTCCTTCGGCGGGCCCTATCTCGGCATCATGGCCTGCCGCGAGGCGTACCTCCGGAAGCTCCCCGGCCGGATCGTCGGCCAGACGACCGACCGCCACGGCAGGCGCTGCTGGGTGCTCACCCTCCAGACCCGAGAGCAGCACATCCGCCGCGAGAAGGCCACCTCGAACATCTGCACCAACCAGGGCCTGCTGGCGCTGCGGTCGAGCATCTACCTCGCGGCGATGGGCCCCGGCGGGCTCCGCCAGGCGGCCGAGCTGTCGACCCGCAAGGCCCACTACGCGGCCGAGCGGCTGGCCGCGGTCCCCGGGCTGCGGCTCGCGTTCCCCGGCCCGTTCTTCAAGGAGTTCGTGATCCGCTCCGCGAAGGAACCGCGGGAGGTGCTGGCCGAGGTCGGCCGCCGTGGCTACCACGGCGGCATCGCCCTGGGCCGATGGTACCCGGACCTGGCCGACGCGATCCTCGTGGCCGTCACCGAGAAGCGCACCCGCGAGGAGATTGACGGCCTCGCCGGGGCCTACGAGCACGCGCTGCGGCGGGCCTGACACGCCGCCCGCCGTCGTCCTCGTCCGCCAAATGCTTTTTTCATGTTATCAACATGTATAAACTCGACCAGACGCCCCTGCTCTTCGAATCCAGCCGACCCGGCCGCGGCACCGCGATCCTGCCGCCCCTGGACGTGCCCGAACGCCCGCTCGACGAGCTGATCCCGCCGGCCCACCGCGCGGGGAATGTCCCGCCGCTGCCGGAGCTGAGCGAGCTGGACGTGGTCCGGCACTACACGAACCTCTCGGCGCAGAACATGGCGATCGACGCCAACTTCTACCCGCTCGGCTCGTGCACGATGAAGTACAACCCGAAGCGGAACGAGCGTCTCGCCGGCCTGCCCGGCCTGGGGTCGCAGCACCCCTACCAGGACGACACCACGCTCCAGGGCCTTCTCGCGATCCTGTTCGAGTTGCAGCAGGACCTCGCGGAGATCGCCGGGCTCCACGGCGTGAGCCTCCAGCCAGCCGCCGGCGCCCAGGGCGAGCTGACGGCCCTGCTCGTGGCCGCCGCCTACTTCCGCGACCGGGGCGAGAAGCGGACCCAGGTCCTGGTGCCCGACAGTGCCCACGGCACGAACCCGGCGTCGGCCCACCTCGCCGGCTTCGAGGCCGTGACGATCAAGAGCAATGGCTGCGGCGTGGTCGACCTCGCCGACTTCAAGGCGAAGCTGACCGACCAGGCCGCGGTGTTCATGATCACGAACCCGAACACCGTGGGCCTGTTCGACCCCCAGATCGGCGAGATCGCCCGGCTGGTCCACGAGCGGGGTGCCCTGCTCTACCTCGACGGCGCCAACATGAACGCCATCCTGGGCGTCGTCCGCCCCGGCGACATGGGCGTGGACCTGATGCACTACAACCCCCACAAGACGTTCTCCGGCCCGCACGGCGGCGGCGGACCCGGCGCAGGGCCGATCGCGGTCCGCGAGCACCTGGTGCCCTACCTGCCGGCTCCGCTGGTCGGCCGCCGCGAGGACGGCAGCTACTTCCTGGACGACGATCGGCCCAGGTCGATCGGCCGCGTCCGGGCGTTCTTCGGCAACACGGGCGTCCTCTTCCGCGCCTACTGCTACATCCGTTCGCAGGGGCCGCAGGGACTGCGCCGCGTCGCCGAGCACGCGGTGCTCAACGCCAACTACCTGCTCTCGCTGGTCAAGCACGTGTATCCCGTGCCGTTCGGCGACCGCTGCATGCACGAGTTCGTCGCCTCGGCGCGGTCGCTGGCGAAGGATCGGGGCATCCGGGCGATGGACATCGGCAAGCGGCTGATCGACTACAACTTCCACGCCCCGACGGTCTACTTCCCGCTGATCGTCCCCGAGGCCCTGATGATCGAGCCGACCGAGACCGAGAGCCGCGAGACGCTGGAGGCCTTCGCCGACGCCCTGCTCCGGATCGCCGCCGAGGACCCGCAGATGCTCCACGACGCCCCGCTGACGACGACCGTCAGCCGGCTCGACGAGGTGAAGGCCGCCAAGACGCCCGTCCTCCGCTGGACCCCCGGCAAGGAGGGCCCGGCGAGCGAGCCGGCCCGGGCGCAGGTCGCCGGGCAGGCTTGATTTCGCGGCCCCCGGGCCGGAGGATAGCACGTCGGCGGCGGGCGGCCCTTGGCGCGATTCGCGGCGGCCGGCACGATCCTCCGGGGTGACATCATGAGCCGAGGTCCGGACGAGACAGGGGCGAACCCTCCGCGACGGCCGCGCAAGCCGGCGACCCCGCAGGGCGACCCGGATGCGCTGCCGCCCCGGGCCCCGATCGGCGACGGCGGCGGATCGACGTTCCGGCCCGCCCCCCAGCGCCCGGCCGCCGGCTCCCGCTCGCGGACGGGGACCGGCGGCCGGTCGCGCGGCGGGGACGACGACGCCTTCGTGGGGACGAAGGAGACGCTGGCCGCCGGGCCGAGGCTGCTGGAGCGGATCCTCTTCGGCAAGGTCAGCGCGGGGCAGCTCGCCCAGTTCTGCCGCCAGCTCGCGTCCTACCTGAACGCGGGCGTGGACTACTCGAAGACGTTCTCCAGCATGGAGACGATGTTCTCGCGGTCGGCGCTCGGCCCGGCGATGGGGCGGATCCGCGTGGCGATCAAGTCGGGCTACACGCTCGAGGAGGCGATGGCCCGCGAGCCGCAGATCTTCAGCCCCATGTTCCTGAGCATGATCCGCGTGGCCGAGGCCCGCGGCGGCGTGCCCGAGACCCTGCGGATGATGGGCGACCATTACGAGGCCCGCCAGCGGCTGATCCGCCAGGCCCGCTCGGCGCTCATCTACCCGGTCATCGTGCTGATTTTGGCCGGGGCGGTCGTCGCCCTGATCAGCACCCTGGTGCTGCCGATGTTCGCGGAGCTGCTCCGGGACATCAGCCGCAAGGCGCAGCTCCCGTGGGCCAGCCGGGCACTCATGGGATTCAGCTCGTTCGTCGGGCTGCTCGGCTGGTGGCTCCTCCCACTGATCACGATCGGCGTGCCGTTCCTGATCCTGCGGCTCTACCGGACGGCCTCGGGCAAGGCGGTCATGGACCGGCTGATCCTGATGATCCCCGTCTTCGGCCCGCTCTGCCGCAAGCTCGACACCAGCCGGTTCGCACGGACGCTGGCCACCCTGATGGACGCCGGGGTGGACATGGGGTCCTCGATCGACCTGACCTCCGGCGTCCTCACGATGACGCCCCTGCGTCAGGCCGTGATCGACTCCCGCCAGTCGGTCCTCCAGGGCAAGGAGCTGAGCGAGGCGCTGGCCGAGAGTCGCCAGTTCACCCCGGACGTGATCGCCGTCCTCCAGTCGGGCGAGGAGACCGGCAAGCTCCCCGAGACCCTCAACCACCTCGCCGACGACTACGAGGAGCAGGTCCAGCACATGGTCAAGAACATGGGCACGCTGGTCCAGCCGCTGTTGACCCTGATGCTGGGCGCGATCGTCCTGTTCGTCATCCTGGCCGTGCTGCTTCCCTACATCCAGGCCCTGTCGAGCCTCGCGGCCCCCGGCGGCGGAGGGCCCTGAGGCGGGGGCGGCCCCCGCACCTCACCGCAGCGATCGCAGGAAGGCGAGCACGTCCCGCAGCTCGCGCTCGTCGAGCGTGCGGATCAGGCCCTCGGGCATGATCGAGACCTGGGAACGTCCGATCTCCTCGATCTCGGAGCGCCGCAGGCGGGTCTCGGTCCCGCTCGGCTCCCGGAGCACGACCGAATCCGCGTCCTGGTTCGCGACGATGCCCTGGAGTACGCGGCCGTCCTGAAGGGCCCCGGTGGAGGGCTCGTACCCCTGGGCGAACGAGGCGCTCGGGAAGGCGAGCGATTCGAGGAGGTCGGGCCCCGACCGCACGGCCCCGATCCGGGTGAGGTCCGGGCCGACAAGGCCGCCGGACTCGCCGACGCGGTGGCAGGTGGCGCAGGCGGCCTTCGGCCCCCGGAAGACCTCGCGGCCCCGCGCCGGGTCGCCCCCGTCGAGCAGTCGAGCGAGCCCGGCGAGCCGCGTCTCGCGCTCCCGGAGTGACGCGCGCAGGAGGGCCGTCAGCGCGTCGCGACGCTCGCCGGGCAGGCCGGGCACGGCATCCAGCAACGTGCCGAGCCGCTCCTCGGCCGGCCTCCAGCCGCGGCGGAGCGACCCCTCCAGGAAGGCCAGCCAGCGATCGGCGGCGTCTCTGCCCAGCGGCGGCCCGAAGGCCCCGGCGAGCGTCTCCGGCATGATCAGCGGATCGTTTCCGACCGACTCCAGCAGGCGCGACCGCTGCGCGTCGTCCAGCCGAGCCGCGCCGAGCACCCCCGCCGCGGAGAGGCGCACCGCCGGGTCGGCCGCCGAGAGCAGCCCGACGAGGAACCCGACCCCCGCTTCCGGGAGCGACCGCCTGCGGGGAAGGATCGCCTGCCAGGCCTCCAGCCGCAGCGCCCGATCCTCCGAGGGATCGCGGGCCAGTCGATCCAGGTCCTCATCGAGCGAGGCGATCCGCAGCGACCGCGCCGTAGCCACGGCCCGTCGGCGGATCGAGGGCTCCGGATCCCGCAGGGAGCCCCGCACGGACCTGCCCCACGACTCGGGGATCGCCTCCAGGCGCGTCCGACCCATCAGCTCCAGCGCCCAGGCCCGGCGCGAGGCGGGACCGCCCGTGTCCGCTGCGAGACCCAGCATCGCCTGGATCTCGGGTTCCTTCTCGCCGCGGAGGATCAGCGGGGCCAGCCGGTCCAGGCCGGCCGTCGTGGATCCCGCGGCGTCCAGCGCGGAGGCAACCAGCCGCGCGGCCTCGCCGGCCCATTCGGGATGACGCTCCATCTCGGCCAGCGCGGCGGAGCGGGAGTCGGACGTCGGCCGCCCCCGCACGGCTAATCACCCGCTGAGCCGTGAGGGAGCCCCTTCGGTCGAGGCGACTGATCGAGCAAGGTCGGCCGCGGCCTGCACCGCGGGTTCGGGGGCGGTCGAGCCGCGCGCGGAGGTCCTCGGCGGTGGCGAGCCGGTGGAGGGCATGGATCAGCCGCGTGTCGGAGGATCTCGTCCACTCCGCCCGTGAGCCGCCGACCAGAGGGCCGGCAGCCGCCGTGCGATCGCCGCACCGCGCCAGGCGTTCGGCGGCGGCCGTCGGAGACGGGGCGGTCCCGAGGAGACGCAGCCGAGCAGATCGGGGCGGACTCCTGTCGCCCCGGATCGCCAGTGCCCTGGCCGCCGCGCAGGCGGTCTCCGGGTCCGCCCCGCAAGGCCCGCCTAAGCAGTGGATGCCGCCGGCGCGTCGATCGCGGACAGCGTCCACACGGCCTCGACCGTCGCGCCTTCGGCCGATCCCGGGCGACCAGGTCCGCCAGCGCCGGGAGGACCGGCTCTCCCCTCCTGGCCAGCTCGCGACGGGCGAGGGCGCGGACGGCCGGGCGCGGGTCTCCGAGCAGCGCCGCCAGCCGATCGGGGCCGAGCGACGCGACGTCGAGCTTCCGGCCGTATGGATCGTCCGGCCGCGACGACCCGGGCCAGACGATCCTGAAGAGGCCGCCCTGCGAGCTGGACGGGCGGATCCGGCCCGTCGGGCAGTGCTGGACGTACCAGGCCCCCGTGTCGATGATCAGCACGCTGCCGTCGCCCTCGACGAGCACATCCGAGGGATGGAAATCGGGATCCTCGGTGCTGACCAGGGGCGAGTCCTCCGATCGAAACGTCGCGCCGGCCGGGACGAGAACGTGCCGCCCCACGCTCCGGGTGTTGTGCTGGGCCGAGACCAGGTTGCCCCGATAAGCGGCCGGCACCGTCGAGGTCGTCCAGCCGGGCCAGCCCGCTGAGGGCGGCGGCCGGGAACCGCGCGAGCGGCGGCAGCGTGATCCCCGTGATCGGCTGGGACGTCCCTGTATCGGGGACATACGGATAGAGCCCTCCTCGACCAGGTGGACGAGGGCGTCGCGGAAGCCAGCGGCGGGCTTTCGTACCAGTTGTCCGTGCCGATCGCCTCGCCGTCGGGAAGGAATGCCAGCTCGACGAGGTTCACGAATCCGCGGCTCAGACTTCCGGCCGCGACCCATCCGGCCGGCAGCGGATCCAGGCCCCGGAGGTCCCCTCCAGCCAGGTCCCGTCTCCCCTGGGCAGGCGATAGCCGTCCGGCATGCCCATGGTCATCGAGAGCATCCCGTCGGGGCCGAACTCCAGCCCGTGCAGGGAGCCGTTATCCGTGTGCCCGAACCCGGAGAGGATCACCCGGCGACGGTCCGCGCGGCCGTCGCCGTCGGCGTCCTCGAGCGTGATCAGGTCGGGCGGGTCGGCGACGTAGAGCCGCCCGTCTCGCCAGGCGATCCCCATCGGGAACACTAGGCGGTCGGCGAAGACCCGGTGCGTCTCGTAGAGGCCGTCGCCGTCGCGATCCTCCAGCAAGCTCACGCGGCACTTCCGCGTCCCCGCCGTGATCTCGGCGTAGAGGTCCAGCCCCGACGACTCCGCGACATACAGCCGCCCGCGGTCATCCAGCGTCGCGAACATCGGGAAACGAAGTGCCGATTCGGGCGCCGCCCGCTCGATGCGGAGGCCGGCCGGGACGACGAGTCGAGTCGGCTCGATGGCCAGAGCGAACGAGGCGAACCCCGTCATCGCGAGGCTCCACCCGACCAGTCGCCCGAGCACAAAGCGGAGGCACATCGTCCGACTCCTCGATCACCGGCACGTCCCCATTGGCCCCGGCGGCCCGGACGGCACCTCTCCCAGTCTGCCCGTCGGGGCAGCCGCCCTCAAGGACCGGCGGGCACCGAATCGTGTCCCGGCGCAGGCCTCGGTCTTCCAAGCGGGACGGGGTCGTGTAATCTGAGAGGCCGATGCCGAACGCGATCACGCCCAGAGATCCCCGCGAGGAGACGTCGATGTACCCACTCCGCTGGCTCACGCTGTCCCGGGCCCTCCTCCTCTCCGCCGCGCTGGTCGCCCTCAATCCCGGCCCGGGCCGCGCCGCCGGCTGGCTGGCGGGGACGGCGCGGGTGGCCATCACGCCGAAGGAACCGATGTGGATGGCCGGCTACGGGTCGCGCACGAAGCCGTCGGAAGGGGCCGTGCACGACCTCTGGGCCAAGGCGATCGCCCTCCAGGATCCGACGGGGCAGAAGGCGCTCCTGATCACCCTGGACGTCTGCGGGATCGGCCGCGAGCTGTCCCTCGCGATCCGCGACGCGATCGAGGCGAAGCACGGGATCAAGCGGACCAACCTCGTCCTCTCGTGCTCGCACACCCACTGCGGCCCGGTAGTCGGCGCGAACCTGATCACGATGTACCGGATCGACGAGGCCCACCGCGCGAAGATCATCGACTACGCCCGGTTCCTCCAGGGAGTCGTCGTCGAGACGGCCGCACGGGCGCTCGACGCGCTGCGGCCGGTCGCGATCGCCTGGGAGACGGGGCGATGCGACTTCGCGGTCAACCGGCGGAACAACCCCGAGAAGGAGGTCCCCGCGCTCCGCGAGCGGATGGCGCTCGCCGGGCCCGTCGACCACGACGTCCCGGTGCTGCGGCTGCTCGGCCCGGAGGGCAAGCCGGTGGCCGTCGTCTTCGGGTATGCCTGCCACTGCACCGTGCTCGACTTCTACCAGTTCTCGGGCGACTACGCCGGCTTCGCCCAGATCGAGCTGGAGCGGAGGTATCCCGGGGCCCAGGCCATGTTCGTCGCCGGTTGCGGGGGCGACCAGAACCCGCTCCCCCGGCGCTCGGTCGAGCTGGCCGAGCGCTACGGCCGACAGCTCGCCGACGCCGTGGCGACGGTGCTGGGGGGCCCGATGCGGACGGTCGAGGGGCCGCTCGGCACGGCCTATCAGGAGATCGACCTCGCCTTCGGCCCGCTCCCCACGCGTGAGCAGGTCGAGAAGGACGCGGCCTCGAGCGACTTCTTCATCGCCAGCCGCGCCCGGCATCTCCTGCGGGTGATGGAGGAGAAGGGGAAGCTCCCGGCCGACTATCCGTATCCGGTTCAGCCTGGAAGCTGACGAACTGCGGTGGGTCTTCCCCGGCGGCGAGGCCACGGTGGATTGCGCCCTGCGGATCAGCGCAACGCCGGCAGCTCCTGACCTGGGTCGCGCCTACTGCAACGACGTGATGGCCTACATCCCCTCGCTGGTGGTCCTGAAGGAAGGCGGGTACGAGGAAGCGGCCACGTCGATGATCTACGGCCAGCCAACAGTCTGGTCCGAGCGCGTGGAGGATGACGTCATCTCGGCCGTCGTCCGCCTGCTCCTCGGCGGTGACGCTCCTGGCGACCGAATCGGCCCGGCCATGAGCCGCCGGGTCGGGCCGGCTGTCCAGTCCACACGCCTGACGATTTCGTTCAGGCGTCCAGAGCATCAGTGGCGGGGACGGGGATCATCGGCCGTGACGGCAGGACCGTCGTCGTGATGAAGTAGGCCCCCGCGGCGACCACGTACGCCTTGCCGCGGAGGGCTCGAACCTCCCCCGGAGGGCCAGCCCGACGGCCACGCCGGCGGCGTAGGCGATCAGCTCCGGCGGTTTCCAGCCCTCGCGAACGCCCCAGTGAAACCGTCGGAGGACCGCGTCGGCGGCGATGACGGCCGCTGGCGGGGCGCGAAGACCGCCCATCAGGCCGAAGATCGTCTCCGAGCGCCCGGCAAGCGAGGTGCCGACCAGGAAAACGCGGGCAGGCTCCCGAGCCAGGTCCACCCGGTGCGGCCCAGGACCGGCCAGTGCTCCGCCAGCCGCCGGCTGTACTCGTCGTTGGCGTAGCAGGTCGGGGCCAGGCTGGCCAGGCCGAAGAGCATCAGGATCGCCGCCCCGGCCATGCCGCCGATCCCGTGCAGGATCGCCCAGTGCAGCGAGAAGAGGCTCGTCAGCACATCGGCGCGGGGGAAGATGTCCTCGTGGCCGAGCTCGACCTTGCCGATCGCCCCAGCGACGGTCAAGATCGCCATGGCCACCGCGAGCGACCCCGCGAGCAGGATCCCGACCCAGCCGCCGAGCCGGACGTCCTCGCGACGGCGGGCGACCATGCCCCACTCGACCGCGAACAGCCCCGAGAAGGCGAACGCCGCGAAGACGAGCTGGAAGGTCGCGGCCGGATCCGGGCGCCGCAGGGGCCGCGAATAAATCGTCGGAGGAGCTGCCGGTGAGGAACGCCGGCAGGCCGGAAGACGTCAGCGCCGTGGCCGCCAGCAGCCCGAGCGCGACAGGCGCAGACCTGCATCAGGGCGAAGACCACGCCCGCGAGGCTGAGCACCCGCGCCGTGCCCGTGATGAAGATCCAGAACGCCGTCGTGGCCAGGAAGACCGGACGCTCGACCTCCAGCGGTCTAGATCCGCCACGGCTGGAGTCTTCGGGTCGAGCAGCCCGCACGAGGTAAGTCCCAGGGAAGACCAGCCGCAGCGACATGTGCAGGGCCACGGCGTAGGCGATGATCGCGCCGAGCCCGGTGCCGAGCCTGCAGATCCACTCGGCCCCGCGGATCCCGAAAGCGCCGCCGAGGCCGAGGTGAGGCCGAGCCGCCGCCCTGAGCGTGCCCCCAGAGCGCCAGGGCTCGCGCCACCAGCAGGCAGCAGGCGAGCACGCCGAGCACCGCCATCCCCAGCAGCGGCACCAGGCTCGTCGTCGGAGAGCGCCAAGCCCCGCCCCCAGTCGGTCCAGCAGCGGGAAGCGTGATGAAAACGCCCGCGTACGCCGGGGCGATGGTCCAGACCCAGCTCCTCGGAGGTAAACTCGGATCGTCGGCCTCGGCGCGGAGGATCCCGGGCAGGCCCGCCGGCTGCGTCGTGATCTTCGGGTCCGGTGCACTCACGGTCGGCCCAAGGGGATCGGGGGAGGCGGGGAGGAGGCAGTCTGCGACGCGGAGCGGACGGGGCGCCGGGGCGGAGCCGCCCGACCGCGGGATGATTGTAGCACACCCATGAGGGCGGTCGACACATGCCGCGGAAATCGCCACGAAAGAGGAAGCCCCGACCGCGAGAGCCCCGCCTTCCGCTCCGCTCGGGCGCGAAGCCGTCGGCCTCGCCGTTGGCATCGCCCCGCCGACGGATCGCTCGGGTCGCCTGTATGCCTGGGCGGCCCCCACCACCCCGGTGGGCCTGACCGCCGGCGCCGACGCCCTTGACCGCGGGAGAGTCCAGCGGAGGCGCGGCGCGCTGGAGTTCCACGGCGGCCTCGCCCGCTGGTTCTTCACCCGGTCCGGGTTCGACGCGATGACGCTCGGCCATGCGATCCTCGGCCGGAACGCGAGCGCCCTGGACCTGGTCCGCGACCACGAGCAGGCCCACGTGCGCCAGGTGGAGCGATGGGGGCCCGTCTTCATCCCGGCCTACCTGTTCGCCAGTTTGCTGGCGTGGCGCCGCGGGCGGCACATCTACCGCGACAACTGGTTCGAGCGCGACGCCCGCCGGGCCTGCGGCGAGGAGGATTGAGCCGCGGGAGACGTGACGGCCCCTCGCGCGCGTCACTCCTCGCTCAAGAGCGACCGGCGCCGGGCCGCGTGATTCGAGCGTCTCCATCCGAATCGCTGACGTCGCTCACGGCCCGCGAGAGATCGCCACCGCCGGGCGGGGCTCACCGCCGGCAGCGGGGATGGGCTTCCGCGGCTGCGTCCTCCACAGCCGGACCGCCCCGTCGTGGCTGCACGAGGCGAGGGTCTTCCCGTCGGGGGAGAACAGGACGCGGTTGATCTGCTTCTCGTGGCCGTCGAGCGTCAGCAGCTCCTGGCCGGTGAGGACGTCCCAGAGGCGGACCTGATGGCTCATGCCCGCCGCGGCGACGGTCTGGCCGTCCGGCGAGAGGGCCAGGCACCGCAGCTCGGCGTCCTCGGTGTCGATCGTCTGAATGCAAGTCCGGGACGCCACGTCCCAGAAGGTGATCCGCCCGTCCTCGTCCGACGCCGCCACGACACGCCCGCCGGGCAGGAAGACCAGCCCGGAGAACTTCTCGACCCAGGTGAGGACGGTGGTCTCGCCGGTCTGGAGGTTCCAGATCCGGAGGGTGCGGTCGTTCGACGCCGAGGCGACTCGCACGCCGTCGTCGCTGAAGGCGACCGCCATCACCGCGTCGGTATGGCCCGTCAGGGTGCGCAGCAGCTTGCGGCGTTCCGGGTCCCAGATGCGCAGGGTGCGATCCGAGCTGCCGGTCGCGAGCAGCCGGCCGTCGGGCGTGAAGGCGATCGACCGGACCCGGTCGGTGTGGCCGGCCAGCGTCCCCAGGTGCCGGGCCGTCGCCGGGTCCCAGAGCTTCACATTGTCGGACGGCTCGAGGTGGCCGGAGGCGAGGATCTTGCCCGAGGTGTTGAACGCCAGCACGCTGACCGTGCCGGCGCCGGCACTCCAGCCGCTCACCAGGCCTCCGCTGGCGACGTCCCAGATCTTGATCGTGCGGGGGTCGTCGGTGTCGTCGCTGCCCGAGGCGAGGAACGTCCCCTCGGGAGAGAACGCCAGGGCCCACGCCTCGTCGCCGTGGCCGGCCGGCTGGACGGCCTCCGGCGGGGGCGACAGCTCCCAGCGGACCAGTGCCTCCGTGGTCCTCACCAGCAGCGCGTTGCCGTCGGCCGTGAAGATCAGGTCGTCAACCCGCTCGATCTCGCCCGGGTAGGTCGCGACCACCGAACCCGTCTCGGTGTCCACGATCCTGATCGCGTGCGGCCCGCTCTGCCTGCCGTTGTAGGTGTAGGCCAGCCGATGGCCGCGCGGGGCGATCTCGGCGTAGCAGACGGCGTCGTCCGGCGCGTCCGGGGCGAAGGGCAGCACGCGGCGGGTGGCCAGGTCGCGGACGACCAGCTCGCCCTGGTGGTTGGCCGAGAACAGGTAGCGTTCGTCGTGGCTGAACTCGAGCCGGGACTGCACGCCGCCGATCTCGTCGAACTCGCACTCGTCGGTCCCGCGGGTCAGGTCGCGCACCACGACCTTGCGGCTCCCCCGGCGATGGTAGGCCATCAGCCGCCCGCTGCGCGAGAGGGCCGTCAGGGTGTGCGGTGCGACCCTCGGGCCGCGGACCGAGGCGTTGCGATCTCCCGGGGTGCCCGTGATCTCGATCCTGGCCCCGGCCCCCTGGATCGCGACGCGTTCGCCGTCGCCGGTGAGCGGGAGCCCGGAGAAGGTCCGCCCCTGCCAGAGCAGCCGAGGGTTCTCGGGGTCGCCGGCGAGGTCCCATAGGCCGAGCGTGGGGTGGCCGTCTTCGGGCTTGCCGTTGCACCAGAGCCGGTTGCCGCGCGCGTCGAACTGGAGGAGGTGGATCGAGTCGCCGCCGTGCCCGTCGAGGCGGGCGAGGACCCGGAGCTGCTTGAGGTCCCAGATCAGCACCTCGTCGCGGACGGCCCCGGCGTCGGCCCACGCCGCCGAGGCGAGCTTGCCGCCGTCGGGGGAGAACGCCAGGCGGTAGACGCGGAAGTTGTGGCCGCGGAGGGTGGCGCGGAGCTCGCCGGTGACCGGGTCGCGGAGCCGCACCGTGCCGTCGACGTCCCCGCTGGCGAGTACCTCGCCGTCGGCCGACAGGGCGATCCGGCTGACCTGCTCCTTGCGCCTCGAGAGGACCTTCAGCACCCGACGCGATTGGTGCCAGAGGTACTCCCAGGCGTACCGCCACTTGATCCCGCCGCCGGCCTCGTCCGCCGGCTCGATCTCGCTGAGGAAGCCCTGCGCCCGCTCGAACTTGCCGGCGTCGACGCGCTGCTTCGCCTGGCGGAGCTGCGAGGCCTGGATGTGCCGATGCGACAGGCGGACGCTCTCGGCGGCCAGCGCCGCCTGCGCCTGCAGGAGCTGGGTGTAGCGCTCCAGCAGCGCGGCGCGGTAGAGCACCGCGCCCAGCAGCCCCGCGGCGAGGAGGACGCCAAGGACCACCGCCAGGGCGTCGGCTGGCTTGCGCCGGACCAGCCGCGCCGTGCGGTGCCAGACCGTCAGGGGACGTGCCCTGATCGGCTCGCCGTCGAGGTACCGCTGCAAATCGTCGCGGAGCGCCGCGGCGGTCGGGTAGCGCTGGGCCTGGCCCTTGGACAGGCACTTCATGCAGATGGTCTCGAGGTCGGTCGGCAGGCCCGGGCGCAGGACGCGCGGGGAGACCGGGTCCTCCTCCAGCACGAGGCGGAGCGTCTCCGTGGGGGTCTCGCCTCGGAACGGCGGCCGCCCGGTGAGCACCTCGTAGAGCGTCGCGCCGAGGGCGTAGACGTCGGTCGCCGGGCCGGTCTCCCGGCTCCGGCCGGCGGCCTGCTCAGGCGCCATGTAGGGGGGCGAGCCGATCGGCACCCCGCTGCGACTCTCGTCGCCGACGTCCTCGACGATCCGGGCCAGGCCGAAGTCGGTGAGCCGGGGGACCAGGCCCTGCCCGGCCCCGCACGCGACGCAGCCGTCGGGGCCCCTGGCGGTGGCGGACCGCTCCGAGTTCCACGTTGCCGGCAGGGAGCTCTGGGTCGATCGATCCTCCGGCCCGGCCTCGCGGGGCGGCGAGCAGCTGCACCCCGTCAGGATGACGTTGCTGGGCTTGATGTCGCGGTGCAGGACCTCGTGCTCGTGCGCGTGCTGCACGGCGTCGACCAGGGGCACCATGAGCCGGGCGGCGAGCTCCGGAGGCACCGGGGTTGACCGCCTGCGGAGCCACGCGGCCAGGTTCGGGCCGGGGCAGAACGTCGAGGCGATGTAGCAATTCGTCCCGAGCTCGGCCGCCTCGTAGACCGGCACGATGTTCGGGTGGTCGAGCCCGGCCGCCGCACGGGCCTCGCGGAGGAACCGCCGGCGCACCTCGGCGGTCACATGGACCTCGTGGCGGGGCATCTTCAGTGCCACCTCGCGGCCCAGCACGGGGTCGCGCGCCAGGTAGACGATCCCGAAGCCCCCCTGGCCCAGCATCTCGAGGATCTCGAAGCGGCCGAAGGTCCGCGGCGCGCCGCCGAGGCTCAGGGGCAGGCTCGTCCTGGCGGCGGACCGTCGCGAGCGGGGCCACACCTGCTCCAGCAGCAGGAGGCAGTCGAGGGTCGGGATCGCCGAGGGATCCTGCGTCTGGAGCGTCTCTCCTTCCGCCAGCGCGGCGTCGGCGGCCAGCAGCGAGCGGAACAACCGATCGTCCAGGGGGGGTAACTCGTCAGCCGTCATCATCACTCCCGAGCGATCGCTGGAGCCGCTGGAGTGCCCGGCACCAAAGCCGTTGCGCCTCCTCGATGGGGATACCCAGCCGATCGGCGACCTTGCCGAAGGGCTCTCCGTCGCGATGGTGCCACTTGATCGTGTCCCGTTCCGGTTGGGGCAGGGGCTCGAGGGCGGCCAGGAGCGCCGCCTGCTCGCTCGGCGTCCCGCCCCGCCGGGACCACGCCTCCCGGGGCGACTCGCGACGGGCCGTACGCGACCCCGCCCCGCACCTCCTCGCCCTCGCCGGGGGCGACCCCTCCCGCCTCACCGAGGGCAACCCGGCGGAGGATGGCCTCGAGCCATTCGCCCAGCTCCGAGGCGGTCCGGCCCCGGAACGACGACAGCTCGCGACCCGCCGCCAGGATGGTCTCGGAGACCAGGTCGGGCGACGCCCCCGCTGCGCCCCGCCACTCGCTGAACTCCGCCTCGGCCAGCCGTGTGAGATGGTCGCGGTGTCCCTCGATCGACCGACGGAGGGCCTCCTCGCCGGGATCTCCCGGCGGCGAGGAACCCTCGGCGGGTTCGAGAGGCTCCGTCATGCCAACTGCTTCGCCCCTGTCAGGATGCCGACCTCCCGGCGGCAGGCGGGATGATGCTCACGGGCCGCGATGGCGCCCGGACCTCGACGCGGGCGACCGAGTCGTGGCGTCCCCGAAGCGAACATCGATGAATTTGAAGCCCTGATCACGCTAAAGATTGAACTGGTGAGACTTTGCACGGATCTCCAAATCGGCAAAAAGACGTCCCGAGGTCGTCAGGTCGGCCCGCCGGCACCGCCCGCTGCGGACGCCCCGGGAGTCCCCCGGAGGGCCGATCCAGACGCCCGCGGGATGATCATGGGGGGACGATACCGCGGCACCCGCGGGAGGGTGTCGCCTCCGGTCAGGCCGGGGATCATCTCCGCACCATCCCGAACGATTGACATGCTAAGGCTCCCGATCCAGACGCATCGATTCTGGGAATATGCGCGGAGAAATACCAGAACCCACCGGGTTAATTTCTCCTCATGAAAGAAAAGCTCCGAGCACAACGCAACTTTTCGGATTCTCGGCGGCGGCGGTGCGGCGTGCGCGTCGCCGGTGGACCGGGGGACGGCGAAGCGACTATGATGGCGGACCGGCCGAGGCGACCACCGCAGCCCCCGAGGCGACGCGACGCATGCACCAGACGCCCCATGTCGAGCGGCACTTCATGGCCGGCGCCGCCGTCCGCGACGTGGTCATCGGGATGTCCGACGGGCTGACCGTCCCCTTCGCCCTGGCCGCGGGGCTCTCGGGCGTGGCCCAGGCGACCACCGGCATCGTCGTCACCGCCGGGCTGGCCGAGGTCGCCGCCGGGTCGATCGCGATGGGGCTGGGGGGATTCCTGGCCGCGCGGAGCGACGCCGAGCATTTCGCCAGCGAGAGGCGCCGCGAGGAGGCGGAGGTCCGCCAGGTGCCCGATGTCGAGCGGGCCGAGGTCGCCGAGATCTTCGCCGATTACGGCCTGACGGAGGCGGAGATCGCGCCGATCCTCCGCGCCTTCGGCGACAACCCCGACGCCTGGGTCGACTTCATGATGCGGTTCGAGCTGGGCCTCGAGGAGCCGGACCCGAAGCGGGCGCTCCGCAGCGCGCTGACGATCGCGGGGGCCTACATCGCCGGGGGCCTGATCCCCCTCTCACCCTACATGGCGCTGACCTCGACGCAATCCGCCCTGCCGCTGTCGGTCGCCGTGACGTTGATCGCCCTGGTGGCCTTCGGCTACGTGAAGGGCCGCTTCACCGGCACGCGGCCCTGGCGGAGCGCCGCGCAGACGACCTTCATCGGCGGCCTGGCGGCCGCCGCGGCGTTCGCGATCGCGCGGGTCTTCTCCTGAGGCGCGGTTGAGCACTCGGCCGCGATCCTACCGCACCGGTCCCGGGAGGCTGCGGTCCCGCCGAAGACTCGTAGCGTTTCCAGCCTGATCAGATGGGGCTGAGGACCGCGTCGTCCCGCCTCCGGTGTATTTGTGAGGACCGTCGCTCCCGGACCAGGGTGTCGCGACCCCGGCGCACATTCGCCCTCGTCCCGCGGAGCGGGGAGAGGGTCGGGGTGATGGGTCCGCCGGGCAGTCCACGGCCGCCGCCCTTCGCCCGCCAGCGGGAGAAGCTGCGGCCCTGAAGGGCCGGATGAGGGTGATCTGCCGGGGCCCATGACGCTGAGGACTCCTCATCCGCCGCTACGCGGCAGCTCTCCGCGCCGGCGCGGGGCGAAGATGACCCTATCCGACGCCAGGTTCGGCCCATGAACAAAATTCGTGCCGAACAGTATTGGGGAGAGGGTCGGGGTGAGGTCCGCCGGGCGGTCCGCAGCGTCCGGCCCCCTGATTCGGTACTTCGCGACACCCCCCCCCCCGCCCCGCCTCGCGGGGAGAGGGTCGGGTGAGGGGGTCCGGGGTGCGAGCCGCGGCTTGCCCCGCCCTCATCCGGCCCTCTGCCACCTTCCCTCCGCTCTCGCGGGCGAAGGGTCAGACGCCATTCTCCTCGCCCCGCGGAGCGGAGAGGGTCGGGTGACGGGTCCGCCGGGCAGTCCACGGCGGCCGCCCCCTCATCCGCACTGCGTGCCACCCTCCTCGCCGGGGGAGGCGGGTCCGGTCGGCCACGTCCCAACAACTTCGGCTGGATGCGGAACCAGTAGCTGTCCGCGCCGATGGCCCCGCCGCCGGCTCGAGTGCCCAAGGTGCACGCCAGGTCGCCCGCGCGACGGTGCTCTTCACGAACCGGACCGAGCCGTCGAGCAGGAAGCCGCATTGAGACCGCCCGGATGGTGACTCCGCGAGCCGACCACCAGGTAGGTCTGCCGAGTGATCCAGAAGTCCTGCCGGCTGGCGGTGAAGTCGATGTCGTGGAGCTTCCCGCCGTCCGTAAAGGGATGACCGTGTTGGGGGGAACGCCGTCGAGACGCCCGAGTGGAGGATGTGGCCGCTCACCCACTCGGTGTGGCCCAGTCGAGCGAGAATGTCCCGGGGTAGGTCCCCAGCTCGTTCGGCGAGATCGGCGGCGGAACGCTCCACGCCGGTCGGCTGGCCGCCGTCGTGCAGGGCCGGCTGATAGGTCTTCACCTCGGCGAAGGTGATGGTGTTGCTCAGGCCGTCGGTGATGCCGGCGAGTCGGTTGGTCGCGTTGATGCCGAACGCCCTGTCGCCCCAGTCCCGGGGTGATCGGGTCCCACACCAACCACGTCCCGATACTGATGCCGCAATTGAGCGGACGGTGGGTGGATCGTCGGCGTGATCTTGGGCTCGTCGCGGATCTGCTCGGGCAGAGGAGGCCGGCAATCCGGATCTGGGCGATGGTCACCTGGGCGTTGAACGGGATGCTGTAGTTCAGGGCGTCGTGGAGGGGACGCCTGCTCCAGGAAGGGGAGGATCCGGGCCTGGACGGAGTAGGAGGTCATCGGGATCAGCTGACCCGGCTTGAAGTAGCCGGCCCTGGGAGCATGCCGACCGCCGACTCGTAGTTGTGCACCGCCAGGCCGAGCTGCTTCAGGTTGCTCGTGCACCGGATCCGCCGGGCCGCCTCGCGCGCCGCCTGCACCGCCGGTGCAGGAGCAGCGAGATCAGCACCGCGATGATCGCGATGACCACGAGTAGCTCGATCAGCGTGAAGCCGCGTCGGTCGGTCCGGAGCATCGCCCGAAGTCCTCCACAAGGCGGTGTCGGCGGAGTCCGTTGACAACCGTCAGACAACATCCCGGGGGCCACCTCCGGGTGTCAAGCGAATTCCTTCGACCGACTGACCTGATCGGACTGCCGGGGCTCGCTCGCCGGGCCCGCGAGGCCGGGAGGGCGGCGGCGGGCCGGGCAAGGTGCCCACTTGACACTGCCTGCCAAGGTTGTGTGATGCACCGAGCTGCCCGGCCGCCATCACGCCCCCCCGAAATCCGGCGACACCCGACCATGAGCACACCAACCACGAGCCGACGCCCAGCACGCCCTGGACTACATCGCCAGCCAGCGCAACCGAACCCGCCGACGAACCGCCGCCCTGGTCAAGAACACGGGCGCCGACCTACGCGGATCTTCCCGTCTGCGTTCTGGACCCGATCTCGTGCAGAACGGGCTGACCACGGCCGGGCTGCTCGCGACGCTGCTGGGGATCGTGATCGCCGGGGTGATCTGCCACTACCTGTTCTATCTGGTCCCCTGGCCGTTCGGACAGAAGACGGGGCTGCCGCTCTACGCCGTGGTCGGCACGTCCACCGCACGGTCGGCGGCCTGCTCATGCCGGGCTTCCTGATGGGGATCCTCCAGTTCGGCCGGCTCGGTGTGAACACCTCTTCTCGTCCCAGCGCTGGCGAACGGCCTGTACGCCGTGGTTCTTCTATCCCCTCTGCGTGCTCTGGGCGGCGGGGGCGGCGTTCGTCGGGCTCGGCGATCCAGTACGTCGCCAAGGTCGCGACCTACCTGCCGATCATCCTGCTGGTGGTCCTGCTGATCGGCCTGTCTCTGTTCGGGATCGGCACCTGAGCTACACCACGACGGCCGCCTGGAGCAGGCCGGCGGCACGATCGTCGGGATGCTGATGATGATCGCCAGATCGTCGGCTTCTTCGCGACGGCCGGCGCCGCGGGCGTCGATTTCGGCATGAACAGCGCGGACGAGAAGGACGTCGAGACCGGCGGGTCATGGGAATCATCGCGGCCATCGTCCTGACCGCCGGGGATCTCCGTGATCGCCGTGGCTGCCTGGAAGCGTCCGGTGGTGGGGTCGAGCTGTCCTATTCTCACATGATGACCACGGCACTCTCGCTGAAGCTGCCGTCGTTCGTGTATGCGATCATCATGATCGGCCTCACGCTGGCCGCGTTCCCGGGTGCCTGCTTCTCCTCGTTCATCGCGGCGAACAGCTTCAAGACCGTGATGCCGAAGGTCAACCCCGTTCGTCTCCGTGGGGATCGGAGCGACCGTCAGCACGGCCCTGGCGATCACCAAGGTGGCGGCGAACCTGCCGGCCGTCTTCGGCGTCATCGCCGCATCGTTCGGGCCGATTCGCGGGGCGATGGTGGCCGTGATTACCTCCTTTCCGGCAAGCGGTGGACTGGCCCCCGTGCGCCGGCTTCAACCCGGCGGGCTGATCGCCCAGCGCTCGGCTTCGTCGTCGGCATCCGCCGCCCAACCTGCACTCCTGGAACGCCGCGATCCCGAGCGTCCCCGCCGCCCCCCGTGGCGGCGTTCATCGTCGGCCCTGGCCGTCTATTTCGCCGCCGCCAAGGCGGGCCTGCTCTCGCCCGTCGCCGATGCCCAACCGGATCGACGCCCGAGGCGCGGGGCCGCCGGCCAGACGACTGCGGCCGGGGGACGAGGAGGCGTTGAATTCGGGGGGCCGTGCCCCCCCCCGTTTCCCATTGCTGGGAGATCGTCGCCGGTATCGGTTCTCCAAATCGATCGGAGCGTCAGGCCTCTCTCCTTCTGGCCCAAAACGCTCCCTGGCGATGGGCAAGCAACCTGAGGTGGAGGAAAGTCCCGGGCTCTGGGAACAGGCCGAAGATCGACACCGGCGAACTTCTCGCGATTCCTCGCGGATAGACAATGCGGATTCTGTCGGACGACGGTCGAGAAACCCCACAATGCCCTGATCGCTTGAATTACCTGAAGAGATCTTCAACGCCTTGATGTCGCCGCTCAGGCCTGGTGGCGTCGAACCTGCTGAGTGGATCGCCTCGCACCTGCCCCTGCAGCACCGGGCAAGGGACTGAAGCCGAGCGAAAAGCGGCTCGCGAGTTGCTGTCGGCCCACATTTCACCCTGGCTGCCACTGGCGTCGATAACGAGGAAATCGACGCCGATCTGGCACGCGAGTATGCCAGTCCTCATGAGCCGTCATGATGCTCCCTCGATACCTCCGGCCTCCTCTGCCTGTTCCATCGGGCGGAGGCGGCCCATGAAGTGGCCCGGCAGCTTTTCGAGTCCACAGGACTGGTCATTGACCCACGGTTACGTCCTTGCGTGAATTCGTGGCTTCTGGGTACGGCCAGGGGAGTTGGACGGGCGCGAGATTCTGGCCGCGGTGGACACCCTCCTGGCGATCCCTTACATCGAGATCGTCTGGACGACGAAGCCCTTCACCGCCGAGCCATAGCTTCCTTCACCAGCGAGCGGACAAGACCTACTCGCTCGCCGATGCCGTGAGCTTTGCTCATGTCGGACCGGAATTTCCCGGGAGCGCTCACGACGGACCATCACTTCGAGCAGGCCGGGTTCATCCGTCTCCTGCGTCCGTAGTCTCCAAGTGCGTGGGAAAAGCTGGGCGACCACTTCTGGCCGTCCCGGATTCTCCCTGAAGCCGGACGCAAGAAGTCCCTTCGCCCCGTGGGGCGGCGAGGGCGATGGCGAAGTCACGCAGATCGTGCACGAAACGGCTGGGGGAGGAAGAACCAGGGCCACCATTGCCGCGACCGCAGACACGCTCTGCCGCGGTCAATCGCGAGGTCGACAGTCGGAGGCTCCGTCAGCCTACCGATCGCCTCGCGTCGCGGCGGGGCTCATCGGAAGTTCATTGGACTCGGTCCGACCGATCCGCGATGATGCGGCCTGGCAGGTCCGGGAGCGAACATCTCCCCGGCCGTTGGGATCTCGAACTCTGCACGGGGATTCGGATCGGTGAACTCACTCAGAAGAACGTCCGCTTCGACTCGTTCCTGCCCTGTTCGCCCCGTGGGCGACTCCGCCCCGCCCCGGCCCACGAACCTCCCGATGGAAAGAAGCACGAGCTCCACGCCCCGACCGTGCCTCGCCTCGAACGCGCGTGCCAGGGGCGTCGTCTACCACGACAGGAACCGCGACGGCGTGAAGGGCCGCGGACGAGCCGGGATTTCCCGCGTGCGGGTCTTCAACGGCCGCGACATCGTCGAGACCGACCGGGAGGGCCGTTACGCGAGATCGCGGTGGACGACGACACGATCGTCTTCGTGCTCAAGCCCTGCGACTGGATGACCCCTGTCGACGAGCACAAGCTTTCCGAGGTTCTATTATATTCATAAGCCGAAGGGCTCACCGCTCCGACCTCCGCTTCGCGGGCGTCAAGCCGACGGGCCCTCCCCGCCTCGATCGACTTCCCGCTGTACCGGGCGCTGGAGCCGAAACGCCTCAGCGCGCTCTTCGGCGACACGCAGCCGCGGGACGTCCGGGAGGTCGAGTACATCGCCCATGACGTCGTCGAGCTGCTGATCCTCGAGAACTGGACGATCGGGGCGTCGTTCGGGGTGACGCCTGGGACGTGGCCTTCGACGACCTCTCCGTCTTCCGGCCGCTCAACTGGCGTGATCGCCCTGCTGGACATCCCCCGGTACAACGTGATCGGCAACCACGACCTGAATCAGGAAGCGAAGGACGACAGGCACTCCGACGAGACCCGGGAGCGGATCTACGGCCCGTCGTACTACGCGTTCGACCACGGCCTGGTCCACTTCCTCGTCCTCGACGACGTCCGCTGGTCGATCGGCGCGAACGGCCGCGGGGGCTGGGCTACGTGTCGGCGGCTCCGCGAGGCCCAGATGGCGTTCATCCGAGAGTGACCTTCGCGGATCCCCGAGGACCAGCTCGTCGTCCTGATGATGCACATCCCCCTACGCAGGTGGAGGACCGCAAGGAACTCTACGAGCTGATCGAGAAGCGGCCCTTCGCGATGTCGGTCTCAGCGCACACACACCATCAGGAACACATCTTCATCGACGACAACGACGGCTTCGCGGACTGAAGCCGCACCACCACGCGGTCAACGTGACCGTCTGCGGGAGCTGGTGGCGGGGCGCCTCCACGAGCCGCGGGATCCCCACACGACGATGGGCGACGCGCCCAACGGCTACTCGATCTTCACCTTCGACGGGAACCACTACGAGATCGAGTTCCGCCCGGCCTCGCGACCGAAGGACTATCAGATGAACACTACGCTCCGGAGCGGGTGACGGCTACGGGCCGCTGGCGAGACCGAGGTGCCTTCGTCACCGCCGCGGGCTCGAGCTGCTCGGTCGTCGAGATGCGGTTCGCCGAGGCGGGAGACTGGGTCCGCCTGGAGCCGATACGCCGTCGAGGATCCTGCCTACCTCGCCGGCGAAGAACCGCGAAGACGCGCTGCTGGCGGCGGCCGTGGAGGTTGAGGAGTCGCGTCGCTCGGCCCAGGGCAAGGCGGGCGAGGCGAAGGACACCCCGAAGGCCGACGAGCGTGGGGCCCGGCGGCGGATCATGGACATCCCCTTCATCCCCTTGCCCGACGCGATCAAGTCGCCCCACATCTGGGCGCGGACCCTCCCCGCGAATCCCGCCCCGGCACCCATCTGATCCACGTCCCATACCAGGCCGACGATAACGGCCAACCTCATGTGACTAGAGGAATGATTGGCGTTGAGGGCGCCTCTAATGTCCCACCGCTGCTTGCCCGTCGAAGACGACCGCGACGAAGGTTGACGCCAGAAATGAATGTCGCCCAAGAACGTGGCGGTTCCGCAGGTTTGAGCACCGGCCTGGAGGAGTCGAGTTGCCTTTAAGTGGTTCTTGACTGGAATCGGCCTTCAAACAGCCCGGGATGTTGACGAGGGGTTGGCTGGGTTCGGGGTCCGCGACCCCAGCCAACCCGAGATGTCCCTCCCAGACCGAGCGGACCTCGGACTCACCACACGAGCCGGGGCCGACCGGCGACGACGCCGGGGGCTCTCGGGTCGTGGCGTATCCCTCTCGTGCCGTCCGGGATAAGATGTCTGCATGGCGGAACGAGAAACCAGGACATCCCCGAATCGATCGCCCCGGTCACGGAGAGTCTCCTCCCGCGCGATCCGTGAGCTGGCGAGGGAGATCGCCGAGCGCTTCCGACCGGACAGGATCATCCTCTTCGGATCCTACGCCTACGGCACCCCTCACGCCGACAGCGACGTGGATCTGCTTGTCATCATGCCCGCCCGGAACATGATCGATCAGGCGGTGAAGATCCGACGTGCCACCAGCCATCCATTTCCCCTCGATCTGATCGTGCGGACTCCGGAGGTCATGAAGCAACGCATCGAGGACGGAGACTGGTTCCTCCGCGAAATCGCCGGCAAGGGCATAGTCCTCTATGAAGCCACTGACGAAGGAGTGGATCGAGAAGGCCGAGTCCGACTGGCAGGCAGCACAAACCCTCATCCGGACATCGATTCGTCGGAGGCCCCTCCATGATTCGACCTGCTTCCATTGCCAGCAGTCGGCTGAGAAGTACCTGAAGGCCCTTCTTCAGGAATTCGGCGCGGTCGTCCCACGGACCCACGATCTCGAGGTGCTCCTTGACGAGTTGTGCTCTCGGCTGCCGGATCTCGCGAGACTGCGGCTGGCGGCCTCGATCCTCACCCCTTACGCTGTCGAGTACCGTTATCCCGGCGCCTCAGCGAGAAAGCGTCAGGCGATGGCGGCGATCCGCCATGCCGGGAGGGTCCGCGCATTCGTTCGGGAGTGCCTGGGCCTGACCGCGTGAAGCGATCGATCGCGATCGGACCCCGGGGCCGTCAGGTTCGAGACCCGGCGGTCACTGCCCAAGCAGGGTGGCGATCAGCCCCGGCGGCCTGGTCCCCGGGACGACGATCCGGTCGCCCGGGAAGAGCTGATAGTTGGTGAGGGTGTCGCCGCGCTCGCGGATGCCGCACCAGTCGATCTTGAGGACCTGGTCGGGCGTGCCGGGGGGGTGGGGGCGGACGAGATAGGCCTTCTCGGGGAGGCTGTTCGAACGGAGTCCGGCCTGGAGGATCGCGTCCAGAGCCGTCTCATTGCCCCGGATCGGGAACCGGCCTTGAGTGGTGACGGCACCCATCACGTAGTAGTACTTGCTCTGCGAGTTCGACAGCCGCGCCGAGACGCGGTAGGGCTGGGGCCGCTTGCCCGACCGGATCGCCATCTCGTTGAGCCGCTGGGCGATCCGGCCCTCCACCTCATTGAGGCTCGCCCCCACGACGTAGACGTCGCCCAGGAGGCCCAGGTCGATCACGCCGTCCTGCTGGACGACGACGGTCCCGCCGTTGAAGTCCTCGCTCACCGGCTTGATCGTGATTTCCAGCTCGTCGGGCGGCTCGACGACGTATGTGGGCATCGTCACCTTGTCGAGCTCCCGAGCCTGCTCCGGATCGATGTCACCGCGATCGGGGACGCGCCGGGCCTCGTGCTTCCGGCCCGGGCCCGCGCAGCCGGGTAGCCAGGCGGCCAGCGCGAACGCCAGCGTGGCCGCCAGGAGTCGCCGAGGAACCGGCCGCATCCTTGCAATCATGTTCCAGGCACCTCGACAGCTCGGGTTCCCTGGCCAGGATCTGAGGCTCGCGCGGTGGACGCGCGACCCGATCGAGTCGTACTGGCCCGTCCTACTTTCCCGGATCGGCAAAGCAGGAGCGGAGGCTCCAGCAAAACTCGAGATTGACCAAAGCGGCCCAGGGCATTACGGTTCGCGGGCGTGTCGTCGTGCGGAGGGCGGCAGCCTTGCCGGCCGGGCGCAGCGATCAGCCGTGTCGCGGCCCGCTCGCTCCCGCATTCCAGACAGGAAACTGTAGCACACCGCGAGGCCTTCATGGACGAGATCGAGCAGGTCGTTCACCATTTCATCCTCGAGGAGTTCCTCCCGGGTGAGGACCCCGAGGAGCTGACGGACCGCACCCCCCTGATCACCGGCGGGATCCTCGATTCGATCACGACGCTCAAGCTCGTGACGTTCCTCGAGGACCGCTTCGGGATCACGCTGGAGGCCCACGAGGCAGGCGTCGAGCACCTCGACTCGATCGGGCAGATCGTCAAGCTCGTTCACGAGAAGAAGCACGCGGCGTGAGCTGGCCGGCGGCGAGCGAACGGTCCAGGATCAGGACGGGTTGATCTCCCGAAGCACCCGGCCGGATTCCCGGACGAACACCGCGAGGTCGGCCGTGAGGGTCCCGGTCCCGTCCATCCGCGGGACCTTGTTCTGCCCGCCCAGCTTGCCCCGGATGCGCATCCATTCGGCGAACGTGCCCGGGCTCGCAACCAGCAGTGCGGGCAGGGGCAGGCCCACGCCCTCGGCGCGGTGGGCCTGGTAGTCGGCATTCCGTGCCGAGAGCGCCCGATCCAGGCGGTCGCGGAAGGCTCGCGGGTCGGCGGGATCCCGGAAGAACTCGACCACGTACTGGTGATATCCCAGCGCCCCCCGGAAGACGGGCCCGACGTGCCAGTCCCGCACCTGGGCGCCGGTCAGCTCGGAAGCCTCGGCAAGGGCCGATTCGACCTCCTCGTTGATGAGGTGCTCGCCGAAGGCCGATAGCGAGTACTTCGTCCGACCCGTGAATCGGATCAGCGGCGGGTCGAGCGACTCGAACCGCACCGTGTCGCCGATGATGTGCGCCCACATCCCCGCGCAGGTCGAGACGACGATCGCGTAGTTCACCCCGGTTTGGACGTCCCCGATCCAGTGCCTCGTCGGCGAGGGCGACTCCAGCTCGTCCACCGGGACGAACTCGTAGAAGAGCCCGTGATCGAGCACCATCCGGAGCAGGCCGCTCGCCGGGTCGCCGTAGGCGATGAAGCCCTCGGAGCAGGGATAGGTCTCCTGGAGGCGGATGTCGTCGCGGCCGAGCAGGTCGCGGAAGGCGCGCTCGTAGGGGTCGAACTTGACCCCGCCGTGGACCACGACCTCCAGGTCGGGCCAGACCTCGCCGATCGTGGACTTGCCGCTCAGCTCCAGCAGCCTTTGGAAGAGCATCAGCAGCCAGCTCGGGACGCCGCTAATCAGCGAGATCCGCTCGCCCAGGCTCCGCTCGGCCAGCAGGGCGAGCTTCCGGTCCCAGTTCGACTCCAGGGCCAGCTCCAGCGGCGGGAACGTGTAGGGTCGCAGCAGCGGGGAGACCTCGATCGCCGCGACGCCGCTGAGGTCGCCCTGGCGGACCCCCGGCGCGGGCTCCTCCAGGGCCGTCGTGCCGCCGAGGAAGAAGAGCCGGCCGAAGAAGAGTCGTGACCTTGGCCTCGCGGCGAGGTGCGCGGCGACCATCGTCTGGGCCGCCTTGCGATTGGACGCGACCATCTCCCGCGAGACGGGGATGTACTTCGTGGCCCCCTGCGTGGTGCCGCTGGTGAGCGCCAGGTAGGGAATCCGGCCCGGCCAGGTGAGGTCCTCGAAGACCGGGTAGGCGGCCTTCAGGTAGTCGTCCCAGAGCGACTCGTAGGTGCGGAGCGGGACGGCCTTCTGGAAGTCCTCGACGTCACGAAGCCCGGCGAATCCGTGGTCGCGCCCGAACCGCGTGTCGCGCGCCGTCGCCAGCAGCCGGCGCAGGCAGGACCGCTGGACGGCCCTGGGGTCCTGCTCGCGGAGCGCGGCCGTCCGCAGCCGGGAGTGGAGCTGGAAGCCCGCGTTCACGAGCCCTCGCGCCGGGACCGACCCGGCAAGAGAGTACGTCAGGCCGGGCGCGGGATGGGGAGGGATCGTCGGCTCGCTCGGAGCGCCGGGCATTGCTGGGTCGGGGATCGCGTTCATCGCCTGGGAACAAGTCATCTCAGTCGAGTTTCGTTGGCTCCGACTGGGGTGCCAGGTTGCGCTGGCCAGTACCGCGGCAATCCTGCACGGGTTGGTGGCCGAGTACAACCCGTGGCACCCATCGACCATCTATTGTGACACGAATTTGCAGCTCGCCAGACTAGGTGATCGGTTTGACGCGCCGGCAGAAGTAGGCGCCGGCCGGCGGCAGGTTGCGCGGCTCGAAGACGAACCGTACGTCCTCGAAGAACTTCCTGTAGAACCTCAGGTAGACCCAGGGGAGCTCGGTAATCTGGTTGAACGTCCCCTCGGGCTTGAGCACCTGCCCGACGACCCGGAACAGGCTGCGCTGGAGGTCCTTCGGGAACGACGGGACGGGCAGGCCCGAGACGATGTAATCGGCCTGCCCGATCCCCCGGTCGGTGAGCATCGCCGCCAGGTCGCGGACGTCGCCCTCGATGACCTCGAAGCCCGGCCGGGCGGGGAACCGCTCGTGCAGCAGCCGGCAGAAATCCGGGTCGCGTTCGAGGACGATCACGCGGGTCTCGGGCCGGGCGCGGTCGGCGATCACCTGGGTGATCGGGCCGGTGCCGGCCCCGAGCTCGACGACCACCCCGGCGCGGTCCCAGTCGATGTTCCGGACGGTCGCCCGGGACAGCCACGGGCTGCTCGGGGCGAGGCTGGCGATGGCGGTTCCCTGCCGGAGGAACTTGCCGAGGAACAGCGTGAAGTCGCTCATCGGGACGTCCCCCGGGGGAACGGCCGGTCCTGCGCCGTCATCATTCGACCGGCCTGGCCAGCGTGGCCGCGAGCCGCGACGTCAACTGCCCCTTGGGCCGCCGCGACTGTGCCAGGAACCGCTCGGGATCGAGCGCGGGGGGGACGAGCTTCAGCTTGTCCTTGAGGTAGCGGACGATCAGCTGGTTGACCAGCCGCGCCTTCTCGATCTGGGGGGCGTGGCCGCAGCGCGGGATCACCAGCTGCCGCACCTTGAGGATCTGGTCGGCGGCACGCACGGCGCCCGGCACGTCCGAGAGCACCTGGTCGTCGGCCCCCCAGATGATCAGCGTCGGGTGCGGGACCTGCGGCAGGAGCGGCGCCACCGAGTGCCCGACCGTCCCCCGCAAGGTCCGGAGCACTCCCTTCTTCCACCTCCGGTCCTGGAACTTCCGCTCGAACGCCCGGACCAGGTCGTCGGAGGCGAAGCGGCCCTTGTGGAAGACCGACTTCACCAGGGTGTCGTACTGGCTGCGGCGCACGCCCTCCATCGCGGGCAGGTTCTCGTCGCCGTGAAACCCCGAGGGGCAGAGCAGCACGATCTTCCCGACCCGCTCGGGGAACCGGGTCGCGTAGGAGAGGATCACCTGGCAGCCCAGGCTCGAGCCGACCAGGTGATACGGCGGCCGCTGCACGAACTGGTCCAGGTAGACGGCCAGCCGGTCCGCCAGGTAGTCCACGGTCACCTCGCCGCCGCCGTCGATGTGCCGGTGCAAGGCGTCGCCGTCGTACACCAGGATCTCGGGGATCTTGACGTCGAAGTGGCGGGAGAGGTGAATGCGGTTGGCGAACCAGCTCTCGGGTTGTTCGGCCAGCCCGTTGACCAGGACGAGGGGCATCCGTCGCTTGTAAGTGTTCATCAGCCGGGCAACGTCAAACCACTTACGGACGTCGGGAGGCATGGTAGACCTGGGCTCCTGGTGGGGGCGAAGGAGTCGGGCTCGTCACCCAGGGGCAGCACCGCGTCGACGACGAAAACCGTTCGCTGTCAGCGTGCTGCGCCTACTCTTAAGAACTTACCACGATGACCGGGACGGGCCAACGCCTTCCATGCATGTTTCACCGGGAATTCACAGTGAGGATTGCCCCACTCTCAATCTAATGGACAACTCGACGGGGCCCGTGCCTCCCCTGCTCGGTTTTCCGGGTTGGGCCGCCCGCCGCGGCGAGGTCATGGGACGTCGAATCCGGTCGCAGCCGCGACGACCGTCCGCGCGACCGACTCCAAGGGACCGTCTCGGACGCTCCCGGTCGGATCGCTCGCGGCCGGCTCTCGGGCTGTGCGGAGGATGTTCGCCTGACTGGTTCGCCTGCGGCCCTTCCCGACCCGGGGTCCCGGACAAATCCATCCAATCTCGGGGACCCCGTCCTTGACGACGCGCCTCGGGACACTAAAAGATCTCTGTTCTGAAATGGTAGGACGGAAGCTGGTCCGCGAAGGCAGGTCGCTCCGTGTTCCCTGCGGGTTGTGAGTAAGGAGGAGCGTGATGCGGGTCTTCATCACCGGCGGGTCGGGACTCATCGGTCGTCATCTCGCACGATCCCTGCGGGATTCGGGGCACGACATCGTGATCCTCTCGCGGCACTCTGATGTCGTGCGCCGCAAGCCCGAGTTCCGCGAGTTCCGGGTCGTCCAGGGAGACCCGTCGGTCGAGGGCCGGTGGCAGAGCGAGGTCGACGGCTGCGATGCGGTCGTGAACCTCGTCGGCCACAACCTCTTCGCCGATCGATGGAACGCCGAGGTCAAGCGGAAGATCCGCGACAGCCGGGTGTACGGGACGGAGCACGTGGTCTCGGCCATCCGCCAGGCGAAGGACCGGCCGGGCGTCCTGGTGCAGGCCTCCGCGATCGGGATCTACGGCGCCCACGGCGACGAGGAGCTCACCGAGTCCAGCCCCTCGGGATCGGACTTCCTGGCGGTGGTCTGCCGCGAATGGGAGCAGGCGTCCGACCCGGTCGCCGAGCTGGGCGTGCGCCGGGCGATCGTCCGCACCGGCGTGGTGCTTGCCCCCGGCGAGGGGGCCCTCGGCGTGATGACGCCGATCTTCAAGCTCGGCCCCGGGGCACCGATCGGCAGCGGCGGCAAGCTCGGTCCGGCCACCGGCCAGCAGTGGATGAGCTGGATCCACATCGACGACATCGCCGGGATCTTCAAGCTGGCCGTCGAGAACGAGGCGGCCTCCGGCCCGATCAACGGCACCGCACCCAACCCGGTCCGCAACGCCGACTTCTCCCGGGTGCTCTCGCGGGTGCTCCGCAAGCCGTACACCCCGTGGCGGTTCTTCATCCCGTTCGGCCCTCCCGATGCCCTCCTTCAGCTCATGCTGGGCGAGGTCGCCGGGGTGGTGGCGGCCGGCCAGAAGGTGCTGCCGATGCGGGCATCGGCCCTCGGCTACGCATTCAAGTTCCCGGACCTGGCCGACGCGCTCCGCGACGTGTTCACGGAGAAGCCGAAGCCGACCCCCGCGCCGAAGCCCGTCGCCCACGCAGCCGGGTCCCACCACTGATCGAGGGATCGCGAGCGGGCGGGGCCAACCTCACCGGAGCAGGTAGCCGGCCGCGAAGCCCGCGGCGAAGACCAGGCCGGTGATGGACAACAGGGCGGCCAGGGCGGCGGCAGGTCGTGCCTCCGCCAGGCGGGCGAGCGGGCGGAACCACGCCGGTGGACGTGGGCCGCCCAATGAGGACCGTGTCGCGGGCGAGGGTAGCTCGTCGGTGGACACCCGCGCGAGGGCTTCCGGGATCTCCTGCGAAGACCTCGAGCGATCCGCCCCTGGGGGCGCCGGCCTGGGTTCCTCGGGGGTGTTCATGGTCCGGACGTCAACCGTCGGGTTGCTCGACCTGGGCGTCCGATTCCTCGGCCTGACGACCGCCTGGAGCGCCTCGGCCGCCTCCAGGGCCGTGGCGTAGCGATCGACGGGCTTGTTCGCCATCAGCTTCTCGAGGACCCGCACGGCCGACAGCGGCATCTCGGGGATGTAATCCGTGATCGCCACCGGCTTGGAATTGAGCCGCCGCCCGAGCCGGTCGATCGGCGAGTCGCCCGGGAAGGCGAGCTTGCCGGTCATCAGGTGGAACATCGCGCAGCCGAGGCTGAACAGGTCGCTGCGGCCGTCCACCTCGCGGCCCATCGCCTGCTCCGGCGACATGTAATCGACGGTGCCGACGGCGATCCCGTCGGCCGTCGCGAACGTCGAGTGGTTATCGGCCTCCAGCAAGAGCCCGAGCCCCAGGTCGAGGATCTTGATCTTGCGGTCCTGGGTCAGGAGCATGTTCGACGGCTTGATGTCGCGGTGCACCATGCCCTGCTCGTGGGCGTGCGCCAGCCCGAGCGCGGCCTGGGCGGCGAAATCGAACATCTCGGCCGGCGGGATCGGGCCCTTCTTGAGCCGCTCGCCCAGGCTGTGGCCGTTGACGAACTCCATCACGATGAAGAGCGTCCGGTTCACCTGGTCGGCGTCGAAGGCGCGCACGACGTTGGGGTGGTCGAGCCGGCCGACCAGCTTCATCTCGCGCTGGAACCGCGCGACGACCTTCTCGTTGGCCGAGATCTCCGGGGCGATGATCTTCAACGCGACGACCCGGTCCATCATCTGGTGATGGGCCTTGTACACGCGGCCCATCGAGCCGGAACCGATCCGGTCCAGGATCACGTAACGGCCGACCAGCAGCCCGTGAGACCGGCCGCTCAGGAACCGCTTCGCCTGGTAGACGGTGAGCTGCTTTTCCCTGACCAGCTGCTCGGCCAGTCCGATGGGGTCGACCGGGTATTCGCCCTTGACCAGCCGGGTCCGGATGTCGGCGATCTGCCGCTCGGGCAGGACGCCGGAATCCCGGATGACCGCAAGGAGGTCGACCGGGACTTTCTCCATCGACTTCGGCCGCTCGAAGATCGCCATCGGGAACCTCGTCCCCCCGGAGCACCGCCCGCAATCCCCGGATCCGCCACCCGACCAGACCCGCATCGGTCCCGACCTGCCTGCACGGGATGAATGCTCGATAATACCCGATGACGGACCGTCCCTCCAAATGAACCTGGAGGCGGGCCGAGCACGCATGCACGTACGGCCGCAACCCGTCCGTGTGACCGCCGGCCTGTCGCAAGGCGGCGACGGCGTCCCGGTCACCGGGGCTGGAAACCGGTCTGCTCCACCCCGAGCGGGATGACGAGGAGGCCGATCTCCTGGCATAATCGGCGGATCGAGGATCGACGCCTCGCGACGGGCGTCCCCCCGATCCCGCCGTTCGGCCGCCGGGCGAGGACGCACCGCCCCTCCCACGGCGAGGAACATCCGGGCGACTCGACACACCCTCCGCAGTTCGGGAAAGGAACGTGGCATGACGGCGCCGGGCGACGCGCAGCAGGCTCTTCGCGAGTTCCCCAAGCGAAACGACTTTTTCGTGGGTATCGATAGTGACGGCTGCGCCTTCGACACCATGGAGGTGAAGCACAAGGAATGCTTCATCCCCAACATCATCCAGTCCTACAACCTGGCCGCGATCTCCAAGTACGCCCGCGAGGCCGCCGAGTTCATCAACCTGTATTCCCAGTGGCGCGGGATCAACCGCTTCCCGGCGCTGGTCAAAACCTTCGACCTGCTGATCGAGCGGCCGGAGGTCCTCCGGCGCGAGCACCCGATCCCGCCGCTGAAGGGCCTGCGGGGCTGGATCCAGCGCGAGACGAAGCTCGCGAATCCCACGCTCAAGGCCGAGGTCGAGAAGACCGGCGACGCGGACCTCGCGCTGGCGCTCTCGTGGAGCGAGGCGGTCAACAGGACCATCGGCGAGATGGTCCACGACGTGCCCCCCTTCCCGTTCGTCCGCGAGTCGCTCAAGTGCATGAACGGCAAGGCGGACGTCATGGTCGTCTCGGCCACGCCCGGCGAGGCCCTGAAGCGCGAATGGGAGGAGCACGACCTGGCCGGTCACGTCGGGCTGATCGCCGGCCAGGAGCTCGGCAGCAAGAAGGAGCACCTGGCGCTGGCCGCCGTCGGCAAGTACCAGCCGAACCACATCCTGATGGTCGGCGACGCGCCGGGCGACATGCAGGCCGCCCAGGCCAACGGGGTCCTCTTCTACCCGATCGACCCCGGCCACGAGGACCAGTCGTGGCAGCGGTTCTTCGAGGAGGCCCTGCCCCGGTTCCTCGCCGAGAACTACGCCGGCGCCTACATGGACGCCCAGGTGGCGCGGTTCACCCAGCTCCTGCCCGACACCCCGCCCTGGAAGCGCTGAGCTGGGGCCGGCGACCGCTTCGCATCCTCCGCCAAGAAAGGAACGAGGGAATCATGGCCGCTCGCAACGTCGTGGTCGCGCAGTCGGGGGGGCCGACCTGCGTCATCAACAACTCACTGCGGGGGATCGTCGAGACCTGCCGCCGCCACCCGGCGACGTTCGGCACGGTCTACGCCGGCCGGTTCGGGATCGAGGGCGTGCTCAAGGAGGCCCTCCTGGACCTCTCCGCCACGCCGGCCGAGGAGATCGCCCTGCTGCGCACCTCGCCGGCGGCCGGCAGCATCGGCACCTGCCGGTACAAGCTGAAGAAGAACCAGGAGCAGGACTTCGCCCGCGTGGTCGAGGTCTTCAGGGCCCACGGGGTCGGCTTCTTCTTCTACATCGGCGGCAACGACTCGCAGGACACGGCCCACAAGATCAGCCGCCTGGCGCACGACAGCGGGCTGGACCTCGTGGCCGTGGGCGTCCCCAAGACGATCGACAACGACCTGGGCGACCCCGAGTTCAAGCTGCTCGATCACTCGCCCGGCTACGGCTCGGTGGCCCGGTATTACGCCCATTACCTCCGCCAGGCGAACGAGGAGAACGGCGGCTCGGCGCCGGCCGACCCGGTGCTGGTGATCCAGGCGATGGGCCGGAAGATCGGCTTCATCCCGGCCGCCGCCCGGCTCGCCGATCCCGAGCGGAAGATGCCGATCCAGATCTACCTGACCGAGTCGGGGCTCACCCTGCCCCAGCTCGGCGAGAACGTCCTCCGGCAGCTCGAGAGCGACGGCCGGTGCATCGTCGTGGTCAGCGAGGGCTTCGACGTCGGGGACCTGGGGACGATCCGCGACAACTTCGGCCACGTCCAGTTCAGCTCGAGCCAGCAGACCGTCGCCCAGATCGTCGTCAACTACCTGAACACGCTGAAGTTCCCCGTACCGGGCAAGGCGCGCGGGCAGGTGCCCGGCACCGACCAGCGCAACGCCATCGCGTACGCCAGCGTGATCGACCTGGACGAGGCGTACGGCGTCGGTTGCCACGCGGTCGAGGTTGCGCTCAGGGAGGGGAACGGCTGGATGTCCACGATCCTCCGCGACCGCACCGCCGCGGGGTACAACGTCCACTACGACAAGGTCCCGCTCGACCAGGTGGCCAACTCCGAGCGGTTCTTCCCGAAGGACTGGATCGCCCCGAGCCGGATCGACGTGACCGACGCGTTCCTCGACTACGCGATGCCCCTGATCGGCGAGGACTGGGTGAGCGTCCCCACCGTGAAGGGCCTCCCCCGCTTCGCCCGGATCACGGAGAAGTACGCCCCGCGGAAGCTCGCCGAGTACGTCCCGGAAACGTACCGGAAGTGATCCGAAGGGAGATCCGTCACTCGTCAGAGCCGGAAGCGTGAGCGACGGCCCGACCACCGTGGAAGAGCCCCTCGGCCGTCGCTCACGCTTCCGGCTCTGACTCGACCGTCCTCTCAACTCGGCTGCCCGACATCCATCAAACTTCGCCGGTCCAGGTACCAGAGCAGGCCGAAGGAGGCGAGCAGGATCCAGGTGCAGTAGGGCAGGAGGACGAACTGTGCCAGCCGGCCGATCGCCCCCGCCTGTTCGGTCCACGCCGTGAAGCTCAGGAGCACCCCGCCGCGCGGAAAATTGAGCACCAGGACCAGCCCGGAGGCGATCGCCCGGTAGACGTTGGCCCGTATCCGGGGCGACGTGCGGGCCATCTCCAGGCAGTAGGCCATCGGCAAGGCGACGATCACCGCGTCGTAGATCCGGTGATAGAGGAACAGGCAAGCGTAGAGGCAGAGCAGGACCGACAGCAGCCGGTCGTCGCGCCGCGCGCCGCGGAGCCGGAAATCCCAGAGCAGCCCCAGGCCGGCGACGGCCAGCAGCCCGAGCTGCGCCGCCGAGACCGCGCGGGCGTCGCGCAGGCCGATGCAGTAGAGCCAGTGCTCCAGGCCCAGGAGGTCATCATGATACGCGCCGGCGAACGTGTAGTCGTTCACCGCTCCGACCTGCCGGGCCTGCGCCACATTCTCGACGTGCCGCCGCTGCATGGCCAGGAGCCGTGAGGGAGGCGCGACCACGGCGCAGAGGATCGCGACGACGGCCCCCGCGACGAGCAGCGCCCGGGTGTGCCTGCGATCGAACGGCAGGAGCAGGAACGGCAGAAACGTCGTGATCTTGAGCGAGCCGGCCGCCAGCGCCAGCCCGGCCGCGACATGCTTCTCCCGCCGCAGCGCGTCGATGGCCAGGTAGATCCAGAGCGTCGTCCAGGCGACGAGCTGGCCGGCGTCGAGTCCCCAGGTCGTGGCCCCCGCCAGCGCGACCGCCACGAACACGGTGGGATGGCCGCACCAGGGCAACGCGTCTGCGTCGTGCCGCTCTCCTCGCGCGAGCGTCGCCGCCAGGCGGATCGACATCACCAGCGCCGCGAGGCTGAAGGCGTACCAGAGCGCCGACGCCGCCCGGAACGGCAGCCGTGCGAAGAGCCCGAACAGCGGCAGGGCATGCACCGGGTACTGGCTCATCACGCTGGCATACGGGTCGGTCCCCTCCAGCATGGCCCGGCCGGTGTCGCAATACACCAGAAAATCCCAGCAATCATACGTCGCGAGGAAGACCGCCGCGCGGGCGCAGAGGAACGCCAGGGCCAGGGCCGCGATGCGATCCGCACCCCGGAACGAGCCATCTCGTCGCCAGATCAGCGCCAGCGCCAGCGCCCCCGCGGCGAATCCCAGCGGCTTGTTGTTCAGGAACAGCCAGAGGGCGAACCGGCCGAGGGAGTTCTCCGGCGCGGAGGCGAGGAGGAGATGCATGGTGGGGGCTCGGTCCATCGGGCCAGGGCGAAGGGGATCCGTCCCGGGTGTCACTCGCGGGCCGAGCGTGTCGAGCCCACGTGTCCGCGACGAATCCTCTAGGAGATCGCCCGTGCTGTCAAGCCGGCTCATGGAGTCGGTGCAAGGGCGAGGCCTTCGTTCGGTGTCTCGCCGGTCGTTCAACCGGCAGATTCCGTGCATCCGGCCCACTCCAGGGCGAGGACAGGGGCCCGATTCGACCCCGGGGACGGCGTGGCAGACACGTCAACTCGGAAAGCTCAATTCGGTGTTAGACTGGTATGTCTCGTTCAGCGATCGCCCCGACGCGAGCCCTCGCCGAGTCGCGATGGGCAGTGGCCGACGCTCTCGTCGCACATCCGAAAGATCGCTCGATCGTTCGATCCGTCGAAGCCGGAGTTTCAATCATGCAAGCGTCGTCGCTCCCCCGCCGCCTGCTCGGTCTTTCCCGCAAGGCACGGCGTCGTGCCCGGCATGGTTTGTTACTGTCCTGCCACACCGATCTCGAAGCTCGGGCCCTCCTCTCCGCGGTGCCCGCCTGGATCGAGCAGGGCCCGGCGCCCATCAACGGTTCGGAGCGTATTGACGTCCCCTTCGGGATCACCACGGGCGCCATCCAGAGCGTCGCGATCAACCCCGGGAACCCGGCGCAGATCTACGTCGCCACCGTTAACGGTGGGGTCTGGCGGACCGATAATGCGAACGGCCAGAACCCGGCCGCGACCCGGTGGACCCCGCTGACAGACCAGCTCCCCTCGCTGGCCATGGGCGATCTCGCATTCAGTCCGCTCGACGCGTCTCACAAGACGCTCTTCGCCGGGACCGGCTCCTTCAGCAGCGGCGGGCCCGCGACCGACAATGCCGGCGGTCCGCCCATCGGGGTGCTCCGCACGACCGACGGCGGAGCGAACTGGACTGTCCACCCTCTGAACCCGGGCGGTGCGGAGTTCCGGGTGAAGGCCCTCCTGCCGACATCGATCCGCGTCCGCACGCCCGGTGGGGACCAGCCGATGGTCCTCGCCGGTACGGTCCTCGGGGGGGGCCTCTACCGTAGCGACGACAACGGCGAGACCTACTCACTCCTGAGCGGCCACGACGGCCTCCCCCGCGGCGACGTCACCAGCCTGATCGTCGACCCGAACGACCCGAACCGGTTCTATGCCGGTATCGCGGCCACTTCCTCATCGCGGGGCGG
>JAXMBE010000069.1:0-46007 GCA_046349995.1 Isosphaeraceae bacterium | reverse complement strand
CGGCGCCCCCCACCCGGCCCCTCCCTCCGGCGGGGAGAAGGGCCAGGGTGGGGGGGGCGCCGGCCACCGGCTGAACCGAGGAGGATGTCCGATGCCGCGGCGTGCAGTCCGGTTGTGGTTCGCCTTCGCGGCATTCGTTACCTGGTCCGGCGCGGCTGGTGCGGACGAGGGCCTGCATTCCGCACGCGAAAAGCCGCGAACCATGGCCCAGCTCGCGAATCATGCGCTCCGCGGGGTCTCCGCCGTGGAGGTGAGCGACTACGCGCCCGGACGCTACGCCGGCCCGCTGACCCCGAGCCCGCCGCACGCCGACCTCAACCCGCGGAAGGCCGTCGTCGTGCTCTGGCAGGGTCGCCCCGAGCGGTTCATCTTCAGCCACGAGGCGAGCTACTGCCCGCTCCTGGAGTTGCCCAGCGGCGTCGCGATGTGCAACCAGTTCTTCGAGGGCAACCTCGGCGACGCGGAGCTGTTCAACGACCTCGGACGCCGGGAGCGGAACAGCTTCGTGGACGTGATCGAGTCCGGCCCGGCGCGTGCCTGGGTCCGCTGGACTTATTTCTGTGTGAACATGAAAGATGATACGAAACCGCGCCTCCGCGGGACGGAGGACTATTTCGCAGATCCGGACGGATTGATCCTCCGCCGGATGAGCTACGAGAGCCTGATGCCGGGGGAGGTCGTCGGCTACAGCACGCAGCCGGTGGAACTCTTCGGCGTCGCCCCCGTCGGCTCGCTGCTGGGTGACCTCTTTCCGCGCGATCCGAGGCATGGCGACGCCCACGTCCACGCGGTGCTCGATCTGTACGCCGATCGCCGCTACGACATCTTCTGGAGCGAGAAAGGGGACGTCCGGCGCCGGGGCGACGACGCGACGCTCGCGGCCATCTCGCGGTCGGCCGGATGCGCGTTGGTCCTGCCGTTCCGCGATCGGCTGCTCTTCGCGGTGCTCGGCCAGGCGAGCGGTTTCGCGGAGGGGCGGAACCAGTTGATCGACCACTGCACGAAGGGCGCCGAGGGGGGCGTCGGCTGGGGGGCCGGGATCTGGGACCACTGGCCGATCGGCTGGTTGAACTCGCAGACGTCGCTCTGGAAGCCCGGATCGCCCTACGCCTACAGCTTCGGCTCGGTGGGCCAGTTCTTCGTGCCCGAGGGCAGGCGGATCCGCTCGTTCGCGACCGACTATCCCGCCTTCTGTCGCGACATGGAGCTGAACCGCTGGACCGAACGTCGCACGTTCTCCGTCCTCCTCGGCGCCACGTCGTCCTGGGACGAGATCCGCCGCATCGGCCGCGCCTGGCTCGACAAGGGGGCCGCCTGCTCGCTGCCCGAGAGCCTCGCCGACCTGCGCTGAGCGGATACCACCCCGGGACGTCGACCGGACGGTCCTCGGCATGGTCTTTGCGTTACGTCGTCCTGTCGCCACGAGCGGCGCGGCGGTGTTCGCCGGCCGGGCCGCGAATCCAGGGCGGAGCAAGGGGGGCCCATGTCGAAGGCGAGTGTGGCGGGGGAGCGGTCCATCAGCCGCGCGGAGTTGGTCCGTCGGCTCCGCGAGCAGTTCGGGCTGCGGTCGTTCCGGCCGGGGCAGGAGAAGGCGATCCGCGCGGCGATCCAGGGGGACGACGCGATCGTGATCATGCCCACCGGCTCGGGCAAGAGCCTCTGCTTCCAGCTCCCCACGCTGGAGCTGGAGGGGGCCACGATCGTGGTCAGCCCGCTGATCGCCCTGATGAAGGACCAGGCTGAGGCGCTGCGGAGCAAGGGGTTCGAGGTCATCGTGTTCAACAGCACGCTCTCGGCCGCCGAGCGCGAGCAGGCCGAGGCGGCGATCGACAACGGCCATCGCGAGTTCATCTACACCACGCCCGAGCAGCTCGCCGATCCGGAATTCCGCGCCCTGCTGCGCCGGGTCGAGATCGACCTCTTCGTGGTCGACGAGGCCCACTGCGTCAGCCAGTGGGGGCACGACTTCCGGCCCGAGTACCTGAGTCTCGGCGCGGTGGTCGAGGACCTGGGCCGCCCGACCGTGCTGGCGCTCACCGCCACGGCGACCGAGGAGGTCGTCGACGACATCCGCCGGCAACTCCGCATCCCCGACGCCCGGATCGTCCACAACGGCTTCGACCGGCCCAACCTCCACCTCTCCGTCGTGCCGTGCGGCAGCGAGGAGGATCGCGTCGAGGCCCTGGTGAAGACGCTCAACGATCAGGAGGGCAGCGGCATCGTCTACGTCGCGACCGTCAAGGCGCTGGAGAGTCTCCGGGACGAACTGACCGCCGCGGGGCTCTCGGTGACGACCTACCACGGGCGGATGAGGACCGCCGACCGCGCCGCCAACCAGGACCGGTTCATGAGCGGCGAGGTGCCGATCATGATCGCGACCAATGCCTTCGGCCTGGGGATCGACAAGCCGGATATCCGCCGGGTGATCCACGCCCACATGCCGGGGACGGTCGAGGCCTTCTACCAGGAATTCGGCCGCGCGGGCCGCGACGGCCTGCCCGCCGATTGCACGCTGCTGTACCGCCCCGACGACCAGAAGCTCCACAGGTTCTTCCAGTCCGGCCGGTATCCCTCGGCGGAGGACCTCGTCAACGCGCACCACGCGCTCAAGCGGCTGAGCGACATGCCGCCGAAGCTCGAGGAGGTGCAGGCCATCTCGCCCCTGCCGAAGACCCGATTGAAGGTCGCGCTCAACCTCTTCCGCGCGAAGCGGATCGTCAAGGAGGACCTCTCCGGCAAGCTGCTGCTCCTGCAACCCGACCTGACACTCGACGACCTGACCCGCCTGGCCCGCGAGTACGAGGAACGTGAGGAGCTCGACAAGCTCCGCCTCCGCCAGCTCACCGACTACGCCGAGACCCGGTCCTGCCGCTGGCAGTACCTCCTCGACTACTTCGGCCGCGACGAAGACGCGTCGGAGCCCTGCGGCCACTGCGACAACTGCGACGCCGGCCTCGCCGCCCGCCGCACCGCGATCCCGGCCGCCTGAGCGGTCGGACGGGATGATGCTGTCGCTGTGGGAAACCCTCATCCGCCGCTCCTTCAATCCCTCGCCCGCGAGAGCGGGAGAGGGTGGCACGAAGTGCCGGGTGAGGGTCGGCGAGTGCCACGGGATGCGCGCCCCCTCATCCGCCGCTGCGCGGCACCTTCTCCCCGCTGCCGCGGGGCGAAGGTTGGGACGACCCTCGCCCGCGAGAGCGGGAGAGGGTGGCACGAAGTGCCGGGTGAGGGTCGGCGCAAGCCTTGGCCAGAGGCCCCCCCTCAACCGCCGCTGCGCGGCACCTTCTCCCGCGGGGCGAAGGTTGGGACGACCCTCGCCCGCGCGAGCGGGAGAGGGTGGCACGAAGTGCCGGGTGAGGGCAGGCGAGTGCCTCGGGATGCGCGCCCCCTCATCCGCCGCCGCGCGGCACCTTCTCCCCGCTGCCGCAGGGAGAAGGGTCGAACCTAACCGCAGGTAGGTTCGGGCCGAAGGCCGGGTGAGGGTCCGGCCCGGCGCCGCGGATCGTCAATGAGAACCGCGACCGCCTGCTCGGCATAACCTGGACCCCGCCCGCGCCTCACTTCCAGTTCATCGCCGTGATCGAAAGCTGGAGCACGGTGGCGATCGAGACCCAGACGAGATACGGCACCTGCGCCACGGCGACCCATCGCGCGTGCTTCCAGACCGCGGCGATCATCCAGACGATCGTCCCCCAGACGACCAGGATATCGACGGCCGCCAGCGGCAGGTTCCGGAGGAGACTGTAGCATCAGGGTAGAGGACCTTCACGGTCCCGCACGGGCTTGATGCAGGACTTTCGTGGTCCGGGACCGGCCCTCGGCCCGTTGCTCCCGGTGCATGTCCAGGGCGATCCGCTGCCGGATGTGCTCCGCCGTCCGTACCGAGTAGACGCTCCGCTGGGCCTTGCGGTAGCGGCGATTGCCCCGCTCCACCGCGTTGCTCGTCCCCGGCAGCAGTTTGTCGTCCAGGTACGTCAGAGCCTTCTCCAGGTTCGGCGTGTACAGCTTCTCCAGGGCCCGGCCGATCCGCTTGAAACGACGCACCCGAGACCGTAGCTTCGCCAGCCGGGCCAGGGCCGTAGCCGCCCGGCAGCGGCGGTCGAACAAGCGGTAGACCTCGTCCATGATCGACCGCAGGGTTCGCAGTTGAGGCAGGCCTCGCGTGACCCTCCGCAACGTCCGCCCCTCAGCGGCCGTCAGCTTCTTCCGGACGAACAGGTGCCGGTGCTCGAAGAGCTCCTCGATCCGTCGCTCCTGGCGTTTGGCTCGTCGCACCTCCCGGGATTGATCCTTCTTGGGGCGGCCCCGCGGCCGCCTGGGCAGCCGGGCTTTCATCTCCTTCCGGAGCTTGGCCAGGGCGTGCAGCACGGCCTTGGTGATCTCCTTCAGGACGTGGAACCGGCAAACCTGATGGGGCGCGTCGGGGAGGATCTCGGCCAACGGCGTCGGATAGAGGTTCGAGCCGTCGGTGGTGACGCCTCGGATCGTCAGGCCACGAGCATCGCAGCGGGCCTTGAAGTCGCGGAGCAAGGCGCGGATGTCATCCCGGGTCGGGGCCTTCTCCAGGACCCGGTACATCAGCCGCGTGAAGGTCCGGTTGTCGACCAGGGACAGGACGCAGAACGGGCCGTCGTACAACTCATCGACGGCGATGTAGCCGCTGAAGTCCTCCAGGCCGCGGGCGAGGTACTCGGCCTCGATCCGGCGGGCCGCCTTTTTCCCCCCCGGCCTCGACCCAGTTCTGGATCGTGGCCCAGGGCACGAAGACGCGGTGATCGCGCCAGAGGTGCCAGCTCGCCGACCGATACGGCAGGCCATCCTCGACGACCAGGCGGACGGCCGTCTGCTGCACGCGGTGGGTATAGCGGCACTTCGGCAGGGCCAGGTCGGCCATGTCGGCGTTGAAGCACCGGCGGCAGTCGGGACAGCGGTGCTTGGAGTAGGCGATCACGATGGTGATCGGCCGGCCGGTGCGGGCATTGCCCAGGTCATGGAGGGTCCGCTGAGATTGGTTGCAGCGCGGGGCCGAGCGGCCGCAGCGCGGGCACTTGCGGCGGCGGAAGTTACGACTCCGGTGCTCGACATGCGGGGGAGGGAGATCCTCCGCCCGGGTGATCCCTTCGGTGGGATCCGGGACGTAGTCGCCTGGCCGATCCATGACCCGCTCCTCCGGACGAGATGCTCATCCGGAGGATGGTTTACACCAGAGAAGGCGATCTCCTCAACTACTTTGCTGCTACAGTCTCTTCCGGAGCCCGAACTGGATCGGCGTGAAGATCAGGTTTGCCACCAGGTTGATCGCGAACGGCAACGCCACACGCGCCGGGATCTTCCCCCGCCCCGCCTGCACGAACACGAAAAGGAATGTGACCAGGATGATCGGATAGAGGATCTGCCAGACCGTCCCGATCGTCGCCGGGCTGGGCGTCCACGACGGCTTCGCGAGGCTGTTGTACCAGGGGAGGAAGTCACTCATGGGAACACCGATCCTGCGCCACGGCTCCGAGACGGAACATGCCTGGACCTGCTCAGCATCGGGTTTCTCGGCCTCCTCGGCAAGCCCAGCAATCTCGACGGCAGGAAACCTCACGACATCACGAGGACGACGCCGGGCAACTGCCGCCCTGCCGATGATGCTACAATGCCCGGCGAGGTCGCTCCTCACGTTACCCGATCGGAGATGGGGCCATGGCGCTGAAGCTGGCGGCGTTCCCGAAGTGTTACATCGACCGGATCGCCGGGGACCGCTCGATGTCGGTCTTCGAGTGGATCGAGATGGCGCGATCGCTCGACGCCGACGGGTTGGAGATGTACGACGGGTTCTTCGAGAGCCTGGACGACGCGTACATCGACCGGGTGGGGGAGGCGATCCGCTCGGCGGGGTTCGCGATGCCGATGCTCTGCTGCTCGCCCGACTTCACCAACCCCGATCCCGACGCCCGCAAACGGGCCGTGGAGCGTGAAATCAAGCTGGTGGGGGTCGCTCACCGGCTGGGCGGGCCGGGGACGGTCTGCCGCGTGCTCTCGGGCCAGCGATATCCGGACGTGGGCCGCGAGCAGGGGATCGCCTGGGTCGTGGAGTGCATCGAGGCCGTCCTGCCGGCGGCCCGCGAGCACGACGTCGTCCTGGGGATCGAGAACCACTACAAGGACGGCTTCTGGAAGTACCCCGAGTTCGCCCAGAAGCAGGACGTCTTCCTGGAGCTGCTGGCCGCGATCCCCGAGCGGACGCACTTCGGCGTCCAGTACGACCCGTCGAACGCCATCGTCGCGGGCGATGATCCGATCGCGCTCCTGCGGGCCGTCGCCGACCGGGTGGTGAGCATGCACGCCAGCGACCGGTTCCTGGCCGAGGGGGCAACCCTTGAGGGGCTGAAGCAGGCGGACGGCACGCTCGGGTACTCGCCGGATCTCCGGCACGGGGTGACCGGCAAGGGGCTGAACGACTACGACGCGATCTTCGGCATCCTGACCGAGCACAATTACAAGGGATGGGTGAGCATCGAGGACGGGATGAACGGGATGGAGGAGATGGCCGAGTCGCTGGCGTTCCTCCGCCGGATGGGCGAGGTCTATTTCCCGGGGTGAGCAAGGCCATGAGTCGAATCCGCACGGCGCTGGTGGGCTGCGGCAAGGTGGGCCAGATCCAGGCGAAGGCGCTGAGCACGCTGGCCGAGTCCGAGTTCGTCGCGGTCTGCGACAGCGACGCCGCGCGGGCCGCCGCGTTCGCCGCGGGGTCCGGCGCGCTGCCCTTCACCGACGCCGCGACGATGGTCCGCGAGGCGGACGTGGAGGCGGTCTTCGTCTGCACGCCGCACCCGCTGCACGCGGCGCCCACAATCGCGGCGGCCGAGGCCGGCGCCCACGTGCTGGTGGAGAAGCCCCTGGCGGCGAGCCTGGAGGACTGCGACCGGATGCTCGCCGCGGCAGACCGCGCGGGGGTCCGGCTGGGGGTGATCAGCCAGCGCAGGTGGTACGAGCCGGTGCGTCGGATGAAAGCGGCCATCGACGCCGGCAAGATCGGCCGGCCCATCCTGGGCACCTTCCAGATGTATAGCTGGCGCGACGAGGCCTACTACCGCTCCGACCCCTGGCGCGGCCGGTGGGACACCGAAGGGGGCGGGGTGCTCATCAATCAATCCCCGCACATGATCGACCTGCTCATCTGGATGATGGGCGACCGCGTCGCCGAGGTGTCCGGCTACTGGGCGAACCTGAGCCATCCCTACGTCGAGGTCGAGGACTCGGCCGTCGCGATCCTCCGGTTCGAACGGGGCGGGCTGGCCTCGGTGGTGACGAGCCTCTCGCAGAAGCCGGGAATCCATACCAAGGTGCATATCCATGGATCCAACGGCGCGTCGGTGGGCGTCGAGACCGACCGGGGCGCGACGTTCATCGCGGGCATGACGCCCATCTCCGAGCCGCCGCTCAACGACCTCTGGACGATCCCCGGCGAGGAGCAGCATCTGTCGCGGTTCGAGGCCGAGGACCGCTCCCGGTTCGCCGCCGTCGACCCGGTCCAGCACTACCACGCCCTCCAGATCCGGGATTTCCTCCGGGCGATCCGCGAGCGCCGCCCCCCGGAGGTCACCGGCGCCGACGGCCGCCGGGTCGTCGCCGTCATCCAGGCGATCTACGAGTCGAACCGCGAGCGGAGGCCGATTCGGCCGGACGGGGAGGGATAAGCGATCCGGGTCGATCCCCCGGAGCCCCCGGGACGCCGGCTGTCGGCTCACAGCTCTCCGTCGACGCCCAGCTTGTGGAAGTCGTGCTCGACCCTGTCCTGGTTCTCGAGCAGCCAGTCGATTGTGGGCTCGTTGCGGAGGGCCTTGCGGATGACCCTGGCGGTGGCCTCGCGGTGGACGGCGAAGAGGGCCTGGTGGTCGAGGTCGTCGACCTTCACGACCGAGGGGTCGAGCCAGACGGAGTAGATGATGCCCAGGTCGTTGACCTTGTCCCGAGGGATGTCGCCGGCGCGGACGGCGTCGAGGACGCCGTGGGCGATGGCGGCCTGAACGGTGCCCATCAGGATGTTAGTATACTTGCTGTCCTTCACCGTCACCTTGCTGACCATGACGGGAAGCCGACCCCCTGTTTTCCGTAATCTGGAGCGGTTGCGGGACTTATGGCATTGCATATTTCTTATGGATTCCAGAAATCGCACGATTTCCAGGGGATTTAGTGCGCTGAATGGTGCGCGGTAGAAGGTTGATGTGACAGGGGCGGCGGTCAGGTATCATAGCCCGGTTGACGCGTGCTCCTTTCCTTGGAGGCGACAATGGCAGAAGGCGACTTCGGACACCTCGACGTGCTTCCAGACGATGTACGTGATATATTTATGTGGCTATGCCAAGATGTGGCATCGCTGAGCCGCAAATGGGAATTCTACCTTGGCGCATTCGGCCAGCCAGACAATTTCGTAATCATGGATGCATCGCCGATGGCCTTCAACCTTATCGAAGAATCTCTACGTACCGATATGACCATGGCGGTGTGCCGCTTGAGCGATCCGGTCAGATCATGTGGTCGAGAGAATCTGAATTTCCGTGCGCTGGAAGCCTTCTACGATCAGGACGCCAAGCTCAAGAAACTCATCGACGACTTCGTGGCGAGCTGTGAGCCAGTCAGGCTTCACCGCAACAAGCTGGTGGGGCATAGCGACAAGGTGACCCGTCTCTCGCCCCAACAGGTGATGATCCCCCAGATCAAGCGGTCTGACATGGAAGCGATCATGGCGGGCGCGAGCGCGATCATCAATCACGTTGCTAAGGTTTATGGGAATACGGGCTTTGCCTTCGGGACTCCGGGAGCTGCGGGGGCAGATGCCCTTTTCTACTGGCTCAAGAAAGGGTTCGACAATCGGATGAATCCTGGCGTCTGACCACCAGAACCTTTGGCACTGGTGTCCGCAGATCTCATTCGCTGGCTGGGAGGGCAAACCGTGGCCAATCGAACATTTTTGTATGAGTGCGAAGGTGAGAAAGAAGACGGGACGAAGCACAAATTTTGGGTCTTCAAGGAAGGGGGCGATTTCGTGGTCGAAGGAGGGTCTCGCCCGTATACTGTGCATCCGGGCGCGCGCGGCATTGAAGATGAAATTTGTTTCGTCTTTGGCGTCAAGAACCTCAGGAAGACAAGGTTTCCAGGTGACCACCTGTCTTAGGCACACCTTCTTTTGCCTCGCCAGTGAGAATCACCTCGATAAACTCCGGCACCGGCGTCTTGCCGGTCTTCCAGTTCCAGAGCGTCTGCCGAGTGTAGCGGTGGCCGTGCTTCGCCAATAAGGCAAGGCACGGCTGCTGCCAGTGGTCGCCCCAGAGCATAAGGACGGTGCGGAGCAAGAAGGCGGCGGTCATGCAGCAGCCTTTGCTTCGATCCGCTTGGGGCGGGCGATGATGGTCTGCTTCTCGCCCTTGTAGCAGGTGTGGCTATCCACAGTGGCCTTGATGCGGCAGGTCTTCCCCTCGCCGGGCAGTGAATAGCCGGTTCCCTTGTAGACGATGCGATTGTCCTGCTGGTCGCGGCAGAGGTTCAGGTATTTCTGGCCGTACAAGCCTCGCTCGCCGATGGGTATGACCCTCTCGATTGTCAGGGTCAGCTCAATGCGCTCGCCGATGGTGCCGACGTATTGGGACTGGCGCTTGGCTTCCTCGCGGGCAATCGCGGCGCGGGTGGCATCCAGTTGGCGGTCGCTGAGCTTGCCGTATTTCCGGATGGCGTCCCACATGGAGTTGAAGAAGTTCTCCGTGTCCTCTTCTTCGCTGCCCGCGTAGCGGCGTATCCCGTCCATCACGTCGGCGTGGGCGGCTTTCCATGCCTCGGATTGTTCCTGCCGGTGCTGACGCTCGATTTCTGCGATGCGGGCGCGTTCGGCGGCTTCGACCTGCTTCTTCTCCTGTCGCTTGGCCTGGGCCTTCTCCTGGGCCACGTTCAGCTTGGCCAGCTTCTCGGCGGTGTAGGCTTTACAAATTACCGGGCCTTTTTTGTGCTTGCCGGTGCCGCCGCAGTCGTGGCAGGTCAGGCCGGTGTATCGCCATTTCTCTGAGCGGCCAGCCCCGCCGCAGCGGGAGCAATGACGCTCCTTATGGTACGAGGCGATGCCCTTGGCTAAGTCGATGTCGAAGAGTTGGCCGGTGTATTCGATGCCGTAGCGGGTAAACCAGGTCGTTTCCATAACTTCCTCCGTCGATTGACGAGCATCATCGCCCGTCCATGCCGCACACTATGACAAATGAGTTTACATATGTCAAATGAAAAGTTGTATGGCGTGACGAAGGCTCTCCGCCGCCTTGGGTCAACAGTTGGAGGTGGCGGCTTGCGGAGTGGGTCTGGGGCGAAATAGGATCGGCTATCTTTGACCGTCCTTTTGCTCCGTCTTCGACTCCGGCAATCAAGGGGGCCAGAATGAGACCCGGCGCAACTCCGACCGAGCGTTTTAACGGGTGGTTCGTGAGGCCAATCGAGAAACTTGAGGAGCTGCCCGAAGGCGATGGGGCGTTCGCGGCCCTGATGATCGCACTGCCACTCTATGAGCGTTACATCATTGCCAAGCTCAAGTTGGAGGACAGGGCGCGAGGCGAAAATGAAATCCGCGAGGAGATGGGAAACGATCTAAACCTGAGCGACCATGAACGCAGAATCTTTTGGGACATCTTCCGGGTTGGCTTCATGCATCAGGCTATGGGGCATGACGGTCCAACAAAGTGGCTCGTGAGCCACAAATATGAAGCATTGCCGGTATTCGAGGTCATCCACGGTCAAAGATACGTTTGCCTGGACCCTTGGAAGTTTGCACGGCGGGTTTTAGACAAGTATCGAGAGGATGAGCGTTTGATCGCAGCCTCGGAGAGTTTCCCGTTAGCAGATGTTTTTGCCATCTGAGATTTGGGAGCCGAGGGCGTCATAATTGCTGGCTTGAATTGCGGTTGCGGCGTTTGAATTAAACCCGCACATTTCATCGGCCAAAACCCCGATTGAATGGTGCGCCGAATAGTGCGCGGCAATCCATAAATCACGTCCCCGTCACTAGTTCGGCAGCAAGGTCACCGTCCTGACCATGACGGTCGCCGGGCGGACCTGCACGTCGCTGTTGAGGATCGCGAAGACGCGCGAGTGCCCCTTGACCTGGTCGCCGATCAGGTTCGCGAGCGCATGGCCGACGGGGCCGTCGAGCTCTCCGATGACGACCTCGGGCTCGGCGCAGAGATAATCCTCGGCGCCCTCCACCAGGGCCTCGCCGGTCCGCAGGACGATTCGATCGCTCATGCTCTGCTCCTTCCTTCGACGCGGCAACTTCCGCAGGCCGAGGAGTACGTGAGGAGGGATCCCTCGACCTCGGCGGACCCAGGATATCGCCCGGCCCGTCCGTGGGGAATCACTCCGGCCTGACCGCGCGGCCTGCGGCGGGGCAGGCTCGCTCGTCCGGTCTCTCCAGATTCCCCACCAGACCCATGTTGCTGCACGACCGCGCGAGTGGAGGGCGGCCGATCGTCCGCGCAACGTGAGATGTCGCAAGACTCCGGGACGATCCGTGCCGCACCGCTGGCAAGACCCGCTTGTCGGCGGAGGCCGTGTGTTCTACGATGTGCAAAGAATCTGCGAAGAATCTTCGAGGTTCTTCATGAAGGTGATTCACGGCTTGCCGGCACGCGACGCGAACCAGGGATGGGCGGTCGGCATGAGACTCGCGGCGTGGCGAGGGAGACTCCGGCAAGTCGTCTGGCGTGTTGCATCAGGAAACAGGCACACGGCTCGTCGCCTGGCACGTTCATCGAGGTTGAAGTGATCGGACAACAACGTCAGCGTCAGCCGCTCAGGATCGGGAAGCTGGAGTTCGGCAGGTCGGCCCGGTGGCTGGAGTCTCGCGTCCGCCATTCCCAGCGGCGTCGGACGCTCAACCCCAGGGAATCCGCGCTGTCCGAGCGGATCAAGCTCCTGAAGCGGGAGGCGGGCTCGCACTCGCCGAGTGCGCCGACGCTGGCGAAGCTGATCCCCGAGCTCCGGCTGCGGGTGGACGCCTGCTTCCTGTCGAACCCGTACGCGACGGACCTCTTCCTCGAGTATTTCCACCGCGAGGTGGTGCGCACGGGGAAGCTGCGCCGGCTGCTGGAATTCTATCCCTCGCAGAACCGGGTGATCGCGGGCAAGCTGAGCGCGGCGGTCGGGGTCTCACCCGAGTCGCTGTTCGTCGGCAACGGCGCCGTGGAGATCATCCAGGCGATCCTTCATCGCTTCACGGGGGACAAGGTCCTGGTGAACCTGCCGACCTTCTCGCCCTACTACGAGTTCGCGCGGCCGGATACGAAGGTCGTCTTCAACGTCCTGCCCCGCGAGGAGGATTTCCGGTTCGACCCCGGGGCCTACCTCGACCTCGTGCGTCGCGAGCGGCCCGACACGCTGGTGCTCATCAACCCGAACAACCCGGACGGGGGCTACATCCCGTATGCCACGCTGATCGAGATGCTCGACGAGCTTCGCGACGTGCCGAACGTGATCGTGGACGAGAGCTTCATCCACTTCGCCTGCGAGGGGGACGACTACGCCTACCGCAGCCTGAGCGGCGACGTGGAACGGTTCCCCAACCTGATGGTCGTGAAGAGCATGTCGAAGGACTTCGGCATCGCGGGCATCCGGGCCGGCTATGCCGTGATGGCGCCGGAGCGGGTCCGGGATCTGCTGGACAACGGCTTCCTCTGGAATTCCTCGGGGCTGGCGGAGTACTTCTTCGACCTCTACTCCCGGCCCGATTTCCTGGTCGAGTACGAGCGGAAGCGGGTCCACTACATCCGCCACTCGCGCCGGTTCTTCAAGACCCTGTCGATGATGCCGGGACTGTACGCCTATCCCACCAGCGCCAACTTCGTCCTCGTCGAGATCCGCAACGGAATGACCGCGGAAGACATGGTCTGCCATCTGCTGGTGCGCCGGGGGATCTACACCCGGACCTGCGACGACAAGAAGGGCCTGGAGCCCGGCAAGTTCATCCGGGTCGCCTCGCGCTGCCGGTCCGAGAACCGGTTCGTCCTCCGGGCCTTCCGCGACCTGACGAGGTGAGCGGACCGGGCCACGGCGGTTCTGACGAACCGTCCCCCTCGCCCCGCTTCGGCGGGGAGAGGGCCGGGGTGAGGGGGCCGCGGGGCGTTCCCCGGCTGCGGTCCCCCTCATCCGGCACTGCGTGCCACCTTCTCACTCGGCCGGGGGAGGAGGGTCCGGTCGGCCACAGCCTACCAGGTCGGACTGGATGCGGTGTAGGGTGGGCACCGCCCACCGTCTTCCCCGGGCGGCAGGTGGGCGATGCCCACCCTACGAGGATTGACCGCGCCTGCCGCACTCGGCCGTCCGCGACGCGGCGGGGCGGGTTTTGGGCTCGTGCTCAGGCGAGCAGCTCCTTGACCACCCGCGCGGGCTCGACGCCGGTGAGCCGCTGGTCCAGGCCCTGGAAGCGGTACGTGAACCGGCGGTGGTCGAAGCCCAGCAGGTGGAGCACCGTGGCGTGGAAGTCGCGGATGTGGACGGGGTCCTTGACGATGTTGTACGAGAACTCGTCCGTCTCGCCGTAGATCGTCCCGCCCTTCGTCCCGCCGCCGGCCATCCACATGGTGAAGCACCGGGGGTGGTGGTCCCGCCCGTAGTTGTCGTGGGTCAGCCCGCCCTGCGAGTAGATCGTCCGGCCGAACTCGCCGCCCCAGATGATCAGCGTCTCGTCGAAGAGGCCGCGGGACTTGAGGTCCTGGACGAGGCCCCAGCAGGCCTGATCCACGTCCTTGCACTGGCTCGGCAGCCGCCCCGCGACGTTGCCGTGATGGTCCCAGTTGTTGTGGTAGACCTGCACGAAGCGGACTCCGCGCTCGACCATCCGCCGGGCGAGGAGCGCGGTGTGCGCGAAGGTGCCGGGCTTGCGGGCCTCCTCCCCGTAGAGGGCGTAGGTCGAGGCCGGCTCGCCAGCCGTGTCGGTCAGCTCGGGGACGCTCGACTGCATCCGGAACGCCAGCTCGTATTGCTCGATCCGCGTGCGGGTCTCGGGGTCGCCGACCTCGCGGTAGTTCATCTCGTTGAGCGCCCGCACGGCGTCGAGCGTGCCGCGGCGGACCCCGGAGGGCACGCCGGGCGGGTTGTTGATGTACAGGATCGGGTCGCCGCCGCTGCGGAAGGAGACGCCGGCGTGCTCGCCCGGCAGGTAGCCCGACGACCAGAGCCGCGCCGAGATCGCCTGGATCTGCTCGGTGTTGCTGGGCTTGGCCACCAGGACGACGAACGTCGGCAGGTTGTCGTTGAGCGACCCGAGCCCGTACGAGGCCCACGATCCCAGGCAGGGGCGGCCGGTGACCTGGTTGCCGGTCTGGATGTAGCTGATCGCCGGCTCGTGGTTGATGGCCTCGGTGTGCATGCTCCGGATGAAGCACATGTCGTCCACCATCCGCGCCGTGTGCGGCAGCAGCTCGCACACCCACATCCCGCACTTGCCGTGCTGGGCGAACTTGTACTTCGAGGGGGCGATGGGGAACCGCTTCTGGCCCGACGTCATGGTCGTCAGCCGCTGGCCCATCCGCACCGTGTCCGGAAGGTCCTTGTCGAACCACTTGTTCATCTGCGGCTTATAATCATACGTATCCATCTGCGACGGTCCGCCGACCATGTGCAGGTAGATCACGTGCTTGGCCTTGGGCGCGAAGTGGACGCGCCCGGGCGTCAGCGAGCGGTCGAGCTCCCCGGCGAGGGCCGGGGGGATCAGCCCGTCGCGCCCGAGCAGCGAGGCCAGGGCCGCCCAGCCGACGGCGTGCGCCCCGCGGCGGAAGAAGTGGCGGCGGGTCTCCGTCCGGATGTACTGGAGGATCGGGTCCATGGTTGGATCTCACCTGGGCTTGCGAGGGGCGGTCACTTGTTGAGCACTTCGTCGAGGTTCATCAGCTCGTTCGCCAGCATGGTCCAGGCCGCGACCTGCGCGGGCTCGGACGACTTGCAGGGCGGGAGCTCGCCGACGGACAGCAGCCGGGCCGCGTCCTCCGGGTGCGACTGGTAGTACGCGACCAGCCGGTCGGCCGAGGCCCTGATGACCTGCAGCTCCTCCGGCCGGAGTGATCGCGCCAGGAGCCGCCTGGCTATGAAGTCGATCCGACCGTCCGCGGAGTCGCCGCACCTCGCCAGGGCGAGCTGGGCCAGTCCCCGCGCGGCCTCCACGAACTGGGGGTCGTTCAGGGTCTCGAGCGCCTGGAGCGGCGTGTTGGTCCGCTCGCGGCGGACGGTGCAGACCTCCCGGCTCGGCGCGTTGAAGACCTCCAGCGAGGCCGGCGGCGCGCTCCGTTTCCAGAAGGTGTAGAGGCTGCGGCGGTAGAGGTTCTCGCCGCGGTCGCGGACGTACTTCTTGGTGTTGCTCTCGGGCATGGCGACGGCCTCCCAGACGCCGTCGGGCTGGTAGGGCTTCACGCTCGGCCCGCCCAGGCGGTCCACCATCAGGCCGCTGGCGGCCAATGCGTAGTCGCGGATCACCTCGCCATCCATCCGGAACCGCGGCCCCCGGGAGAGCAGCCGGTTCTGGGGATCCTTCTCGACCTTCTCCGGCGTGGCCGCCGCCGACTGGCGATAGGCCGCCGACGTCACCAGCAGCTTGAAGAACCGCTTGACGTCCCACCCCGATTCGCGGAACTCCACCGCCAGCCAGTCGAGCAGCTCCGGATGCGAGGGGAGCTCGCCGCTGACGCCGAAGTCGCCAGCCGTGCGCACCAGGCCGCTGCCGAAGACCTCCTGCCAGAACCGGTTGACCGTCACGCGGGCGGTCAGGGGGTGCTCCGGCCGGAGCAGCCACTTCGCGAAGCCGAGCCGGTTGCGGGGCAGGTCGCCCAGGGGCGGCAGCACGTCCGGCGTGTCGGGCTTCACCTGGTCGCGCCGCTTGTCGTACTCGCCCCGGTACAGGATGTACGCCATCGGCATCTCGCTCCGCTCCTGCATCACGTGGGCCACCGTGCCCCGCGAGCGGATCGCCTGCTCCTCCTTCTGGAGCGCCGCCAGCCTCGCCTGGAGCTCCTTCGAGCCCGGGTCGCGGGTCTCGAGCCACCACGAGAGGACCGCGTCCACCTCGGCCTTCGACCGCTCCTTCTCGGGCTTGCCGAGCAGGGCAAGCGTCCGGCTGACTCCCAGCAGCTCCGTCACCTCGCCGGGGGTTAGCGCCTGGCGATGGACCCGAAGCTCGCTGATCCCGACCCCCTCCAGCCGGTCGGACGAGTGCCGCTGCCCGACCTTCAGGGGCACGGCCGTCCGGATCGTGTTGTTCAGCTGGTTGGCGGCGATGTCCACGGCCTGGGGCTTGCCGTCGATGTAGATCTTCACTCCGGCCGCCTGCGACGTGCCGTCGTAGGTGATGAAGACGTGAGTCCACTGGTTCACCGGCACCTGGGTGCGGGTGACGACCTTGAGGCCGTTGTCCGGCCACTTGTTGACGATGTGCGTCGCGACCCGGCCGTCCTCGAGCCAGAGGTCCCAGCCGCGAGCGTCGTGCTCGTTGTCCATCCGCGCGACGACCGCGCCGAACAGGCCCGCCTTCGGGAGCCTGATCCACGCCCCGAAGGAGAACGGGTTGTTCCGCTCGAAGTCGCCGGAGTCGGCGCTCTCGAAGAGGGGGCCGGACGGGGCCGGCCTGTCTCCCTCGCGAGACGCGAGGCTGGCTCCGAGGCGCAGCTCCCGCTGCGGCATCTGGGCGCGGAGCTGATCCGGGTTCTGTCCGGCGAGCCACTTCTCGAACCCCGGCCGGGCCGCCGAGGTGCGCGCCTCGATCTCCTTGCGGACCGAATCGAGCTCGCCGCGGAGCGCCGGCCAGCGGTCGCGGTCGGCGAGCCCCGGCACGAACACCGTCGGCGGCGTGTCGTGGATGTTGCCGTCCATCGCCCCCTGGGTCGAGTTGTTGAAGAACGCCGACATCTCGTAGAACTCGCGTTGCGTGAGCGGGTCGAACTTGTGGTCGTGGCAGACGGCGCAGTTGGCCGTCAGGCCGAGCCAGACCTGTGAGACGGTCTCGGTCCGGTCGCGGGTGTAATTGACGAGGTTCTCCTCGGGGATCGTCCCGCCCTCGTTGGTCGTCATGTTGCAACGGTTGAAGCCGGAGGCGACCTGCTGGTCGAGCGTCCGGTCGGGGAGCAGGTCGCCGGCGAGCTGCTCGACGGTGAAGCGGTCGAACCGCATGTTCCGGTTGAACGCGCCGATCACCCAGTCGCGATAGGTCCACATCTCGCGGAAGTTGTCGAAGTGGTAGCCGTGGGTGTCGGCGTAGCGGGCGGCGTCCAGCCAGTAGCGGGCCCGGTGCTCGCCCCAGCGGGGCGATTCGAGCAGGTGGTCGACGTACTTCGCATAGGCGTCGGGCGACCGGTCGTTGACGAGGGCCTCCACCGCGGCGGGTTCCGGCGGGAGGCCGGTCAGGTCGAGGCTGAGCCGGCGGGCCAGCGTCCTGCGGTCCGCCTCCGGGGCGGGCCGGAGCCCTGCCTGTTCCAGCCCGGCCAGGATGAACCGGTCGATCGGGTTGCGCACCCAGGCCTCGTCCTTCACCCGGGGCAGGGGGGGCCGGCTCGGGGCGATCAGCGACCAGTGGAGCTGGTACTCCCCGCCCTCCTTCACCCAGCGGGTGAGCAGGTCCTTCTGCCTGGCCGTCAGCGTCTTGTTGAGCGACGGGGGCGGCATGACCTCGTCGGCATCCGAGGAGTTGACCCGGGCGATCAGCTCGCTCTCGTCGGGGTCGCCCGGCTTCAGGGCGCCCGCGGCGATGGCCGCCTCGCGTTGGTCGAGCCGCAGGTCGGCCTTCCGCGCGGCGCTGTCGGGGCCGTGGCACGCGAAGCAGTTCTCCGCCAGGATCGGCCGGATGTCGCGGTTGTATTCCAGCTTCTCCGCAGCGCGAGCCGTCCCGATCGGCAGCACGCAGAGCACGGCGAAGAGGGCCGCCCCCGCGCGTCGTTCACGCCGGCACCGGCCGGGCGCCCACCCCGATGGATCAACGTTCCTGAAGCGAGTCTTCATCGATCATTCCCCTCGATGCCTGCTCGGGCCCCGGCCCGATCGGGTTCCTGCGGGACCGGCCGGTCCGGCAGCGTGCTGCACCAGTAGGTCATCCCGGAGACGATGTGGCCGGCCATCGAGCGGACCGCGCGGGGACGATCCCCGGCGATCAGGGCCTCCACGATCGTGAGGTGCTCGCGCGCCTCGTCGTCCAGGCGGTGGTAGTCTCGATGCGATTCCGAGTGGTCCCAGGCGACATCGCGGAAGGCCCGGAAGAGGGTCTTCAGTCGCCCCAGCTCGTGGACCAAAAAGGCGTTCCCGGAGCGGACGGCGACCAGGTCGTGGAGCTTGCTGTCGACGGACCGGGCCTCGGAGATGAGCCGATGCTGATCGATCGACCCGGCCGAGGAGAGCAGCCGCTCCAGGTCCCCCTTGAGCCGTTCGAGCTCGTCGCCCTCGATCCGCCCGCAGGCGAGGCGGATGGCCTCGCACTCCAGGGCCCGCCTCACCTGGCAGATCTCGCGGACCTCCCGGCCCGTGACGCGCCGGACGACGGCCCCGCGATTGGGCGTCGCGTCCACCAGCCCCATCCCCGCCAGCATCACCAGGGCCTCGCGGATCGGCGTATGGCTGACGCCGAACCGGCGGGCCAGGGACTGCGTCACCAGGTGCTCGCCGGACCGGATCTTGCCGTTGACGATCTCCTTCAGGAGCGATTCCACCAGCACCTTCCTGCGCTGGCCGTGATCCCATCGCTTCGATGGAGTACGCGCGGAGCTCGACACGGTGGCGATCCCCTGGATCCTGGGGGGCGGGTTCGGCGAGGAGAGTCGGGCTCAGGCCCGGGACGGCACGGAGTGACGATCGCGAGTCATGGACCTCATTGTAGGGTCGCCAACTCCGACTCCACAAGCTTGATTCTATAGAATCAAGACGCGGCCGGCGCAGCGGGCCTCCGCGAGCCGCGATGTTCCATCCTGCCCACGGTGGCATCCGGTCCGGGCCCGTGCGATGATCGGCTGGGCCATCGTTCCAGGTCGTCGTCCCGGTGGAGCGATCTCGATGCGCGTCTCGTTCGCCTGCCCGTCCTGCGATGCCAGGGGCTCGGTCGACTCGGTTCACGTGGGGAAGCCGGTCCGCTGCAAGCGTTGCGGCGCCGATTTCGCGATCCCGAATCCGGCCGGCGAGGAGCCCGACGTCTACGCCCTGGAGGAGCCGGCCGAGCCGGCGAGGTGGGCCTCGCCGGGGGCGGATCCCGGGGCGGTCTTCGTCCCGTCGCGCTCCGACGAGCGTCGCGGAGACGGGCGCCCGGCCCGACCGAAGCGTACCCCGGACGCGCCGACGCCGCGCCGGGAGGCGTCGGAGTTTCCCTGGGGCCGAGGGCTGACCCGCGCCGCGATCGGACTGGTCGTGACGCTCGGCCTGATCATCCTGCTCGCGCCCCACGGGACCTGGCTGGCTGGCTGCATCCTCCTGGTGATCGGCAGCCTCATGGTCATCGCCGGATACGCGGCCGGGGCCTACGGGGCGTTCCAGGAAGACCTGCTCTACGGGCTGCTCTACCTCACGATCCCCTTCTATACCGCGTATTACATGGTCACGCGCTGGGATGACCTCTGGATCTGGCTCACCGGCTCGACGATCGGGGTGGTGCTCGTCCTGCTCGGCACCGAGCTGATCCGCTGGGCCGGCGCCCCGGTCTGAAGGAACCCCGGGTGAGATCATCCGGCGCGTGAGCCGGGGCGACTAAACGGCTGGCCGGGGTTGGACTTCAGCGCCTTGGCCCGCGCCCCCCCACCCTGACCCTCCCCCACGAGGGGGAGGGAAGGGCTCCCAATCATCCTCCCCTCCCCCTCGTGGGGGAGGGTCAGGGTGGGGGGCAAGCGAAGTACACTGCAACCGTGGCCAGCCGCTTAGGGACCCGGGATCGCGGATGCCAGGGCCCCTGGCCGCGGATGAGCCCCAGCTCAGATGGAGATCACACCCGGCCGGATGAGGTAGGCGAACCGCTCGCGCTGTTCGGGCGTCAGCATGCCATGAATCTCCTTGAGCGCCCGGTCGAGCGTGTCGCGCACCCGCATGACGCTCTGCACCCGACGCTCCCCGGCGCTGGCGGCCTTCGATTCGTCGAACGCGTCGCCCGCCATGGCGTCGGCGAACTCGGCGAGGGCCCGGCGATCATCGACCTCGGCCTGGGCACGCTCGATCTTCAGGTCGTCCAGGATCCTGGCGAGCGCCGCGACCTGCTTCTCGTCCAGCCCCAGCCGGTGCACCAGGAAGCGCAGCGGCCTCCTGATCCCGAATCCCGGACGGCCCTCGAACCGATCGTCGTGCTCCCGGGGAGGAGGAGGTGGCGGCGGTGGCGGCGGGGGCATCCCCAGCGGCCCGTGGTCGCCGGGCTCGTGTCGTCCGGGGTGCTCGTGTCGTCGTCGCGGGACGGGGCCATAGGGTGAATACTGGAACGGCGGACGTGGGCGCGGCTCGCGCCTTTCGGGGCGACACATGATCTTCTCCTGCTCGCCGAGGCGTTCGCTCCCGGCGGGGACGTCAGGCGTGGGCACCATGCCTCACGCTGACCGGATTCTATGCCCGCCGCCGGGGCCCGGTCAAGTGGGTGAACTCGACGGATGTGGATCGGTCGGGTCGGGGCCGGGGCCCATCCGAGGGCCCCGAATCGCGCGTGCCCGTCCCCGCCGACGGCCGCCCCGGCGCCTCAACGGGCCGTGTCCGCCGCGGGAACCTGGCCGCTCGCGGCGAGGTAGGAGAAGAGGTCGCGGATCTCGCGCGGCTCCAGCCGTTCGAGCTGCCCCTCCGGCATCATGGAGACGCCCGACGGACGGACCTCGTCGATGTCCTCGCGCGAGAGGACGACCTTCTCATTCGGTGTCTGGAGCGTGAGGGCACGGTCGTTCTGTTCCCGGATGATGCCCGAGACGAGGCGCCCGTCGGCCGTGGCCACGTTCGTCACGGTGTACTCGCGCGCGACCGCCGCGCTCGGGTCGAGGACGTTCTCGAGGATGTAGTCGGGGTTGGCCCGGTCGGAGCCGGTCAGGTCGGGACCCACGTCGCCGCCGGCGTCGAAGAGGCGATGGCACTGGAGGCAGGTGCGGTTGAAGACGGCCCGGCCCCGGGACGGGTCGGCCGCGGGGTGCTGGTCCGAGGCCAGGAGGTCCTTGTACTTCGCGATCAGGGCGACCTTCTGCTCCGAGGTCGGCCGGACCGAGCCCCAGGCGGATTCGAGTCGCGCGGCGACCTTCTCATTCTTGAGGGCCAGCAGTTGCCGCGCGGTGGTGGGGCCGAGGTCGCGCCGGGGAACCTGGCGAGATGCGACGGCGTCGAGCAGGGCGAGGGCCCAGGCCGGCCGCTCGGAGAGCGTGGCGATCGCGTCGTCGCGCTCGGGCTCCGAGAGCGTGGCGTAGCGACTCAGCAACGCCTGCGGCGTCCCCGGATCGTTGTAGGCCGCGAGGGATCGGATCGCCTGCCCGCGGAGGGCGGGATCATCCAGCAGATGGGCCAGTTCATGCGAGAGGCCGGCAATTCGGCGTTCCACGAGCGCCGCCAGCGCCCGGGATCGCGCCGCCGCCGTGACGCCCTGATTCACGACATTTGACCGCAAGGTCTCGATCGCCCTGGCTTCTCCCAGGGCCAGGCCGAGCAGGAGCGCCTGCTCGTGCACCTCGGGATCGCGCGTGCCCAGCAACGTCGTGAAGGCGCCGGCCCAGTTCCCGGGACGCGCGACCTCCTTCCTCCCCTGCAACCCCTGGAGGATACCCGCGAGCACGTCGCGCCTGACCGGGTCGTCCGCGGGGACGACCACCTCCAGCAGCGCGGCGAGTCCCGTGCCCGGATCCGCGATCACCGCGCGGCGGGCCAGGTAGTTGCGGAGCAGGACCAGGGGGGCCCGCGCCGCGAGGGCCGCGGCCCGCCGCGGGTCATGGCCGGCCAGGGGCTCGACGCCGTACCCGGTCATGAGCGGGAGCATCGGGTCGGCCGGGTCGATGGGCAGCGCCGCCATCGCCTCGGCCAGCGGCCAGCGGTCGCGGAGCGGGACCCGCTGGAGCGCCGAGGCGAGCTGGAGCTGGACGCGCGGCGAGCGGTCTTCTCGTGCCAGCGTGGTCAGCCGCTCCAGGACCGGGGGGCGCGAGCGGCCCGCGATCGACGAGCGAGCGGACGATCCAGCCGCGGACCGACTCGTCCCGGTCGGAGAGCAGCGCGGCAGGGCTCGCTCATCCAGCCCGCCGGTGAGGTTCCAGCCCAGAGTGCCCGCAGTCTCCGCGGCGTCTGTGTCTCTCTCTCCAGGGCCTGCCGCAAGAGCTGGTGCACGGGCCGCATGTCCTCGCCGGCGGCGGCCTCCTGAGCAGCCGCCCGCGGTGCGGACGAACCAGTCGTTCCTGTGGAGCTGAAGCCGCGGCGAGCTCCTGGTCGCTGGCGGCTTCCAGGTTCACCCTGGCCGCCTTCGAGCTCCCGTAGCTCAGCCGGTAGATCCGGCCGTTCTCGCGATGGGCGTTGTCGGCGTCGTTCTCGTGGCATTCGCCGCGATCGGACCAGTCCGTGAAGAAGACCGTGCCGTCGGGCCCGTACTTCAATTCGAGCCCGCGGAACCACTCGTGATTGCCCAGCAGGAAGTCGGGCTCGTGCCGCGCCACGTAGCCTGATCCCCTGCGCTCGAGGCGGTCGTGATTGGCGGCGGTGGCCGTGGATGTTGAAGGTCAGCAGGCTGCCCCGGTACTGGTCCGGCCAGTTGTCGCCGAGGTAGATCATCCCCCCGACGCGCGATGCCCGCCCCCCGCGGCGCTGTGCTTCTCGTGGCCCTTCCCCTCGCGGGAGTCGGTCCACCGTCCGCCGGCCCAGTGGATGTGATCGGCGCAGGTCTCGATCAGGCCGTAGGAGTTGGGATTGAAGTCCTGCCCGAACATCCGCTGGAACCGCGCCCCGGGGACGGCGTGGAAGAGGTGCGGGATCACGCAGTTGGTGATGAACGCCTCGCCGTGATCGTCGAAATCGAGCCCCCACGGGTTCGTCGTGCCGTGGGCGACGGCCTCGAACACCGCCCGGGTGGGGTGGTACCTCCAGACGCCGCAATTGATCGCCACGCGGTCCCCGTCGGCGGTGCCGGGCCTGCCCACGCGCGAGTTCGACAGGATGCCGTTGCAGCCCCAGAGCCACCCGTCCGGGCCCCATTTCAATCCATTGAACAGATTATGCCGTGCATTTGTGTCCCAGCCGTCGAGCACCACCTCGGGCGGCCCGTCGGGGCGGTCGTCGCGGTCGCGATCGGGGATGAAGAGCAGGTTCGGCGTCGCGCACACCCAGACCCCGCCGAAGCCGAGCTCGATGCCCGTGAGGCTGTTGCCCTTGTCGTAGAAGACGGTGCGACGGTCGAAGCGGCCGTCGCCGTCGGCGTCCTCGAAGATCAGGATCCGGTCCCTACCCTGGGGCCCCCCGAGCCAGATCGGATACGAGTAGTTCTCGACCACCCAGAGCCGGCCTCTCGGGTCGATCGTGAACGCGATCGGCTGGACGACGTCGGGCTCGGCGGCGAAGAGTGAGACCGAGAACCCGGGCGGAACCGTCATCCGGCTCGGCGCCTGGTCGGCCGGCAGCGGGGCGTCCGCCGGTCGGGCCAGGCCGCACCATCCCAGGAACATCAGGCAGATCGTCAGCGAAGCAGCCCGAACATCGATTGTCTTCAGCATGGCTCACGGCTCCACGACCGGTCAGGGAATGTCCGTTCGAGGATACGGGCTGCCCGGCCGGTCGGCAACGCGGTCGCCGCGGCGGTCCTCGCCGGGAAGGGCCTGAGGGCGGCGGGACGGTCCGACAGCGATTACAATGAGCCGAATCAGCGGGTCGTCAATCGTCATCACGAGGGGAGAAGCGAATGGATCGAAGGCGAGATTTCCTGCGGGCGGCCGCAAGCGGCCTGGGGATCCCGGCCCTCGCAGCGGCCGCGGGACGGGTGCACGCCGAGGGCCTCGACCTCGCGCTCGGGGACGATCCCCCGGGGCCTTCGACCTCATGGCCGCAGACCGGCTCCGACATCGGGTCGCTCTACCCGTTCGTGGAGCGTCAGGCCGTGCGCGGCGAGTTCCCCCTCTCCTTCCTGCGCGAGGAGTTCCGGGATCTCGCCGACTGGAAGCGGCGGGCGCGCGGGCGTTTGCTGGAGCTGCTGCACTACACGCCCCCGAAGACCGATCCTCGTCCGGAGGTCCTAGGCCGGCACGACCGCGGCGAATACGTCGAGGAGCACGTCGTCTTCAGCACGACGCCCGACCTGCGGGTCCCCGCGTCCGTGCTCATCCCGAAGCGGCGTGAAGCGAAGGCCCCGGCGATCGTCGCGCTGCACGACCACGGCGGCTTCTACCTCTGGGGCCGCGAGAAGATCGTCGAACGGCCGGACGAGCACCCGACCCTTCGCGAGTTCAAGCGGGGGGCCTACGCCGGCAGGAGCATCGCCTCGGAGCTGGCCCGCCGCGGCTACGTCGTGATCGCGATCGACATGTTCTACTGGGGCGAGCGCCGGATGATCCTGGACGACGACCCCGAGGACTGGCGGACCCGGCCGCGGAGCATGCCGGACCAGCGCGTCGCGGCGTTCAACCAGCGGGCCGGGCAGGCCGAGCAGCTCGTCGGCCGGACGATCTACTCCGCGGGGTTCACCTGGTCCGGGGTGATGTTCTGGGACGACATCCGCACGGTCGATTACCTGGCCACGAGGCCGGAGGTCGATCCGGACCGGATCGGCTGCGTCGGGCTTTCGGTCGGCGGCCTCCGCTCCTGCCACCTCGCCGCGCTCGACGACCGGATCAAGGCGGCCGTCGTGGTCGGCTGGATGACGTCGTTCCCGACGCAGCTCAAGAGCCGGATCCGCCACACGATCGGGCACACCAAGTTAGTGCCCGGCCTGATGCGTGAGATGGATTATCCCGACGTGGCCTCGCTGGCGATGCCCGCCGCGCTGCTGGTCATCAACGGCAGCAAGGACACGCTCTTCGAGCCGGCCGGCGTGCAGGCGAGCTTCGCAAAGCTCGGTCGCTGCTACGCGAAGGCCGGGGTGCCGGAGAAGCTGAGGACGCGTCTCTACGAGACGCCGCACGAGTTCAACGCCGAGATGCAGGCCGAGGCCTGGGAGTGGCTCGGGCGCTGGATCTGAGGAGAAGGGAGAGAGAGCGGGCCATGCCGATCACCTACGAGCAGGCTTCCGAGAAGTTGCACGAGTGGACATCGAATCACGCCCTGATCCTGCATGCGAGGGCCGTCGAGGCGGCCATGCGGAGGGCCGCCCACCGCCACGGCCCCGGCGCCGAGGAGGAGGAGCGATGGGCGATCACCGGGCTGATCCACGACGCCGATTATGATCGCTGGCCCGAGGATCACCCTCGTCGTGTCGTCGACTGGCTCGAGCAGCAGAGCGAGCCGGAGATCGCGCGGGCCGTCTCGGTCCACTTCACCGACTGGGGCATCGAGCCGGTCACGCCGATGGAGAAGTCGCTCCTGGCCTGCGACGAGCTGGCGGGGTTCGTCATGGCCTGCTGCTTCGTCCGGCCCGAGGGGATCCGCTCGCTCACGCCGTCGAGCGTGAAGAAGAAGCTCAAGGATAAGAACTTCGCGGCGAAGGTCGACCGCGCGGAGGTCCAGGCCGGCCCGGCCCGGCTGGGCGTGACGCTCGACGAGCAGATCCAGCTCGTCATCGACGCGCTGACGCCGCACGCGGAGGCCCTGGGTATCGCCGGCTCGAAGGCCGCCGGGGGAGACGCTTCGTGAACGAATCCCCCGCGCGGCGGGTCCTCACTTCGCGGCGGGCTTGAGCGCCTCGATCCGCTTCCGCAGCTCCCGGGCTCGATTCTCGAGCTCCTCGGCCTGCTTCTCCAGCTCGCCCAGGGGCAGTGATGGAGCCGAGGGAGCGGCGGCCGGTGCCGCCGCGGCCGGGCGAGCGGGCGCGGGGCCCGTCGGTGGTGTCGTCGCCGCGGGGCTATCGGGTTCCTTGAGGGCCTTGATCGCGTTCTGGAGCACGGATCTGGGCGTGAACGCCCCGAAGCCGATGAAGCCCTCGGAGGAACCGGTGCCGCCCTCCCGGGCGAGTCGATCCTCGAGGGCCGGCAGCGCCTTCTTGACCTTCAGCGAGCTCGCCAGGCCCCAGGCGCGGAAACGGACGTTCCGATCCGGGTCGTCGATCATGGGGATGATCAGGTCCTGGAGCGCCGGGTCGTCCTTGGCGAGCCGGCCGAGCGCGTCGATCGCGACGCCTCGGAGGGCCTGGGGCTGCCCGCGGCGGGCGTAACCGGCGACGAGCTCGCGGGCCTGCGAGTCGGACTCCCGGGTCAGGATCTCCAGGGCCTCGGACGCCAGCCGGTGCTTGCCCGTGGAATCCTCCAGGGCCCTGGCGAGCAGGTCCTTCGCATCCTTGACCTTCCAGTCGGCCAGCGCCCGCAGCGCCGCGGTCCGCGCCCCGTAGGCTTCCCTGGGATTGGACCAGGCGGCGCGGAGGGTTTCCTCCGCGGTCGCGTCGTGCCTGAGCCGGGCGAGGCCGCGGATCGCCGCGACGCGGACGCGGGCCTCCGGATCCTTCGCCGCCTCGACGAGCGCCGTCCGGAACACGTCGTCAGACTCGTCGGCCGGCTTGCTCGCCTGATTCGGTCCCCCTCGCCCCCGGCGGGGGCTCCGCTCGACACCCGCCAGGAGCTCGACCATCCGGGTCCGGGCGCCCACCGACTTCTCGCGCTTCCAGCAGGCCTCGAGCGCCTTCTGCGCGATCGGCTCGCCGCGGTGCTCCCTGGCCAGCATGCCGGCGGCGTGGATCCGGCAGACGACGCACGGCGCGGGCTCGAGATCGAAGACCCACTCCGCGACCGGCTTCTCGAAGGTCAGCTCCTTGATCAGCCGGCAATCGGGGTCGATCCGGACGCTGGCCGGCTTCGTCGGAGCGGGGATCACGAATTCCTGGCTCGCCCCGTCGATCACGACGGGGACGGTGCGAGACGTCCCGGAGGCCTCCGCCAGCTCGATCGTGGTGGGGAGTCGGAAGAGCGGCGTCTGGTCATCGACCTTCTGGGTCTGCTCCACCTTGAGCCTCACGGTCTGGTCGGCCGGCTCGTAGTGCCATCTCGCCTTCAGCTCGGGGTGCCCGGCCTTGTGGAGCCACTGGTCGAAGAACCACTTCAGGTCCTGCCCCGAGGCCTCCTCCATGGCCTTGCGGAGGTCGTCGGTCTCGACGACCTGGAACTTGTGCCTGGCGACGTAGAGCTGGATGCCCTTCCACCACTTCTCCTCGCCGACCTGCGCCCTCAGCATGTGGAGGACGCATCCGCCCTTCGCGTAGGTCATGCCGTCGAACATCTGCATGGGGGACCGGTACCGGGTCTCGACGATCGGCCGACGGTAGCGTCGATCGTTGGCGAGATAGCCTTCCCGCTCCTGGTTCATCCTCAGGCGGAACTCGTCCTCGCCCCGATCGTGCTGGGCGAAGAGCGGGTCGAAGTAGGACGCGAAGCCCTCGTTGAGCCAGATGTGCGACCAGTCCTTGCAGGTGAGCAGGTCGCCGAACCACTGGTGGGCCAGCTCGTGGGCCACGAGGCCGTCCTCGTCGCGCTCCAGGGCCTGGATCTCGTCGAGCAGGGCCTGGTCGGTCATCGAGGTGGCCGAGGTGTTCTCCATGCCGCCGCCGAACTCGGGGAGGCAGACCTGGGCGTACTTCGGATAGGGGTACGGCTGGCCGGTCTTCTCGTTGAAGAACCGGATCATCTGCGGGGTCTTGCCCATGAACCGGCGGGCCGTGGCCTCGTCGACGTTCCGCGTCACGTAGTAGTCGACGGGCAACTCGCCCACGCGATCGTGGAAGGCGACGAAGTCCGCGACGGCGACCGTGATCAGGTAGGTGGAGTGGGGCTGCTCCATCTTCCAGTGGAACGTCCGGCTGCCGTCCGGGTTCTCCTTCGTGCCGACGAGCGAGCCGTTGGAGACGACGCTCAGGGGCCTCGGCACGGTGATGACCATCTCGGTCGTCACGCGGTCGTTCGGGTAGTCGTAGCAGGGCAGCCAGTGGTGGTTGTCCTCGGCCTCGCCCTGGGTCCAGATCGCGGCGGGGCGGTCGGGATAGGCGGGGTCCGCCGGCACGAAATGGAGCCCGGTCTGCGGCTGGCCCTCGTAGTCGATCCGGACCTCGACGGTGTCGCCCGGGCCGTAGGGCTTGTCGAGCGTCACCGCGAGCTTCTCTTTCCGGATCTCATGATGGCACTCCGCCCCGTCCGGCCCGGCCGTCACGCGCGAGACCTTCAGCTTCGGGCCGATGTCGAAGCTGACCGAGGTCAGGTAGGGATGCAGCGGCGTGAGGGTGTGGGTCACCGTGCCGCGGACCGACTTCTTCGCGGGGTCCAGCGTCAGCTCGGCCCTGAGGTGCTTGATGTCGGCCTCACGGATCCGGCCGGCCTGGCGGGGGGTGTCGGGCGTGGCGAACGGCCGCCGCGGGGGCGGTTCCTGTGCCGGGGCAGACGAGACGACCGCAAGGACCAGGGCAACGACGCCGGAAGCGAAGCCGTGACGCATGGAAATTCTCTGCAGGAGGGACGAGTCGCCGACGGGCCGGACCGCGCCCGAGGGCCGGGGCGGTGGATCGAGATCGGGCGCGCGACCGTTGAAGCCGCAGGCATCCTTTTCTACTCTCGGATGAGAGGATCGGTCAATCAGGAGGCCCAGGGGCCTCGTGGCGATTGCAACGATTGCAGGGGCTGTGCCCGCCTCGGCCCAGGAGAAGCATCGGACCGGGAAGCAGGAATCGGATCGTTATGCGACGAGTGTCTCCGGGCTGTGTGGCCGAAATCCGGCCGACTCGCCCCTGATTTCCGCCCGAACATGACGCATGAGCGGATTTCGAGAGCGGTTTGCAGATGCGTGGCGTACAAGCCGTCCTCGCTGAACGATGGGCCGTCGCTGACGCTTCCGGCTCGGAGAGCTGACCGGCCGATCGAGCCGGAAGCGTCAGCGACGGCCGCTGGCCATGGCGGGCCGGTCGGCCGTCGCTGACGCTTCCGGCTCCGGGAGGGGCGATACGGTCGAAAACCGCCTGAACTCGAGGTCCAAATTGAGAATGCCCCGCATCCGCATCGCCTGGGTCATGGCTGCCATCGCCGTTGCCGCATTCAACTTCGCTGCAATCCGTGCGATGTTTGATTACCCATTGAGTGAACCGCTCGTCTTCGGTGCCCTGCCGATGGCGAACGTCCTGGCACTCGGCATCCTGGTCGGTCGACGGCGTCCCGGCAGCCGGCCGTTCCTGCTGGGGTTTGTGGCGTTCGGTGCGACGGCGCTGGCACTTTTCGTCACCTTCTCCTCGGCCAGTCTCCTTCTCGAGAATTACACGCTGATCAACGCGTATCTCACACCAGTGATGCGGCCGATCGAGGAGAGCATCGGGCAGAACCGGCCTTTCATCTTCATCCCAACGGCACTCTTCGCCTATGTCGTGATGCTCGGCTGGCCGCAACTGGTCTTCGCACTGATCGGCGGCTCCCTCTCCCGGAGGTACAGGATCACCATCACTCGTCGCTGATGGGCTACATTGGGGGGTGATTCCTGCTTCCTGGCCCGATGCGACTCACTCCCCAACTCCAATCAGGATCGGGGAGTCAACACCGGATAGAGCTTATGAACCGCTTCGGTTTCGTTCGGATCGCCTGCGCGAGCCTCCGCACCTCGGTCGCCAACCCCACCGCGAACGCCGCGGAGCTGCTCCGGGTCCTCGGCGAGGTCCCCGACAGCGACATCGTGCTGTTCCCCGAGCTGTGCATCACCGGCTACACATGTGCCGATCTCTTCGGCCAGACGCGCCTCCTGGACGCGGCGTGGGAGGCGATCGAGACGCTGGCCCAGGACCTCGCGGGCCATCAGCAATTGGTGGTCCTCGGGGCACCCGCGCCGGTGGGCAACGTCCTGTACAACGCCGCGGTTGTGCTCTTCGGCGGCCGGGTCCTGGGCCTCGTGCCCAAGCAGAACATCCCGAATTACAAGGAATTCTACGAGAGCCGCTGGTTCCGCCCGGCCGACGGCTCGGAGCCCCCCGAGATCGACGTCTGCGGCAGCCGCGTGCCGTTCGGCATCGACCTGCTCTTCGAATGCCCGGGGCCGGGCAGCCTGCCGGTGGTCGTCGGCGTCGAGATCTGCGAGGACCTCTGGGTGCCGATCCCGCCCAGCTCGATCCAGGCCGGGGCCGGGGCGACCATACTGCTGAACCCCTCGGCCAGCAACGAGACGATCGGCAAGAGCGCCTACCGGACCGAGCTGGTGACGGGGCAGTCGGGACGCTGCATCGCCGCGTACGCCTACGCAGGGGCGGGGCCGACCGAGTCGACGACGGACCTCGTCTTCGGCGGCCACTGCCTGATCGCCGAGAACGGGCAGCTCCATGCCGAGTCGCCCCGAGTGGGGGACGGCGTCTCGATCCGCCGCGACTCCTACTGGATCACGCGCGACGTGGACGTCGCCAAGCTCCAGTCCGACCGGCGCGGCTCGACGAGCTTCGAGCAGGGGCCTCGGTTCCCGCGGCCGTTCCGGCGGATCCCCTACACGCTCCGGCCCGAGAGGGCCGGCCTGAAGCGGGGCGTCCCCGGCACGCCGTTCGTCCCGGCGGCCGGGCCGGAGCTGCACCGCCGCTGCGCCGAGATCTTCGGGATCCAGGTCGCCGGGCTGGCCAAGCGGGTGGAGCAACTGCCCCGCGGCACGCCCCTGAACATTGGCATCTCCGGGGGCCTGGATTCGACGCTCGCGCTCCTGGTCGCGGTCCGGACCTGCGAGCTGCTTGGCATCGATCGGAGCCTGATCCACGGCCTGACCATGCCGGGATTCGGCACGACGACCCGGACCCGGAACAACGCCATCGACTTGATGCGTCAGCTCGGGGTGTCGTCGGAGACGATCGACATCTCGGCGCTGGCGCTGGAGGCCTTCCGCGAGATCGGCCACGCCCCGTTCGGCATCGACTGCCGCGACACGGACGTGGAGTCGTTCCGGGCGGCCCTGGCGCGGTTGCCGGCGGCGGCCCGCTCCGATTTAGTCTTCGAGAACGTGCAGGCCCGGCTGCGGACCTTCCTGCTCATGTCCAAAGGATTCGTGGTCGGCACCGGCGACCTCTCGGAGCTGGCGCTCGGGTGGTGCACGTACAATGCCGACCACATGAGCATGTACAACCCGAACTGTTCGATCCCCAAGACGCTCGTGAAGTTCCTGGTCCGCTACGTGGCGCTCAACGAGTTCCCGGAAGGTCCCGCGCGACAGACCCTGCTGTCGATCGTCGAGACCACGATCTCGCCCGAGCTGCTCCCCGCAGCGAACACCGGGGAGATCGAGCAATCGACCGAGGCGACACTCGGCCCCTACGAGATCCACGACTTCATCCTGTATCACGCCATCCGCTGTGGCTATCCGCCCGAGAAGATCTTCTTCCTGAGCGAGCACGCGTCGTTCACGCAGCCGTATTCGGGGGAGCTGATCGAGCGGACGATGGAGACGTTCTACAACCGATTCTTCCGACAGCAGTACAAGCGCTCGTGCGTGCCCGACGGCCCGAAGGTCGGCACCGTGAGCCTCTCGCCCCGCGGCGACTGGCGGATGCCCAGCGACGCCGACCCGGCCGAGTGGCTGAGATGGTCGGAAGGGAAAATAGCCACAGATGAACACAGATGAACACAAATGGGAAAGAGGTTTCAGCCCGCCTCGGTGGGCACCACCAGACGACACCGGCCGGAGCCAGCCTCCCGGAGAGGCCTTTCTTCAAGAATCTCTTATCTGTGTTTATCTGTGTTCATCTGTGGCTAATTCTCTTTTGTGATTACGTCAGCAGGTCTTTCCGCACCCGCCCGTCCCCCTCGACGCCGATGAGGCGTTGCTGGAGGCCCTGGTAGGGGTAGCGGAACTTCTCGGCGTCGAGGCCGAGCAGGTGGAGGATGGTCGCCTGGAGGTCGTGGACGGTAACCGGGTTCTCGGTGATCTGGTAGCCCAGCTCGTCGGTGGCGCCGATCGAGACCCCGGGCTTGAAGCCGCCGCCGGCGACCCAGAGGGTGAAGCAGTGGGGGTGGTGGTCGCGGCCGAGGAACGTCGAGCCGCCCCGGGCCTCGTTCATCGAGGTGCGGCCGAACTCCCCGCCCCAGATGACGATGGTCTCGTCGAGCAGCCCCCGGCGCTTCAGGTCCGTGAGCAGGGCCGCGATCGGGCGGTCGATCTCCTGGCACTTCTGCGGGAGGTGATACACGATGTCGTCGTGCTTGCCGGTGCCGTGGCAGTCCCAGCCCCAGTCGAAGAGCTGGACGTAGCGCACGCCGCGCTCGACGAGCCGGCGGGCCAGCAGGCAGTTGTTCGCGAACGACGCCGCGCCGGGCTGGGCGCCGTAGAGCTCCCGCACGTGCCCCGGCTCCTGGCGGATGTCCATGACGTCCGGCACGGCCATCTGCATCCGGTAGGCCAGCTCGTACTGGCTGATCCGCGTGAGCGTCTCGGGGTCGCCGAATTCCTGGAGCTCGAACTCGTTGAGCTGCCGCAGGGCGTCGAGCGTGCGCCGCCGGTCGGCGCGGTCCATGCCCTTCGGGTTGCTCACATAGAGGATCGGGTCGCCCACCGTGCGGCACTGGACCCCCTGATACACGCTCGGCAGGAACCCGGTACTCCAGAGCGCCTTGCCGCCGGTCGGGTCGGTGCCGCCGCTGATCAGCACGACGAAGCCGGGGAGGTCCTGGTTCTCGGACCCGAGCCCGTAGGTGATCCACGAGCCCATCGCGGCGCCGCCGTTGCGCGGGGTGCCGGTGAAGATGAACAGCTCGGCCGGGGCGTGGTTGAACTGGTCGGTGTGCATCGACCGGATGACCGCGATGTCGTCCACCACGCCGCCGATGTGGGGCAGCAGGTCGCTGATGGTCTGGCCGCTCTGGCCCCTCTTCTGGAACTTGTAGGGGGAGCCCAGCAGCTTGGGGTGTCCCTTGATGAAGGCGAACCGCTGGTTCTTGAGCAGCTCGTCCGGGCAGGGCTGCATGTGATGCTTGACGAGCGTCGGCTTGTCGTCGAACAGCTCCTGCTGAGGCGGCCCGCCCGACATGTGCAGGTAGATCACCCGCTTGGCCCTGGCCGGGAAGTGGGGCGGCCGCGGCGTCATCGGGTTGTCGGCGGCGGCCGTGAGTGACTTGCCGGCCGCCTGGTCAGCCGCCCGGCCGGATTGACCGCCCAGCATGGCCAGCGCGATCGCGCCGAGGCCCGTCTGAGAGTGCCTGAGGAACTGGCGGCGGGTCACCGCGCGGGCCTGCTGGAGCCTGAGTTCGTGTTCGAGGTTCATGCGATCAGCCCTTGGTCAAGACGCCGTCGAGGTTCAGGAGCACGTTGGCGACCGTCGTCCAGGCGGCCAGGTCCGCGGGGTCCATGCCGGCGGGGAGCGGCCCGATCGGCTCGGTCGCCAGGGCGAGCGCCTCGGCCTTGCTGGAGGCGAAGCGGGACTTCTCCTCCTCGAACAGCCGGACGAGCTGCTCGACCTGCCGGGGATGCGGCGGGCGGCAGAGGCAGAGCCGCAGGCCGTGGCGGACCCTATCCTCGGCGCTGGAGCCCCCTTCCCGCACGATCCGCCGGGCCAGGCCCTGCGCGGCTTCCACGTAGACCGGGTCGTTCAGCGTGACAAACGCCTGGAGCGGCGTGTTGGTCCGCACCCGCTTGATCGCGCAGATCTCGCGGCTGGGCGCGTCGAAGGTCGCCATCGAGGGGTAGGGCACGGTGCGCCGCCAGAACGTGTAGAGGGCCCGCCGGTACTTGTCGGTCCCCTCGCTGGTGGCCCAGGTGCGCTGGCCGTTGAAGGCGGCCTGCCAGAGGCCCTCCGGCTGGGGCGGGAAGACGCTCGGCCCGCCGACCTTGCGGCTCAGCAGGCCGCCCAGCTCGAGCGCCTGGTCGCGGACCATCTCGGCCTCGAGTCGCACGCGGGGCATCCTCGCCACCAGGCGATTGCGCGGGTCGCGGGCGAGGATCTCCGGCGTGGCCCTGGACGACTGGCGGTACGTCGCGGAGGTCACGATCAGCCTGAGCAGCGCCTTGGTGTCCCAGTTGAGGTCCATGTAGCGGACGGCCAGCCAGTCGAGCAGCTCGGGATGCGAGGGGAGATCGCCCTGGGTGCCGAAGTCCTCCTCGGTCTCCACGATCCCGGTGCCGAAGAGCTGCGCCCAGTAGCGGTTGACCGCCACCCGGGCCGTCAGCGGGTTGCGGCGGTCCACCAGCCAGCGCGCGAGGCCGAGCCGATCGAGCGGCGCGGGCGTGCCGTCGGGCAGGGGGTGGAGCGCCTGGGGCACCGCCGGCTGGACCGGCGCGCCGGGGTCCAGGAAGTTGCCCTTGCGGAGGACCTTCGTGACCCGCCGCTTCTCCCCGGGGAGCTCCACCATGACCGGCAATGTGGGCACCTCGGGACGCTGCTTCTCCAGGGCGGCGATCTCGTCGCGGAGCGGTTTCAGCTCCGGCGCGATCGACCGGAAGTGGTCGCGCAGCTTCCCGGCCTGCTCCCTTGTCCGCTTCGCGAGCGGCGTATCGAGGATCGCGAGGATCTCCTTCGGCACGTCCTTCCGCGCCGCGGCGTGAGAGGGATCGGCAGAGGCCGAGGCCCTCTCCTCCCACATCACCTGCGCGGTGACGAGCGAGGGGGACGCCGCCGCGCGATCCATCCGTTCCTTCACCTCGCCGACGCGGGCGTCGACCTCGCGGGTCTTCTGCTCGATCTCGGGCGTCGGTACCCGGATCACCGGCGACTCGTCGGGCAGGTCCGTATCGGCCGTCTGGTTGAAGATCGCATAAAACTTGTAATATTCTTCATTCGTGAGCGGGTCATACTTGTGGCTGTGGCACTTGGCGCAGCCCATCGTGAGCCCCATCCAGACCTGCATCGTGGTGTCGACGCGGTCCTTGATGGCGGCCACGCGGAACTCCTCGTCGTCGGTGCCCCCCTCGGTGTTGGTCATCGTGTTGCGGTGGAACGCCGTGGCCATCTTCTGGTCGAGCGAGGCGCCCGGCAGCAGGTCGCCGGCGATCTGCTCGATCGTGAACCGCTCGTAGGGCAGGTTGCGGTTGAAGGCGTCGATGACCCAGTCGCGGTATCGCCAGATCGTGCGGAGCGGGTCGGAGCCGTAGCCGGCCGAGTCGGCGTAGCGGGCCAGGTCCAGCCACATCCGCGCCCAGCGCTCGCCGTAGGCCGGATCCTCGAGGAAGCGGTCCACGGCCCGCTCGTAGGCGCCCGGCGCCCTGTCGTTGAGGAAGCGATCGAGCTCCCGGGGGGAGGGGGGCAGGCCGCGGAGGTCGAGGCTCACCCGGCGGAGCAGGGTGTACGGGTCGGCCTCCGGCGAGGGCTTCAGCCCCTCCTTCTCGAGCCGGGCCAGGATCCAGAAGTCGAGGCCGTTCCTGGGCCAGGAGGCCTGCGTGACGGCCGGCGGGTCCTCGGCCCGGGGCGGCACGAGGGCCCAGTGCTCGGCGTACTTCGCGCCGTCCTTGATCCAGCGGGTCAGGGTCTCGACCTCGGCCTCGGTCAGCCGGTTCCCGGACTTCTTCGGCGGCATCCGGAGGGTCTCGTCCTCCTCGGTGATCCGGGCGACCAGGGCGCTGCCGTCGGGGTCGCCGGGGACGATCGCGGGGTCCCCGCTCTTCAGCGGCTTCAGCGCCGCGTCGCGGACGTCCAGCCGCAGGCCCTTGGCCCGCTTGGCTTCGTCCGAGCCGTGGCAGGCGAAGCAGTTCTTGGCGAGGAGCGGGCGGACCTCGCGGTTGAAGTCCACGGGCCGGGCGGCCTTCGGGCCCGGCGACGGCGTCTCGCCCGGCCGTCGCGATCCCGCACGCCGAGAGCAGGAGCGACGCGAGCGCGAGACTCACGAAGGATGGACGGGTTGATGCCGTCTCCGGGCGCAACGTCGTTCTGGACATCGTGTCGACTCCCGTGGTTCGCGCGATGCAGGGGGCGGGCAGGGGCTGCCCGGGGTGACCGAGGCGGGGAATTCCGGTCCGGACTCTATAGAATCTCGATGCCCCCATTGTGCCTTGCGGGCCGGCCATTCCTCAAGAGCCGATCCGGCGGGACCGGACGGCTCGCACCCGCTGGCACCTTGCGGCGGGCGGTCCATCCGTGCCAACGTGAAGGAGGCGGCCCGGCCCGGCCGGCCTTCGGCCTCGATCGGTGCGGAGGCTGTTCCACGGTGGACGTGACTGCCATCCTCAAGTCGAGGCTCCGACGATGAAGTTTCCCTTTGCGGGGGTCGCCGTGTCGCTCCTCGGTCTCCTGGCTTCCAGGGATGGCGGTGTTCCGGCGCAGGCCGCGCCGGCGGATCCTCACTCGGCGACGGTCACGATCCGGCTCGACCGGCCGACGGCCCCGGTGCCCCCGACCCTCTACGGCATCTTCATGGAGGAGATCAGCCATGCCTTCGACGGCGGCCTGTATGCCGAATTGATCCAGAACCGGAGCTTCGAGGAGGGCGTGCTCCCCGCCGGGATGAAGCTGGTGAAGAAGGAGGACGGCTCGCTGAAGATGGAGCTGGAGTCGCTCCCCGACGGCGTCCCCAGGGATCGCTGGGAGATGCCCTGGCCCTGGAACGGGAACTGCGGTTGGGACCCGGACCGGGCGCTCGTCGGCTGGTCGCTCCGCAACGAGGGCGGGGCCTCGGGTGCGATGAAGCTGACCGAGGCTCACCCGATGAACGCCGCGTCGTCGCGATCCCTCGAGCTGACCGTGAGCACGCCCGCGGCGGAGGGCCGCGTCGCGCTGATCAACAGCGGGTACTGGGGCGTCGCGGTCCGGGAGGACACGACCTACGGCCTGACGCTCTCTCTGAGACCGGGGACGTTCCGGGGCTCGGTCACCGCGCTGTTGGAATCGAAGGACGGCCGCGTCCTGGCGCGGCACGAGTTCGGGGAGGTCGAACCGGGCGGTGAGTGGCGGCGGCTGACGGCCCAATTGGCGGCGAGCGGCACCGATCCCTCGGCGCAGTTCGTCCTGTCCTTCCGGGGCGAGGGGACGCTCCAGGTGGACTGGGTGTCGCTCTTCCCTCCCACGTTCAAGGGCCGGCCCAATGGCCTCCGCCCCGACCTGGCGCAGTACCTGGCCGACCTGAAGCCGAGCTTCATCCGCTATCCCGGCGGCTGCTACGTGGAGGGGCTCTCCTGGCAGTCCGCCCCCGACTGGCGGACCATGGTCTGCCCGCCGGAGGAGCGGCCCGGGACCTGGGGCTACTGGAAGTACCGCTCCACCGACGGCTTCGGCTATCACGAGTTCCTCCAGTTCTGCGAGGACGTCGGGGCCGACGCGATGTTCGTGAGCTTCGCCGGGATGACCGTGCACCCCGACAACAACGTGCCGCTCGACCGGATCGGGCCGATCATCCAGCAGACGCTCGACGCCATCGAGTACGCCCTCGGCCCGGTGACCTCGACGTGGGGGGCCCGCCGCGCGGCCATGGGGCACCCGGAGCCGTTCCCGCTGAAGTACGTCGAGATCGGCAACGAGCACCCGCCGGCCGTCTACGGCGACTACTACCGGCGGTTCCGCGACGCCATCAAGGCGAAGTATCCGTCCATGACCGTGATCATGAGCATGTTCTGGAGCGGGCTGAACGACGGGGCCATCGCCCGGGCCGGCGACGCGAACATCGACGTCGTGGACGAGCACGCCTACCGCGACGCGAACTGGATCCGCACCCACTCCGACCACTTCGACGGGTACGCCCGCAGGCCGTGGAAGGTGTACGTCGGCGAGTACGCCTCGCACCACCGCGGCGGCGACTGGGCCGCGGCCCTGGGCGACTCGGTCTACCTGATGATGCTCGAGCGGAACGGGGACCTGGTGACCATGGCCAGCTACGCCCCCCTCTTCTGCAACGTCCACGCGCGGGACTGGGGCGTCAACCTGATCGAGTACGACGCGTCCCGGAGCTTCGCCCACGCATCTTATTATGTGCAGAAGATGTTCCGGGAGAACCGGCCCGACGTGGGCCTGAAGGTCGCCGCGGAGGTCGCGCCCGGGCCGGATCCCACGCGGCCGCTCATGGCGGGGAGGATCGGCCTGGGAGCCTGGAACACGAGGACCGAGTTCAAGGAGCTGCGGGTCTTCGACGAGCGGGGGACCCTCGTCCTCGAGGACGACTTCGCGTCGCTGGATCGCTGGGAGGCCCCGGGCGTCGGGCGCTGGGACGTTCATCAGGGGATCCTCCGGCAGACCGATGAACGTCAGACACCGGCGATGCTGCTCCTGAAGTCGCCTCCGCTGACGACGGGACGCGTGACGCTGAAGGCGCGTCGGGTCGGCGGCTCGGAGGGCTTCCTGATCTTCTTCAACGCGGGCGGCATCGACCGCTTCCTCTTCGGCAACTTCGGCGCGGCGGGCAACACGTTCTCGGCCATCCAGGATCGCGGGGCCCCCGAGGGCTGCGCCTTCGAGGGGGGGCAGTCGACGCCCGGGAAGATCGAGGACGGGCGCTGGTACGAGATCAGCCTGGTGGTCGGGAGGGATCACGCCGGGCTGTTCCTCGACGGCCGGAAGGTCTCCGACGCCCGCGTGGTCCCGCTCCCGGAATTCTCCGCCTCGGCCGGCCTCGACCGCACGGGACGCGCCGTCGTGGTGAAGGCGACGAACTACCGCAGGGAGCCGCTGGGGACGGAGATCGTGCTCGAAGGGGCGGGCGACGTCGAGGCGACGGGCCGCCACCTGTTCCTCACCGCGGACCACCCGGACGACGAGAACACGCTCGAGCAGCCCCGGCGGATCGTCCCCCGGGAGCGGCCGCTGGAGGGGTGCTCCAGGCGGTTCCGGGTGAGCCTGCCCGCGTCCTCGGTCAACGTGCTACGGATCCCGCTCAAGGACTGACCCAGGTCAAGGAGCTTTTCTCGTGCCGACTCATGCCGCGCGGAGCCGCAATCTCGGCGTCCTGGCCTGCCTCGCGATCGCGGGGCTGGCGGTCTTTCACGAGGTGCAGCCGATGATCCACGCCAACCCCCATCCCGCGGAGGACAAGGGCCCGGCGAAGTCCCCCGACCGGCCCTTCGTGGTCGAGTACTACTACACGGCCAAATGGGGCCACGCCGACGAGTTCCTGACGCTCTTCAGGAAGAACCACTACCCGGTGCTCAGGAAGCAGATCGAGAAGGGGCGGATGCGGAGCGTCTCGATGACGAAGCCCCGCTACCACGCCACCGAGGACGGCCGCTGGGACTTCAAGGTCACGATCGTCTTCAAGGATGTGGAGTCCGCCTTCGCCCCCGCCGGCGAGGAGGAGGCCATCAAGAAGGAGCTCTTCCCCGACCAAGAGACCTTCCGGCGCGAGGAGGCCCGGCGCTTCGAGATCCTGCTCGCCCACTGGGACGTGCCGATCACCGATGTCGAGCTCGAGCCGTAAGGGTCAGGGGCCCCGATCGGGCGGGCCGCTTCACCGCCCTTCGGCGTGCCGCCGCTTCAGGATCAGGAGCTCGCCGAACCGTCGATCGACCTCGTACTCGCGCCGGAGCCACTCGACCCATTGCCGGAATTCGGCGTCCGGGGGCTCCCGGCCCGGCTCCGGCGGGGGGGCGAGGTCGGTCTCGCGGGCGACCACCACGCGAGGAGGATCGGTCCTCACGGCGGAGAGCCAGCGCCGGAAGCGTTGCGGATGATGGCCCGAGTCTCCGTGGGGGGCGAAGAGGGCCGGGGCCACGCAGCCGGCCATCGGGGGCCGGGGCACCCGCCAGAACAGCTCGGCCCAGTCGCCGTAGAGGAGATAGGGGACGACCTCGTCCGTCGAGGTGGTGGCTTCCAGGTACTCGGCCGCCTCGCGCACCCGGGCCGAGACCTCGTCGGGGCCGCGGGCGGCGACCGCCAGGACCCGGACCGACTGGAGCAGGCCGCACGCGAGCACGACGCCTCCGACGAGCCCCAGGGCGAGCGTCCTGGAAAGCGGCCTGCTGCCCGCGACGATCGCGAGCCGGCTCAGCCAGAGCGGCGAGAGGATCGCCAGCGGCGCCCAGAGGCCGTGGTAGTAATGCGGGAAGTGACGGCCGCCGGGGAAGACCCCCACCAGTGCGGCGACCAGCCAGAGCGAGGCCGAGCGTTCGAGCATCTCGAGGCGCGGGGACCTCCGCCCTCGGGCCCGCCAGAGCAGGCGGGCGGCGAGCGTCATGCAGGGAAGGACGACCGCCAGCTCGTTGTCCGCGATCAGGCGATACATCCGGTTCTTGAACGCGATGAGGCTCGACCCGAAGGGGACGGCGTGCTGGATCGCGTAGGCCCGGTTATCCCTGATGGTCTGGAGCAGGCCGTGACCGTAATCGTGGGAGACGGCGTGAGCGGCGAGCGCGGCCAGGCCGAACAGCCAGCCCGCCGCCAGCGCCCCGGCGAGCAGGGCGCAACCCCGACGCCCTTGGCGGCGGGCCGCCATCGCAAGCAGGGGGAGATAAGCGACCAGGTGGAGGACGAACGGCTGCCGGAGGCCGATGGCCAGAAACGAGCAGAGGCCGCTGAGGAACGCGCCGACGATCCGGAGCCTCGTCGCGGAGTCGAGCGCCAGCGCGTAGGCGATGACCTCCAGGCTGACGGCCAGGGCCTCGGTCGTCTGGCCCTCGCCAACCACGTCAGGGCATCCCCGTCCGGGCGATCCAGCTTCAGCAGCACCGGGGCCACCACGGCCGATCGCGGGAATTCGGAGCAGCGAGCGATGCAGCAGGATGCTCGCCAGGGCGATCAGGGCGGCCTGGAACGCAGACCAGCGGAGGATCGGATTGGGCCCGTCGCACAGGCCGACCAGCAGGAAGATCACAGGGAGCTTGTTGTCCCAGGCGTCCTCGTAGAGCCTGGCACCCCCGCACAGCAGTCGCGGCTCGACCCTCCGGCCAGTAGCTGAAGTCGGCGTGGACGGGACGGAACAGGGGGCTTGCGTAGGCCGTGAAGGCAAGTCCCGCGAGCAGCAAGGCCGTCAGGAGCGAGGCCCGTCGGCCGGGTCGCGGCTTCATCGTGGCGGCCTCCAGCACGGCGATATGCATCCGTGCTCGTTCCCAGGTCTCCGGTCGGCCGGCTCTGTACGGGCGTTCCGTCCGCCGCGTTGCTGCGCGCGGGCGGGGCGGCGGGCGCCGCCATCTTCCCAAGCATCCGGTTCCCCCCGTATATTACTATGGATAGGTCGCCGATCGGGTGAGGTCCCAGAACTCTCGGGCGATCGGCTCCCGGGATCGGCCCCCCGAAGTCGAGGTCGGCCGCCCTGGCCTCGGTTTCCCCACTCCACACACCCGCGAGGCCCCCAGCGGGACCCGCCAAGGCGCCCCCCCACCGGTTTCCCAGGCTGCGGTTCAGACCCACGGGCCGGCGGCGGCGCGGACTCCAGAGCAGGAGCGTTAGCATGGCCTCACGTCGAGGACGCTCACTCGTGGCCCTGATCGGGCTGGTGCTGGCCCTTCCGGCCCCGGTCCTGGCCGATGCGCCGGACGGCAAGGGGAAGGATTCAACCAAACCGGCCGCGCCCGGGCCGAAGGGCCGGCCGGTCAACTTCGGCCGCGAGGTCCGCGCGGTCCTGTCGGACAATTGCTTCGCCTGCCACGGGCCGGACGACAAGACCCGGAAGGCCGAGCTGCGGCTGGATACGAAGGAGGGCGTCCGGGCGAAGCTCAAGTCCGGCGAGGCCCTCATCACCCCGGGCAACCCCGACGAGAGCGAGCTGATCTTCCGGCTGGAGACCGACGACCCCGAGCTGAAGATGCCGCCGCCGAAGTACGGCAAGAAGCTGACGCCGCAGCAGGTGGAGGCCCTCCGCCGCTGGGTGGAGCAGGGGGCCCCCTGGACGACCCACTGGGCCTTCGAGGTCCCCCGCAAGGCCGACCTGCCGCCGGTCAAGGACGCGAAGTGGGAGCGGAACCCGATCGACCGCTTCATCCTCGCCCGGCTGGAGGCCGAGGGTCTGGGCCCCTCGCCCGAGGCCGACCCCACCACGCTCGTCCGCCGCGTCTTCCTGGACCTCACCGGCCTGCCCCCCACGCCCCGCGAGGTGGACGCCTTCCTGGCCGATCCCTCGGACAGGGGCTACGAGAAGCTGATCGACCGCCTCCTCGACTCCCCGCGCTACGGCGAGCACATGGCGCGGTTCTGGCTGGACGCCGCCCGCTACGGCGACACCCACGGCCTGCACCTGGACAACTACCGCGAGATCTGGCCCTACCGCGACTGGGTGATCAGGGCGTTCAACGGCAACAAGCCGTTCGACGTGTTCGTCCTGGAGCAGCTCGCCGGCGACCTGCTGCCGAACCCGACGCTCGACCAGATCATCGCCACGGGCTACAACCGCTGCCACGTCTCGACCGCCGAGGGGGGCTCGATCGAGGAGGAGGTCTACGTCCGCAACGTGGTCGATCAGATCGACACCAACGGGACCGTCTTCCTCGGCATGACCCTCGGTTGCGCCCGCTGCCACGACCACAAATATGATCCCGTGCGGATGAAGGATTACTATCAGCTCTTCGCCTTCTTCAACAATATTGACGGCCCGCCGATGGACGGCAATTCCGCGAAGTGGGCGCCGATCGCCAAGGTCCCGAGCCCCGAGCAGGCGAGGGCCCTCGATGCGGCCGACAGGAAGGTCGCCGAGGTCCGCAAGGCCATCGGCGAGGAGGTCGCGAAGGCGGTTGCCGCCTACGATCCGAAGGCGGACGCCGGGGCGAGCGAGTACGTCCAGCGCGGCGACTTCGTCTGGGTGGACGACGCGGCGCCCTCGGGCGCGACGCCCGCCGGCGACGGTCCGTGGGAATTCGTGGCGGCGCCCGAGCATCCGGTCCGGAGCGGCAAGGCGTCGCTCCGGGTCACGGCCCAGGGGCTCAAGCAGCGGCTCTTCGAGAACGCGGGGAAGAAGCTGAAGATCGGCGAGGGGGACACGCTCTTCGCCTACGTCTTCATCGACCCGCTGAACCCGCCGAAGGAGATCATGCTCCAGTGGCACATCGGCAAGGCCTGGAGCCACCGGGCCTACTGGGGCGAGAACGTGATCGACTGGGGCAAGGACGGCACCCCCGAACGGCTCCGGATCGGCGACCTGCCGCCCTCGGCGAAGTGGGTCCGGCTGGAGGTCGAGGCGAAGAAACTGGGCCTGAAGCCGGGCGCCGTGATCGACGGCTGGGCGTTCACCCAGCACGATGGCACCGTCTACTGGGACCGCGCGGGGATCGAGACCTGGACGCCCCAGGAGGGGCAGCTCTTCGACTCGCTGGCCGCCTGGCTCCGGGCGCGGAAGGCGGACAAGGGCCAGGGACTGCCGGACGGGATCAGGAAGGCCCTCGAAGTCGACCGTTCGAAGCGGACCGAGGCCCAGAACCGGGAGCTTCTTGGCTACTTCCTCGAGCATGGCTCCTCGGGGACGCGGTCCCTGTTCGAGCCGCTGCACGCGAGGCTCGCCCGGGCCGAGGCCGAGCGCAAGGCCGTGGACGACGCGATCCCGACGACCCTCGTCTATCGCGAGCGCACCGGCGAGGCCAAGCCGTCGTTCATCCTGAATCGGGGCGAGTACGATCAGCGCCGCGACAAGGTCGGGCGGGCTGTGCCCGCCTTCCTGCCGCCCTTGCCGCAGGGCGCGTCGCTGGACCGGCTCGGGTTCGCCCGCTGGCTGGTGGCCGCGAACCACCCGCTGACGGCCCGGGTGGCCGTGAACCGCTTCTGGATCCAGGTCTTCGGCACCGGCATCGTCAAGACGGCCGAGGACTTCGGCTCGCAGGGGGAGCCGCCCAGCCATCCCGAATTGCTCGACTGGCTGTCCGTCACGTTCCGCGAGGACGGCTGGGACGTGAAGCGGTTCATGAAGCGGCTGCTGATGTCGGCGACCTACCGGCAGGGCGCCCAGGTCACGCCCCAGGGCCTCGCCAGGGACCCGGCCAACCGCCTGCTCTGGCACGGGCCGAGGTTCCGGCTCGACGCCGAGACCGTCCGCGACCAGGCCCTGTACCTGAGCGGCCTGCTGGTCGAGCGCGTCGGCGGGCCGAGCGTCAAGCCGCCCCAGCCATCGGGCCTGTGGGAGGCGGTCGGCTACACCGACAGCAACACCGCCCGCTTCACGGCCGACACCGGCATCGAGAAGGTCCACCGCCGCAGCCTCTACACCTTCTGGAAGCGGACCTCGCCGCCGCCCCAGATGACGACGCTGGACGCCCCCTCGCGCGAGGCCTGCCTGGTCCGCCGCGAGCGCACCAACACGCCGCTCCAGGCCCTGCTGATGATGAACGAGCCGCAGTTCGTCGAGGCCTCCCGGACGCTCGCCCAGCGGGTCCTCCGCGAGGCCGGGCCCACAACGGACGACCGGCTGACCACCATGTTCCGGATGGCCACGTCCCGCCGGCCCGACGCGAAGGACCTGGCGGAGCTGAACTCGGCGCTCAATGACTTCCTGGCCCACTACGCGAAGGACGCCGCCGCGGCCGGGGAGCTGATCGGCATCGGCGAGACGAAGCCCGATCCCCGGTTCACGGCCGGCGAGCTGGCCGCCTGGACGATGATCGGCAACGTGATCCTGAACCTCGACGAAGTGATGACCAAGAACTGACCCGGGGAGTGCCCGCCATGGATCCGATTCGCGAACACATCGAGCTCATGACGCGCCGGCACTTCTTCGGTCGGACCGCCGGCCTGGGCATCGGCTCGATGGCCCTGGCCGGCCTGCTGGCCGAGAGCGGCCGCGCCGGCGGGCTGGCCGATCAGGTCAAGCCGGCCCTCGGCGCCCGATCCGGTGGGCTGCCGGAGCTGCCGCACTTCGCCCCCAAGGCGAAGCGGGCGATCTACCTGCACATGAACGGCGGCCCGGCCCAGATGGACCTGCTGGACTACAAGCCGAAGATGGAGCAGTGGTACGACAAGGACCTGCCGGACTCCATCCGCCAGGGCCAGCGCCTGACCACGATGACCAGCGGCCAGGCCCGGTTCCCGATCGCCCCGTCGAAGTACAAGTTCGCCCGCCACGGCAAGTCCGGCACGTGGGTGAGCGAGCTCCTGCCCTGGACGGCCAAGATCGTCGACGAGATCGCGCTGGTGAAGACCGTCTGGACCGAGGCGATCAACCACGACCCGGCGGTCACCTACATCTGCACCGGGCACCAGCTCCCGGGCCGGGCCAGCCTCGGCTCGTGGCTCAGCTACGGGCTGGGCACGATGAACCAGAACCTGCCGGCCTTCGTGGTGATGACCGCGACGTGGTCGAGCAAGGCGTCCGCCCAGGCCCTCTACAACCGGCTCTGGTCCGCGGGCTTCCTGCCCAGCAATTACCAGGGCGTGGCGCTGCGGGCCAAGGGCGACCCGGTGCTCTTCCTCTCGAACCCCTCGGGCGTGGACGCCGCGACCCGCCGGCGCTCGCTCGACGCGATCAACCGGCTCAATCACCGCGAGTTCGAATCGCTCGCCGACCCCGAGACCCAGGCCCGGATCGCCCAGTACGAGATGGCCTTCCGGATGCAGACCTCGGTGCCGGAGCTGATCGACATCTCCAACGAGCCGAAGCACATCCTGGACATGTACGGCCCCGACGTGCACACGCCGGGCAGCTTCGCCCGGTCCGCCCTGCTGGCCCGCCGGCTGGCCGAGCGCGACGTCCGGTTCGTCCAGATCTTCCACCGCGGCTGGGACCAGCACGGAAACCTGACCGGCGACCTGCCGCTCCAGTGCCGGGACGTCGACCAGGCGTGCTACGCCCTGATCACCGACCTGAAGCAGCGCGGGCTGCTCGACGACACGCTGGTGATCTGGGGCGGCGAGTTCGGCCGCACGATCTACTGCCAGGGGGCACTCTCGCGGCAGAATTACGGCCGCGACCACCATCCCAAGTGCTTCCCCGTGTGGTTCGCCGGCGGCGGCATCAAGAAGGGGGTCGTCCACGGCGAGACCGACGACTTCTGCTACAACGTCGTGGAGAACCCGGTGCACATCCACGACCTGAACGCCACGATCCTGCACTGCATGGGCATCGACCACCGCCGCCTGAGCTTCAAGTTCCAGGGCCTGGACATGCGGCTGACGGGCGTGGAGGACCACAACCCGGTGAAGGGCATTCTGGCCTGAGCCGGCC
>JAXMBE010000068.1:0-46691 GCA_046349995.1 Isosphaeraceae bacterium | reverse complement strand
GCGGACCGAGATCCACGGCGACCGCGGCTCCGCCCGGGTCGATCAGGACGACATCACCCTCTGGGAGTTCCAGGAGAAGCTCCCCAGCGACAACGAGGTGTTCGCGGCCATGGCGGCGGCCAGCGGCTTCAAGGCCGGCGCCAGCGACCCTCGGGGGATCAACCACATCGGCCATCGCGACCAACTCGCCGACTTCCTCGCCGCCATCGATCGCGGGACCGCCCCGCTGGTGGACGGCCGAGAAGGAAGGAAGTCGGTCGAGATCATCCGCGGCATCTACCGATCCGCCCGCGCCGGACAGGTCGTGAAGCTGCCCTTGCAGGACGATTGAGCCGGGCGCGCGGTTGATCCTCGCTTGATCCAAACTCGCCACCCAGGCTATAAGACACCTGCGCCCGCCGTCCGCCCCGGGGTGGAACCCCGGAGAGGCCAGAGCAAGCAACGGAGTGCCCCATGCCCCGCCACAAGACCCGCCGGCCCTGGCTCGATTACCTCGTCTACCTCACCGTCCGGCTCACGGTGGCCTGCGCCCAGCGGCTCTCGATGGCCCAGTCGTACGCGCTGGCGAAGGGCCTGGCCTGGCTCATGTACACGGTGGACCGGCGGCATCGCCTGGTGGGCATCGAAAACCTCGCCCAGGCCTTCGGCGACCGCTACGACGACGACCGGCGCGACGCGATCGTCCGCGGCGTCTATCTGCATTTCTGCATGATGATCATGGAGATCCTCCACATCCCTCGGAGGATCCACCTCAAGAACTGGCGGAGCTACGTCAGGCTCGTCGGCCACGAGCCCGTCCTGGACCGGCTGATCAGCGGCGGTCCGATCATCCTGCTGACGGGACATTACGGCAACTGGGAGATGGCCGGCTACCTCTTCGGACTCTTCGGGTTCCCGACCTTCTCGGTCGCCCGGACGCTCGACAATCCCTACCTCGACCGCTATCTCCGCAGCTTCCGGGAGGAGACCGGCCAGAAGCTGATCCCGAAATCCGGCGGTTACGACCAGATCCTGGAAGTCCTCCAGTCGGGCCAGGCGCTCTCGATGCTCGCGGATCAGGACGCCGGCCAGCGGGGGCTGTTCGTCGACTTCTTCGGCCGGCCGGCCTCGACCCACAAGGCCATCGCCCTGCTCGCCATCGAGCACCAGGCGCCGGTGGCCGTCGGCGTGGCCTGCCGGGTCGGTCCGGGCTTCCGCTACGAGATCCGCTGCGCCGACATCATCGACCCGTCCGAGTTCCGGGGCACCGCCGACGACGCCCGCCTGCTCACCCAGCGCTACACGACCGCGCTCGAGAACCTGATCCGCCAGGACCCCACCCAGTATCTCTGGCTGCACCGCCGCTGGAAGCACCAGCCGAAGAAGAAGACCCGGGACCTGGCCGAAGCCGCGTAGCCCTCGCCGTCCCGACCCCGCGCTCCGGTGAGCCGTCGACCCGAGAGCAACGGCGATCCGGCGCGCGCGAGGCAGTTCCACGCTGTCCCGCGATCCCCGGTTCTCGTGGCTCAGCGCTCAAGCCGCAGGATCATCAGCGAGTGCGGCGGCAACGAGGCGACCCCTTCCTGAAATGTGATATCCACCTCGCGGGGGGAGACGCGGTCGGGCGCATCCAGGTCGTTGAACGCGTCCGGCGAAGGGCCCTGCAAGAGCGTGGTCTTGTAAGCCCCCGCGAGCGCAGTCTTTCCGAGCCGGACCGCGCACCGGAGGGCGTCGGTGGGATGCCGGTTGACCAGCGCGATCCGCCAGGAGCACCCGCCCTCGTCCCGGGTGGCGACGGCGTCCAGGACGGGCACCGACCGTCCTCCTGCCTCGAGCAGTGGGCTGGCGAACTCCGAGCGGGCCACTCGATCGTGCAGCCGGCTCGCGTACATCGCCAGGACGTGGAACGTCGTCCGCTTGACGATCCCGCCGGGATGGACGAAGAGCGGCCCGCGCGTGTTGACGATGGGCGCGATGTTCGCCATCCCCACGTCGTCGGCATGGCGAAGGCAGGCGTTCAGGAACGAGGCGGAGAAGAGCGCATCGGCCATCGTGTACCGGGAGGCGTCGTCATTGCGGTCGCGAGCCCGGATGAGCGCACCGACCGAAGGGTCTGCCGGGTCGCTCACGGCCTTGCGGGGGAATCCCGGATGGTGCCAGCCCCGCAGGTTCCACTCATCGAACGCGATCTTCACTCGCCCCCGAACGCCGGCCTCATCGAGCAGGGCGATGACCCGCCCGATCGTCCGCTCCGGGCCGTCGGAGAGGGTGATGCAGGACGGGTAATCGGGCTTCTCGTTCTTCTGGTGGAGCGGGAGCCAGTACTCGTGGATCGCCACGTAATCGAGCTGCTTCCCCGAGGCGGCGAGCAGCGGGAGCGTCCAGGACCGTTCAGGGGTCGCCGCCGCCACGAGCTTCAAGGCAGGGTCCGCCTCACGCATCAGGTCCGCCGAACGGCGAACCAGCGGCCCCCACTTCTCGGGCGTGCTGGCTCCGATCTCCCAGCCTCCCCAGTTCTCGTTGCCAACGCTCCAGTAGCGGACCGGCCCGTCGCCGCCCACTCGAGCATTGCAGTAGGCCACCCAGTCGCGCATCTCCTCGGCCGTCCCGCTGCCGGCATTCGTGCAGATGTACGGGGCGCAGCCGACGAGCCGGCACCAGGCCAGGAACTCGTCGGTGCCGAACGTGTTCGGGTCGACCACGCCCCAGACGGGGTCGGGGACCGGCCTGCGACGCTCGCCGACGCCGTCCCTCCAGCGGTAGCCGCTGGCGAAGCAGCCGCCCGGCCAGCGCACGACCGAGAGCCGGAGTTCCCGCAGCGCGGCGACCACATCGCGGCGGAATCCCCGCTCGTCGGAGAGGGGCGACCCCGGTTCGAACACGCCGCCGTAAACCTGACGGTCGAAGTGCTCCAGGAAGCCGCCGAGGAGCATCGGGCTGGCCGTCACGGTCGGGCCGTCGGCGTCGATGCTCACCATCCCCAGTGCGGACCCGGACACATCGGCCACCTGCTCGAGCGCGAGCTCGTCGTACCAGGCTTGCCCGCTGGACTCTCCCCAACCTCCGAACAGCGCGTTGATCTCCAGGCTGGAGACGGCCCTGGTGCGGAAGACCGTGGAGACGCGGGTCCAGTCGCGAGTGCCACGGACCGCGGGAGTCCGGACAGTCTGCTGATTTTGCACGTTGAGCAGGGCCCCGGCGGCCCCGCGGACGTCTCGCGTGCGGATCCAACCGGACAGGCGGTAGAACGTGTGCGGGCGCACGGGCACCACGGCCGTCCACGCGGCATCGGCCCCGCGGTCCGACGCGATCGAGACGCAGGAGGCGTCGCCGCGCCCCGGACTGTCGGTGACCCAACGTGCCCGCTCCGCCCCGCTCCACGCCCGCGGCAACCATCCCGCGACGCCGCGAGCGTTCCTCGTCGAGAACGAGGGGTTGGGCAGCAGGTTCGCCGACGGGTCGTCCACCGCGCCGGACGCCGTCCCGATCAGCACGGCGAGCGCGAGCGCGGTTGACCCGACTCGCAGAGGCGGCATCCGTTTCATCAGGTCTCTCCGCCGTCCAGGCCTGAGGTGGATCGGATCGTCTACCGCGCCGCGAACTCCCGCCTTGGCCCCGACTCGCCGATCTGGACCGTGAACTTCGAGCCGTCGGGGAGTACGCTCACGTGGATGAACTGGCCGCCCGCGGGATCGGCGTTGGCGATCAGTGCCGGGTCGGTGTTCTCCTCGGGCGTCGTGCCGGCGTTCTTGTGGAGCTGGTAGGCGGCCTGGATCGAGGGGACGGACTTCAGCAGGGCGACCGTCGCCGGCGAGCCTCCCTTGCGCGGCCCGTTGTTCATGATCGCCACGGTCGGCTCGATCGTCCGGACCAGGGTCGGGTGATTCGAGATGTCCATGCCGTGGTGGGTCACCTGGTAGAGATCGATCCGACCGATCCGGTCTCTCGGGCAGACCAGATCTCGCTCCACGTTCCAGGTCAGGTCGCCGCAGTCGAGGAAATCGAACCGACCGAGCCGAAATCGGATGGCCAGGCTCCGGGCATTATCGGAAGGATCGACGGGCATCGGGGCCACGGGCTCGGCGCAATGGCGATTGGGTTCGCCCGACTCGGGCGTCTCGATCACCCTGCCGCCCGAGGCGAGCACGAGCGCCTTCACGTCTCCCTTGAGTGGGAGGGCGTCCCCCGCCTTCAGGACGGTCCGCTTGCCCCTGGACACCTCGCGGTAGGCCTTCCCCAGGGGGTCCTCCGGCTTCGGACCGTCCGGGAAATCCTGGCCCGGGCTGTTGTCTTCCGGCAGGCCCCGGTCGAGGAAATGCCTGATTTCCACGCGGCTGGCGAGCCCGCTCACCCCGCCGAAATGATCCATGTGCCAGTGAGTCGTCACCAGGTGGTCGAGGTGGTCGCAACCCGCCAGATCCTTGAGGACGTGGACGATCCGCCGGGGATCCCGGTCCTCGAGCCCGGGCCATCCGGAGTCGATCAGAATCGACTCCTTCTCCGGCGTAACGATCAGCGTGGCCGCCCCCCCCATCACGTCGATGAAATAGATGTCGAGGGGACGGCCCTGCGACTGCGCGCCCGCGGGTTCGCCCCGGGACAGGACCGCCAAAAAAGCAACGGCCAGGAACCGCCTACGTAAGCGCATCGAGTCTCTCCCCAGAAGGCACCGATCGACGCCGAGAACGTCCGCGAGGAGCCCCGCTCGCCCTGGCTATCGGGGCCGCGGCGAGCACGTGCGAGAGATCCTCGCTCAACGACCCGGCCGGAGCAAGGGGCCATCCGATTCGGGATTCCGAGCGATCGGACGGCGTGGTCATCAGGCCAGCACCCGGCTCTGGCCACACGTCCAGATTCACGGCGAATGGGGCTCGCATCCGAGGTTGAAAAAAGGAAACAGGATTCCCTCATTTCGATGCCTCCAGGCCTCTCTCGTTTGACGATCAACGATCGGCATTCCGTTAGAAAGTGAAGAACGCTGGTGATTTGGGTCCGATGAGATTTCCCACCCATCGGGTGCACCCTGATCCGGCCTCGGGAATTTCCTGGAGCTGCTGTTGCATTGCCGCCATTCTCGCGATAGTGATACGCGGGCAGATTGCTTCAATCTGTCGCAGGTCTCAGGCGTTTTCGGTCCTCCCGATAGGGACCAGGCAACAAGGAAGGTCCCTGAGGGTGATGCTGCCCCACGACCGGCTCCCAAGGATGGCGATCAAGCCGCGGGAACCGAATCCTTCCCAAAGGAGACCACGAAGATGTGTCGCTTCACCGTCCTGGCACTTGCTTCCGACGCGGGTTGGCTGGAGCGGCTGTGGTCCTCGTTGCGCGGCCTTCCGGGATCCCGGGTGGTCGCGGCCAGCACCACCGAGGAGGCGACAGAGGTCCTGGAATGTCTCGAGCCCAGGGTCGTCGTCATCGACGGGAACCCGGGGGCGATCACCGACGAGCAGATCGACCAGCTGCTCTGGGCCAACTCCACGCTCCCGCGGCCGGTGGCGGTGGTGGTGGCGGGCGAGGAGTACGACCCCCAGCGGGCTCTTTCGCTGTTCCGGATGGGCGTGGACGACTATCTCGGAGGCGACGACCACTGGAGCCGGTTGCTCCAGATCTTCGACCAGCTTCTCGGCCTTGACTCTGCCGCACACTTGCCCCCCGAGTTGTTCCAGTTCTCGGAGGCGGGGAACCCCTCGCAGCTCCGACCGCAAGGTCCCCTCCGCTGGGTCACCGCCGAAACGGCCTAGTGATCGATCGGCTCCGCCAGTTCCCCTCAAACGTCACCAGGCATCCCCCGGAGTCCGGGTGCGATGATGCGCCCGTGCACCGCGTGCGGCCTGAACCGGACTGGTCTCCCCCTCTCGCCCGGCCCAACCACAAACGCCACGACGGATGCGACCTGGGCGATCCCTCGTGATACGCTGTGAGGGTTGATCATCGTCCGTCCGGGGAGAGTCGCGCCATGTCCGTCCGGCACCGTCTTTTCGTGTTGATCCTGCTCGCTCCATCCTCTGTCCGGGCCGACGGCCCCGGTGACAACGCCCAGGACAGGGTACGCCCGATCCCCCCGCCCGGCATCACGCTGAAGGACTCCGACCGGGCGGAACTCCAGGCCGGCGTGGACCGGCTCGGACGGGAGATCGAGGAGCTTCGAGCAGCGATTCACGACCGTCCCGACCGGCTCAAGTTGCTCCCCGACGTGCAGATCTTCCACCGGGCCGTCCAGTCGGCGTTGACCCGGAACGAGTTCTTCCACGAACGCGAGATCGCACGAGCCCGGGACTTGTTAAGGCAGGGCAGCAAGCGGGCACAGGAACTCCGCGAGGGCAGGGCAAAATGGGATACAGACACAGGCTTGATCGTTCGGGGCTACGTCTCTCGGATTGACGGTTCCGTGCAGCCATACGGGCTGGTCGTCCCGGCGTCTTACACGGCGACGGCCCCTCACCGGTTCCGCCTCGACGTCTGGTGTCACGGACGGGGAGAGACGCTGAGCGAGCTCAACTTCCTCCACGAGCGCCATCTCGCACCCGGTGAGTTCGCTCCCCGCGACGCCTTCGTCCTGCACCCTTACGGGCGCTACTGCAACGCCAACAAGTTCGCAGGCGAGATCGACCTGTTCGAGGCCCTCGAAGACATCAAGAAGCACTATCCGATCGACGAAGATCGGCTAGTGATGCGCGGCTTCTCGATGGGCGGGGCCGCCTGCTGGCAATTCGCCGTGCATTACCCGACGACCTGGGCCGCCGCGGCACCCGGTGCCGGGTTCTCGGAGACGGAGGAATTCCTCAGGGTCTTCCAGAACGAGGCACTCCAACCGATCGACTACCAGAAGAGACTCCTGCACCTCTACGACTGCACCGAGTACGCGGCGAACCTCTTCAACTGCCCCACCGTGGCCTACAGCGGCGAGAAAGACCGGCAGAAACAGGCCGCCGACATCATGGCCAAGGTGCTCGGGGCCGAGGGCATCGACCTGGTGCACATCATCGGTGCCGGGGCCGGGCATCGGTACACTCAGGAAGCCAGGGACGAGATCAACCGGCGCATCGATGCCATCGTTGAGATCGGCCGGGACCGCGTGCCGCCCCGGCTTCGATTCACGACCTGGACGCTCCGTTACAATCGCTGCGGCTGGGTGGAGGTCGACGGCCTGGAAGAACACTGGAAACGCGCCCTGATCGAGGCGAAGCGGGAAGGCGGACCCGGAAATGCCCCCGTCTTCGCGACCCGGAACATCTCGGCGTTCTCGTTCGATTTCCCGCCTGGACGCTGCCCGCTCGTCGTCCGTCCGACCCCGGGAGCGCAGATCCAGGTCGAGATCGACGGGAAGCCGGTGGGCGCTCCCCGTCCCAGATCCGACAGGTCCTGGACGGCCCACTTCCGCAAGGTGGGGGGAGAATGGCAGTCGGTTCCCTCCGTGGAGGACGGCACGCTTCAGAAGCGGCATGGCCTTCAGGGCCCGATCGACGACGCGTTCATGGACAGCTTCCTGATGGTCCGGCCGACCGGCAAGTCGCGGCACGAACGGATCGGCAAGTGGGTCGACGGCGAGCTGTCGCACGCGATCGAGCACTGGAAGAGGCAGTTCCGCGGCGAGCCGCGGGTCAAGGACGATCGCGACGTGACCGAGGCCGACATCGCCGCGCACAACCTTGTCATCTGGGGCGACCCGGCGAGCAATTCGCTCCTCGGCCGGATCGCGGACCGACTCCCCGTGAAGTGGAGCGGCGAGGACGTTCAGCTCGGATCGGATCGCTTCGAGGCGAGTCATCACGTGCCGGTGATGATCTTCCCGAATCCGCTGAACCCGGGGCGCTACGTCGTCCTGAACAGCGGCTTCACGTTCCGAGAGTATGATTATCTGAACAACGCCCGCCAGGTGCCCAAGCTGCCCGACTACGCCGTGATCGACATCGACACCCCGGTCTCGCCCCGATCCCCGGGCCGCGTCGCCGCAGCCGGATTCTTCGACGAGCGCTGGGAGTTGCCGGCCGCCGGCGGCTCCCGCAACTGAGCGCCGGGGCGAGGCCGCGGGGCGGTCCGTCGGTCAGCCTGCCTTCCTCTTTCCGGGCTCGACCCCGGTTGCGGCCTTGCGACTGTCTTCCTGCCCCGGTGTCGGAGCCGGTCGCTCCAGCCCCAGCGGGGCTCGCCCGGAACGGACCTCCCGGAGCCTCGTCAGGTACTTCTCATAAAGCTCGGTCTGGCGATTCTCGGCGGAGACGGGCCGGCCGTCGATGAAGAGGGCGACGACCCGCGTCGTGGGCTGGAGGAGGTGTCCGGCCGTGATGACGAGGTTGCCCCGTTTGCCGACTTCCAGCGAGCCGAGCTGATCGGCCACGCCGAGGATCTGGGCCGGCGCGAGCGTGACCGCGCGGAGAGCGGCCTCCTCGGGGAGGCCGAAGGCGACGGCGGTCGCCGCCTCGTATGGCAGGTTCCGTGCGCCTGTGGCGGCGCTCGCGCCGCTGTTCCTGCTGGCGATCGCCAGTGTCACGCCCGCCGCGTGCAGGCGCGCCGGATTGGCGTAGGGCGCGTCGTACGGGTCGTGCGGCTGACCGGGCAGATAGAGCGTCCCTCCGACGAGAACGGGGACCCCGGCGTCCTTCAATTCCCCGGCGACCTTCCAGCCCTCGTCGGCGCCCGCGATGATCCCCTTGAGCTTCAGCTCCTTCACGATCGCCAGGGCGTCGAGGATCTCGTTGCGATGCTCGGCCTGGAAGATCACGGGCTTCTCACCCCGGGCGTAGGGTGCCAGTGCCGCGAGCCGGGGGTCGGCCGGCGGGCCCGAACGCCCCTTGTCCCTGGCCTGGCGGACAGCCTGGTCGTGGCGGAGGGCCTTGCGGAACTCCCCGCGAATCGCCTCGAGCTGCTCCCTGCGGCGGGCCTGGGGATCGCCCTCATTGCCCCCCTGGCCGGGTCCTTGCCCGGGGCCCCTCCCTCTCCGCTGGCCCGGGGCGGACCTGGGAACATAGTTCGGGATCGTCACGTGGAGCACCGGACAATCCTGGATGACCAGCTCGCGCGGGACCCACCCATTCAGACGGATCAGGCAACCCTGACCCGGGATCAGGCCCCCACTCGGCTGCACGTGGGCGGCCAGAACGCCGTTGGACCGGGTGATCGGGAGGTGTTCGGACTCGGGCCGGAGCGCAACGCTCGTCCGCAACTCCGGCTGGAACCGTCCCGAATCCGCGAAGTCCTGGGTCTCGCGCAGGCTGCCCACCTCGGACAGGCCAAGCGTGGTCCCCAGCGCGATCATCCCGGGCCAGACATCCAGCCCGGCGAGGTCGATCGTCTGGGCCTCCGGAGGGATGCGCGTGCCGGCGGGCCCGACCGCGGCGATCTTCCCACCGGCCACAACCAGCGTCCCCCCCTTGATCGGGGGAGCGCTGACCGGGTGCAGCGTGGCGCCCACCAGGGCGAAGACGTCCTTCGGTTGCGGGGTGAACTCGACCGCGCGATCCCGGACCTCCGCGGGTGATCGCGGCATGGCGAGGTCCACACCCGGGCGCGAGCCGAGCTTGCCGTTGGGCTCGGGTCGCTGGAAGGAGACCTCTCCGTCGATCAGGGCCAGCTCGCAGCGCGAGTAGGCGTCCAGGGGATGCCCGTTGAACAGGGCGATGTCGGCGTCCTTGCCCGGCTCGATCGAGCCCAGGCGACGCTCCAGGCCGAGCTCGCGGGCCGGGTTAATCGTGACCATCGCCAGCGCCTGCTCCTCGCTGACGCCGCCGTACTTGACCATCTTGGCCGCCTCCAGGTTGAGGTGGCGGATCAGCTCCTCGCTGTCGCTCTTGATGCAGACGTTCGCGCCGGCCCGCGTCAGCAACGCCGCGTTGAACGGGATCGCGTCATTCGCCTCCACCTTGTAGGCGTACCAGTCCGAGAAGGTCGAGGCACTGGCGCCGTGGTCGGCGATCTCGGCGGCGACCTTGTAGCCCTCCAGGACATGCTGGAGCGACTGGACGCGGATGCCGAACCGCTCGGCCGTCTGCAGGAGCATCAGGATCTCGTCGCTCCGGTAACAGTGGCTATGGATCTTGATCTTCCCCTCGAGGATCTCCGCCAGGGCCTCGAGCCGGAGGTCTCTGCGGGGAGGAGGGCCGGCCTTCACCGCGTCCTTCCTGCGGGCCTCCTCGAACGTCTTCCAGGCGGCCCGGTAGTCGCGAGCCTCCTCGAAGGCCCGGATCAACACGGCCTCGACGCCCATTCGCGAGTTGGGGAACCGGCCGGTGGTGCGGGTGACGTTCTCGCCGAGCGCGAACTTCACCCCCTGGGGGCCGTCGCGGACGATCAGGTCTCGTCCCGGCCTGCCGTAGCGGAGCTTGATCACGGCATCCTGCCCGCCGATCGTGTTCGCCGAGCCGTGCAGCAGCCGCACCGTGGTGGTGCCGCCCGCGAGCGCCCGGTAGATCGCGATGTCGTCGCCGCCGACCACGTCCTTCACCCGCACCTCGGGCACGACCGAAAGGCTCGTCTCGTTGATCCCACCCTGGATGGCGATATGAGAATGCGTGTCGATCATCCCGGGCATGGCGACCAGTCCGGCGGCCTCGATGACGACCATGCCGGGAGGCGGCTTGAGGTCGGCCCCGACCGCCGCGATCTTCCCCTTCTCGACGCGGATCGACCCGCGGGCGATCGTCCCGTTCGTCACGGTCAAGATCCGCGCGTCCCGGATGAAGACGTCGCCGCCGGTCCGGATCAGGGGATGCCGATCCGCGTCGAACTCGGTGGCGACGTCATGCCAGGGAGCCGGTGGCGACGGCTTCTCCTTCGCCTCGCCGGGGACGGACGTGGCTCCGGCCGGATCGGGCTTCTTCGGGTCGGCCGCCTTCCGCGATTCCGCCGGCTCGGGTGTCGCCTCGCGGGCCGCGGGCCTGGTCGGCTCCGGACGCTTCTCCGGGTCGGCAGACGGGTCGGGCCGCGGACCGCCGGCCGACCGGGGGCGGCCCGGGGCAGGGGGCGTGGCGCGGCCCTCGGGCCGGGGTCCCTGGCCCCGCCGGGCTCCCCCCCTGGGCTCGTCCGAGGACGCCTCGGGCGGCCTGATCTCGAACTTCAGGCCGTCGACCAGCACGAGCTTCACCCTCGATTGAGGGTCGAAGGGGGAGCCGCTGAAGGCGACCACCTGGCCGAGCTTGCCGACCTCGAGAGTCCCGAGCCGATGTTCGAGCCCGGCGATCGCCGCCGCCTGCTTCGTGAGCGCGGCCAGCGTCTGCTCCTCGGTCAGCCCGGCCGCCCGGAGCTGCTGGAGTCGCGCCGGCAGGCTGTCGAGCCGCTCGACTCCGTCGCTGCTGAACGCGATCGGCACGCCCGCGGTGGCCAGCACGGTCGCCGCGGAGACGTGCTCCGTCCAGAGTTCGCGGCGACGGGCCAGCACCCGGAGCGGCTCGTCCTGCTCGGAGAGCGGCCGCTTGCGGTATTCGTCCTCGCCTGGCACCCGGGGCTCCTCCTCGTCGAAGTTGAGCCGGACGACGACCGGGACCCGCTCGGCCCTGAGGCGATCGACGACCTTGCCCGCCTCGCGCCCGCCGACGATCACGGCCGTCATCCCGAACTCGGCGGCGAGGTCGAGCGCGCGGTGGATCTCGTCGCGGGTCTCCGCCTCCCACCAGACCGGCAGCCTGCGCGTCCGGGCGAGCTCCAGGGCCCTCAATGCGGGGTCAAACGGGACGATCTCACCGCGCCAGTCCGCCTCGCGATCCCGGAGGACCTGATGCCGCTGGGCGTCGAGGACCGCCTGGCGGAGATGGGCGACGGCCCCCATGAGGGACCTCGGGTAGGGATTCTCGCCGGCCTCTCGGTCGGCTCCTGGCCTCCGCCGGGGCGGGCCCTGCTGGGGGGGCGATTCCGGCCGGGTCGTCGCCGGCGGCGGCTCGGTCGGGAGCCCGAGACGGACGTGGAGCGCCACGGGCGACTTCACGACGGCCTCGCGGCGAGGGAGTCCGCCCAGGCTGGCCAGGGCACTCTGGCCGGTCGCGATGGCCCCGCCCGGTGCCGAGAGCAGGGCCGTGAAGCCGAGCCGGCGTCGCGGCTCGGCGACTGCATCCGGCAGTTCCAGCACCGGGGCCACCTCGAACTCGGGAGTCAGCCCCCTGCGGTTGTCGGCCGGGGTCGTCGCCAGCGGACTCTCGGCCAGCTCGACCGGCCGACCGCGGCCGGTGGCCGACCGCTCGACGCCGGCACGCTGACCGACCGTCGTGAAGAGGTCGAGGAATCCTGCCGACACGTGCAGGCCCTTGCCGTCGATCACCTCGGCGTCGAACGGAGCCGAGACCTCGCCGCCGGGCCCGACCGCCTCGATCACACCCCGTCGGATCACGATAGTGCCGGCTTCGACGACCTTCCCGGGAGCCACGTACAGCCGGGCGTTCGTGATGGCGTAGGCCTGGGGGAACTCATGCCCGGCGTCCCCTGCCACGTCCTGTGCCGGGGCGGGCACGCACGCGAGCATTAGGCCCAGGAGAAATCCCGGCCAGGACCCCGGATGGACCTTCGACGCGCTCGGACGGGGAGGGGAGCAAGGATGGCTCATGTTCATCGGAACTCCGGGGATCCCGCAGGCTGATGGGAACGGGTCAGGAGGCCGGGCGGGCATCGGGGATCAGGTCATCATTCGTACCGATCCCGGAGCGACGCCGCAAGGGCCGCAGGTCGACCGGGGACACCGCGCCGCGTGGTGCGGGGACACACGGCCTTGCCTGATCATGAACGGATTTCAGAAACGCTGAGCGGCGAACCCCAGGGCGTCAGCCCACGCTGCCCCCGTGCCGGCCGGCACGTAATAAGGCCGGAGCCGGGCCTCCGCCCGAGCTCCGGCCTCGCATGGAAACGTGCCTAGTCGCGAACATCGGGCGTGCTGCTGATCAGTGCTTCGACCGATCGGGGCCGACCTCGCGGAGCCGAGCCTTCGGGATCGCCGGGCCCGGTTCCGGCCCGCACAGATCGACCGCGCGTTCGACCGTGGTGGAGCCGGCCGCGTTCTCGGGCAGCGACTCGGCCGCGGCCGGCGCGGAGGGTTCGCCACGCAGCAGTTGAGCCTGGCGTTGTTGATGCAGTAGGCCGCGCCGTCGGGACCGATCATGGTCGGGGTATAGGCCTCCCCGGTCGGCGCGGCGACCTGGAGACCGGGCGTCAACGTGTTGGTGTTGAAGTCCCAGCGATAGCACTTGCCGTCCTCGTTGTTGACCACGGCGCAGTGATTGGCGGCGTCGATCGCGCAGGCGCTGATGCACCATTCGGTCACGCCCGGGAGACCCTCGGGGTTGGGCGTCGGGCTCAGGACCTTGAGGATCTCCTTCATGACCGTGACGCTTGAGAGGATCGGATCGCTCTGGGTCTGGTCATTGGGGTCGAGCACGGCTAGGCTGTTCAGGCCGTCGCCCCCGATGCCGGGGTTCGAGTAGTTGTTGTACTTCGTCAGGATCAGGTAGCTCGAGCTGCCCTGGTATGAGGGGACGGCGGAGGCCGGCACGATCGACGGCGTGTCGTCCCAGCCGAAGGACCCGGGGGTCTTCGACTGTGTGAGCGTCGCGTTAAAGTGGAGCATCCAGCCGCGGGCGTGGTGCTGCGGGAAGTTCGATTCCAGCACGCCGTAGTACACATCGCCGTCCGGCCCGATCGTGGGGCTGGACGTTCCGTCGCTGGTCACGCGGGCCCCGTTACCGGTGCTCGGATCGATCAGGCGGACGCGCCCGAGCGGGGACAGGTCGCTGGCATTGGCCCGGCAGAGGAACCCGCCGCCCGAGTAGGCCGAGTTGACCCCGACGTAGACCGTCGAGCCGTCGGCGGTGACGGCCGGGGTGCAGTTGCCGGCGATCCTCGGGAAACCGGCGTCCCCGGAGAGGGAGGACGCGGCGACGAACCGGCCCGCCCCGTCTGCCCCGATCCGCGCCAGCCCGCTCGGGATCCCGTTCGGATACCCCGGCAGGGCCGCCCCCGACGAGAGGTATCCGAAGAAGAGGTTCCCCGAGGCGTCCGAGGTGATCGGCGTCGAGATCCGGAGCGCCGTGTTGAAGGCTGCCGGGTTCCGGTTGTAGTTGTCGATACCGAAGAAGGCCAACCGGCCCAGGCTGCCGCGGACGCCGTTGGGATTGGTCCGGACCAGGACGGTGCCCCCCGCCGCCGGTATCACGAGCTTCGTGTCGTTCGGCACGAGGGTCGGATTGAACGGGGGAATCCAGTTGAAGGCGGGGAGCACATAATCCGAGCTGACCCGCCACAGCAGGGAGCCGTCGGTGCCCCGGCGGGCCTCCACGCGAAAGTCCCCGAGCGCGTTGACCTTCACCGGGACGATGACCACGTTCTGCGACGTGATCAGGGGCGTCCCGTAATGGGTCAGCAGGCTCCCGCCCCCGGTGTACTGGGGATTCAGGTCCACCGGCGTGCTCCAGCGGACTTGCTGGGGGACCTGCGACGCGTAGGCGCTCTGGTTCGAGTGCTGAGCGTTATGAGAATATGTCATCCAGGCCTGGCCGAAGGCATCCGAGGCCCCCGAGGCGAGCAGGGCCGCGACGGCCAGAATCGGCAGGTGTCGGGGGCGGAGTCCGCCCGAAACCCAGACACGCATTATCATACGTAAATCCTTTGTGATCGCTGGCTGATGCCCTCCGGCCGGCGACCGCCCAACAACGCGGTCGCCTCCGGTGTGCCGACCTCTGATGACATACCTGAGCGAAGGAACTCGGAGCGACGAGGCAGCCCGCCCGTGGCCACCGTCCTGGAGGCCAACCGGCGTTGCCCTTTGAGATGAACCGCCTAGGCGAAGAGTCTAGTGACCCGTCCTGCGGTTTGCAACGGTTCACAAGAAAATCACCGAAGCCATATTAAGTGGACTGATATCACCACGAAGCGATTCCTAGTAGGACGAACCTCGCGCCGGGACCGTCAGGGCGTGCGGCAGGAGTTCCTCGTTCCCCGCGACGTCCACCGCGCCGGCCACGACCCGGGCCTGGCCGGCGCCCGTCCATTCGAGCTCGGCCTCCCAGTCGAGGCCCCCCGGGTCGGGCATCCGCGCGGGCTGCCCGTTCACGCGCACGGCCCTCACCCGATCATTGTCGACGGAGACCCCTCTGATCAGGAGCCGCCGGTCGCCCCGCCGTTCGACGCGGGTGATCACGGTGACCGGGGGGCGGTCGTCCGAGGGCCTGAGGGGCGACGGGTAGGCCGCCTCGTCGGGGGCCTGTCCGCCTTCGTAGGCCGCGGGGAACTCCACGCGCAGGTTCTCGACCTTGCGGTAGGCGTGGCGGTCGTAGAGCGGGCGCCAGAACCCATACTGGCACTCCGCCAGGCTGAGCCCGTCGACGAGCACTCCCGGCGACGCGGGCGTGAAGGCCCAGCGGCTATCCCAGATGTGGAGGTCCCGGATGACGAACGGATGACGTTCATCGGGCCCGACCGCCCCGACCCCGCCGAGTTCCCCCTCGCCCGGCCCCCCTCCCAGGTTTAACCCGTAGTTCCGCTGCGTGTGGGCCTCGTTCTGCTCGAACCGGAGGAACGGGAGCGTGCGGATATCGACGCGGCGGCGCGCGCCGTCCGGGCCGCGCACCGGCATGACCAGGTCGAATCCCGGTGCCTCCGGCGCGTCGAAACGGAAGCCGTAAGTGTCGCACTCCGCGGCGACGTTCCGGGTGAAGGCGTTGTGGCTGTTGGCCCACCAGAACCCAGCCCCTTCGTTGCGATCGAGCGGGAAGACCTGGTCCGGCAGCGGCTTCGCCGACAGGGCCTGGACCGCGAGGTTGCGGTCGAGGATGTTCTCCATCTCGGTCCCGTCCTCGAGGAAGAAGCCGTGGCCGAGGCTGCGATAGCCCACGCAGTCGCGGACCACCAGGGTGTTCGTCCCGTGGATCGTGATCCAGCGATTCCCGCTGTCCCAGATCGAGGCGCCGACCACCGACGTTCCGCGCATGGTGTCGCCGACGCGATGAAAGTGCAGGCTGTATTTCCCGAGCCTTCCCGGCTTGCCGAGGTGCCGGAACTCCGCGTAGGAGATCGAGCCCGCGGAGCCGTGATGATACATGGTATGGCCACGGATCCCGTCCGGATCAGCCGACTCGACGACGACGTTGCGGCTCAGATTGGCGACCTCTCCCGCCCTGCCGTCGGGCCTCGAGTGGACGTGCTGGAGCGGGCGATCGAGCGTGATCCGCTGCCCCTCGATGGCCCGGATCGTCCGCTCCTCGGTCTCGGATCGATCGCGGACGCTCGCCGGGAGCTTGCCGCTCCGCGAGTACTGGCGGCGGACGCTGGTGATGATGATCCGGTCGCCTTCCCGCCAGCCGCCGGCCGGCTCGGCCAGCTCGATTGCGGAGTCTCCGGCGCTGGCTGGCGGGGCGAGCTTGACCCAGGTCCGATTCATCGGCCGCCCGTGGACCTCCCAGCGGCCCCCGCAGCAGACGATGGCGGGGCATTCCTCGGGATCCAGTCCCGCGACCGGGGTGAGCCGGATCAGGGCCGTGTGTCCGTCGCCGATCGGGCGCTCGGGCGTGCCGGGATCTCGAGCCGCGGGACGAGCCTGACCGGGGTCGGGTTCCGTCACGTGGGCCTCAGTCGAAGCCCGATTCGGCCGGATCGTCGCCGGCCTGGATCTTGATGAGGCCGACGTCCAGCCTCGTGTCGCGATCGGGGTCGAAGCAGAGTGCTCCGCGACGTGGATCGTCCGGATGTCGTAGACCACCATATGGCCGGTCCGGATCTGGACCCGGGCCCCGGGGGCCGGGGACCTGCCCCTTCCCAGGTCGTCGGTTCGCTCCAGCGTCCGCCGGAGGTCGATCGCGCGATCGGGGGTGGCGGAGCACCGGCGGCCTCGCCGAGCATCGCAGCCGCCCCGAGCAGAACCAGTCCCGCCATCGTCCTCATCGTCGAAGCCCCCCGCCGGTTCCCGAGGATCTTTCGCAGTCATGACTCTTACCAACTGGATCGCGAAACAGAAGAGCGGCCGCGGGCTGCTCCGACGGACCCACCGCTGGCAGACTGTTGAGTTCAGGCTTCCATGGCCTCCGGGTGCAGGAGCTGAAACGCGACACAGGCGGGGAGCAGATGCGATGAGACTTCACGTCCGGATCGGGATCGGATTCATCCTGGCAGCATCGTTGGGCGTCGGAATGGTGCTCCGCCAGGGGGCAATCCGCCGCATTTCCGCCCAGACGGCGGCGTTCGTCGCGGCTCGCAGAACCGCGACGGCGGCTTTGCCGCCGGGCCCGGGCAGCCGAGCACCGTGGGGCCACGAACACGGCGCTCCGCGTGCTGGATTACGTGGGCCGCATCGATGTCCTGCACGTCCGGATTCGTCGCCCGCAAGGTGCCCGGCAGCGGGTTCGCCCAGACCCTTGGGGGCAAGCCGACGTGGTCACCACCGTCGGACTCCTCGCCGCCGGTGAACTGAGGATCGCCGACAGTGATGATCGACGACGCCATCGCCTTCCCAGCGCCAACGCCAGACCTTCGAGGAGGTCCGGATGGCGATCGCGGGCCTGGAGGGGGTCGAGGCGACCTCGCCGGACTTTCCGGCGCTGGGCGAAGCAAATCGAGAGATGCGCCAGCCGGACGGGGCGTTCGGGACCGGGAAGTCAAGGGCCTTCGTCTCGGGCGGTGCGGGGCGGCGTCGCGCATGCGGATGCCGCTCGAACGCCGGGACGCGGTCGTCGCCGCCATCAAGGAAGGCCAGCGGCCCGACGCGCCTGGTCGAAGGATGACGGGCCGACCGGACTCCGAGCAGCCCACCGCGTCATGCGCCCCCTACATGCTCAGGAGAAGCCGGACGTCGAGCCGCCTCCTCGATTACATCGGTGCCGGTGTCGCCGTCCGGACGGCAGCTATCGCAAGCGCCCCGGACGGGAAGGGGAGCCTGGGCTCGACCTACTTCGCGGCGATCATCCTCCACTGGCTCCGGCTCCTGGACGGGAAGCCGAGGGTCCTCCAGCCCTCGGGATTCTCGCCGCTGTTCAACGAGGAATCCCTGGCGGGCTGGGAGGGCGACTCGACGCTCTGGTCGGTCCGCGACGGCATGCTCGTCGGCAAGTCACCGGGGCTGGATCACAATGAGTTCCTCGCGACTCGCCAGTCGTACGGCGACTTCATCCTGTCGCTCCGCTTCCGCCTGGTGAGCGGCAAAGGCAACAGCGGTGTCCAGTTCCGCAGCGTCCGCATCCCTGGGACCGAGATGTCGGGCTATCAGGCCGACATCGGCGAGAATTACTGGGGTTGCCTGTACGACGAGTCCCGGCGCAATCGGGTCCTCGTCAAGGCCTCGCCCGAGGCGCTTAAGACGCTCAAGAGTGACGACTGGAATCATTACGTCATCTACGCGATGGGAGACAAGGTCACGCTCTATCTGAACGGCGCGGCCTCGGCAATCTACCGGGAAGAGACTCCCTCCATCGCCCGCGACGGCCTGATCGCCGTGCAGATCCACGGCGGCGGCCCGATGGAAGTGCAGTTCAGGGACCTTCAGATCCGCCGGCTCCCGTGATCCTCTCCAGCATCGTGACAGGAGCTTCTTCCATGGTTCTTCGAGTTGGCGCCAACGAGTGCGGGGCCGGCGGCCTTGCGAGCTTGCTACACCGGGCGGTCGTCATGGCGGCCACCCTCGTGGGGGTTGGAGGGGCGGTGGAGGCGTACGGTCCGGGTCAGGATGACGGCCCCCGCCAGGAGCCTCGTTCGCTGCTCGATCCCCGGCAATCTCAAGGAGCGGGGGCGGTAGCCGTCGATCCCAGGCGGTCGCCGCCCGAGCTCACGACGGTGCCGTCGGACGTGCGGGATCAGGCGAAGCTGTTCTCGACCGATGCCGTTCGGTCGGCGCGAGAGTCACTCGCAAAGATCGAGAAGTCGATCGGCGCACCGGTGTTGATCGAGACCATCGAGAGCCTCGAAGGAGACGAGATCGACGAGGTCGCTGCCCGTCGTGCGCGACGGGCCGGCAGCCAGGGGATCTTCGTCCTGGTCTCCCGCAAGGAATCGAAGCTCGAGGTGCTCCCGTCGCGGCGCTACGTCGCCGGCCTGCCGCGGGAAGCGAGGACCAGGGTCCGGGAGGCCTTCATCGACGGCTTCCGCCGCCGGGAATTCGACGAGGGGCTGCGGAAGGGGATCGCGGCCCTGGAGCAGGAACTGGCCGACGCCCGGAAGGCAGGCAGGCTCCCACAGGCGGAACAGCCGGACTTCGGGGACGAACTGCGCAAGCGCGGCCTCTTGCCGGCCGCGTCCGGCGCAGTCCACGAGGCCAATGGCCAGGGTGATCGGTCCGGCGTCCGGGCGGCCGAATCTCCGTCCGGGTCCCTGGTGCGGCGCGATCGGATCCACCTGACCCTCGGCGGCGCCCGCCTGATCATCGCGGAGGCGGCCCGGCAGGCCGCGGCGATGAACCTGAAGGTGAACATTGCCGTCGTCGATGACGGAGGCCACCTCCTCAGCTTCGACCGGATGGACGACGCGCGGCCGGCCAGCGGCTACACCGCGATCACCAAGGCGACCACCGCGGCGACCTTCCGCCAGGCCACCGGACCGCTCCCGGCCGGGACCGCGAACCCGGACCCCCTCCTGAACCCCAGCGTGCAGCTCGCCGCCCAGGCGAGCGGCGGCAAGGTCACGACCCTCTTCGGCGGGGTCCCGATCGTGGTCGATGGGCAGGTCATCGGCGGCGTGGGGGTCGGCGGGGGATCGGGCGAACAGGACGCCACGATCGCCCGTTCCGGGATCCAGGCATTCCTGCAACGGCTCACGGACCCAGCGGTCCAGAAGGACGACCGGACGAAGTAATCCGGGTGGGAAGCAGGATCGTTCTCGATTAGGATAGCCCGGCGGGCAGCTCTCGGCTGCTCACGTCGCACGGTCGTCGTCCGGTGAACGCGAACGGCTGCTCGATGTCAAGCCGCCCGCGAGGGGAGCGGGGGCACCGAGCGGTTGCCCTGCGGGGTCGCAGGGTTGGAGGCCCGGCCGAACCTCCGGCGAGACGCGATCGGACCGGATCACCTGACCGGCCCGGCGATCGCGGAGGTCGCCCGGCCGATGGACAACACGACTGAGCCAGTGGCGTGTTGCTCCCAAGAGGCGGCGTCAACTTCCGCCACGCGTCGCGCGAACCGCAAGGCCCTTCCCGGGCGAGTGACATGCAGACGGATCCCGTTCCCACCGCATCGGACCATCTCCTGGACCCGATTCTCGGGGCTTACTTCGAGGCCGAGTCGCGCGGGCAGGCCTTCGACCGGGCCGCGTGCATCGCGGCCCACCCGGAGCACGCCGAGGCGCTGCGTCGATTCTTCGAGAACCAGGACCGGCTGGGCCTGATCGTGGGGCCGCTGCATCGCCTCAAGGAGGTCCTGGGGACCGGCATCGACGACCCGGGGAGGTCCGACAGCCCGCCGGCCGCGCACGACGCCAGGACGCAATCCGACGGCCGCCCCGGGACGCACGTGCACCCCGACTGGCCGGCGCGTTTCGGCGAGTACGAGATCCTCGGAGAGATCGCCCGCGGCGGCATGGGCATCGTCTTCGAGGCACGCCAGTCGAGGCCGAACCGGATCGTCGCGCTGAAGATGATCCGCGATCTCCACCTGGCCGGCGAGGCGGAGCGCCAGCGCTTCCGGATCGAGGCCGAGGCGGCCGCCTCGCTGGACCATCCCAACATCGTCCCGGTCCTCGCGGTGGGGGAGCACGAGGGGACGGTCTACTTCACGATGCGGCGGATCGTCGGATGCGACCTGTCGCGGCGGCTGGGAGAGTACTCCAGGGACCCACGCGCCGCGGCGCAACTTGTGGCGAAGGCCGCACGTGCCGTGCAACATGCCCACGACCGCGGCATCCTCCACCGGGACCTGAAGCCTTCGAACATCCTGATCGACGAGCGGGGGGAGCCGCACCTGACCGACTTCGGGCTGGCGAAGCGGGTGGAGGCCGAGGGGGGCCTGACGATCTCCGGCCTGCTGATCGGCACGCCCGAGTATCTCAGCCCGGAGCAAGCCTCAGGCGAGGTGCGTGCCGTCACAACGGCCTCCTCGACGTGTACGGGCTGGAAGGCGGTCCTCTACGCCGCTCCTGACCCGACGCCCCCCGTTCCACGAGAAGTCCGTCCTGGAGACGCTGCGGGCAAGTGCGGGAGGACCCGCCGACCCCACCCAGCCGGATCGCGGGGCCCATCGATCGCGACCTGGAGACGGTCTGCCTGAAGTGCCTGGAGAAGGCGCCGGGGTCGCGGTACGCGCGGCCCTCGGCCCTGGCGGACGACCTGGAACGGTGGCTCAGGGGGGAGCCGATCGACGCCCGGCCCGTGGGCAGGTGGGAGCGTGCCCGCCGCTGGTGCCGTCGCAATCCCGAGGTGGCCGCCCTCAGCGCCGGACTGGTGACGGTCGCGGCTTTCGCCCTGGTCGCCGGGGTCCTCATGGTCGATCGCATCCGCCGCGAGAGCGCCGAGGTGGTCACCCAGTCGCTCAGAGCCGGGGCGAACATCCGCCACGCCCTCCACGGCATCTCCCGGCTCCATGCGCGGGTCCAGGACCGCGGCCTCGACCGCATTCCAGAGGCCGCCGCCCTCCGCCGCGACATCTCCCGGCAGGCACTCACCCTCCTTCGCACCATCATCGACGGCGAGCAGCCCGGTCCGTCGGTTGGCGTGGACATCGCGTCGACGTTCCAGCATATCGCGGAGATCGAATTCAACGACGGCCTCCTCTCCGAGGCCGACGCGACGATGTCCCGTTCGATCACCCTGCTCGACGCCCTCCTGGCCCGGGGGCCGGAGGACGCAGGTGCGCTCTACCTCCGCGCGCAGTCGCATCACATCCTGGCGCTTCAGCACGCGGCCTCCGGGCGGCACGGCGATATCTCCGCGCACTGCGAGCAGGCCGAACGTGACTACCGGCGTTGCCTCGCGCTCAATCCGGACGGCTACGATGCGCTCAACGGTACGTCCTGGTTCCTCGCCATCGCCCCGGATCCAGGCTTCCGGGCCCCGGAAGAAGCGGTGGTCCTGGCCCGACGCGGCGTCTCGATCTTCCCGCGCAGCGCGGGGCTCTGGAACGACCTGGGAGTCGCCCTCCACCGGGCCGGCCGGTGGGCCGAGGCCGTGACGGCCCTGGAGACATCGCGCCGCCTCAGGGACGATCACGAGAGTGCCCACGACGGATTCTTCCTCTCCATGGCCCTCGCGAAGCTGGGCCGCGGCGATGAGGCTCGGGAGCAGCTCGGCCGGGCGACAGCCTGGATGGACCGCAACGACCCCCGCCACCATGAACTCCTGCTCTTCCGCGCCGAGGCGATCGCGGCGCTCAACGAGTCACTCCCCATGCCCGACGGCCCCGAGGCCTTGCTGGGTCGCTGACTTGCAGGCGGATTCGGCCCACCCGCGAGGCGCCCCGTCCCGGCGGACTGTCCGCCTATGGGTTGACCTCAACCCCGGTCCAGCGTCCGCTGGCATCCTGGGTGTATCGCCAGCGATGCTGGGGATTGCCGGTGAGCTCCAGATGATCAACCTCTTGCACATCCAGGACCAGCAGGCAATAGTGCGGCAAGGGCGCGTCCGCATCCGGAGGCTCGGTTGGGAAGGGGCGCGACGGCTCGCGGGCGCGGCCGGGGTCGGGCCAGGTGTAGCTCAGTCGGGACTCCTCGGACATCTCCCGCCAGATCCGTTCGCGTGCCTCGCGGGCGACGGGGTCGGTCGTCTCCGGACCGATCAGGGTCATCGTCCCGGAGAGTCGGAACTGCTCGCGGGTGATGGGGAAGTACCAGCATGCCTCGACCCAGGGCGAGGCGTGCAGCTCGTCAACCTTCACACTCCGGGCGTCGGTGGCGAAGCCGAGCCGGTGGGATTCCCCGAGGAGGCCCCGGAAGACGACCGTGCGCACGGCGGGACGGCCGTCCTTCCGCACCGTCGCGAGCTGGACGAAGCGCGATTGGAGGGACTGGCGGTTGCGATGCAGGGCCAGCGAGAGCGACGGGTGCCAGAGTTCGTGAGCCATGGGCTCATCTTGACGAAGGCGGGGTCTTGCGAAAAGGGTGCCGTTTGGTTTCATAGAAGCCGCGGTTCCGATCAGTCATTGACGAGCCGTTCGAGGCGAGCGCCCGGCGGGCGTCCGGGGTGAACCTACAGACCACCGCCCGTGCCCACGGGATGCTCGCCGCGCCGGAGGGGCTCGATCTCCTCGAGTGCCCGGCGCACCTCATCTATCGTTCGGTCGAGCGTCGACGTCCCGCCGGTCAGACCGACCACCGAGAAGCTCGCGAGGCGGCGCGTGTCCAGGTCCGACGCCGTCTGGACGTGGAAGACGGGGCGGACCCGTCGCCGGCAGAGCTCGACGAGCTCCCTCGTGTTGTTCGAATTCCTGCCGCCCACGACGACCACGGCCTCGACCCCGGCGAGCAGCCGCTCGAGCGCCCGCTGGTGCTCCTTGGTCGGCAAACAGATCGTGTCGATGAAGCGGATCTCCGCGCCGGGGTTCCTCTCGGCGATCAGCGACCGGATCGCCTCGACGCGATGCTCGGGGACCGTGGTCTGGCAGACGATCCCCAGCCGGGATTTTCCGAAGTTCGCCACATCCCGCTCGTCCTCGATCACGTCGAAGCTGGCCAGGTCCTCTATGATCCCCCGGACCTCGACGTGCCCCTTGCGGCCGATGAGCAGGACGTGATAGCCCTGCGCCTGGAGGCCCTGTGCCGCGTGGTGTGCCCGGAGCACCAGAGGGCAGGTCGTGTCGATCAGCGTCGCCCCGGCCGACTCGAGCCGACGGCGCTCGCGCTGGCTGATCCCGTGCGCCGTTATCAGCACCCGACTCCGCACGGGTGCGGCGGCCTCGGCCCGCCGCGACTCCTCCGCAATGTGGAAGCCACGGGCGTTCAGGTCCGCGATCACCACCTCGTTGTGCACGAGTTGCCCGTGGATGGTGACGACTTCCGGCTCCGGGACGCGGTCGATCACGGCCAGCGCATCGCGCACCCCAAAACAGAGGCCCAGATGATCGGCGGTAATGACCTTCATCGGCGACGGCTCCTCGGCTCCTGGGGACTGCGGTCGTGGCGGACGGTTCCTCATACTTACCTGCTCAGATTACTTTGCGAAACAAAGCATCTGGCCGAGGCACCGCGCGGGCCTGTGGGCGCGCGAGGCTCAGACGGCGGACCAACCTTCCGACAAGTTCGGACTGGTGGTGCTGTGGGAGGAGGCCTTCAAGGCGTCCTGGACGACGGACTCGAGGACATTGATGTATTCCAGGAAGCGGGCCCGTCCCTCATCGGTGATCCGGCAGAGGGTCTGGGGGCGGTTCTTGTGATAGCCCTTCCAGATCTCCACGAAGCCGGCCTCGTTGAGGATCTGGAGGTGCCGGCTGAGGTTGCCGTCGGTGAGATGGCAGAGTTCCTTGAGCTCGGCGAAGACGACGCCGCGCGGGTGGGTGACCAGCGACGTCATGATGCCTAACCTTGCCTTCTCGTGGAAGATCCGCTCCAGCCCGTCGTAGGCGAACCGGCCGGTCGAGTCCTCGGGTCCCGCGTCAGGCGTCATGATCTCGCTCCAGCGTCTGATAGAGCACGGCCGCGGCCAGGAACTGGCCCACGCAGAAGGGGAGCCCCATCGCCCAGGGCGTCAGCGCGTGCTCCCCCTGGGCGAACGCGAGCGTCATCAGTCCTCCCAGCAGGTAGAAGACCGCGATCCCGAACATCCAGCGGGGGAGGAGCCGGCACGAGGCGAAGATGCCCAGCGAGTAGAGCACCTGCCAGAGGCCGGGGAGGGCCCAGAGGCATTGCGGCGCGGAGCGGATCAAGACCATCGTCAGCAGCGCCCCGGCCACCAGGCAGGGACAGAACTGCTCCAGCGCCAGGTGCGTCAACTCGCGGGTCAGCGGGGAGCTGGAGTGCCGCGACCGCCACGCCATCTCGAGCACGGCGGACATGCCGCTGATCAGTGCCGCGCCGATCCAGATGCCCAGGTAGACGTTGATCCGCTGGAGGGGATCGGGGATCACGATCCCCTGGACGACCGCGGCGACCAGCGCCACGCCACCCGAGAACGCGGCCGGGACCGCCCGATAGCCGCGGAACACCTCGGTCCTGGCCATCTGGAGCCGGATCTCGGTGATCTGAGTCAGTGCTTCTTGAAGCTCCATCGACGGCCCCCGAAAGGCAGCTCGACCACCGAAGCCGGAATCCCCGCGCCGCCGGCCCGCCGAGGGTTCCCCGCAGCGATGCTTTGTATCGTAAAGTCTCCGACCGCGCGGGTCAAGGCCGTGTGCCGGGAGTCGCCGCCGGCCGGAAGATCCGCGGCTTGCCATCGTGCGAAAACGGTCCCGATCGGATACAATCGCCCATCTTGGCGATTTCGGGTCCCCACAGGACCGTGAGCAGGCCGCATGCGATGCCGCCGCGACGACGGGGAGGGAGCCGGACCCTGAATGGGCGGGGAGCCGGCCTGGGGGGCGCGACCGGGTTCCGCGATGGACTATTCTCAACTCCTTATCATAGCCGGCCTGATCCTGATCAACGCATATTTCGTCGCCGCCGAGTTCGCCCTGGTCAAGGTGCGCACCAGCCAGATCGACCGGATGGTGGAGCGTGGCAGCTGGGCGGCGCGGATGACCAGCAAGGCACTGGATCAGCTCGACGTCTACCTGTCGGCCAGCCAGATCGGGATCACCATCGCAAGCCTGGCCCTCGGGCGGGCGATCAAGGACTGGGTCGAGCCCCTGGTGGAGCGGGGATTCGAGGCCTTCTCCCACCTGCCCCTGGTCCACGGCCTGCTCTCCGCGGCGTCCCCGGTGGTTCGAAGGCTCGCGGCGTGGGTCGGGCTGGACCCGGAGCGTGTCATCCCCGGTATCTCGGTGGGCATCGTCCCGGTGGCGGCCATCACGCTGGTCACCTTCCTGCACATGGCGATCGGCGAGCAGGCGCCCAAGACGCTGGCGATCCGCGCCCCCCGGATCCTGGCGCTGATCACCGCTCCGCCGCTGGTGCTCCTCTCCTCGTTGTTCTGGCCCATCATCTGGCTGCTGAATACCGCCAGCAACCTTACCCTCCGGGTTCTCGGCATGGGCCGGGCCAGCTCCGAGGAATTGACCCACACTGAGGAGGAACTCCGGCACATCCTGCTCGAGAGCACCGAGGGGGGCCACCTCTCGCGCAGCGAGCGGATCATGATCGAGAACGTGCTCAACCTGGAGGAGAAATCTGCACGGCGGGTGATGGTGCCGCGGCCGGACATCGTCTACCTCAGCCTGTCGCGGCCGCTGGACGAGAACCTGCGGCTCGCCCGCCAGGCCGGCCACACGCGTTTCCCGCTCTGCGAGGACGATCTCACGACGGTGATCGGCATGATCCACGTCAAGGACGTCTTCCGGTCCGGTACACTCCAGAACGGCCGCCTCGACCTCCGGCAACTCGCACGAAAGGTGCCGTTCCTGCCGGTGAGCCTGCGGCTCGATCAGCTGCTGTTCGAGTTCCAGAGGTACCGCATCCACATGGCGATGCTGCTCGACGAGTACGGCAGCCTCGTGGGGATGGTCACGCTGGAGAATGTCCTCGAGGAGCTCGTGGGGCCGATCCAGGACGAGTTCGACCGTGAGCCCCCCCAGGTCGTCCCGATCGGCGACGGCGGCTACGAGGTCGAAGCCTCGTGCCCGCTCGATGTGGTCTCGGAACAGATCGGCCTGCAGGCCCCGGAGACCGACGCCGAGACCGTCGGAGGGCTCATTCTCGACATCCTTGGCCGGCTAGCCAAGCCCGGCGATCGAGTCGAGGTCGGCGGCCATCAGCTCACCGTCGTCCGGGCCGACCCGACACGGATTCGAAAGGTCCGGGTCGAGCCCCTGAAGCCAGTCGTCCTGGATTCCGGCGGCTCGCCGACCGACGAAGGCCACGGGAGCTGAACTCGTCACGACCGCCCCCTCTGCCCTGGCTCTGCCCCCAGAGACCCCGAGGTTTACACATAATCACGTCAACATTCGATCACTTGTCGCCGCCACAGGTCGCGGCAATGTACGATCACTGATCCCGGTGGGGAATCGCGATACGGCATCCTCGCCAGTTGTCGTCCAACGGATATGCCAGCCAGGAGTTACGGGAAACTCGGTGACGATCCAATCGGGATCTGAGCTTGAACGTCATGCGTGTTGCGCCGTCGCAGCGGCGTACGATGCCAGCAGCGGCCGCGCCTCACGCACGCGTGCATTTCAGACCTGATTACTTACCATACGAACCCGGTGAACCGATGTTCTTGGCGTCATGCCGGCACGAATGACAAATCGCACCAACTCGGCAAATTCATTTCAATCCGCGCGTCCCTCACAACCGATTAAGAAGCTGCAGACCGGGTCTAAGGGTGCACGTCTCCTCCTACACACTCGAGCGGCTTCGGTTTTCTCGGGTCATGACTGTACTGACCGCGAAGTTGCGGCTTACACATGACTCGCGCCGCCATGGTCTTGTGATGAATCAAGAGTCGAGGGTCAGAATTTCGATCCCGTCCCGCCTCTCCTGGGTGCTCGTGGCGGCGATTTGCATGAGTCTCTCATCGCCCGCGGCCGCCTACAGGCCGGAGGAGGACGGCACATCGGCGGCGAGCGTGGCGTCCATCGAGCAGAGGCTACGCGCGCTCGAGGAAGCGAATCGCAGGCTCAGCGAGGAGAATCGCGTCCTCCATTCCGAGCTGCGCACGATCAGGAGCAAGCTGGACGACTCGCTGGTGCGGACCCGGCAGGCGGGTACGACTCAGCCGCCGAGGAGCGATCGGTCGGATGAGGGAGGCGCAGGGGCCCGTGACAACCCGGCCCTGCCGCCGGACGGCGGCGCGACCGGCAGCCCGGGAGCCGGGCCAGCGATGTCGGACGGAGACATCGCTCAGCCGCCGCGGAGCAGCCGATCCGACGAGGGCGGCGCAGGGGCCCGGGACAACCCGGCCGAGCCGTCGCGGACCACGCCCTTCAGGGGCCCGGGGAAGATCCCGATGGGCGTGAACTTCGGCCCCGGCATCGAGTTCGAGACGCTCAACGAGGAGTACCTGTTCCAGATCCACAATCAGACCCAGGTCGAGGGCCGATTCTACAACCAACCGAACCAGACCCCAGGGGCCGGTGGATTCGACATCCCGCGGGAGCGGTTCATCATCGCCGGTCGCCTCAGCAAGCCCATCGAGTACGACGCCTCCCTGGAGTCCGCCTACGGTACCGTCAACCTGCTCAATGCGTTCCTGAACTGGCATTACGACGATCGGCTGATGGTCAAGCTAGGGCGCTACAAGGTCCCGTATCTCTATGAGTATTACGCCATCTCGAACGCGGACCTCCTGCAGCCAGAGCGTTCGCTCTTCGGCGCCAACTTCGGATTGAATCGGGGCGTCGGGGCCCAGCTCTGGGGGCAGTTACTGAAGAAGCGAGTGGACTACGCCGTCGGCATCTTCGACGGCCCGAGAAACCAGCAGCTTGACTTCAATCAAGACAAGGACGCAATCGCATACCTGAACTTCCGCCCGTTCCAGGAGGCGAAGGAACTGGAGGCCCTCAAGTGGTTCAACGTCGGCGGGTCGTATGACTACGGAGTCCAGAATAACGCAGTCTATCCCACCGCCCTGCGGACATCCGTCAGCGGCACGAACAACCCGGGCGCGTTCCAGGCCGCGCCATCATTCCTCCAGTGGAACTCGAACGTCATCGAGCGGGGGAGCCGCCAGCTCTGGTCAGCCTTCATCGCATACTACTACAAGCAGCTGAGCGTGATCGCAGAGGCCCAAGGGGGATATGCCGGATACGCCCTGGTCAATCGCCGCTGGCCCCAGAGTACCAACGTCCCGCTCGGCGGCTATTATGTCACCGCGGGCTACTTCCTGACGGGGGAGGAAGTCAACCGGCGGTCGCAGGTCCGTCCCAGGAAGCCGTTCGACCTCCGGAAGAAGACCTTCGGCCTGGGCGCCTGGGAACTCGAGGCGAGGTACAGCCTGTTGACGATCGGCGACGAGATCTTCTCCGCCGGGCTGGCCGACTCGAACCTCTGGACGGATCGCGTCCAGTCGGTGGACCTCGGCCTGAACTGGTATATGAACGAATATGTGAAGATTTATCTCGACTGGCAGCATTCCGAGTTCGGCAGCCCCACCCTGTACGCTCCGGGCCGCCTCCAGCAGACGAGCGATCTGTTCTGGATCCGGGGGCAGATCTACTTCTGACATGCGCCGGGCTGCTCGTCGGCTCATTTCCACCCTCGTCCGAGTCGAATCGCTTGATTCTGGAACCCCTGAGAAGCGACCACACGTTCCCCGATCAACCGCGGTCCTCCGACCGGAGGAGCGAACCAACACGACGACGCATCGCGCCTGGAGACCCTTTCGAAGCATCCATTAGGGACGGGCGCACGACCGGCAGCTTGGGCTGATGATCGTGTTCCTGGCCCTCGTGATGCACACTCTGGAGCAGGACCCACGGCGGCTCGGGAGCGGGCAAGGCCCCGACTCGCCACAAGAGCCTGAGTGTCATGTGGAAAGTAGACCTCCGGGCCGGGCGCAGAACCATACATGAAGGAATTCGTAATCAAGGCTGTTGACGGCGATACCATCTCGGGCAGCTTCTACGAGGCCGATCTGAAGGAGGGCCGGGTCAATGGCAACCGGGTTCTCGTCCATTTCGCGTTCGTCACCGAGGACGGGTCGGAAGTCTACCATCACTCAGGATCGCTGCGAGAAGGCAAACTTGAGAACCTGGGCCATTCGCTGGACCGGAAATTCTTTGCTGTCTGGAAGGCCTCGCGGTCGGATTGATGAGACGTCTGTCGACAGCCATGCGCGTGCCCCTACCTGGTTCCCGCCACATGCCGGATCGGCCCGTGGATTTTGGCTATAATCGATGACCTGGCCCGATCGACGGAGATCCGTCCGCCCTGAACCTCACCGCCGGACAGGAAGAGCCGACCGATGCGCGTTTCGTTGTTCATCACCTGCTTCAATGACACCCTCTTCCCCAGAACCGGCCAGGCGGTCGTCCGGCTGCTCGAGAGGCTGGGACACTTGGTCGAATTCCCGCAGGGTCAGACCTGCTGCGGGCAGATGCACTACAACACCGGCTACCAGCGCGAGGCGATCCCGCTGGTGCGTCACTTCGTCGAGGTCTTCCGCGATGCGGAGGTCGTGGTCTCCCCGTCGGCCTCGTGCGTCGGTATGATTCATGAGCTCTACCCGAAGGCTGCGGCGTTGGCCGAGGACGAGGTCCTGGCCGGGGACGTCCGCGACCTGATACCCCGCGTCCACGAGCTCACGAGTTTCCTGGTGAACCGACTGGGCATCGACGACGTCGGCGCGTACTTCCCGCACCGCGTGACGTTCCACCCGACCTGCCACTCGCAGCGGATGCTCCGCATCGGCGACGCGCCCCAGCGGCTCCTGCGAAAGGTCCGGGGGATCGACCTCGTCGAGTTGCCCAATGCCGACCAGTGCTGCGGGTTCGGCGGGACGTTCTCGGTCAAGAACGCGGACACGTCGATCGCGATGCTGTCAGACAAGATACGCTGCGTCCTGGACACCAGGGCCGAGTACTGCGTGGCCGCGGACAACTCGTGCCTGATGCACATCGGCGGGGCGCTGCACCGCCAGAGGGCGGGCGTAAATCCGATTCATATTGCGGAGATCCTCGATTCGTTCGACGGCCGGATCGACCCGATGCCCGCAACCACGGCGGCGATCGCGAACGCCGCGGCGAGGAGCACGACATGACTGCCAGGGTTCCCACCACGAGCGCGGAGCTGATGTCGCGCGACCACGAGCCGCTGCCGACGCATCCGGCGATGAAGTTCCAGGACGCGGCGAAGCTCTCGTTGGCCGACGCCCAGCTCCGCCACAACATGGGCAAGGCCACGCAGACCATCCGCGGCAAGCGCGTCAGGGTGGTTGAGGAGATGCCCGACTGGGAGGACCTCCGCGAGGCCGGGCGCGCGATCAAGGAGCGCACGCTCCGCCACCTGCCGCACTACCTTGAGCAGCTCGAGGAGGCCGTCGTTCGCGCGGGCGGGAAAGTCCACTGGGCGGGCGACGCGGAGGAAGCCAACCGGATCATTGCCGCGATCGTCGTTGGCCACGGCGCGAAGGAAGTCGTGAAGATCAAGTCGCTCACCACGGACGAGATCGGCCTGAACGAGGCGCTGGGCCGGGTCGACGTGTCGGCGATCGAGACGGACCTGGCGGAGCTGATCATCCAGCTCGCCGGGGAGCGTTCCTCGCACATCCTCGTGCCGGCGATCCACAAGAACCGGGCCGAGATCCGGGCGCTGTTCCGCCGCCGGCTGGAAGGGACCGAGGGCCTGAGCGACGAGCCCCGCCAGCTCGCCGCCGCGGCCCGGGCCCACCTCCGCAAGAAGTTCCTCACCGTCTCGGTGGCCGTCAGCGGGGTGAACTTCGGCGTCGCCGAGACGGGCACGATCTGCATCGTCGAGTCCGAGGGCAACGGCCGGATGTGCCTGACCCTGCCGAAGGTCCTGATCTCGGTGATGGGCATCGAGAAGGTCGTCCCCACCTGGCAGGACATGGAAGTCTTCCTCCAGCTCCTGCCGCGTTCGAGCACCGCCGAGCGGATGAACCCGTACACCTCGTTCTGGACCGGAGTGGCCCCGGGTGACGGGCCGCAGGAGTTCCACCTCGTCCTGCTGGACAACGGGCGGACGAAGGTCCTGGCCTCGCCCGCCGGCCGCCAGACGCTCCAGTGCATCCGCTGCTCGGCCTGCCTGAATATCTGCCCGGTCTACGAGCGGACCGGGGGGCACGCCTACAACTCGGTCTATCCCGGTCCGATCGGGGCGATCCTCACGCCCCAGCTCGTGGGCGTCGAGAATGCCGGCTCGCTTCCCTACGCCTCCTCGCTCTGCGGCGCCTGCTATGACGTCTGCCCGGTGAAGATCAACATCCCGGAGGTGCTGCTCCACCTGCGCGGAGAGGTGATTCGCCACAAGCAGGCGACGAGTGTGCTGCCCGGGCCGGAGGAACTGGCGATGAAGATGCTCTCGAACGTCTTCGCCAGCCCGGCGAAGTTCGAGCGGATGCAGAAGCTCGGCCGTTTCGGCCAGCGCCTGGTCGTCCGCGGGGGCGTGATCCGGAGCCTGCCGGGTTACCTCGGCGGCTGGACGGCCGTACGCGACGTCTTCCCGATCGCCGAACAGACCTTCCGGGAATGGTGGAAGCAGCGTGAGAAGGAGAAGGGGCGTGGCGGTGACAGCCAGGCCGCGTCCCCGAAGGCGGAGCCGAGGTCATGAGCGGCTCGCGTGAGGTCATCCTTGAGCGGATCCGCGGTGCGCTGGCCGACGTGCCGCCGGTTGAAAGGCCCGATGATGTGCCCCTGTTCCGGACCTACGGGTCGAAGGACGACGGCCCCTCGGACGAGCGCCTCGCACTCTTCGTTGAACGCGTGCGCGACTACAAGGCGGTCGTCTCGATCGTCCCCCAGGCGGAGCTACCGCGGGCCATTGCCGCCGCCTGCGAGGCCCGGGGCGTCAAGAAGCTGGTCGTGCCGGCCGACCTACCCTCCGGATGGATCCCGCCCGCAGTGGCCGTGCTGCGGGAACCTGGACTCTCGAACCTGGCGCTCGATGAGAGCGACGGAGTCCTCACGGGCTGTGCCCTGGGGATTGCCCAGACCGGGACGATCGTGCTCGACGCCGGCCCTGGTCAGGGCCGGCGTGTAATCACACTCCTGCCGGACTATCATCTCTGCATCATCCGCGAGGATCAGGTCGTCGGCCTCGTCCCCGAGGCCGTGGCCAGGCTCCAGGAGGCCGCCGCCTCGCCCGGGCGGCCGATCACGTTCATCTCGGGCCCGTCCGCCACGTCCGACATCGAACTGAACCGCGTCGAGGGCGTGCACGGGCCGAGGACGCTGGAGGTCCTGGTCGTCACGACGCGGCTGCGGTAGAGTTTGCGGGCGTGTGGACAGAATGTCCGCTCCGGACTCACGTCGTCAGACCAGACCTCTTCGGCGAGGACTTTTCCATGTCGATCGTTGCGAAAAGGCGATTCTTCCTGCTTGTGCTCGCTCAGATGACGCTCGTCTGCGTTTCTGGATTCGCGGAGGACAAGGGCGCTTACAAGGACGATCGCTATCATTTCCAGATCTCGATCCCTGGTCCCTGGAAAGAGGCCCCGGTCTCCAACTACAAGGTCCCCGGAACCGTGAGGGCGGCCTGGGCCGGCAAGGGCAACTCCTCGATCGTCGCATTCGTCCAGGAGCCGGGCCAGGCGTTCACGCCGCGATTCCTGCTCGACGCCAGCGCCAAGGCCATGGAGACCCAACTCGGCGCGAAGGTCCTCGAGAAGGAAGTCCGGAAGATCGCGGGCAAGCAGGCGATGTGGCTTTCCTTCGAGGCCAAGGGGACTGGCGGCGCGATCGTGCCGAACGGGGAGATCCTGACCACGCAGCACTGGGTCGCGATCCCGCGTGAGACGGATATCGTCGTGCTTCTGCTGACGTGTCGGTCCGAGGACTACCAGGGAATCGAGAAGGGATTCTCGGAGGCGCTCAAGGACCTCAAGGTGGAGGGGGAGCAGACGGCCGAGCAGGCCAGCTCAAAGTAAGTCGATCTACGGGAGCCGGTCAACGGCCGTCTTCGCCGCGCATCGCGCACGGATTCCCTTGCCCTGATCTTGCCGCCAGGTTGTTTCCACCAGGATCAGCGCCGCTCGACGGACACGTAGCTCCGTTGGGTGGGGCCGGTGTAGACCTGCCGGGGGCGGCCGATGCGGCGGTCGGGGTCCCGGGAGAGCTCATACCAGTGGGCGATCCAGCCGGGGATGCGGCCGATCGAGAACATCACCGTGAACATGTTTAGCGGGATGCCCAGGGAGCGGAGGATGATGCCGGAATAGAAGTCGACGTTGGGGTAGAGCTTCCGCTCAAGGAAGTAATCATCCGTGAGCGCGATCGAGGCGAGCTCCTCGGCGATCTCGAGCAGTGGGTCGCGACGGCCGAGGGTCGAGAGGAGTTCCTCGGCTGTCTTCTCGAGGATCTTGGCCCGGGGGTCGAAATTCTTGTAGACGCGGTGGCCGAAGCCCATCAGGCGGAACTTCTTCTGCTTCACCTTCTCGACGATCGACTTGGGGCTCTCGCCGCCCTGATGGATCTGCTCGAGCATCTCGATGACCGCCATGTTGGCGCCGCCGTGCAGCGGCCCCCAGAGGGCGCAGACGCCCGCGGCCACCGAGGCGAAGACGTTGGCGCCCGAGGACCCCACCATCCGCACCGTCGACGTCGAGCAGTTCTGCTCATGGTCTGCGTGCAGGATCAGGAACCGGCTCAGCGCCTTGACCGCCTGGGGCGGCGGTTCATACCGGGTGTGCGGCTTGGAGAACATCATGTGCAGGAAGTTACGGCAGTAGCTTAGCGCGGGGTCCGGGTACTCGATCCGCTGGCCAAGGGTCATCTTGTAGCTGAACGCCGCGATCGTGCAGACCTTGCTCATCAGGATCGCCACGGCGGTGAGGAACCGGTCGTCGTCGATCTGCGTTTCCAGCAGCTCGGGATGGTAGCAGCCGCAGGCGTTGATCATGGCCGACAGCATGGCCATCGGGTGGCCGTGCGGCGGGAAGCCCTCGAAGTGATTGCGCATCCCCTCGTGCAGGAGCTGCTGCTCGGTGAGCAGGGCCCGGAAGCGCTCGAGCTGCGCGGCGGTGGGCAGCTCGCCGTAGATCAGGAGCCAGGCCGTCTCGACGAAGCTGCTCTGCTGGGCGAGTTCCTCGATCGGATAGCCCCGGTAGCGGAGCACTCCGCTCTCGCCGTCGATGAACGTGATCTTGCTCTCGCAGGCCCCGGTGTTGCTGTAGCCCGGATCGATCGTGATGTAGCCCGTCTGGTCTCGCAGGCTGGTGATGTCGATCGCGTGCTCGTCCTCGGAGCCCGAGATGATGGGCAACTCGACGACCTCGCCCCCGAGCTGGAGCAGAGCACTGTTGCTGACGGAGTGATCCACGGGCGCCGTCTTGGGGCTCAACATGGGTGAATCCTTCAGGGAAAATACCGGGCCGGGTCGTGGCCATTCCTCTTCGCTCTAGCAAATCGAATGCCCCGCCGGGTCTTCGCCGACCTCTCATCTGATCAGACGCTTCCGGCGACAATCATCGGCCTGCGGGCAGACGACCACAAGCCCGCAGTCATTTTCTTCGGCATCCCTGTCGATTTCGTGGGCATGAACGAAAAATGGGGCGGGGCTTGCGGCCCCGCCCTCCTCGACGGATCAATCGCCGACTTCGCGATCCGGGGCTCAGCTCCGGCGGGCGATCGCCGGGGCGTTCTCGGGGGCCTTGTCGGACTTGAAGTCGAACCAGGCCGGGTCAAATTCGATACGGCGGTTCTGCCGCATGGCGATGTTCGTTGTCAGCGCGATGACGGCGTCGGCCAGGGCGACCTCTCCCTTGCAGCGGGGCTGATGGTCCTTGTCCTCGTGGTAGTTCTTGCTGTCGCCGTGGCGAATGCAGTAGGCGAAGTGCTCGAGCTCCTCGCGGTAGCCGCGGGAGGGGTCGGCCGTGGCCAGGCCGCCCAGCGACGAGGCCGCGGTCGGTCCGGCCAGGCTGGGGCTCGTCTCGAGCACAGGCTTCTTGGCCGAGTTCTCCACGGTCACGCTCGTCTGCCGCGACGTGTAGGCGTTGCCCGCCTCCTTGTAGAGCAGGATTTCTTTCTCCTGGGAGACGATCATCGTGCCTCGCGAGCCCATGACCATCTCGCCGTAACCGTCGAACGAGTTCGTATTGATCGACGAGTAGGTGACGACGACGCGGTCCTTGTTATCCTCTCCGGAGGGAAACTCGAACATCGTGAAGACGTGGTCGTCCACCTCGCGCCCGTCCTTGTAGAAGATCGTCCCCCCCACGCCGGTCACCGCGATCGGGTGCTTCTTGCCCAGGAAGATCGAGCAGGCGTCGAGCTGGTGGCTGCCGAGCTCGGCCATGAGGCCGGCTCCGGTGCGGTTGAAGAGCCTCCAGCGGACTAGCTCGTCGAGGCTCTTGTAGCCGTACTTCGCGTAGTCGACGTTCAGGTCGGCGTCGGGGATCGGCTTCTTCCAGCTGTCGCGATAGACGATGTTCCCCTTCTCGTCGCGGACGTATTCGGGGAGGCCGGTCTTGGGGTCGTAGACCGTGTTCCCGCTCTTGTCCTTGGCGACCATCGGCTGGGCGTTGTTGCGGTGCCAGAGGGCGCGGATGTGGCGGACGTCGCCGAGCACGCCGTTCTTCAGCAGGAAGTTGGCGTTGTCGTAGAGCACCGAGTAATGTCTCTGGTGGCCGACAGCCAGCAGCCGGTTCGTCTCTCGGGCGACGCGGCACATCTCCTTGCACTCGGCCACCGTGTGGGCCATCAGCTTCTCCGTGAAGACGTGCTTGCCGGCCTTCATGGCCTCGATGGCCACCGGCGCATGCAGCCAGAGCGGCAGCGCGATGACGACCATCTCGACCTCGGGGTCCTTCAGCATCTCCTCCTTGTTCTCGTACTTCTTGAGCTTCTTGACGTCCCCCGCGGTGTACTGCTTGTGGTCGGAGAACTCCTTGACGGCCCGCTCCTGCTGCGAAGGGCGGATGTCGCAGAAGCCGATGAAGTCGAGGTAATCGCGGTTATGGTAGCGGATCATCGCCTGGCAGCCCTCGTCGCCGGTGCCGATGATCGCGGCCTTGACCGCGGGCTTGTTCCCAAGGTCCTTGTAACCGAAGTAGAAACCGGCCAGCGTCGGCGCCGCGGAGGCGGCGACCAGCCAGTCGCGGCGAGTCATGCCGATCGCCCGATCCGCATTCTCTCGGCCCAGGATTCGCTGCTCGGGGTCAGGGTTGGTCATTCCTCGCTCCTCTGAATTCGGATGAACCGGGTGGGTCGGGGGACGAGATCGGTCAATCGGATTCGACGGTGGCCTTCTCGTTCTCGATCAGGCCATACTTCTCCGCCAGCCGCCGCTCGTGGCGTTCCCACGAGCGGCGCCGCCGAGCCCCGAAGAACAGGGCGTCCAGGCCGAACCAGTGCCCGCTGGCCGTCACGGCGATGAGCAGGCAGGCGATCAGCTCGACCATGTTCTTGCTGACGATCCAGTAGTGCCCTTCGGCCTTTGGATTCGGCGGCAGGCCGGGCCAGGGGGGCATGGACAGGTAGATCATCGCCAGGAAGGCCGCGGCGCACACCGCGGCGAACGGGGTCAGGAAGCCCAGGATCAGGCAGACCCCCATCGCGCAGAGGCCGTACATCGTCAGGAAGTTGGCGACGTCCAGGAAGGACATCGGCGGCGAGTACGCCCCGGCCGCGGACTGCTGCTCGGAACTCGCCAGCGCGATGGCCGCGTCGGTGAGCTCCTGGCCCCGGGTGACCAGAGGGGCGGTCAGCTTGCGGCGGTCCGCCTCGAGCGATCGGCGAGATTCCCAGGCGCGTTCCCGCTCGAACGACATGGAGTTCGGGTCGCGCTCGGTCCTCTCGACCTCGGCCAGCTCGTGCATGTACTTCTCGATCGCCTCCTTGTTGTCGAAGGCGTTGAACCACACGTCGGCCCAGGCGTTGCTCCGGTCAAGCAGTTCCTTGACCTTCGCCTTCTGCTGGTCGTTGAACTTGAAGTGCGACTCGATCCGCCCGAGGTGCTCGGCCCACGACGCCTTCAGCTTCGCCGGATCGAGGGAGTCTCGCCCGTCGGCGTCGGGGAGCATCGACCGGAATGTCGGTGCCAGCGGGCCGGATGCATTCCGCAGGTAGATCTCGGCCGAGAACGGATTCTTCCCGTAGCGCGTGGACTCGACCTTGTCCAGGCCCTCGGTCAGGAAGTGCCAGCCGATGGCGATCCGGAGGAGGACGAGGAAAAGGGCGCCGAGGAAGCCGGGATAGTTTCGCGAGGAGAGCAGCCCTGGCGGGATCGAGAGGGTGGGCATGGGTCCGTTCCTGGTTTCGCGGAGAGGGCAGGGCGGGCGAATCACGGATCGGCCCGGTCGGGGCCGGGCGAGGCGCCCTCATGCAGCAATCTTCATGGAGTCGTCATCAAGCTTACCGCGCCGGGATCGATCCGAAAATCCTCCGGACGTAGGCCGAACGTCAACACGTCCGGACGGCCGCCCGCCGCGGCCTCGCGGACGAACACGATCCCGACTCCGGATGGCCGGCGGCACGCGCGGCCGCCTCCGGCCCGAGCAGATAGAAGGCCGTCGAGAGGGCGTCGGCGGTGTCGGCGGCCGTCGGGGCCAGCACCGTGACGCTCGCCGGCCGATCGCGGCCCCCGTCCGGGGATCCAGGATATGGCCGCTGACCTTTTCCACGGCCATTCGCCTGGAAATTCTGGAACGGCCTTGCTCGCCGGAGGTGCCCAGTCCGCGATTCCGAAGCCGGAGGACTCCCAGCGGCGACTCAGGATCCGGGGGTTACGCAAGCGCGATCTTCCAGCGGCCGCCGAACTGGCCCGGCGGAGCCCAGCCGCGAAGAGGCTGGACTGGCCCCCGTGAACCAGCGCCGACGTCGGCAGCCAGTGGCCTCGGATGACCTCGACCGCCCGGTCGATCGCGTAGCCCTTGCCGATGCTCCCCAGGTTGATCGTGATCCCGGGCCGATCGAACGAGACGGACTTCTCGGCCGGATCGAGCGTCAGATGCTGCCAGCCCGTGCGGGCCCTGGCGTCGGCCAGGACCTCGGGATCGGGGACGCGCTTCGGCCCACGGACGAATCCCCAGGCCTCGGAGAGCGCCCCGGAGGTCACGTCGTAGGCCCCGCCGGTCTCGCGGCTCAATTCCGCGGCTCGCATGAGCAGGCCAAAGAGCCCGGCCTCGACCCGGACAGGCCCTTCATGAGCGATGGCATTCAGCCGGCTGACCTCAGAATCGCCCCGGTAGATGGTGAGCTGAGCCTCCAGCTCGTCGATCAGGTCCAGCGCTCGAGTCGCCAGTTCGACGGCCCCCGGGAAGCGGGCCCCCAGCCGGATCTCAAAATACGAACCCATGGCCGGACGGTGCACCCGGATCAGGTCGGTCGCGTCGGCCGATTCAAGAGTCGCGCCCGTTCCGCCCGGCGAGGGGATCTCGGCCAGCTCGCAGCCCGCTCGACGGAGTCGAAGGAGATCGCGGCGATTGACTCCGGTCTGGGGACGCTTCACACGCAACCTCGGCGAACGATCTAGGGCGGGGCGGGTTCGATTCGAAGTCAGCGGCTCCCGGGCTGGCGTGCGGACCCGGGGTCGCGGCAGAAAGGAATCCATCCAAATTATATCGGCCGCGAGCAACCTGCCTAGTGGCGCGCCGCGCAGGCAGCTCCCTGGTCGCCGAGGAGGATGCCCCCTGTGGGAGGGCGTAGACTGTTGTCGTTGCCGGCAAGTTGACCTCGCCCGGGTCACCCCCCTGATGGTCTTTACGTCGAGAGGCCGGCTGCTGGTTCGCAGAAATGCACTGAATCGAGCCGATGCCGGGCGGTATCCCCGACTACTTCGCTCCCAGGTTCTCGAACAGATACAGCCCGCTCTTTCCCGGGCAGACGAGGTCGAGGTCGCCGTCGCCGTCGATGTCCACGGCCGTCAGCTGGAGGCCGGTGCCGGCCGTGCCGGCGGGGAAGTCCCTCAGGGCCAGGCGGTCCTGGGCCTTTTCCGGGGCGTTCTTCGCCGGCTCGCCCTGGAAGATGACGTGCTTGACCCATGCCTTCGACGAAGGGTGGAAGTGATACCAGGCGACGAGGGAGCCGTCAGTCGCGCCCGGCTCGATCTCGTGGGCGTAGACCCGCTTCCCGGTGATCAGCTCGTGGGGCTTGCCGTCGCCGTCGAGGTCCGCCCAGAGGAGCGTGTGGACCGAGGCGACCGTGTCGTCGATCACGCCCCTGGTCCAGGTGCGCTCACCTCCCGATCCCTTACCTTGTCTCATCCAGAACAGGCCATAGTCATGCCCCATGCCGTAGACCAGGTCGGAAAGTCCGTCGCCGTCCACGTCGCGGGCGAGGATCTGGATCCCCGTAGCCCCCAGGTTCCAGTCGGGGTGCCAGGTCCAGGAGTCTCGTGACGGATCGGCCGGGGCCTCGAACCACCCCTTGGGCGTGATCAGGTCCACCCGGCCGTCGCCGTTGACGTCGCCCGAGCCGACGCCGTGGCCGGCCGCGGCGGTCCCGAAGTCGTGCTTCTTGATGTCGAATCCCTTGCCCTCCGGCTTCCTCGCTACCTCGTACCAGGCCACCACGTTGGTGGGATTGGGCAGGATGTCGGGGATGCCGTCGCCGGTGAGATCGACGGTGATCGCCGCCTCGCTGGTCCCGGGGACGTCGACCTCGTGGTACGTCCAGGTCGCGTCGGCCTTGCCGGGGTTCTCGAGCCAGCCGACTTTCTTGACGAAGTAGGAGACGGTGGCGATGTCGACGTGGCCATCGCCGTTGACGTCGATCGGCAAGGTGGCGAAGTCGTTGTAGTAGGTCCCCACCCGCTGGACCTCGCGGATCTTGTGCGGCTTCCAGTTGGGTGCCTCGTACCAGGTGTCGCCGCAGGCGATGTCGAGCTTGCCGTCGTTGTTCACGTCGCAGACCCCGGCGGCCTCGAACTCGCTCTTGCCGTTGACGGTGTGCTGCTTCCACCGTGGCTCGCCGGCCCGGGCCGCGGCGAGGGAGAACAGGCAAGCCAGACTGAACGCGGCGAGACATCGGCTTCGGGACATGGCTTTTCCTCTCCGTGAGGTGGGGACCTCCCACCGGATCACCTGGAACATCTCATCGAAATCGCCCGGCCCCCCGCGCCGGCTCAGACATCCGGCAACCGCCAGGGGGGCCGATACTCCTTGGTCAGGAGCGCGTTCGCCTCGGGATGGTTCGTGATCCGCTCGGCCCGGGCGTCCCACTTCAGCTTCTCGCCGGTCAGGAGCGAGATGTTGCCCAGGAGTCCGACCGAGGTGAGCCGGTGTCCGTAGGCGAAGTTGCAGGAGGTCTGCGACCGGGACTTGATGGCGTTCAGCCACTCGCGGTGGTGGCCCGGCGAGCGCGGCAGGGATCTGGGCGGATCGGGGAGCGGCTTGCCTTTCGGCGTGATGATCTTCAGCGTGTTGTAGGTCGCCACGAGCGTGGCCTCGGTCCCCTGGAACATGATGCCCTGGCCGAGGTTCTCGAGACCGTGGGCGTTGAAGTCGGTCTGGCTCCAGACCATCAGGAAGGGGTGGCCGTCCTTCTCGTACTCGTAAGCCACCTCGAGCGTATCCGGCGTCTCGGCATTGTCGTCCAGGGCGTAGTGGCCGCCCGAGGCGGCGATCGTCCGGGGTGCCTCGACGTCCATCGCCCAGTGGACGGGGTCGACGATGTGGCAGCAGAAGTCCGTGAGGATGCCTCCCCCATAGTCCCAGAACCAGCGCCAGTTGAACGTGAACCGGTTCGGGTTGAACGGCCGCTTGGGAGCCGGCCCGAGCCAGAAGTCGTAGTCGCAGCCGGGCGGGGGGTCGCAGTCGGCCGGCTTGCCGAACCCGCGGCGATCGGCTGCCATCCAGACCCGAACCTTGCTGATCGGGCCGAGGATCCCAGACCTCACGACCTCCACGACGCGGTGATAATTCTCGCCGGCGTGGATCAGGTTTCCCATCTGGGTGACGCGCCGGTGCTTCTCCACCGCCTTCACCACCGCCCGGCCCTCGGCGAGGCGATGAGTGAGGGGCTTTTCGCAGTAGACGTCCTTGCCGGCCTGACACGCGAGGATTGTCGGGATCGCGTGCCAGTGGTCGGGGGTCGCGATCACGACCGCGTCGATGTCCTTGCGATCCAGGAGCTTTCGGAAGTCGTGATAGACCTCGGGCTTGCCATCCGCGGCCGACTGCGCTCGGCGGGAGTGCGGCTCGTAGACGTCGCAGACTGCCGCGACGCGGACATCGGGCATGCCCCTGAAGATGTTCAGGAGACCCGTACCCATGCCGCCGACGCCGATGAAGCCCAGCACAATGGATTCGCTGGCCGCGGCGCTGGCTTCCTTCGGCTTCGGCTGACCTTTGTCGTCGGCGCTCGCTCGGCGCCCCGCCAGCTCGGCGGCTCCCAGTGCGGAGGCCGCTAGCACCTCCCGTCGCGTCCAGTTCCTCATGATCGGCCCCCGCTCCGAGATGCTCAACGAACGATCAACACGCTAGGTACCAGAGCCGCGCGGCAATCTCAAGGACTCAGTCATCAGTCGATCAACCGTAGCGGGGCACGGAGGGATCCGCCTCCAGCGACCAGGCGTCGATGCCTCCCCTGAGGTTGACCAGGCCCGGCAGCCCCCTCGCGGCGAGCCACTCCGCGACGGCCAGCGAGCGGGTGCCGTGATGGCAATAGACCACCAGCGGGCCGCGGAGCGCGGCGGCCTTCAACTCCTCGAGGTGTGCGGGGACTTGCCTCATCGGGATGTGCAAATCGCCGGCCGTCGGGGGGACGGCGATCGCGCAAAAGGCCCGCTCCCTGGGCTCGCGGACGTCGAGGAGCGTCAGGACCTCCCCCCGTGCCAGGCGTTCGCGAACGATCGCCGGGGTGAGTTCGGCGATGGTAGGCTCACTCTCGTGCGGAACCGACACGCTTGTAGCCCCCGGGGCCAGTCCCTCACTTCGCAGACAGGGGCACGCCGAAGTCGCCCAGCATGTTCCGCCACACCGAGTGGATATGGTTGGCGTTGTTCTGGGTGTTGTTGAACTCGATCAGGAAGGTCGGGCCCTGGACGCGGTAGGCGTGCGGCTGGGTACGGTCGGCCGGTCCGCTCCAGGAGAACTTGATGCCTTCCGGGCCGGCCTGGCGGATCTCGTCGAGCCAGGTTCGCGCCACCTCATCCGGCATGTCGGAGGAGTATGCTTCCACCAGTGCCCTCAGGAGCGACTTCTGGCCCGCGTTCAGGTCGTTGTAGGCGATCCCGGGTGCGGCGTCGGTGGGGGGCTGCGGCGTCCCCGCGGCGCGGATGTCCTTCGGGGCCTCGGGGGAGACGATCGCCACCTTCTTCTGGTTGCCGTCGAGCGCCTGGACGAGCCGCAGGGCGGTGTCCTCGCGGTCGGCCAGCGTCCGGACGCCCTGCCGCGGCCCCTGCCGGACCTCCGCGGGATTGGATCCGAAGAAGCTCGGCGTGGCCGCGACGACCTTGCCGTTCTCGAGCACGAAATTCAGGGAGAGGTGGTGCCCCTCCACCCGCCAGCCCCACCTCCCCTGATCGGAGGGAGTGCCGAAGACGGAAAGGAAATACCGTTCAGGGTCGCGGACCGGGCCCTTGCCCTGCTCCATCTCCTGAAGGATCTGCTCCAGGCTCATGATCGTCGTGGCCTTCAGGAAGCCCCCCCCGCCGGTCCCCGTCGCGATCAGGCCGAAGGCCAATGCCCGCTGCTCGGGCGTCAGGTCCTTGATGGCAATTCCCAGACGGTCCCGGGGGATGAAGTGCCAGTTCAGCCGCTCGGGCGAGTCGAAAGCGAAGGCCGCCTTCTCCGCCTGGCTCTTCGAGAGCGAGTCCAGGAACCGGTCGGCCGCCGCGGCCATCTTCGTCCCGGTCTGCTCGACGTATCCCCTGGCCCAGAGGGACAGACCCACGACCAGAACGGAGGCGAGAACGAGGCTGGGCTTGATCCGCTGCATGTCCGGGCTCCTGACAAAAGGCCGGCGCGGCCGGGTAAAGCCGGGCGTGTCGATCCAGGGCCGCGATCGTCCCATCCAGGGTAACCGCTGCGAGCGCGTTCGCCAGTGACCAGCCCCGAAAAGTCTCCGCCGCGGCAGTCCCGCCCGCCGTACGGCTTCCGTCGGCCTATTCCAGCTCGAATCGCTCGAGCAGGAAGGGGAGGTCGATCTCGGGGTACACCGGGAAGGAGTTCAGCAACCTGCCCACGCGGGCGAGGGTCTGCCGGCGAACGTCCTCGTCCAGCTTGAACTTGCTCTTGTCCTTGCCGCCCGACTTTGTGGTCCCCGGGACGACGGCCCGGAGCACCTGAGCGACGACACCGGCGATCTCGCCCATGTCGGACGGGCCCATCCCCAGGGTCGTGACCGCGGGGGTGCCGAAGCGGAGGCCGCTGGTGTACCAGGGTCCGTTCGGATCGAAGGGTATCGGGTTTCGGTTGAGGGTGATCCCGCACCGCCGCACCGCCTCCTCGGCCTGGCGGCCGGTGATGCCCAGCGGCGACGCGACATCCACGAGGACCAGGTGATTGTCCGTGCCGCCGGTCATCACCTTCATCCCCTCGCGGACGAAGCCCTCGGCCAGGGCCCGGGCGTTCTCGACGATGTGCCGCGAATACGCGGCGAACTCGGGCCGGAGCGCCTCGGTGAAGGCGATGGCCTTGGCGGCCATGACGTGGGGCAGGGGGCCTCCCAGGACCAGCGGGCATCCGCGATCGACGTGCTCGGCGAGTCCCTTCTTGCAGAGGACCAGCCCGCCCCGCGGCCCGCGCAGGGTCTTGTGAGTCGTCGTGGTCACGATGTCCGCGTAGGGGAGCGGGTTCTCCTCACCCTGGAGGACCTTGCCGGCCACGAGGCCCGAGAAGTGGGCCATGTCCACCATCAGGATCGCACCGACCCTGTCGGCGATCTCTCGCATCTTGCGATAATTGATGTTCCGGGGATAGGCGCTGAAGCCCGCCAGCAGGAGGAGCGGCTTGACGTCCAGCGCCTGCCGCTCGATGGCCGCATAATCGAGCAGGAACGTCTCGCGGTCCACCGTGTAGCCGTGCGATTCGAACATCTTGCCCGAGGAGTTCAGGCGATAGCCGTGCGTCAGGTGGCCGCCCGAGGCCAGGTCCATGCCCAGCAGCCGCTGGTTCCCGAGCGCCTGGCGGACCTCGTTCCACTGGGCCGTCGAGAGCTTGTTCCAGTCGGCCGGGACCAGGGCCTCGGGGCTCTCCGCGCCGAGGATCCTGGCCATGGTGGGCAGCTCGACTCGCGACCGGAGGATGGCCCAGAAGGCGACGAGGTTGGCGTCGGCCCCGCTGTGCGGCTGGGCGTAGGCGTGCTCGGCGCCGAAGAGCTCGCGGGCGCGCTGGTTCGCAAGGTCCTCGACGCTGTCCACGTTCTCGCAGCCGGCGTAAAACCGGTGGTGGGGGATCCCCTCGGCGTACTTGTCGGTCAGCAGGTTCGCCATGGCGCACTGGGTCGATAGCGACGAGTAGTTCTCGCTCGCGATCAGCTTGATGTTGCGCCGCTGGTCCGCCAGCTCGCGGACGATCGACCGGGCCACCTCCGGGGCGACGAGGGAGACCGTCTGGAGGTTGGCCAGGTAGGCGAGGAACGCGGGGGAAACATCGGCGATCGGCTTGCGGCCGAGGTACGTCTGGAGCAGATTGGTCGGCATAGGATCCCCTGGAGAAGGGCCATCGCGGCGGGCTCGCACGTGCGGACATGACTCGTTCCGGGCGTGCGTCGCCAGGTGCCTGCCCGGTCTCGATTGCCGCGCCGGGGACGCTATAATCGTGTCCGGAAGGTCCGATCTTACTGGCCCGGGGCGAATTCCCTCAAGACTGGATGACGCCCGACGGATCGACCGGGCCTCCACGTGGCCTGACCGCAAGACGTGCGGGATTCCGTCGACATCGATGCATCGGGAGTGTTTCATGGGACTCGAGTTCGCACCGGGCAAGACGCGCGTCGGCTGGATCGGCACCGGGGTGATGGGCTCCTCGATGTGCGGCCACCTGATCGCCGCAGGCTACCAGGCCACCGTGTTCAACCGGAGCCCCGCGAAGACGCGCGGCCTGGCCGATCGAGGCGCGACGGTGGCCGGGTCGGTCCGGGAGGTGGCGGCGGCCTCGGACGTGGTCTTCACGATCGTCGGCTATCCCCGCGACGTGCGCGAGGTGACGCTGGGCGAGGACGGCATCCTGCCCGCCGCCCGGCCGGGCGCCGTGCTGGTGGACATGACAACCAGCGAGCCGGCCCTCGCGGCAGAGATCTTCGAGCAGGCCAGGGCCAGGGGTATTCACGCCGTGGACGCGCCGGTGTCCGGTGGAGACGTCGGCGCCCGAGAGGCCCGGCTCTCGATCATGATCGGCGGCGAAAAAACCGTGGCCGACGCCCTCCAGCCCCTCTTCCAGGCCATGGGCAAGACGATCGTCTATCAGGGGCCCGCTGGCTCCGGGCAGCACACCAAGATGGTCAATCAGATCCTGATCGCCAGCAACATGATCGGGGTGTGCGAGGCCTTGCTGTACGGCTACAAGGCCGGCCTCGACCTGAACACCGTGATGCAGAGCGTCGCCAGCGGAGCCGCGGGGTCGTGGAGCCTGAGCAACCTGGGTGCCCGCATGATCGCCGACAACTTCGAGCCCGGCTTCTTCGTCGAGCACTTCCTCAAGGACATGGGTATCGCGCTGGCCGAATCGCGGCGGATGAAACTCGCGCTCCCCGGACTGGCCCTCGCCGAGCAACTCTACCGGGCCGTCGACGCCCAGGGGTACGGCCGCAAGGGCACCCAGGCCCTCCTGCTCGCCCTGGCCGACATCTCGCGAAGTACCTGGCCCGAGCGACCAGCCTGAACGTCCGGGCGTCCGTCGGGTCGCCCGGATCCCGGCTCAGTGCTGGGCGGCGTTGATGGCGGCCGTCCAGTGGGCTACTTCCTCGGGCGACATCTGCCCCATGGGCCGCAAGCGGGCGTCTCGATACCCCCACACCCCGATATCCGGCAAGTATTGCTCGCGCGAGAGCAGCGTACCTCGGCAGACCCACCCCTCGGACGCCGCCTCACCGTTCTCGGCGTGGAGCCGATCGGCGAGATCCTGGAGGACCCAGCCCGGGACCTTCTCCCTCTCGGTCGGGTAGATGAAGCCGAAGTTGACCAGGTGGGCGAAGAGGACGCGCCAGTGACTCCCGAAGCGTCGCAGCAACCGTCCCCAGTCCATCGAGTCCCCCCGG
>JAXMBE010000067.1:0-47106 GCA_046349995.1 Isosphaeraceae bacterium | reverse complement strand
CCGTTGCTGCCGGATCAAGGTGTCGCGACCCCGGGGGACGTTCGCCCTCGCCCCGCGGAGCGGGGAGAGGGTCGGGGTGAGGGGTCCGCCGGGCGGTCCCCGGCGGCCGCTCTTGCCGGGGTCCGGTCGCTCATGCGGGGCCTTGTGGGTCCGCATCCTGAGGCGTCGGCTTGGGCTCCGAGCCATCGACCGCCTGACCTCGCTCTGCAGCGGACCCATCCCGCCGTGGTCGGTCTCCGGTAGCATCAAGCGAATCCTCGGCGGTCTGGTCCGCCGAACTTCGGCGTTAGACGGCGAACGAGGGCGACGTGGGCCGAACAGACGGCGATATCTTGACCGAACGGCTCGCTTTGCGGCTCATGACCCCGGCGTTCCTTGACGCAAGCCTCCGCGAGGGCACCCGGCATGGCGCGGAGAGGCTTCTTGGGATCTCGATCCCGGACGAGTGGTTCGCGGAGGCGGATCTGGCCAGGCTTCGATCGGATGACCTCCGGGCCGATCCGGCTTACCAGCCATGGTCGTTGCGCGCGATGGCGGAACGAGCGACGCGCCGGATGGTCGGGCATATCGGCTTCCATTCCCGCCCCGCCCCCGCGTACCTCGGGCCCTGGGCGCCGGAAGGCATCGAGATCGGGTTCGCGGTCTACCCGCATTTCCGTCGGCTCGGCTACGCTCGGGAGGCGATCCGGGGTATCGTGCGCCGGGCATACGGCACGGTGGGCGTGCCACAGATTGTGGCATCGATCGCCCGCGAGAACCTTGCATCCGCCTCGCTCGCCGGCGGGCTCGGCTTCGTCGAGGTCGGGCGGCGGGAGGATGAAGTGGATTGCGAGGAGATCGTCTGGGTGCTCGAAGGTGAGCCGCTCAGGGCGCTGCTCCCGTGAGCACCGCAGGATACGGATGCCTGACCTGTCCCTGCAGCGGACCCGGCCCGGCACTTCCTGGTACAAGCTTTCTTTCACTTGAGTTTGCCACAAAATCGAGCGATGTCCTCTTCGCGGCCCTCCTCGCTGCACGCGCGAGGATGAGCGAACACGCTCCGAGCCGGCCCGCAGGGGAACGTTCCGCCTGGACCAGGCTCTTCCCCAGTTAGCCGCCTCGGAGGCGGTTGACCGCTTCCCGGTAAGACGATATCTTACCCGCATGAAGACCCGCGTCTCCTCGAAGGGCCAGATCGTCCTCCCCGCCGAGCTACGAGAACGGGACCGGATCGCGCCGGGGCAGCAGTTCGAGGTCGAGCGGCTCCGCGCCGGCGAATACCTGCTCCGGAAGGTGCCAGGCCCGGGGGCCCCGGGCCTGCTGGCTTGGCTCCGAAGCTGTCCCGAAGACGACTGGTTCCAGCCGATCCCTTCCGAGTCGACAGACGATCTCCCGGGGCTTCTGGGCGACCAGGGGTGAGGCGACGATACCGGGATGAAGTATCTCGTGGACGCTAACGTGCTGAGCGAGGCGACCCGGCCACAACCGGTCGCGTCGGTGCTGACGTGGCTGGGGCGCCATGAGGCCGAACTCGCCGTGAACCCGATCATCCTGGGTGAGATCCGGTACGGGATCCTCCAGCTCCCCGCGGGAACGAAGCGTGACCGCCTGCTCGAGTGGTTCGCCGCCGGGGCAGCGTACTTGCCGGTCTTCGATCTCGACGCCGAGACGGCCCAGGTCTGGGCTCAGCTCCTGGCCGAGCTCCGCCGCAAGGGCCGCGCCATGCCGGTCAAGGACAGCCTGATCGCCGCCACCGCGCGCCAGCACCGCCTGACCGTCGTCACCAGGAACACCGACGACTTCGCCCATGCGAAGGTGAAACTGGTGAACCCCTTCGAAGGCGGCTGACCGCCTCCGGGATGCCTCGTCTGGCGGGGCAGGCCGACCCGTACGAGGGCAGGCCGGTCGAATCGTTACAACCGTCCTCGACTCGCGGACGAACGCGGGAGCAATGATGATCCCGAAGCCGGGACCCGAAGGGGTCGGTCGGGGAATGTTGTTGCAAGCCGTCCGGGCGCCTCTTATTCTCGCGGTCGCGGACCAAATTTTGCGCCCTCCCGCCAGTCTACGAGGCACGGCAGGGCGTCGAATTCCCATTAAGCGGCACTACCTTCTCTCCTCACGAGCATCGATCATGGAGCCTTCCTCGCGGACTCCCGAGGGCACGCCGAATCAATGTCCGGTCTGTGGCCATTCGGTCTGGATGGAGCCGTCGCTCCCCACGAGAGACGCCCCGTGCCCCCGCTGCGGGTGCCTCCTCCACTTCGCCCCGATTGCGGAGGGGATGGAGCCGGACGCCGGTCCGGCTGTTCGACCGGTGGAGGAGTCGCCTCGCCCGGCCCGGAGGCAGCCGGCCGGGAGGGGGTCGCAGCGGGTGGTGTCAGTGGGCGGCAAGTCCGCCCGATGGCGACCTTGGCATCGGTGAACTGACCGGCTTGGGGCCTGACGAGCCTAACCTCGCGCTGCAGCGGACCCGGCCCGCGCGGCGCGGTATCCTGTTGCGAAGGCTGCTCGGCGGGCCGGTCCGCTGAGCTTGGGCGTTCGGCGGCGGAGGGCTTTGAACGTGGCAGTCTCTTTCGCCGAGATGACTGTAGGCAACGCCTATTCTCGCTACGACCTCGCGAAGCTCTGGGGGTATGCGGGAGTTGAGGCCATCTCCCGCGGCGTTGTGACGCCACGAGACGATAACAAGATCATCCTGTTCGTCACGTTGAACAAGAACCCTGATGCTGAGCAGTACGATGATGAGCTAGTGGGGTCGGTGCTGCTGTGGGAAGGGCCAAACGACCACTTCGCAGAGGAGCGAATGCTCGCTCATCGTCAAACTGGAGACGAGGTTCATCTTCTCTACCGTCAGGAGCACCGTGACGACTTCACCTACGCAGGTCAGTTGAGGCTGTATTGCTGTCAGCGGTTCACCGACCGTCCAAGCCGGTTCGTGTTTCGCCTCCGCAGCGACGCCGGGCAGGCCGACGCCGAACCGCGCGCAGTCCGGTAGGGTGCGTCGAGCGCGACGCGGACTCACCGATGCTTGCCACGACCTCCCCCCGGTGCGGCCGCACCGCGCTCGACGCAACCGACCGAGCCCTCTCCGTTGCGGGCTTGGCGCCTTGGCGAGAGACTTCCCTGCTCAGGCCGTCGTCACGCGGCGGGACTCGCGGACGAACGCCGGGTCGATCTCGATGCCGAAGCCGGGCCCCGACGGGACACGCACGATCCCGCCCTCGCAGCGCAGCGACGAGGTCGCGCTGGTCACCGGGATCTCGGCGTTTCCCTTGAACTCGGTGAACGGCACCGGGTTGTCGAGGATCGAGGTGAAGTGGGCCGCGTCCAGGTAGCCGAGGCCCGAGCCCGACATGTGGGGCGTGCACTGCATCCCCGCGGCGTGGGCCATGCGGGCGACCCGCAACGAGCGGATGAAGCCGCCGTGGTAGTGCAGGTCGGGCTGCACGATGTCCACCGCGCCGTGGGCGATCATCCAGCGGAAGCCTTCCTCGCTGAACTCCTGCTCGCCGCCGGCGACGGGGATCTTCAGGGCGTCGGCCACGGCCTTCGTCTCCTCCGGGTGGTCGAACCGGCAGGGCTCCTCGTAGAAGGCGTAGTCGTGCTCCTCCATCAGCCGGCCGATCCGGATCGCTTCCTTCGCGTCGTAGGAGCTATTCGCGTCGGCGTAGAGGGTGAACCCCGGCCCGAACGCCTCGCGGACCATCGGGATCAGCCGCTCGGTCCGGCCGGGGAGCGAGTCGGCGTTGTCCTTGCGCATCCGGCCGCCGAGGCGGAACTTGAGCGCCTTCGCGCCGCTCTCGGCGACGATCCGCTTCAGGTCGGCGATTTCCTCCTCCGGCGTGTTGCCCCGGGTGCCGCTCGCCCGATAGACGGCGATCTCCCGGCGCTTGACGCCCCCGAGCAGGTCGCCGATCCCCCTGTCGGCCGCCTTGCCCAGCAGGTCGAGGACCGCAAACTCGATCGCCGCGACGCAGACCCAGAGGGCCAGCCCCTGGTACTTGTAGTTGTCGTCGTGTCGATAGAGCTCCCAGAGCAGGGGCTCCAGTTGCCGCGCATCCTTGCCCCGGAAGAACGGGGCGACCCGGTTCAGGAAGATCGGGTACGTGTGGATCAGGTGCATGGCGTTCGGCACCGCCAGGCCCTCGGCGCCGTCCCTGCTGCGGACGCGCACCAGGAAGTTCCTCCCGTTGCGGAGCAGCTCCACCGAATCGATGACGAGCGGCCGGGTGATTCCCTCGACCTGGAGCACGGGCCGATCCGCGACCCTGGCCAGTTCCTCGCGCGACGGCCGGTGGGGCTCGTCGGCTCTGGCGGGTCGGTCTCCGAACTTCGTGCCGGCGAGCAGGCCGAGCCCGAGGGACGTCCTCACGAAGCGGCGGCGATCGGTCCTCATGGCGGTCATCCTTCGCGATCGGGGAACAGCTCGGCCACGGCGACGCGGAAACCCGGCAGCACGTCGCCCCCGTCGAGTGTCTGCCCCGGCTTCAGCTCGGAGAACCGGTCGGGGGCGGTGTGGACGCGCACGACGCGGGTCCTGGGGTCGATCATCCAGACGAGGCGGACGCCGGCCTGGAGGTAGTCCCGGAGCTTCCGCGCCATCTCGGCCCGGGTATTCCCCTTGCTGAGCACCTCGACCGCGAGGTCCGGGGCGAGTTGAGGGATGGCCGCGGTGGGCACTTTACCTCCCGGCAGGGTGGCCCAGGACGTGAAGGCGACGTCCGGGGCGCGGAGCAATCCGGGGTGGAGTTGCACCGTGCCGTCGGCCCCGGTGACGACACCGAGCTTGCGGGGGAGCACGAAATTGTTCAGGTACGTGCCGAGAAGGACCGCGATCAACGACTCCTCGTAACCCATCGCCTTCTCCACCAGCGTGCCGTCCACCAGCTCGCAGGTTCGGTTCTCGCGGTCGAGGACCCGGATCGCGTCCTTCTTGGTGGCCGTGCCGGGAGTTGGATGCAGGCGCACGCGGCGGGCCGGGATGTTGCCCAGCCGCTTGAGGAGATCGCCGAGGGTGGCAACGCCCTGGAGCGGGGAGCCGGCGGGCCTGTCAGCTCGCTTCGGGCGGGAAGCGGTCGGCATGATCGGTCGCTCTCCGTGGCGCGGTGACGAAGATGAAGCGTCTCAGCTCTGTCGAAGACCCCGGACACCCCCCTGTATCCCCCCTTTGCAAGGGGGGAAGCTGCTGCACTCCACCCCCGTGAGGAGGCGCGAGGGACGCTCTCCCCCTTGCCAAGGGGGAGTCGGAGGGGGTCCGAGTGCCGCGGCAATCACCGACGACCGGGTCTTCGACGGAGCAGAGCGTCCCCGATTATACGCCGTCGCCGCCGCGGCGTCTCATCTCGGGCGCGCCGACGGCCTGACGACCACGCGACGGACGGCGACGTTGCTCCCGGGGACGCAGAGCCGGAAATCCGCCCCGGCGTTCTGGCGGTTGTCGAGGCGGGCGTCCTCCAGGCGGAACGTCGCGGTCTTCCAGGTCTTCGAGCCTTCGGAGATGGAATGCCGGACGCAGGGCGTGTACGCGCCGTGGAGTGTGGCCTTCGGGTCGTGCGAGTCGTATTCGAGGGACAGGGCGCTGCCGTCGTCGAGGAACTCGACCTCGACGGTGGCGTTCATCGCGCGGGCCCACTTGAAGTCGTCGTCGACCTGGAAGTACATGTAGTGGCCGCCCGGCCGGTTGATCCGGCACGCCTGCCCCGCGACGACGGCCGGGCGGGTGTGCCCGTCCTCGGCGTCCAGCCGTTTCAGGCCGTGCTCCCGGTCGACCTCGCCGAGGAGCACCCGCACCTCCGGGGCGCCCGTGAACGGCCCGGGGGGAGGGGACGCGCCCTTCTTGAAGAGGTCCACATACCTGCGGGTCAGCTCGATGTCCTTGCGGCCGCGCTCGCGCGACTCGGCGATGCTCGTCCCCTCGTGGAACTCGTTCCAGGTCTCGAGGATGACGATGTTCGACCCCTTGCGGAGCGCCTTCTGCCAGGCCCGTTCGTAGAACCGTCCGTCCTCGCGAGGCACGATCAGCGGCTGCCTGCCGGGCACGGCCGAGTGGTCGTACCCCGGCCCGATCTCGGCGACGCCGAGGAAGTTCGGCCGCACGGCGCCGCCCCAGGCGTACACGTTGTCCGCCTCCACGCGCCACGACGCCTCGCGGATGATGTAGGGGACGCGGCCGCTGAACTCGCGGGCGAACTCCGATTTGACGAAGTCGATGCAGCCCTGGTCGTGGGCTCTGGCGAAGCTCGCCGCGTAGAGGACGACGATCGGGCGGCCCTCGATCGTGGCCCAGAGCGAGGGCGGGATCAGCGAGAAGAAGTCGCGGATGCTCGCGTAGAACCACTTCTTGCCGAACTCGGTCTTCAGGTCCACATGGACGCCCCAGCCGTTGTGCTGGAGCGTCGAGGTGTCGTAGAAGAGGCCGATCGCCGGGGGCCGTTTCCCTTCCGACCGGAGCGCCTCGGCGGCCTTGACGAGCGGCGGGATGCCCTCGAAGCTCCAGTGATGGGGCGAGCCCGGACGCTGCTCGGAGGGGGCCCCCCAGTAGACCGGCAGCACGACGTCGATGCCGGCGTCGATCATGTCGAGGAGCTGACGCCGGTGCCAGGCGACCGACCTGTAGGAGAAGTCGTGGAGCGTCGCGGGGTGGGTCGTGAGCGCATCGGTGCCGTCGCCGTCGATGATGTGCGCCTTGCTCGCGACGTCGTACCAGTAGAAGTAGTGGGTCATCACCACTTTATCTTTTGCGCCGAAGGTCCGAGTGTCCCGGAAGGCGTCCGCCGGAGGGTGGACATGAGGGCCGATCGGTCCGGGTATGCCGCGGGGTGGCTCGGCGGACGCCGGATTCAGGCCGAGCGAGGCGGCGAGCAGGGAGCCAACGAGAACGGTCTTCGCCTGGCGCGTCATGGCGTCGCCCTCCTGGAATCTGAGAGTCATGGGCCTGACAGTCTTGCCCGTCGGCCGCATGGGTTTCGAGCGAATCGGATCAATCAGGCTGGGGGGATGGCGACGGGAGGCTTCAGCGGGAAGGCTCGGGGCAGTCTCCATGCATTGTCCCCGGCGTGCCCAGGACGGGCAAGCCACGAGGTATCAGGTGCCAGGCCCGACGAGGGGTGTGACGGACGAATGACGTGAACCCGAGGCTAGGGGCCGCTCGGGCGATGGGTTAGGCTCCGGTCTCGGCCGGACGGGCGTCGATGACACGCATTGCCCAGCCCCGCAGGCCCATCCATTGCGGTACGGCCAGACCGAGCGGGAAGCAATAACGCCAGATCCAATCCCCGGATGACGGACGAATGAGATGGGACCAGAGGTCGATCGCTACCGAACCCCCGAAGAATGTCGTCGCGTAGAGGATCGCGAACCACAGGGCGGGCTGATCGCGGATGAACTCGGCACGGCCCTTCCGTTGCTGCTGTGTCATGACTCGTCCCCCGGCCGTGTCGTGATCAAGCTCAGCGGTCCGGACCGTCAGGCAAACGAGGATATCACGGAAGGTACACAGGAGGAACTCCATCATTCGCCGATCGCACCCCCGCTGAGCGGCTACAGCTCGTCGAGGTTGCGCGGCCAGTCGTCCCTCAGGAGCCGGGACAGCGAACGGTCCGCCAGGATGCGGCCGTTCGTCTGGCAGCCGGGGCAATAGTTCGTCTCGTTGTCGGCGTAGCGAATGCGGTGGACGGGCGCCGAGCAAACGGGACACGGCTCGCCGAAGCGGCCGTGCACGGCCATCTCCGGGCGGAAGGCGGTGACCTTCTCCGGGAAGGCGTCGCCCATCTGATGACGCAGGCGCGCGATCCACTCTTCCAGGACCTCACGCACGGCGAGATACAGCCGCTCAACCTCCGCCGGGGCGAGTTTCTGCGTCAGGGAGAGCGGCGAGAGCCTCGCCCGGTGGAGGATCTCATCCGAATAGGCGTTGCCGATGCCGCTGAAGAGGTGCGGATCCGTCAAGGCACGCTTGAGCGTGTGGTTCCTGGTCCGGAGTACCGCCGAGAATGGCTCGAGAGCTACCGTGAGCACCTCGAGGCCGCCGGGGTCTTGCTGTCGGAGCTGGTCCTCGCCCCGGACCACGTGCAGGGAGGCACGCTTCTTCGACCCGGCCTCGGTGAGGATCAGGGTCCCCGACGCGAAGTGGAACGCGGCCAGGCCGTACTTGCCGGAGAGCTTCGCCCCGGGCGGCTTCCAGTGCAGCCGCCCGGCGATCATCAGGTGCAGGACGATCCAGAGGTCATCCTCGAACCCGAGCGCGATCCGCTTGCCGATCCGCCGGATCGCGGCCACCGTCCTCCCCCTGGCTGCGTCGAGGGGAGGGTCGAAGGTCCGGACCAGGAAGGGGCTGTTGACCCGGATCTCCTCCAGCGGTTGCCGCAGGACGCGCTGTTCGAGCGCCTCGATGTAGATCGCGATATCCGGCAGCTCGGGCATGCTGGCATTCCTCAGCTGGTGGCCACGGTCTTCCCTGATGTCCCACACCGCGCGGCCGGGTGAGGAGGGCGTGCACGTTGCGGCTCGCGCGGCCCTCACCCGGCACTTCGTGCCACCCTCTCCCGCTCGCGCGGGAGAGGGATGTGGGCGGATGCCGCGGCCTCTCACGGCCCTCACCCGGCACTTCGTGCCACCCTCTCCCGCTCTCGCGGGCGAGGGGTCAATGGACCCTTCTCCCCCCGGAGGCGGATGAGGATTCCCCGGAACTGCTGGATCATCTTGCCCGTCCGCCTGGATCAGGGCTTCGGAAAATGGCCATCCCGGTCGGGGTCGTGCGTCAGCGGGCGGGATCGAACGGCGTCGGCATCAGGGCGTTCACATCCTTGCGCCAGGCGGCGAGCCGTTCCTGCATCGCCCGGGCACGGGCGGGCTCACGCGACTGGACATCGCGCCGCTCGCCGGGGTCGTCCCGCAGGTTGTAGAGTTCCAGGCGATGATCCTCGTACCCTTCGACGAGCTTCCAGTCCCCCTCGCGGACGGCACCCGAGGGAGGTCCGCCCTGGTTGCTGTAGTGCGGGTAATGCCAGAAGAGAGGCCGCTGGTCGATCGACGTTCCCCTGAGCAGGGGGACGATGCTGACCCCATCCCGATGCAGCGCCGGCGCGAGCGGCAGGCCGGCCAGCTCGAGGATCGTGGGGAAGAGGTCCATGCTCACGACGGGCGTGTCGCAGACGCCGCCGGGGCTGGTCACGCCCGGCGCGGCGACGATCCAGGGGACGCGAATCCCGCCCTCATAGACCCATCCCTTCCCCGCACGGAGCGGCATGTTCGAGGTCGGGTGGCCCTCCGCCGTGGACAGGCCGCCGTTGTCGGACGTGAAGATGATGACGGTCTGCTCGGCGATCCCCGCCCGGTCGACGGCCTCGAGCAGACGGCCCACGGCCGAGTCGAGCTGCTCCAGCATCGCCGCATAGGCCGCATGATCCTGGACCAGCCGGACCCGCTGCTGACGCTCGGCGCCCCAGGCCTGAGCCTCGGCGACGGCCGGCAGCGATTGACGCTTCCGCTCGTACTTCTTGATGAGTTCGGCCTTCGCGCCGACGGGGATGTGCACGGCCGGGTAGGGGAGGTAGGCGAAGAAGGGCCGGTCGCGATTGGCGGCGATGAACCGAATCGCGGCGTCGGTGATCCGCTCGGTGGACTTGGGATCGTCGCGTTCCTGCTCCGCGGAGGAGCTGCTTCCGGGGGGATAATAGAACTGCCCGCCGCCGGTCAGGTCGGGGCCGAAGCCCTGGTGATTGGGCGAGAAGTTGCCGTCGCCGAGGTGCCACTTCCCGGCGAAGAACGTGGCGTAGCCCGCCTCCCTGAGTCTCTCGGCCAGCGTGACCTCCTCGCGGAAGAGCTGATGAAAGTAGGGCGCGGGCCGCAGCGTCCCGGTCCGGGTCCCGCCGATGAAGTCCGTGATCCCGGTCCTCGGCGGCACCCTGCCCGTCATGATGGCCGCCCGGGTCGGCGAGCAGACCGGGCAGGCCGCGTATCCCGCGCGGAATCTCATCCCACGGGCCGCGAGCCGGTCGAGGTTCGGAGTCTCATAAAAGCTCTGATCATTGTTACATTTCAGATCCATGTAGCCGAGGTCGTCGGCGACGATGAGGATGACCCGTGGCGAGGCGGGGGAAGGACCGGCGGCCGGGGAAGGGGGGCCGGAGCTCAGGCTCAGGCTCAGGATGAGGGCGAGCAGGGGCCGCCATCGCCGTCGTTGCATGGTCTTCTTCCTTCGCTGTCCTGGGGGATCGTGGTTCGACTTCACGTCCGCGTCCAGCGAGGTGAAGCGAGACCGTGGCCGGCCGCCTAGTTGTACCCGGAACCCCGCGCGATGCAAGCGGATCGCGCCGGAAGGCCGTCCGGCGGGATGGGCGGTGCCGGCCCCGGGCGATGGCCGTTCACGAGGAGGGGGGGAGTAGCCGGAGCAACGCCACGCTCGCGGCGAGGGAGGGATCGTCGGCGAGGCGGGCCGCCGCGGCCTTGCAGGCGTGGCGGACGGTGGCGGGGTCGCGGCCGCCGAAGTAGCGGCCGATGGCGGCGAGGCTGGAGCCGGTGTGCAGCCGGGCCAGGTACATGGCCAGGTGGCGGGCCTGCGCGATCCCGGCCTGACGGCCCGGGCCGCGGACCGCGGAGGTGCGGACGCGGAACTGCGCCGCGACCGCCTTCGTGATCGCCTCGACGGTGATCGAGGCCCGCGCGAGCTCCGTCTCCTCCGCGAGCGTCTCCGTGACGGACGCGAGGTCGAGCGCGGCGGGAGCCGCGCGGCCGGCCCGGGGAGCGGAGCGTAACGCGAGCTGGGCGAGCCAGCCGTCGAGCGTCCGGTAGCCGTCGGCGGACGAGGCGAGCGATTCGACGGCGTCGGCCGCGAGGCAAAGCCCGCGCGCACGGGCCCTCTCGAGGAGGTACCGCCGGCGCGACTTGAAACCCGGCGGCTCGATCCGGACCAGGAGCCCGCCGGCGAGCCGGCTGACCAGGCGGCTCGACCAGCGGGTCCGCGGCCATTGCGCCGGCGGGTGATGGCACGAGGCGGCGACCGACGACCCGATCGCGTCGAGGGCATCGAGGGTATGCGCGAGCTCGTCCTGGGCGACGGGGACGCCCTCCAGGCCTTCCAGGTCGTCGAGCACGAGGAGGCTCGGAGTCCGGAAGCGCGCGTGGAGCTCGGACCAGGTGCCGCGCTGGGCCTTCTGGAGGGCCTCCAGGCAGGAGTCGCGGAAGTCGACGCCTTGCAGGTGCACGATCGCCGCGGCGGGCCTGCGGTGGAGCCATTCCGCGACCAGCCCGGCGAGCAGCCGGGTCTTCCCGACCCCCGAGGGCCCGCACAGGATCAGCGGGGAGAGCCCGTCACGCCGGCCGCTCGCGATCGCCTGGGCGCCCGCGAGGGCCAGCTCGTTCTCCGGCCCGACGATGAGGCCCTGCCAGGGGTGCGGCGATGGCCCCGGCGCGAGGCCCGTCTCGCTCTGGTTCCCCGCGAGGCGGGGCGGGGGTCGCAGTCCGGCCATCGGCGTCGAGGCTCCTCAGGCCCCCCGGGCCGGGCGCACGGTGAGGGTCAGCTCCTTCCCGTCGCGGAGGACCGTCAGGGTCACGTCCTGTCCCGGCCCGGCCCCGGCCGCCGCCGAGAAGACGTCCAGCGAGGAGGCCGTCCAGCGCCCGTCCAGGGTCGTCAGCACGTCGCCCGGCCGCAGCCCCGCGTCCGCGGCGGGCGAGCCGGGCAGGACCTTCGCCACCGGCACGCCGGGCGTGTCGAGCCGCCCCTCGGACGGGCCGAGCTGGAGGCCCCAGAGGCCGGACGGGGCCAGGACCTGGACCTGCGCGGGCTGACGCCGGCCGAGCCGGCCGGGCAGCTCCTTGAGCAGGTCGCGGACCTTGAAGTCGACCGGCTCGAAGGTCATCTCGTTGACCTGATAGTCGATGGTCGTCTTGTAGCGGGCGAAGAAGGTGAACCCGATGATCCCGTCGATCGGCTGGCCGAAGGCCTGGCCCAGCAGCTTCAACGCGGGATGGTCGAAGACGATCACGGGGACCTTCTCGGCCGTCAGGCTGCCGACCTGGAGCTTCGCCACCTCGGCCTCGCCGCGCATCGAGAAGAGGAACGACCGCTGGCGCTCGGGCTTGATGACCCCCGACCCCTCGCCGGCCTCGTTGCTCAGCAAGGTGATCGGCGCCCCCAGGTCGAAGATCAGCCGGTAGGGCCCCTTACCGTTGATCGTCGCCCGGACGAGCATGTGATTGGTCGGGAGCATCGAGAAATGGACGACGCCCCTCGCGCCGTCGCGATCGGCCCCGGGGGCATCCGGCGCGCGTGGGGGCTCCTGGATCGGCCCCGCCGAGAGGCCGACGCAGGCCCACAGGCCCAGGGGCACGAGCAGGAGGAGGGAACCGATTCCGGGCCGTCGGCGAGTGATCCGGCTCATGGCTCAGAGGCCCTCCCCGGCGGTGATGGCGACGGGCTGCTCCCCGCCGTCCGTTTCCTTGCGATCGGCATCGCGGCGGCGGACGAGCAGCCGGACGACGTCCCCCGCCCGGACCGCGCCCACCGACTCGGCCGCGTCCTTCAGGGTCGTCATCCGCCTGCCGTTGATGCGGACGATCTCGTCGCCGACGCGGAGCCCGCCGCGGGCCGCGGGCGAACCGTCGAGGACCCTCGACACGCGGACGCCCCCTTGCTCGGCCCACTCGATGCCGAGGAAGCCGCGGGGGACGCGGCTCCACCTCCGGCGGCCTGCCGACCACCACCGAGAGGGCCTTCGCGAGCGGGCCGAGCATGTTCATGACCTGGAACTCGAGCGGCGGCCGATCGCCCTGGTCACCTTGCCGGGGGATCGGCGGATCGGGGGGACGAAGGGAGCCTCGTCCAGGTCATCCGGTCGAGGGTCGGGTCGATCTGGAGGCGGAACCGGGCGAGGATCGTGAACCCCAGGATGCCGTCGATCGACGCGGCGGGGAGCCCCAGCGCATTCATCCCGACGAGCTGGAACGGGTCCTCGACCCTCGCCTTGATCCGCGAGAGCCGCGCCCCGCCCTCGAAATCCAGACGGTCGACGGGCGTCCAGAACTCGCCCTCGGGCGGCTTCAGCCCGATCTTCGCCGCCGTCTCCTTCGTGACGTACAGCGCCGGGGCCCCGGAGTCGACCAGGAAGTTGAACGGGCCCTTGCCGTTGATCCGCACCCGGACGAGGAAGTGATTCGTGTTGGTGAGCTGGTAGGGGATCCGGAACGACCGCCCGATCTGGGGGTCGTTCCCGGCCTGCTCGTCGTCGGCGCGGCAGGCCGGGAGGTGGAGGACCAGCAGGGGCAACAGGGCCAGGATGTTTCGCATCGATGAAGGTTCATTCATGGCGATCGGTGACGGGCGGATCTGAATGACGGCCACCAGAGCTAGTGTCCTGAGTCAAGTTCGTTGGCTCCGATCAGGGTGCCACGGGTTGTACCCAACCCGTGCCGGGGGAGCACCTCGCACGGGTTGGATACAACCCGTGGCACCCATCATCCATCTTTTATGAAACGAATTTCCAACTCCCCACACTAGCGTACGGACAGAATTGAAGGGACATTCCGTGGCCCCTCTTTCGCCCCTCGCCCGCGAGAGCGGGAGAGGGTGGTCCGAAGGACCGGGTGAGGGCCGGCGCAAGCCCAGGCCGATGGGCTCCCCTCATCCGCCCCTCCGGGGCATCTCCCCCGCGAGGGGAGAAGGTTCGAACCCTCGCCGGGCGGAACGCCGAGGAAAACCGCGGCCACCAGCTTAGAGGTAGCGGAAGAAATGGGATGAGGGGCACGGGATCTGCGGCTTTTGGCTTGGGTCGAGAAGTCACCCCGGAGCCGCGCCATGTCCAAGCCCCTGGTCAGCGATGAGTTGTGGTCCCGCGTCGAGCCGTTGCTGCCGCCGGAGAAGCCCCGCCGGTCCCGCTTCCCCGGCCGCAAGCCGATCCACCCGCGACAACTGCTCTCGGGGATCCTCTTCGTCCTCAAGACCGGGATCCGCTGGGACGACATGCCGGCCGAGCTCGGCTGGGGATGCGGCCGGACCTGCCGCGAGGCCTTCGCGCGCTGGCACCGGGCCGGGGTGTGGCGGCGGCTGCACGAGTCGGTCCTGGCCGAGCTCAACGCCGCGGGACTGATCGACTGGTCGAGGGCGCTGCTGGACAGCGCCTCGGCGCGGGCGCCGCGCGGGGGCGAGGCGACCGGGCCGAGCCCCGTCGACCGCAGGAAGAAGGGGACCAAGCACCACGTCGCGACCGACGCCGGCGGCGTGCCGCTGGCGGCCACGACGACCGGGGCCAACCGCCACGACTCCACCCAGCTGCGCCCGCTGGTGGAGGCGATCCCGCCGGTGCGGGGCCGCCGGGGCCGGCCGCGGAGACGGCCCAAGGCCGCCCAGGGGGACCGGGCGTACGACTCGGAGCCGGACCGGCTCTGGCTGCGGGAGCGGGGGATCATCCCCGTCTTGGCGAGGCGGAACACGGAGCACGGCAGCGGGCTGGGGGTGACCCGCTGGTTCGTCGAGCGGACGCTGTCGTGGCTCCACGGGTTCGGCCGGCTGCGACGGCGGCTGGACCGAACGCTGGCCATGCACGAGGGGCTCGTATCGCTGGGATGCGCCCCTCATCTGCATGCGGCTACTCCAGTAAAGTCCCCTGCGGAGTTGCCTCATTCCTTCCGCTACCTCTTAGCTTAGGCCCGATCGACCCGCGGGGGAACAGCGCATTCCGGGGGAAACGCGACCTCGGGCCGCGGGCGAGGCGAGTGTGTGGCATTGGACGGCGACCCACTACGATCGGGTGTGATTTTCCCCTGAGCGTCCTGCGAGGCATGCCGATGAACAGGCCCCGATTCACGCTGACGCTGGTCGCCCTCCTGGCAGCCGGCGCGTCGGCGCGGCCGCGGAATCCATATCCCCTCCCGACCGACGGCTTCCGCCCGCCCGCCGTCCCGCTGATCGCGATCGATCCCTACTTCAGCGTCTGGTCGATGGCCGATCGCCTGACCGACGACGTCACCCGGCACTGGACGAAGGCGCCGATGCCGCTGACGAGCCTGGTCCGCGTGGACGGCCGGGCGTACCGCCTGATGGGGGCCGAGCCGAAGGCGGTGCCGGCGATGCCCCAGGCCTCGGTCGAGGTCCGCGCACGCGGACGATCTACACCTTCCAGACCGAGGCCGTGAAGGTCGAGCTCACGTTCCTGACGCTCGCGGTCCCCTACAACCTGGACATGCTCTCGAGCCCCGTGGGCTACGTGACCTGGCGGGTGGAGAGCCGCGACGGGAAGCCGCACGCGGCAGAGGTCTACCTCGCCGCCGGGGCCGGCCTGGCCGTGCACTCGCCCGAGCAGGAAGTCACCTGGGCTCGCGAGAACGCCGGGGCCGTCAAGGCGCTGAAGCTCGGCACCAGGGAGCAGCCGATCCTGCAACGGCGGGGCGACGCGACGCGGATCGACTGGGGCTACCTCTACCTCGCCACCGGCGAGGAGCGGGCCGCGCTGGCCGCCGGCTCGGGTGCCGCCATGGCCGCGGCGTTCGAGAAGACCGGCAGCGTCCCCGGCGCGGACGATCGACGCCAGCCCAGGAGGGCGGACGACGACCCGCCCGCCATCGCCGCGTCCTTCCCCCTCGGGAACGTGGAGCCCTCCGCCCGCACCGCCGTGGCCATGCTCGGCTATGACGACATCTACGCGATCGATTACATGGACGAGTGGCTGCGGAGCTACTGGCGGACGAAGGACCAGGGCAGGGGTTCGGCCTCCTGTTGTTGAAGCACCACCTCAGCCGGTCCACGTTCGACGACTACTGCGGCTTCTTCGACCGGCAGCTCGCCGAGGTCCTGCTGGACGCCGGGGGCACGAGGTACGCCCGCCTGGCGATCCTGGCCCACCGCCAGTCGCTGGCCGGGGGCAAGCTCGTGGCGGACGCCTCGGGCATGCCGCTCTGGTTCCCGAAGGAGAACACGAGCAACGGCTGCATCGGCACGGTGGACGTCATCTATCCGCAGTTCCCCCACCTTCTGCTGTTCAACCCGCTCCTCGCGAAGGCGTCGCTCGTCCCGGTCCTGGATTACTCCGCGTCCTCGCGCTGGAAGTTCCCGTTCGCGCCCCATGACCTGGGCACGTACCCCGCGGCCACGGGCCAGGTCTACGGGGGAGGCGAGCGGACCGAGGAGAACCAGATGCCGGTCGAGGAGAGCGGCAACATGCTCATCATGGTGGCGGCCGTCGCCGCCGCCGAGGGGAACGCGGCCTTCGCCGAGAAGTACTGGACGCAGCTCACCCAGTGGGCGAGCTACTGCGAGAAGCACGGCTTCGACCCCGAGAAGCAGCTCTGCACCGACGACTTCGCGGGGCACCTGGCCAGGAACGCGAACCTCTCGATCAAGGCGATCCTCGCCCTGGCCTGCTACGGAAAGCTCGCCGGCATGCGCGGCGACCAGGACACGGCCGGCCGCTACGCCGAGCTGGCGCGCTCGCTGGCTCGGAAGTGGGCGGCCATGGCCGACGCCGGCGACCACTACCGGCTGACCTTCGACCCGGCCGCGAGCTGGAGCCAGAAATACAACCTGGTCTGGGACCGCATCCTGGACCTGAAGGTCTTCCCCGAGGACGTCGTCCGCAAGGAGCTCGATCACTACGGGAAGGTGGCCCAGAAGTACGGGGTGCCGCTCGACTCGCGCAAGCTCTTCACCAAGAGCGACTGGCTCATCTGGACGGCGACCATGGCGACGGATCGCCGGGTCTTCGACCGGATCGTCGAGCCGCTCTATCGGTTCCTGAACGAGACGCCCGACCGCGTGCCCTTCTCGGACTTCTACTGGACCGAGAGCGGCCGGCACGCGGGGATGCACGCCCGGCCCGTGATCGGGGGCGTGTTCATCCGGCTGCTCACCGAGGCGAAGCCCTTCTGGGAGAGCTGCATCCGCCTCTCGCAGCGGAACATGCCGGACGCGGGGAACGAGTGGGCCCCCCTGCCGGTCGTCCGCCGGCTCACGGCCGTCGTGCCCACGGCCCGCGATCGCGCCAGCGGCCCCTGGCGGTACACGGTCGACGCGCCGCCCGCGGGATGGGCGATCCGCGATTTCGACGACCGGACCTGGAGGCAGGCCCCCGGCGGCTTCGGGACGCGCGGCACCCCCGGCGCGGCGGTCCACACGGTCTGGAGCAGCCCGGACATCTGGCTGCGCCGGGAGATCGAGATCGCCGACCCGACCGCCGGGGAGGATCCCAGCGAGCTGCGGCTGCTGATCCACCACGACGAGGACGCGGAGGTCTACCTCAACGGCCAGCTCGCCGCCCGGCTGGGGGGCTTCACGACCGACTACCAGGCCGTGCGGATCCGCCCGGAGGCGCTCAGGACCCTGCGTCCCGGCAAGAATGTCCTGGCGGTCCACTGCCGCCAGACGGGGGGCGGCCAGTACATCGACGTCGGCCTGGGGCGGCTCTCGGTCGTGCCCTGATCGGGCCTCGTTCTCCGGGATTGTCCCAACAGTTCTCCCCGTTCCGGCTGGTCCGCGGCCCCAACTGCGAGGTGGAAATCGACCATGGCCTCCATCGACATGACCAGCCCCCTGGACCGCGCCCGCTCCAAGGCCTATCTCCGGCTCCTGCCGCTCCTGTTCTTCTGCTACGTGATCGCCTACGTGGACCGCGTCAACGTGGGGTTCGCGAAGCTCAACATGCAGGGCGACCTGGCGCACCTGGGCTTCTCCGAGAGCGTCTTCGGCTTCGGCATGGGGATCTTCTTCATCGGCTACCTGCTGCTGGAGATCCCCGGGACGCTCCTGGTCGAGAACTGGAGCGCCCGGAAGTGGATCAGCCGGATCATGATCTCGTGGGGGCTGATCGCGGCGCTCACCGCGTTCGTGCACTACCGCATCCCCTGGACGACGGACATGGCCGAGTGGATCGTCCGGGGCACGGCGTCGATGCTCGAGCCGCTGGCGAAGGCGGACGCGGGGTGGATCAGCCGCCAGGCCCAGGGGCTGGTGAGCGACCTCCGCGGGCCGGGCGCCCCATACGTCTTCCAGTTCTGGGGGGTGCGGTTCCTGCTGGGCCTGGCCGAGGCGGGGTTCTATCCCGGCGTGATCGTCTACCTGACGCACTGGTTCCCGCGCCGCGACCGCAGCCGGGCGCTGGCCTGGTTCTTCATCGGGACCCCGATCGCCCAGATCATCGGCCCGCCGATCTCGAGCTGGCTGATGGGCATCGGCGTGGGGTCCAACCCGCGGCTGCTCGGCCTGGTCGGCTGGCAGTGGGTCTACATCTTCTGGGGGATCCCGGCCGTCATCCTGGGGTTCGTGGTCCTCAGGATGCTGACCGACTGGCCGCGCGAGGCGGCGTGGCTCACCGAGGAGGAGCGCGAGGCGCTCCAGGCCGAGCTGGACCGGGAGAAGGAGGAGCACCAGGCGTCCGCGGGCCACATGAGCGTGATGCAGGCGCTCGGCCACCCGAAGGTCCTGGCGCTGGCGGCGGCCTACTTCTTCGTGGTCACGGGGAATTACGGCGTCGAGCTGTACATGGCCTCGATCCTCAAGGACTGGTACGGCCTGGAGGTATCCAAGATCGCCTGGCTGATCATCATCCCGCCGATCGGGTCGCTGATCGGCCAGCGGTTCATCGGCTGGAGCTCCGACCGCACCGGCGAGCGGCGGTGGCACGCGTCATTGCCGATCGTCTTCGGCGCGATCACCCTGGCCATGGCGCCCGACAGCCAGGGGTCGAAGTGGGCGACCATCGCCCTGTTCACCCTGGCGATGACCGGGCTGAAGGCGTACCTGCCGGCCTTCTGGACGCTGCCGAATGAGCTGATGTCGGCCTCGGCGGCGGCGGCGAGCATCGGCCTGATCAATGCGTTCGGCAACCTCGGCGGCTGGGTCGGGCCGACCGTCGTCGGCGTCGTCCGCGACCGGACGGGCTCGTACCGCATCGGCCTCTGGTACCTCGCCGCCTCCATGGTCGTCTCCGCGATGATCATCGTGATGCTGGGGATCGGGCGGAAGACACAGAAGGCCGGCGGCGAGGACCTGGCCGGCGGCGATGAGGCGAAGGCCCGCGTTCAGCATGAGCCCGGGAGCGTGGCGGCGACGGAGAGCTAGGCGGGTGACCACTGTTGCACCTCAGTTCTGCTCCTTCGAACCCTCGCCCGCGAGAGCGGGAGAGGGTGGCACGAAGTGCCGGGTGAGGGCCGGCGCCGGCTTCGACCTGCGCCCCCCTCATCCGCCGCTCCTTTCGAACCCTCGCCCGCGAGAGCGGGAGAGGGTAGCACGAAGTGCCGGGTGAGGGCCGGGGCGGGCCGAGATGGATCCAGATTCATCGAAGGTAATTAATGTGATGCACGCCGCACTCCGAGTGATGAGATCGCAGGATCGAGACGGGGCCACCATGTTGAGAACAGATCCCGGCCCGCGGCCGATCGGCCGACGGCACGTCCTCGCCATCCTGGGCTGCATCGCTGCGATGAGCGGGCAGGCGCCCGGGCCGAGGACGCCGCCCCCGACGGCCCCCGGGCTGATTCCCCCCCCGCCGCCGGCCGCGCTGGCCGGCGGCCTGGTTCAGGACAGCCAGCGGCTCTCCGAGGCGGTGCAGCGCGAGATCGGCAACTCCCCGCGGACCCAGGCCGTCCGGCTGAAGGTCAACACGCTGCTGGGATCCGCCGAGCAGCTCGACCGCGTGCTCCGGTCGCGAGGCAGCACGCCCCAGCAGCAGCGCCAGGCCGTGCGCGACCTGCGCTCGGCGTACCAGCCGGTCGCCGAGGTCCTCAGCCAGCCGGGCCTGAATGCCCCGGGCTCCCAGCGGATCGGCGAGCGGATCGGCCAGAAGCTCGCCTCGGTCGAGGACCTGCTCGGCGTACCCCGGCCCGGCTCGGTCCCCATCGAGGTGAAGCTGCAACGCGCCCTGATCCGCGAGTACACCGCGATGATCGGCGAGGTGGACACCTTCATGACCGGGCTGAACGACAAGGTGCCCGAGGGCCCCCAGATCCGCGTCGAGGCCCTCGCGCTGCGGGATGCCGTGCGGCAGCTCCGTCGTTACACGGCCCAGAACGCACCGATCCAGCAGATCGCCCAGGAGCTCGCCGCCGCCGCGGAGGCCCAGCGGGTCCTCGCGAACCGGGTGGAGCGCCTGAATCGGGGCAGGGCACCCGGGCCGAATGTCCTGCGCCTGCGGCGCATCGGCGAGATCCTGGCCCGGATCCAGGCGTCGGCGAGACTGCCCTGAACACGACCCTTTCCACGACCGTTCACCGAGGTCGAGTCACCATCATGCGCCACCTCCGCGTCGCCTTGCTGGTCGCAGCCGCGCTGGTCCTGCCCCGCACGGGGCTGTCCAAGGAGCCTTACCGCCGCGTCCTGGTCTCCGCCAGCCGGAGCATGAACGTGGACCCGATGCTCCTGGCCCGCGACGTCATCGTCAGCCGTTACGTGACTCCCGAGTGTCCCTCGCCCTGGTCGGTGCGCAAGTACCGCTACTTCGGGGGCAAGCAGGAGGGCGTCGACGTCATCTGGATCGACAACGGCATCCTGGAAATCGCCCTGATCCCGACCCGGGGCATGGGCGTCCAGACCGTGCTGCACAAGGGGACGCGCATCCTCGGGTGGGACTCGCCGGTCAAGGAGATCGTGCACCCCAAGTTCATCAACCTCCAGAGTCGCGGCGGGCTCGGCTGGCTCGAGGGGTTCAGCGAGTGGCTCTGCCGCTGCGGGATGGAGTGGAACGGACAGGCCGGGCCCGACCAGTTCGTCACCAACACCGGCGCCCAGGCCGAGATGGACCTGACGCTGCACGGCCGGATCGCGAACCTCCCCGCGCAGGAGGTCGAGCTGATCGCCCAGCGCGACCCGCCGTTCCAGATCACGATCCGGGGGATCGTCCACGAGCGGATGATGCACGGGCCGAAGCTCGAGCTGACCACCGAGTTCACCACGGTGCCGATGGGGAAGTCCTTCCGGATCAACGACGCGGTGACCAACCGCGGCGGCCAGCGGCAGGAGTTCCAGATGCTCTACCACGCGAACTTCGGCCCGCCGCTCCTGGAGGAGGGCTCGACGCTCCTGGCGCCGGTCGAGGTGGTGACGCCGTTCAACGACCACGCGGCCGGCGCGGTGCAGCAGTATGCCCAGTTCAGCGGGCCCCGGGAGGGCGCCGTCGAGCAGGTGTACACCCTCCGCCCCCTGGCCGATCGCGCCGGCCGCACGAGGGTCCTCCTCCGGAACCGGGCCGGGGATCTCGGAACCTCGTTGAGCTACGACACCCGCGAGCTCCCGTGCCTGACCCTCTGGAAGAACCTGGGCGCGGCCCAGGACGGCTACGTGACGGGCATCGAGCCGGGGACGAACTACCCCAACAACCGGCGGATCGAGCGGAAGCACGGCCGCGTGCCGACCCTCTCCCCGGGCGAGAGCCACTACATGGCGATCGACTTCTCGCTGCACATCGGCACCGACGAGGTCAAGCAGGCCGCGCAGGAGGTGGCGAAGATCCAGGGGGATCGCCGGCCGCTGATCAACGAGAAGCCCGAGAAGCATGACTGAGCCGCCCAGATCCTCGAGCCGAACACCCGGCCACGGTCTCGCTGCACTCCGATCGCCCCCACCCGACCCTCCCCCACGGAGGGGGGAGGGCATTACGTCCCCTCCCCCCTGTGTGAGCGAGGTGCCCTGTCGAGTACTTCTGGAGACCCCCCTGTGTCCCCCCTTTTCAAGGGGGGAAGTGAAGTCCTCTCCCCCTTGCCAAGGGGGAGTTGGAGGGGGTCCGAGTGCCCCGGCGGTCGTCTCGCCCGGGGTCTCGACAGAGCATGAGGGAGGACCGAGGCGGGGGCGCTCGCCGTGGAACGGAAGTCCGACCCGGGCCACCCGCTCAGGATGAAACGACCCCGGCGGCACGCTGGTTCAGGGCGTCTTCGGCCGCGTCCTGGTAGAGGTCGCCGAGCGTCGGGAAGTTGAAGCACGCCCGGGTGAAGACCTCCGCCGTGCTCCGCGTCAGCATGCCCATCAGGCCGATGTGGACCAGCTCCGTCGCCTGCTCGCCCAGGACGTGGACCCCCAGGAGCGCCATGTCCGACCGCTGGAAGATCAGCTTCAAGAACCCGGTCGAATCGCCGATGATCTCCCCGCGGGCGCTCTCCGCGTAGTAGGCACGCCCGACGACGTAATCGATGCCCCTGGCCTTCAGGTCCTCCTCGGCCGCGCCCACCATGGCGACCTCGGGGATCGAGTAGATGCCCGCCGGCAGGATCGGGCTGAGCTCGGCATGGCTGGCGGGGTAGAAGGCGTGGGTCATGGCGATCCGGGCCTGCTTCGCGCTCGTCGACGCCAGCGCCGGGAAGCCGATCACGTCGCCCGCGGCGTAGATGTGGGGCACGGCCGTCCGGTAGAAGTGATCGACGACCACCAGGCCGCGGGGCCCCGTGCACAGCCCCGCCGCCTGGAGGTTGAGCGAGGCCGTGTTGCTCGTGCGGCCGGCGGCGACGAGCACCGAGTCGGCCTTCAGGACGGAGCCGGGCTCGAGCGACAGCGTGATCTCCCCCTCGGCGGGCGCGTCGCAGCCCACGACCTTCGTGCCCCAGAGGAACTCGATCCCCAGCCTCTCGTGCATGGCCGTTTCCAGCGCACGCGAGACTTCCTGGTCGAGGAAGGGCAGCAGCTCATTTCGGCCGTCGACGATCCAGACCCTGGTGCCGAGCGCCGCGAAGGTGCACGCGTACTCGCAGCCGATGACCCCGGCCCCGACGACGGCCATGGAACGCGGGAGCCGGGCCAGTTGCAGCACCTCGTCGGAATCGTGGACGCGGTCGTGTTCGAACGGGAAGCCCGGCGGATGGGCCGGCGACGAGCCGGTCGCGATCAGGACGAACTCCCCCCGGATCAGCAGGCCGTCGCCCGCCCGCGAGGCGGGGTCCACGCCCGCCGGGACGACGCGGAGCGTGTGAGGGTCCACGAATGACGCGGTGCCGTGGTGCACCGTGATGTCGCGGCGGCGGAGGCCCTGGTCCACGCGATCGCGCTCGTTCGCCGTGACCCGGCGCTCGTGGAACATGAAGTCCGCCACCGTGGCCTCGCGGCGGAGCGAGAGGTCGACGCCGTACAGGTCCCTGGCCCGCAGGCCCGAGATCGCCAGCGCCGTCTCGCGCAGGGTCTTGCTCGGCAAGGTGCCCGTGTTCGTCGAGGCCCCGCCGACGAACGAGCTCTTCTCGATCAGGGCGACACGCTTGCCGAACGACGCCGCGGTCGTCGCGCCATGCTCGCCGGCCGGCCCGGAACCGATGACGACGAGATCGTAGCTGAGAGGTTCCATACCGAGCGATGCTAACCCAGGCGGGAGGTTTTCTCCAAGGACCGCGCTCCCGGGGCTCGCGCGGATTCACCGCCTGAACGGCGTCGCCGCCGCGATCCCGGGGACGTCCCCGGACCTCGACCCGGGGCCCGGCCAGAACCGGGCGAGCAGGTACGTCCGGTCCCAGCGGACCGGCGGCCCCTGGCGGAGGACCTCCACCCGGCCGGCGGCCTCCAGGGCCGGGAGGTCGCGAGGGCGGCCGAGGATCACCAGCGATGCTCCGTGACCCGAAGTCGCCGGCCCGTGACAGCGCCCGGCTTCATCGGCCAGGATCGAGGCGACGTCGAAATGCCAGCAGGCCGGCCGATTGAGGTAGAAGAGCCGCACGCCCGCGTCGTGCGGAATCGGGCCGAAGGGGGTCGGGTAGGGATCGCGATCCCAGTCGTCGTACAGCAGCAACACCGGCTCGTTCACCGGGACCTGCTCGCCGGCCTGCTCGTAGAACGCCCATTCCCGGCCCCGCCGATCGAAGCGGGGGCCCAGGGCCCAGAAACAGAGGCCGTACGCCGCCGCCAGGCCGAGGAAGCAGCCGCACATGACAAGACGAGGACGGGCCGACTCCCGTCGACTTCCCAGGCGCCTTCGGGCCAGGTGACGGAGCCCTCGCGCGGCCCAGAGCGACCACGGAACCATCGCATGAATGGCGTAATGCGCGTTCCGCGTACCGGGCAAGGAGACGAGGACCAGCGGGATGATCGTCCAGGCCCAGAGCAGGTGATCTTGCGGCCGGACCTGCGAGGGCGCTTCCAGATTCCGCCAGCCGCCTCGCCGCCAGGCCCGGCGGACCGGCCTGAGCGACAGCCAGAAGCCGGCGAGGGCCAGGGGCGTCCACGGCAGCCCTTGCCCCAGGACGTTCGGGATGTACTCAAGCAGACCTTCGCCGGCGAACGGCCCGTGCCCGCCCCCCGGGCGGAGCCGCTGCACGCTGTGGAGCAGCCAGATCTCGATCGCGGGGCGGCCATGTTCCAGGACCATGGCGATCGGCCAGGCGAGCGTCAGGGCCGTCGCCCAGAGCCAGCCCGCCGGGAACCATAACCGCCGCGCCGTCCGACGATCGCGGCCCCAGATCAGGACGCTCACGACGACGGACAGGACCAGGACCAGGCCGAAGCCGACGCCCTTCACCAGGGAGGTCAGCCCAAGGAGCGTGAAGAACGCCCAGCGCCACCGGCGCCACCGGCACCATCGCGGCGCCGGGTCCGGTTCGCGCAGCCGATCGAAAGCGACGAGCGTCCACGTGATCAGGCAAGCGAGCAGGATGTCCGCCTCGGCGAGCCGGCCGCGGGTGACCGACCATGCCGTGGTCGCCTGGATGGCGCCCGCCAGGAGGCCCACGACGTTGCCATGGCGGCGGGCACCGAGCCGGCCGACTCCCAGGACGAGCAACGTCCCCGCGACCAGCGACGGGAGCCGCGCGACGAGGGGGTCGATCGCGCCGGAGCAGCATCCGAGCAGGGCGACGAGCCAGAACGGCAGGGGCGGTTTCTCGAGCCACGGCCGCCCGCCGATCAACGGGTATGACCAGTGGCCAGACGCGATGATCTCCCTCGCCCCCTGGGCGACGAAGGCCTCGTGGTACGTCAGCCGCGCAGAGCCCCCGAGCGCCGTGCCCATGGCCAGGGCACTCACAAGGATCAAGAAGATCCTGTGATTCGTCGTGAGACCGAACCGATCTTCCGGGGATCGGGGGCTCGATTGCGGAACCATCGCTCGGCGTCCTCGCCACCACCCGGGACCGTGCCGGACATCCCCCCACGCGCGGCGGATGATCCGCCATGGCGTCGGGAGTGTCAAGGCGGGCCGGCGGCCGCGGCCGACGACTTCATGCCCCGCCGCCCCGTCGCGAGGTCGGCGGTTCGTCGTCCGAGACGACGAAGACTCCTCGCACCATCTTGTAACGGACCGCCCCCCTGGCGTCGTCGCCGCGTTCGCGGCGGTCCGGGTCCCGCACCCGCTGCTCATCCGGCGGGCGTTCCCGAGCCGCGGCGGGGCTCCAGGCGACCAGTCCCCCGGCCGCCGCGAGCACCGGGAGGATCAGAACGCTGTTGAAGAACAGGTCGGCCAGGTTGATCGCCAGCATGGCGGCCGCCATGGCTGCCGCCGCGTTCGAGGGCTCGCGCAGGTCGAGCCGCCGGAACCGGATGAGGCCGCGCACGATCGGCGCGGCGAGGACGGCCATCGAGGCCAGCCCGCCGACCGGGCCGTGGAATCCCGTCTCGAGCAGGAGATAGGGAATCCCCACGGGGTCCGGGAATCTGCCGTCGCTCGTCCGGAGTGACCAGTCGGCCCGGCCATGGCCGAGGACCGGGCGCGCCATGAGGCCGTCGAGGTTATCCAGCACGCGGGCGAGCCGCCAGGTGAACGACCCCTTCCCGATGCCGTGGAAATAGCTCCGCAGGGTTCCCCGGAGCCCCCCCAGGCCTCCCGACCGGCTGACCAGGTAGGCCAGGGCCGCAGCGGCCGTGGCCGGCACCGCGGCCAGTCCGCCCCAGACGGCCCAGCCCGGGGGTCGGTGCCGCGAGACGGCGAGGGCGGCCAGGCCCGCGGCCAGCAGCACGATGCTGCCATGCGACTGGCCGACGAGGCTCACCCCGACCAGCAGGCCCGCGACCGGCCCCATCGGGATCGAGACGCGACCGAGCGTGAGAAGCCGGCGTTCCCCGCTCGCCCACAGCCAGACGCCCGCCAGGGCGGCCGTCGCCGACCACATCCCCCACTGGTTGCCATCCTCCAGCAGCGTCATCGGTCGGTTGCCCAGCCAGCGCTCGGCGCCCGAGAAACGGTAAGGATGCGGGCCGTAAAGCCAGTGATACCCAATGGGCCCGGTCAGGAATTCGACGAACGCCAGCGGGCACGTCACCAGTCCGGCGATCGCCCAGGCGCGGCCCAGGTCGCGGAGCGCCTCCGAATCGCTGAAGCGGGTCCGGCCGACCAGGTAGGGCGCCCCCCAGGCCAGGGCCAGGTGACGAGCTTGCGCCAGGCCCATCGAGATCGGCAGGCCGTTCGACCACGCGGCGGCGACCGGCGTCAGCGCGAACAGCAGGAGGAGGCCGTCGATCGCACGCGGCCGCAGGCGACGCAGTGCCGGGCCGTCGAAGAACGCCACGCCCAGCAGGCAGCCCAGGCCGATGGCCGACGCCTTGTTCCAGAGGGGTGACGCCGCCAGGCAGCAGGCATGGGCCCAGCCGAAGGTCTCATCGCCCCATTCGATCATGGCGGCCGGGTACTCGGCATTGGGCAGCAACGCCCAGCCGCCCAGCAGGGCGGCCAGGGCGCCCCGCACGGGCCCCAGCCTCCCGTACAGCAGGAGTGTGAGCGGGACCCAGGCCGCCAGGACGAGATTCGCGGAATTGATCGACATCGGCTCACTGTGCGGCGCGGGTGGGGAATCGGTGTCGGGGATGGCCGACCCTTCGCAGGGTGCGTTATTCTAGTGCATGCATCCCCGGCGGCCTAGTGCCCAGCCGACCGGCGCGACCTCACGTGGACCCGCCATGATCGACGCCTTCGACGCCTTCTGGAGCCTGCTGGGACCGAAGTCCTGGGGGCTGGTCACCATGGCCGGCTGGCTGCTCGTGGGGCTGGGGTCGCTGACGCTGCTCCTGCTCCGCCGCCCGGGGGCCCGCGGCCCGGCGCGGCCGTTCTGGATCGCCCTCGCCCTCATCGGGCTGCTCGCCGCCCTCGAGATGGGCTGGCCCGTGCGCTACGACGCGATCCGCGCCGTCCGCTCCCTGGTGGTGGAGAAGGCGGGCCCCGAGTTCGTGCAAGGGCGGAGGCCCTGGCAGGCGGCGATGGTCCTCGTCACGCTCGCCGCGGCGGCGGGGTCCCTGGGGTTCATCCTGCGGTCCTTCCGGACGTGGCCGGCGCCGGCCCGGCTCGCCGCGGTGGGCCTGCTGATCGCGCTGACCGGCTACGCCCTGGAGTTCATCTCGCTCCACCAGGTCGACGCCCACTACGGCGTGTACTGGTCGCTCTGGCTCGGCGGGTTGGCGACGATGCTCTCGGCGATCGCCTGGGCCGGGGCCTCGGGCCTCGACCCCCGGGCGGCGCGCCGGGCCGACGACGGGATGGGGAGCCGGACCTACAGGATCCCGGGGGCAGGGGCCTGCGCCGTCGAGCCGCGCGACCCCGCCGAGTCCCTGGGGATCCGTCTGCGCCGCGTCGTCATCATCGGCGCGCTCCTGGCACTCCCCGAGATCGCCGCCTGGCTCTCGTTCTGAGGCCCCGAGGCCGGCGGGCGGACCCTACCGGCCCGAAGCTGTCGGATGCCTGTCGATAACTGCGGCTCATCCCACATGCCCTCCGGGGCCTGCGCCGGGTTACGCGCCGTTCCGCACGGTCCCGCGTCGTGTCGTCATCCGCGATGCCCACAACTTTTCCCCCCGCGCGGGAACCCTGTTGTCTTCGGTTAAGTGCTTTGCTATCATTAGCTTGTCGTCGAGTTTCAGCGGCCGTCCACAGGGGCGGCCCCGCTCTCCGGTTGCTGAGACGGTTCAGTTTGTTTATCCTGAAAGAGACCATCCGGGATCCAGGTACTCCGAGACGCATCCCGGTGTTCGCTCACCCTGCCGCGTGGCCGGAATCTCGATGCTGGTGAACCATCCCCGCCTGCCGCGATCGTCGGGCACGGGTCCGGGTTATTCGGCTCTTTCGGTGAGCCAGCGCGTTCTTTGTTGCAGGCCGTGGCCGATGGAAGCCGATCAGGCTGAAAGCGACCGGAGCCGCGGCGGCATCCCAGCGGGAGCCTGAGCGCCGGGCGTTGCGGCGTCCCGGACGGCGAGGCCCCGCACCGCCGCGGGGCGAGGCACGACACGAGCCGGGGGGGATTCCGCCAAGTCGAGGGGACGGGATGAGGGCGTATTGCAATCGCGACGGTCTCCTGGGCGCCTTTGCCATGGTCAGTGGCGTCGTGCCGGCGCGGAGCCCCAAGCCGATCCTCCAGAACGTCAAGCTGGTCGCCGACGAGGACGACGGCAGCGTGCTGATGGGCACCGACCTGGAGGTGGGCATCCGGCACCGCGTGCTGGGCGTCCGGATCGAGGAGCCCGGCGAGGTGATCCTGCCCACGGTGCAGATCGGTTCGATCCTGCGGACCAGCGGCGACGAGGATCTCGAGCTGAGCAGCGACGACGAGCACCTGATCGTCCGGGGCCGGCACTCCGAGTTCAAGCTGTCGACCGAGGACGCCAGCCTCTTCCCCGAGGTTCCCGATTTCGCCGCGACGAGTTATCATGTACTCCCGGCCGGCCTGCTGAAGAAGCTGATCCGCCGAACGGTCTTCGCCACCGACCTGGAGAGTGCCCGCTACGCGCTGGGCGGCGTCCTGGTCGAGCTGGGCGCCGAGACGGTGGCGATGGTGGGGACCGACGGCCGGCGGCTCGCCCGCATGGAGGCGCCGGCGTCCGCGGAGAACAGCCCGCCGTCGCCGTCGGGCACGCCCGTGATCCCGGTGAAGGCGCTGAAGCTGATCGAGCGGAACCTCGTTGATGACGACGTGACGGTCCACCTGGCGATCCAGGCCGGCACGGCCGTCCTGGTCCAGACCGAGAGCGCCGTGATCTACAGCCGCCTGGTCGAGGGGCGGTTCCCTCGCTACCAGGACGTCTTCCCGAGCAACGTCGAGGTGAAGGTCCCGCTCGAGGCCGGGCCGCTGCGGCTGGCGGTCGAGCAGGCGTCGATCGTCACCAACGACGACAGCCGCGGCGTCGACTTCCGGTTCGGCCCCGGGGCCCTGAAGCTCTCGAGCCAGGCCGCCGACATGGGGAGCTCTCATGTCGAACTGCCGATCCAGTACGACGGCAAGCCCGTGGAGATCACCTTCGACCCCCGTTACCTGATCGACGCGCTGAAGACGCTCGAGGACTCGACCCCGCTGACCGCCGAGTTGATCGACGCCAAGAATGCGGCCGTCTTCCGGACCGAGGATCACTATACCTACGTGGTCATGCCCCTGACACGCGAACGCTGAGCGACGGAGACGACCGTAGGACTTGTGCGGCGTCCCGGCGGGCCCCCGGGGACCCTGCCGGGCCCGGCGGAATGCCGGCGGGCCGGGAGCCTCTCGCCGGGCTCGCGGGCGGGGATCCTCACCGAGCCTGTTGCGGCAAAAAGGCATGCGGATTGCCGTTACGGTGATGGAGCCGGTCCCGCGGGGAGCGCCAGGCCAGCGACGCGACGCCTTCCCGGTTGGCGACGAGCGGCTGCCCGACCGTCATCGGCGTCCGGGCCCCCTGAGAACGGATTGCACCAGCATGTCGAACACGAGCCGACGCGGCCCCAAGGAACTCTCCGACGTCCTGAGCGAGCTGTTCGCCATGCGCGGCTATGGGCGGTTGCGGGCCCTCAGCGAACTGGAGGATGCGTGGAACGGCGCGGTGGGCGAGGCGCACTGCCGGCAGACCCGGCTCGGCGAGATCCGCCGCGGCGTGCTCACCGTCACGGTCGCCCATCCCACGCTCCTGGAGGAACTCGCGGCGTTCCGCAAGTCCGAGCTCCTGAAGGCGCTTCGGGCCTGCGGCCCGGGGGCGGCGATCCAGGACATCCGGTTCCGCGTCGGCCCGGTCGAGGTCGAGCCGGATCCCGATCCCGGGCGCGACGCGGCGGTCCGCCCGACGCGGCGGGGCCGCGAGGGGCCCGGCGGCGTCCGGGGCCGGCGGCGGGGACCGGGGCCACGGGGGACCGATCAGGAACACGCTCAGGACGGGAGTTGAATCGGCGCGGAGGCGGCCACCGGGCCCCGCGCGATTGCAGCCCCACGATCAGATCAGGACCGAGGACCATGCGCCATGGAATTGAGCAAGAGCGACGACGTCGAGACGATGGACGATCCGAAGGCGGGGACCCCCGGCGAGCATGACGGGGCCGGTCATGCCAACGGGGCCGCGGCTTACACCGGCGCGAACATCCGCGTCCTCGAGGGGATCGAGGCCGTCCGGAAGCGGCCCGGCATGTACATCGGGGACACGACCACGCGCGGGCTCCACCACCTGGTCTACGAGGTCGTCGACAACTCGATCGACGAGGCGATGGCCGGCTTCTGCCGGAACATCCACGTCACGCTGCACACCGACGGCTCGGCCTCGATCGTCGACGACGGCCGCGGCATCCCGGTCGACATCCACGGGGACAGCGGCAAGAGCGCCCTGGAAATCGTGCTGACAAAAGTCCACGCCGGTGGCAAGTTCGACCACGATACGTATAAGGTGTCTGGGGGGCTGCACGGCGTCGGCGTGACGGTGGTCAACGCCCTTTCCGAATGGCTCGAGGCCGAGGTCCGCCGGGACGGGAAGGTCCATCAGCAGGACTACGAGCAGGGCCAGCCCACCGGGCCGGTGCGGACCCTGGGCCCGGCCAAGTCCACCGGCACGACGATCCGCTTCCTGCCCGACGTGGCCATCTTCCCGAAGATCGAGTTCGACTACGACACCCTGGAGAAGCGGCTGCGGGAGCTGGCCTTCCTGAACAAGGGGGTGCGGATCCGGCTGACCGACGAGCGGGCCGAGGAGGCCCGCACCGAGGAGTTCTACTCGTCCGAGGGGCTCAGCGAGTTCGTCGCCTACCTGAACCGCGCCCAGAGCCCGCTGCACCCGCCGGTCGTCTTCGGCGGCCGCGACGACGAGCGGGCCGTCGAGGTCGAGGTCGCGCTGCAGTACAACGACTCGATCAGCGAGATGGTCGTCTCCTATTGCAACAACATCAACACCGTCGAGGGCGGCACCCACCTGACCGGGTTCCGGGCGGCCCTGACGCGGACGCTCAACCAGTACGCCAGGGCGGCCGCCCCGGCCAACAAGAAGGACCTGAACATCACGGGCGAGGACTTCAAGGAGGGCCTGACCGCGATCGTCAGCGTCCGGGTGCCCGACCCGCAGTTCGAGGGCCAGACCAAGACCAAGCTGGGCAACAGCGAGGTGGAGGGGATCGTCGCGCGGATCATCAACGAGAAGCTGGCCGAGTACCTGGAGACCACGCCCGCCGCGGCCAGGAAGATCATCGCCAAGGCCCAGCTCGCGGCCGAGGCCCGCGAGGCGGCCCGCAAGGCCCGCGAGCTGGTGCGCAACCGCAAGGGCGTGCTCTCCGGCGGGGGGCTCCCGGGCAAGCTGATGGACTGCACGACCCACGACCAGGACTCCAGCGAGCTGTTCCTCGTCGAGGGCGACTCGGCCGGCGGCACCGCCGAGGGGGGCCGGGACCGGCTCTACCAGGCCATCCTCCCGCTCCGCGGCAAGATCCTCAACGTCGAGCGCGCCCGCCTCGACCGCGTGCTCAGCAACGAGGAGATCCGCAACATCATCACGGCCGTCGGCAACGGCATCGGCGAGGAGGAGGACCCCTCGCGGCGGCGCTACGGCAAGGTCGTGATGATGAGCGACGCCGACGTCGACGGCTCGCACATCCGCACGCTGCTGATGACCTTCTTCTACCGCCAGATGCCCCGGCTGGTCGCCGAGGGGCACCTGTATGTGGCCCAGCCGCCGCTCTACATGATCAGCAGCAAGAAGGACCGCCAGTACGTCCAGACCGAGGACCAGATGCAGGCGATCCTGATGGACAGCGGCCTGGCCGGGGCGACGCTCGAGCCCGCCGGGGCCGACGGCGCGGCCGGGCGCCCGGCGGCCGAGCCCATCGGCGGCGAGCGGCTCAAGGCCCTCGTCGACCTGACGGCGGCCATCGAGCAGGGGCTCCGCGCCTTCGGCCGGCGGAACCGCTCGATCCGCGACTTCCTCCGGCTCGCCCACCCGGCGGGCGACCCGAAGGCCGACCCCCGCGCCGGGCTCCTGCCGCAGTTCCTCATCGAGGACCGGGGGCACGAGGTCACCTGCTGGACCGAGCAGGAATGCGACGAGTACCGGCAGGAGCACGGCGTCGCGTTCGAGAGCGGCTCGGAGTTCGAGCACCCCGCCCGCGACCGGGGCGGCGAGCCCGCCGGCCCGAGGGCCGACGCGGACCAGCCCGCCGAGGACGCCGGCCGGCGGACGGTCCGGCGGATCGAGCTCTACGAGGTCAAGACCCTGAACAAGCACCTCGCCCGGCTCCGCGACGACTTCGGCCTGCGCGTCGACGTCCTGCTGCCCCACGAGGTCACCGGCGACGAGCCCCCGCCGAGGTTCGTCCTCCGCAGGGCCGACGAGCCCCACCCGCTGCTCGACCTCCGGGCGCTGGTGTCCACCGTCCGCAGGCTCGGCGAGAAGGGGATGAAGATCACCCGGTTCAAGGGGCTCGGCGAGATGGACGCGGAGCAGCTCTGGGAGACCACCATGGACCCGGATCGCCGCACCCTGCTGCAAGTCCGGCTGGATGACGCCGCCGCCGCCAACGACCTGTTCACGACCCTGATGGGCGACGACGTCGAACCCCGTAGGCAGTTCATAGAGAGGCACGCTCTCGAGGTGAAGAACCTCGACGTTTGAGGACCAGGAGCCGGAGACAGCCAGGTGCGGGTGGGGGCGGCCCGGTCGCGCCGCGGCGTGCCCGTCGGGGGACGCCGGCGGGCCTCGGCGTGCCCCGACCCGGGCCGCGCCGCCTCCCGCCTCCTGCCTCTCCAAATGGGAAGTGATGATGGGGATAGCCCAGAAAGTCATCCGCAATTTCAGCGACGCGGTCCGCTCGCGGGGCCAGTCCTATTTCTCGAAGGGGCGGGTCACGCTGATGTCGGCCCGGCCGAACGAGGTGGTGGCCCGGGTCCGCGGGACGGCCAAGTACCGCGTCCGGGTGCGGCTCCGGGGCATGAAGCTGCTCGCGTCGTGCTCGTGCCCGTACTTCAGCCCCCAGGGCGAGCCGTGCAAGCACCTCTGGGCGACCCTCCTTTTGGCCGACGCGCGGGGCTTCCTCCAGACGGCCCCCAACGCGGCGGTCCGCCTGATCGCCGAGCCGGCGCGTCGGGCGCCCGGCGCGGTCCCGGGGCTGCCGGGCGCCGGCGGGCCGGCCGACGCGGAGTTCGACCCCGACGCGGAGGGCCCGTACCCGGCCGCCCGGGTCGGCCAGCGGATGGACATGGGCGGGGAGCGGCTGCCGCGGAGACGGGCCAGCCGCCCCGGGCGCGGGGCCCGAAGGACCGCCCGGCCCCCGCGGGGTCGTCGGCCCGGGCCTGCCGGCGACCAACGGCGGCTGGGTCCCCCCGCCGCCGCGCGATCGCCGGGTCGCCGCCCGGGGCAAGGGCAAGGTCATCCCCGGCCAGCCCGTCGCGCGGGTCAAGCCGGTCAACCGCAACGCCAAGCGGCTGCTGGTCTACGTCCTCGACGTCTCGGCGACCCAGGCCCATAACCAGGTGGTCATCGACCTGGCTCGCCGCCAGCGCAAGCCGACCGGCGAGTGGGGCCCGCTGCGGCCCTGGTGGTACGCCCCGCGGGCCGCGCACGTGAAGTACGACCCCGAGGACCGGCTCCTGCTGGCCCTGCTGGACGAGGCCCATCACGGCTCGCCCCCGAGCAACGGCACCTCCGGCGGCGGCCCCGCGCCGTCCCGGGCCGTGACGGACCTCCGCGGCATCCGCCGCTTCGTGCTCCGCAAGGACCAGGCGGCGCTCGTCGAGCGGCTCGCCAAGACCGGCCGGCTGCGGCTCCGCCGCACCGACGGCGAGGACGACCCGCCCACCATGCGCTGGGACGACGGCCAGCCCTGGCGCTTCAGCCTGGAGATCCGCACCGAGCCCGGCGGCAAGCGCTGGGCCTGGCGCGGCGGCCTGCGGCGGGCCGACAACCGCATGGACCTGGCCGAGCCGCTGGTCCTGCTGCCGGGCCTGCTGGTCCTGGGCGTCGGCCGGGCCGCCCGGTTCGACGACCTCGGCGTCATGCCCTGGATCCTCCGGCTCCGCTACGAGAAGGAGATCATCTTCGTCGAGCCCCAGCAGGACCTGATGCTCGGCCGGATCCTGGCCGAGGCGCGCGTGCCCTCCACCGAGCTGGTCGAGTCGATGCAGCTCGAGGAGATCGCCGCCCGGCCGCGCCCGTGCCTGACCCTGCGCAGCCCCCGCCAGAACTGGGGCCTGGCCGCCGACAAGCTCCTGGGCGAGCTCGAATTCGACTACGACGGCGCGATCATCCCGGCCGGCCGGACGACGCCCCTGGCCGTCTCGACCGAGCTCGGCCTGGTGATCCGGCGCGACCCGCGCACCGAGTCGGCGGCCGACGTGAAGCTGTTCGAGCTCGGCTTCCGCGAGGCCAAGGACCCGCGCCTGGAGCCGGGGACCCTGGAGCTGCCGGCGAAGCGCATGGGGCAGGTCACCAAGGACCTGGTCCAGGCGGGCTGGCGCGTCGAGGCCGAGGGCAAGCTGATCCGCCCGGCCGGCGAGTTCAAGCTCTCGCTGGCCACCGGCATCGACTGGTTCGACCTCGACGGCGGCATCGACTACGGCGGCCAGAGCGTGAGCCTGCCCGAGCTGCTCATCGCGGCCCGCCGGGGCGACTCCATGATCGAGCTGGGCGACGGCTCGATGGGCATGCTCCCGGAGGAGTGGCTGAAGCGGTACGGGATGCTCGCCGACCTGGGGACGGCCGAGAACGGCGCGCTGCGGTTCAACGCGTCGCAGGCCGGCGTGCTCGACGCCCTGCTGGCGAACCAGCCCGAGATCCAGGTCGACGCCGCCTTCGAGCGGGTGCGCGAGAAGCTCCGCCAGTTCGAGGGCGTGGTCGCCGTCGACTCGCCCCCGGGGTTCCACGGCGAGCTCCGCCCCTACCAGCGCGAGGGTCTGGGCTGGCTCGATTACCTCCAGCGGTTCGGCTTCGGCGGCATCCTCGCCGACGACATGGGCCTGGGCAAGACGATCCAGGTGCTGGCCTTGCTCCAGCGCCGCCGGTTCCGCCGCCAGGCCAAGGGCCCCACGCTGGCGGTCGTGCCGCGCTCGCTCGTGTTCAACTGGATCCAGGAGGCCGCCAAGTTCACCCCCCGCCTGAAGGTGCTCGACTACACCGGGCCCGGCCGGCACGCGATGCGGGAGAAGTTCGCCGAGTTCGACCTGATCATCACCACCTACGGGACGCTCCGCACCGACATCGCCGAGCTGACCAACTTCGAGTTCGACTACATCCTGCTGGACGAGGCCCAGGCCATCAAGAACGCCGACAGCCAGTCGGCCAAGGCGGCGCGGCTGCTCCGCGGCCGGCATCGCCTGGCCATCAGCGGCACGCCGATCGAGAACCACCTGGGCGAGCTCTGGTCGATCTTCGAGTTCCTCAACCCCGGCATGCTGGGCAGCGACACCGTCTTCAAGCGCTACGCCAGCGGCGCCGGCGCGAATCTCGACGCCACCGACCGCACGCTCCTGGCGAAGGCCCTCAAGCCGTTCATCCTCCGCCGCACGAAGTCCCAGGTCGTGCAGGACCTGCCCGACAAGACCGAGCAGACCCTGTACTGCGACATGGAGACCGACCAGCGCCGCTGCTACGACGAATTGCGGGTGCACTACCGCGACGCCCTGCTGCGCAAGGACGCCGCGGAGCTCAACCGGTCGAAGATCGAGGTGCTCGAGGCGCTGTTGCGGCTGCGGCAGGCGGCCTGCCACCCCGGCCTGATCAGCCCCGAGCAGGCCGCCAGCTCCAGCGCCAAGCTCGACATGCTCATGCCGTCGATCGCGGAGGTCGTCGAGGAGGGTCACAAGGTCCTGGTCTTCTCGCAGTTCACGAGCTTCCTCGCGATCGTCCGCGAGCGGCTCGACCAGGAGAAGCTCGTCTACGAATACCTCGACGGCCGGACGAGGAACCGCGCCGCCAAGGTCGAGCGGTTCCAGAACGACACCGAATGCCCGATCTTCCTGATCAGCCTCAAGGCCGGCGGGCTCGGCCTGAACCTGACGGCCGCCGAGTACGTGTATCTCCTGGACCCCTGGTGGAATCCCGCCGTCGAGGCCCAGGCCATCGACCGCTCGCACCGCATCGGCCAGACCCAGCACGTCTTCGCCTACCGCCTCATCTGCCGCAACACCGTCGAGGAGAAGATCCTCGAACTCCAGCAGAAGAAGCGCGACCTCGCCGACGCCATCCTCAACGCCGATAACCGGATGATCTCCACGCTCACCCGCGAGGACCTCGAGTTCCTGCTGTCGTGACCGGCGCCGGCGGCTTGATCCCTTGAGCATCCAGAATCGTCGCCAGCTCGAAACGACACGAAGGAAGCTCGTCGTTGATCAACCAGGATCCGTGATGGCAAACCGACGCTGACGTGGAGGTGCCGCCATGTCGGAGAGGTCGTGGCCTGAGCGGCGGTCGAGGAGATCACTCGTCGTCGGCTTGCTCGTCACCGGCGTCGCGGGTGGCTGGCTGGCCTGGGGCGTGCTCGCGCCGGGGTTCCGCCTCACGCTGGTCAACAAGTCGGAGGGGCCGATCACGGACGTGCTCGTCGTCCCGGGCCCGACGGCCTGGTCTCCCAGCGCCACGACCGACCCTGGCGGGCCTCGGACGTTCGAACGCATCGAGCAGGGGAGCCAGCGCATCCATCTCGTCCCGCGCCGCTCCGGGACGACGGTCCGCATCTTCTACAAGGACCACGCGGGCGAACCACAGGAACTGGAGATGGATCAGCTCACCGACGACTACACCGGCAGGATCTTCTCGGGAGCATACCTGGAGATTCGCACCGACCGGAGCAGCTTCGGCCAGTTCGAGCGGTCGTGGAGTCTCCGCGAGGCTTTCGACCGGGCTCTGTATCGGCTTCGGACGATTCTCGGGCTCTGACGAACCAACGTGCACCGGCCGATCGAACGGGAGCGAGGGGCATGGCTCGAGCCCTCGCTGGACACCGATTACGGACCCTCGGGGACCGTCGCGTCCTGCCGGGTCTTCTGCGGCGCCGGGCTCGGCGATGGCGGGGTAGCGGCCGGCACTGGCGGGCCGCGAGGGCAGCGCACCACCGGCCGATCGCCCCGAGCGTCGTGCTCTCGGAGATCGGCCACCATGGCCCGGATGTTGCAAGCCGTGCGAACGTGCAAAGGCTTCCCTCGCCGCTCGCACTGCCCGCAAGACATCGTCCTCATGCATCGTCCCGCCCTCCGGCCGGCAGTTCCTCCGGCGTGCAGATCAGCGGCGCCTCGAAGCCCAGTGCCCGGCACACCGACTCGATCCGCGGCCGCAGGGTCACGTTGGCGATGTGGGTGCAGTTCCACGTGAGGAGGTAATCCATGCCGTGCACCGTCGCGATGGCGATGTGCAGGGCGTCCGCCGTCGCCCGCTCCGGCAGCGGCACCCCGCGCACGAGTGCCTCGGCCACGGCTGCCACCTCGTCCGTCTGTTCCAGGAGGAGCACGTCGGCCAGCGCCGCCAGACGGTCTGCCGCCGCTCGCGGATCGCCCGCCTGGCATTCCTGCACGACGAGGCGCGACGAGTACAACTCGAACTCACCGCGATTCGCCCACCACTCGCGCGTCAACTGCTGGTGCGCGGCCCGGACCAGATCCCGACTCGGCCAGGCCGTCAGGTAGCTGGGCACGGTCGTCTCGACGTACACTCGGGGGCGAGGCATGGGATGGTCTCGGGACACGGATTGATCACCGCCTCCCTCACGAGCGGCATCATCTCCATCCACCATACTCTGGATAGCCCCGCAAGGCCCAGACCGGCCGACGCCGCGCTCCTCCGCTCAGCGACGGCACGGACGCTCGGGCCCGCCGGAGCGTCCCGCCAAAAGCCGCTGAGAAGAGCTCGGCGGGCGCAGCCCCGGGCAGGGTCCACTCCAGTCGGGCCTCAGTCAAGTGTCAATGACGCCTGGGCCATCGGGCCGCGAGAGTCCGGGGCGGCTTCGGTGATTGCGAATCGCGCTCCCCATCGGGTTAGTGTGAGAGGGACTTCCGTCGCGAGGGCGGTTTCCGCTTGATGATGTAGGGTCCGCCGTGCGGACCGCGCCAGGCGGGCCGGGCCGCCCGGCGGACCCTACGAAACACCCGACTCCACACCAGCGGTCATCGCCCTCGCTGTACACATGTTTGCGCCTCGCGGTTGCGGGGGCAGGGTGCGAACCGGCTCCGCGCCGGTACCGACCAGGGAGCCATCATCATGCGCCGATTCGCTCTGAATCCGTACCTCCTCCGGGCGGTACTCCTGCTCTTCGTGTCGGGCGGGCTCGTCTCCTCGTCGATCGTCCTCCAATCGGCCAGTGCCCAGGAGAAAAAGGACCAGGAGAAGAAGCCCGCGGAGAAGAAGCCGGAGGCCAAGCCCGCGGAGAAGAAGGCCGAGGAGAAGAAACCCGAAGCGAAGAAGGCCGAGGAGAAGAAGCCCGAAGCGAAGAAGGCCGAGGAGAAGAAGCCGGAGGAGAAGAAGGCCGAGGCCAAGCCGGCCGCGCCCGCCACCGCCCCGGATGATCCGGCCAAGCTGAAGGCCCAGGTCGCGGCGCTCCAGCAGGAGGTGGCCCAGCTCAAGCTCAAGGTCGCGAGCCTGGAGCTGGAGAAGCTCGGCGCCAGCGTCACCGTCGACAAGGGGAAGGACGGCAAGGAGATCGCGACGGTCAACCTGCTCAAGAAGTGGGCCGGGGACAAGGACGCGATGCAGATGCTCAAGAACGTGCCGAACCTCCAGGTCGTCTACATCGACAACACCCAGGTGAACGACGCGGCGATTGCCCCGCTGAAGGAACTCACCGGCCTCAGCGCGCTGACGCTCATGAGCCCGCAGGTCACCGACGCCGCGCTGGAGACGATCAAGGGCCTGCCCGAGCTGACGATGCTCTTCCCGACCAGCTCGAAGGTCAGCGACAAGGGCCTGCCGCAGCTCAAGGGCCTGAAGAACCTCCAGGTCCTCGCCCTCAGCAAGACGGACGTCACCGACGCGGGGCTGGACGCCCTCAAGGACATCAAGTCCCTGAAGTCGGTCTACCTGATCGGCACCAAGGTCACGCCCCCGGCCATCGAGAAGCTGAAGCAGTCCATCCCCGGCGTGGCGGTCTACAAGTAACGGATCGGACGTTCGCAGGGACCCGGGGCGTCCATCCGCCCCCCTCAACCACCGGAGATGCGCCGTCCTTGGATGCCGAAGGGGGATCCCGAAACGCCGCACAGCCCTCCGCTCCGGGGGCCGCGGAGGAGGGCCCGTCGGGCGACTCGCCACCCGCGCCGCCGGCCGCCGGCGCCCGCCGCCCGGCGGCACGGCTTATGCGCCTCGTCGCGATCGCGACGCTCGTCCTGGCGGGGGTGGTGGCGGCCGCCTTCTGGCTCTGGCCCAGGATCGTGCTGGCCTTCAGCACGGTCAGCACCGACGACGCCTACGTGGCCGGGCACGTCACCTACGTCGCGCCGCGGGTCGCCGGCACCGTCCTGAAGGTCCATGTCGACGACAACCAGGCGGTCACCGCGGGGCAGCTCCTCGTGGAGCTCGATCCGGAACCCTATCAGATCGTCGTCGATCGCGCGGCGGCGTCCCTCAAGGCGGCCGAGGCGCAGGTCGGCCAGGCCCGGACGCAGGGGCGCGCCGTGGTGGCGGGCATCCGCGCCGCCTGGAGCAACGTGCGGCTGGCGATGGACCAGGTCACCGAGCAGATCGAGAAGCTGAAGGCGAGCGTGGCGACCCGCGACAAGGCGGTCGCCGAGCGCGCCCTCGCCGAGGCGGAGCTGCGCCGGGCAAGGAACCTGTTCCAGGCCAACAGCGGGACCCAGCAGGTCGTCGATCAGCGCGAGGCGTCCTATCAGGTCGCCGCCGCCAGCGAACGCGAGGCGCACCAGCAGATCTTCCTCAACCGCGCGGCGCTCGGCCTGACGCCGATCCCGCCGGCGGACCAGCCGCTCCAGGGCGTCTCGGACGACCTGAAGATGCGCGTGCCCGTGGTCCGCGCCGCGCTGGCCGAGCTGATCAACACGGCCGTCAAGATCGGCATCCAGATCCCGCCGATCGAGGAGGACCCCGAGACGGTCTACAACAACTTCGTCAGCCGCGCGCCCGGCGGCGACCTGGACCGCTACCTGAATGAACTGGTGGAGGGTTCCCCCGCGGTGGCGATCGCCCGGGCGGGCGTCGAGCAGGCGGCCCGGGCGCTCGACCAGGCGAAGCTCGACCTGCGCGACACGCGGATCACCGCGAGCCTGTCCGGCCTCATCGGCCGGCGGCTGGTGAACCCGGGCAACCGCGTCCAGGCGGGGCAGGGCCTGATGGCCCTCCGATCGCTGGAGGACGTCTGGATCGACGCGAATTTCAAGGAGACCCAGCTCGCCGACCTCCAGATCGGCCAGGAGGTCGAGATCCTCGCCGACGCCTATCCGGGACGATCCTACCGCGGCCGGATCTCCGGCTTCGGCGCCGGGACCGGCGCCTCCACGGCGCTGCTGCCGCCCGAGAACGCGACGGGGAACTTCGTGAAGGTGGTCCAGCGGCTGCCGGTGCGCATCGACCTGACCGACGGCAACCCGAGCGACGCGCCGCTGTTCATCGGCCTCTCCGTCGAGCCCCGCGTCTACATCCGCCGCGCCCCGTCCGGCCCGTTTGCCGGCCAGAAGCTCCGCCGTCCGGTCGAGTCGCCGACCCCCGAGGGGCGTGACGCGGCGATCCCGCGGGGCGGGAACCCGCCCCCATGAGCGGCTCCGCGGCGGCCTCCGCGGCGGGCCCCAGGGCGGTCAATCCCTGGCTGGTGGCGCTCACGGTCACGATCGCGACGTTCATGGAGGTGCTCGACACGAGCATCGCCAACGTCGCCTTGCCGCACATCGCCGGCGACCTCGGGGCGACGACCGAGGATGCGAACTGGGTCCTGACCAGCTACCTGGTCGCCAACGCGATGATCATCCCGCTCTCGAGCTGGCTCTCCACGGCGCTGGGCCGGAAGCGCTACTACATGGGCTGTGTCGCCGTCTTCACGATCACCTCCGCGCTCTGCGGCCTGGCGACGAGCCTGCCCACGCTGATCCTCTACCGGATCGTCCAGGGGATCGCCGGGGGCGGCCTCCAGCCGGTCTCCCAGGCGATCCTGCTCGACACCTTCCCCGCGGAGCGCCGCGCGGCGGGGATGGCCGTCTACGGCATCGCCGCGCTGACGGCGCCGGTGCTCGGGCCGACCCTCGGGGGCTGGATCACCGACAACTTCTCGTGGCGATGGATCTTTTATATCAATATCCCCGCGGGATTGCTTGCGCTCCTGCTCAATGCGCTGCTGGTCGAGGATCCCGCCTATCTCAGGACCGACAGGGCCAGGCTCCTGCGCAGGGGGCTCCGGGTCGACTACGTCGGCATCGGGCTCATCGCCCTGGGGCTGGGGTGCCTGGAGGTGGTCCTGGACAAGGGGCAGGAGTGGGACTGGTGGGGATCGCAGGCGATCGTCGTCCTGACATTGCTCACCGCCGTCGGCCTCGCGGGCGGTCTGCTCTGGGAGTGGCGCCATCCCGAGCCGTTCATCAACCTCCGCCTGCTGAAGGATCGCAGCTTCCTGATGGGCTGCATGATCATCAGCTCGGCGTACGCGGTCCTCTACGGGAGCATCCTGCTCCTGCCCCAGATGATGCAGGGGCTGATGCGCTACGACGCGACCAACGCGGGCCTGGTGCTCTCGCCGGCCGGGCTGTTCTCGATGCTCGCGATGATCGCCAGCGCCCTCATCCTGAAGCTGCGGATCGATGCGCGGTGGCTGATCGCCGCCGGCGGCGCCATCATGGCGCTCGGCTCCTACTGGCTGGTGAGCCTGAACCTCCAGGTGGGCCCGATGCAGCTCATCTGGCCGCGCGTCGTGCAGATGGCGGGGGCGGGGCTCCTGTTCGCGCCGCTCGCCGCCGCGGCCGTGCTCTACCTGCCCGCGACGGAGATGAACAACGCCAGCGGCCTGTTCAACATGCTGCGCAACGAGGGGTCCAGCATCGGCATCGGCCTCTCGACGGTCGTGCTCCAGAGGCGGTTGCAATTCCACTCATTCCGCCTGACCGAGAGCCTCCAGCCTCTCGGCCAGGCGGCCGGCGACATGCTCGAGTCCACGGGCCGTTACTTCACTCACGTCACCGGCGACCCCGCGCGTGGCCCGTTGATGGGGCTGCGGGCGCTCCAGCTCGTCCGCGATCAGCAGGCCTACGCTCAGGCCTTCCTCGACTGTTTCTGGGTGTTCACGCTGATCGCCCTGGCCATCGTCCCGATGGCGATGCTCATGAAGCGATCCGTGGCCGGAGGCGAGGTCCACCTCGGCGAGTGAGCGTGCCGGGGGCGTCCCGCCGGTCAGAGCATGCCCGCCGAGCGCCGGAGCCGGAACTGGTCCAGGAGCACGGCATAGAAGGCGTTGTAGTAGTCCGTGTAGATCTGGGTGCGCAGCGTCTCGGCGTCCAGGACCTCCGTGTTCGTGGCCACCTGCTCGCGATAGCGTGAGCGGATCTGCCTCAGGTTCTCGTCGGCCTGGGCGATGGCCTTGCGGGCGACCGCCAGGGCCGCCCGGCTGCTCTGGAGGGACAACCAGTTCGAGCGGACGCCAAGCGCGATGCGTGCGGCGGCATCGTCGCGCTCCTTGAGCGCCTGGCTCTCCCTGAGTCGGAGTGCCTCGGCCCGGCGGTTCGCCCGGCCGGCATCGCACAGCAACCAGGTCGCCCCGATGGTCCCCGACCAGTAGTCCTGGCTCGCGAGGTGCGTGTCGGAGATGTGGGTGAAGCCGCCGACGACCGCCACCTGGGGCTTCTTCAGCGATTCCGCCGCCCGGGCCTGGGCCGCGAATTGCTGGGCCTGATGCACGAACCCCAGCAGCTCGGGACGCCCCTGGAAGGCGGCCGCGGTCAGGCGTTCGATCTCGGCCTCCTGCGCGGGGCCGGGCGGCGAATCCAGCCGTAGCGAGGCGTCGGGCAGGGCCTCGGGGAGCTGGCCGGGCTTCGCGCCCGAGCCGTCCGCCGCGCGCTCGCCTCGCCCCCCGCCCCCGTCCAGGCTGAAGTCGTTTTTCAGGGCCATCTCCTGGAGCGGCGTGAGCGACGTCAACGGCCGGCCGAGCAGGCGATTGTAGGCCGCCCTCGCGGTCTCAAGCTCATTGGTCGTCTGGATCACGCGCTGCTGCGCCCGGGCGAGCGAGACCTGGGAGGCCAGCAGGTCGGTGCGCCGGGCGATGCCCTCCCGGAACAGGTTCGTGACGTCGCGTTCGTGCGCCCGGAGGCTGGTCACGCTCGCCCGCGAGAGGAGCACGAATTTCTCGCCGCGGAGGACATTCAGATACGCCTGGGCGACGTCCAGCTTCAGGTCCATGGCCGCAGTGACTTCCTGGGCATGGGCGGCGCGGGTCTGGGCCGTCGCCGCGTCGATGCCCGCCAGGGTCCGGCCCCCGGTGTAGAGCGGCACGTTCGCCAGGGTGGACGAGAAGAAGAACTCGCGGTTCAGGAAGGGCAGGTTGATGGTGAGCGGCCGCGGGCTGCCCGGCAGCGGCAGGCTGCTCCGGAACGTGGGCGTGTTGTCGAGCCAGGTGTAGGCGTTGGTGGTCGTCAACGTCGGCAGGCGTTCGGCGCGGGCGGCCATGATGCCCCGCTGCGCGGCCGCGGTGCCGAGCTGCGATGCCTGGAGGGCATGGTTCGTCCCCAGGGCCTCCGCCCAGGCGTCCTGGAGGTCCTCCGCCCGGCAGGGCGACGGGAGGACTGCCAGGAGCAGGAGGGTGATGAACCGAGCTGCGAACCCGGTCGTGGAAACGCTGGCGCCCACGGCGGTCGGACTCCTTCCGACGGTTCGTCGGTCCCCGTGACGTCCTCGATGCGCGACTCATCCTGAGCCTCTGGATGGATCGGCCGGGTCCGGCCGCATCAATCAACCTGATCACTGCGTCCTGCGCGTGGCGTGCGTGTTGTGCGGTCTGTGCCGATTGCGGAGGCGGCCCCTGCGTGCGGTCGCGCCGGGGCCGTCATGGCGTCGCGCGCGGGGCCTGCGCGTTGTTCGCTCGCATGCCCGGCGTGAGCACGCAGCGGAATCCGAGGTGCGACATGCCGGAGTCGGTCGCGGTCCCGCGGCGTGCGCTCGGGCGGTAGTTGGTGCAGTAGTTGGCGCTGCACAGGAACGAGCCGCCGCGCGTCACCCGCTTGGGCTGATACGGCTCATCCGGGTCGAAGCTCTTCTCGGGCCCCTGAGGATTGACGATCGGCGAACGCGCCAGGTCCAGGCGATAGGTGTCCGGCCGGTACCAGTCGGCGCACCACTCCCAGACGTTGCCGATCATGTCGTGGAGGCCGTAGGCGTTGGGCGGGAAGGACCTGACCGGGGCCAGGCGCGGGAAGCCGTCGTCGTCGGCATTGACCTCCGGGAAGTGGCCCTGCCAGGTGTTCGCCTGATACTTCCCCCCCGGCGAGAACTCATCGCCCCAGGCGTACTTCTTCCCCTGCGCGCCCCCCCGCGAGGCGAGTTCCCATTCCGCCTCCGTGGGGAGCCGCTTGCCGACCCATCGGGCATAGGCCGCGGCGTCGTCCCAGGAGACGTGGACGACGGGGAACTGATCCTTGCCGTCGATCGAGCTCTCCTTCCCTTCGGGATGCCGCCAGTTCGCCCCCGGCACCCAGCGCCACCAGTTGGAGATGTCGTCGAGCGGGACCGGCCGATCGGGCGGCGTGAAGACCAGTGAACCCGGCACGAGCTGATCGTCGGGGGGCTTCGGCGTCCCGGGCGGGAGCTGGGTCTTCAGCTGTTCCCAGCGGACGGGCTGCTCGGCCGTGGTGACGTAGCCCGTGGCCTCGACGAACCGCCGGAACTCGGCGTTGGTGAGCTCGGTCTCGTCGATCCAGAAGCCGTCGACCCGGACCTCGTGCGCGGGGCGCTCGGCGTCGTTCGCCTGGGGATCGTCGGTCCCCATCTGGAACGTCCCGCCCGGGATCCAGACCATCCCCGGCGGCCGGTCGGCCGGTCGGCCGCCGCTTGCTTCCGGAGGAGGGGCCTGCCCGTTCCCGCTCGCGGGCGCCTCGTCCACGGCCGGCCGCGAGACGGACTGTGATGCGGACGGGCCGTCGGTCCCCGGCGCGGGGACGGCAGCCCCGCGCCGTGCCATCCGGGTGAGCCCGTAGGTCGCACCGAAGGCCAGGGCCGCCAGGGCGATCATCGCGGCGAGTTGCCCGGGACGTGATCGAGTTTCCATGCGTCTCATGAGCCTCTGCTCGAGCCTGCGATCCCCGATCCCGGAAGCCGGTCACGGGGGCCTCGGGGATCCCGCGCCGGACCTAATCCCAGCCGACCTTGCGTCCCCGGTTCTCCTTCCGGAGCCACTCGAGCAGCGGCTCGAAGTAGCTGACCAGCGCGCGGGCGCTGAGGCCCTCGCCGGTCGCCTCGCGGAGCAGGGCGTTCCAGTCGCGGGTGGCCCCGAGCTCGAGGATCCCGCGCAGGAAATCCCCCACCTCCCGGCTCCCGTAGTAGTTGCACTCGTGCGGGTCCTGCTTGAGGATCTTCCGCGCGATGTGGTCGTGGAGCTGGAATTTCAGGACCGTGCCGATCGCGTAGTCGTAATACTGGGCCGGGTCGTCGTTGATATGGGTCTTGGTGGCGGCGTCGCAGAGGTGCTCCGGCCGCTCGCCCGGCGGCATGATGCCCTGGAACCGCCCCGCGTGCCTCCACCATCCGGCGTTCAGGGCGTCGTCCGGGATCTTGCCGGCGTAGAAGTCGTGCTCGAAGTGGGTCATCGTCCCCGCCGAGAAGGGGATGAAGACCACCGACGCGCCGTCGAGCGCCGTGTCGAGCAGGAAGGTCACGGGCGGGGCCTTCTCGACCTCCGCCGCGAGCAGTCCGACCTGCTTGAGGTAGGGGCGCTGGGTCGCCGCGAGGCCGATCAGGTCGCCGATCCCCTCGTGGAAGGCCCGGTTGGCGCCGGTGCGGAGCAAGAAGGGCACCCGGTCGGTCGAGTAGCTGAGGTCGTAGTAGATGTGGCCGAGCTCGTGGTGGGCCGTGATGAACCAGTAGTTGTTGGCCTCGATCGACATCAGGCTGCGGACATCGTCCCGCAGGTTGACGTGCCAGGCGCTGGCGTGGCTGTTCTTCTTGCGGCCGGAGGCGGGGTCGGCCGGATAGAGGTCCGACCTCGCCCAGAAGGAGGCCGGCAGCTTCGGGAACCCCAGCGAGAGGTAGAATCGCTCGGCCTGCTGCGTGATGTACTCGCGGGGCTTCCCCTTGAAGGGGGCGTCCATGTCCACCCCCTCGACGAGCCCCGGCCAGTCCTGCCCCCAGCGGTTGGGCAGCCAGTGGGCCGGGATCATGCCGGCGGGGACGTCCGCGTGGTACCGCGCCGCCAGCGCGTGCCTGGCCCAGGTGTGCAGCTCGCGGTAGAGCGGCGTCACGTCGGCGACGAGCTGGTCGCAGAGCCGGAGGACCTCGGGCACGGTCATGCCGTAGTCGGCGACCTGGAGGGCGAAGAAGTCGTCGAATCCCATCGCCCGGGCGACCTGGTTGCGCAGGTCGCGGAGCCGCAGCAGGCCGTCGCGGAGCGGGGCGCCGATGCGCTTGGAGGCCTCCCAGTCGCTCCGCCGCTCGTCGAGGTCCCGCGAGCCGAGCAGGGCACGATCGATGTCGTTGGCGGAGGGATGCTCATCGGGCTTGCCGCCGCGCTTCCGCGTGAAGACGAAGCTGTCCTGGGCGGCCGACTGCGCCGCCTCGGCCTCGGTGCGCCGCTTCACGACCTCGGGGAGCGTGCCGGGGGCCTCCGCGGCCCTGAGCCGCGCCTTCTCGAGCTGGCGGACCGTCAGCTCATCGAGCCGGTCCTTCCGCGAGAGCAGCCTCGTGACCGCCTCGATCACCCGCTCCGAGCCCACGAACTCGTTGAGCCTCTGCATCGCGGCGACCTGGGCGGCCGTGTGCGCCTCGGTCACGTCGGTCGCCGCCAGCCACGCCGCCTCCTGCGCGGCGGTCTCCAGCGGCAGCCAGTCCCGCGTGTATCCCTCGAGGAAGGCGCGGGCCTCCTCGCGGACCTCCCGGCCGGCGGCCCCGGCCCTCGCGTCCGGCCGCGTCGCCCCGGAGGTCGCCAGGAA
>JAXMBE010000066.1:0-47356 GCA_046349995.1 Isosphaeraceae bacterium | reverse complement strand
ATCAATCGGCGGCATCCATTGGCCAGCGTGATCGTCATCGCCATCCTCGCGGTGCTCGCGGGGGCCGCCGGGCCGACGGCCATCGCGCGCTGGGCGGACTGAAGGAGGACCTGCTGGTGCGGCTGCTCGACCTGCCCCACGGCATCCCCGGCAAGGACGTCTTCCGGCGCGTGCTCATGGTCCTCGACCCGGTCGCGTTCCAGGCCTGCTTCGCCCGCTGGCTGTGGTCCCTGCGCGACGACGCGGCCGCGGCGACCGGCGTCGAGCGGCCGGTCCTCGCCGTCGACGGCAAGACCCTGCGGCGGAGCCATGACAGCGGCAAGGGCCTGGGGGCGCTGCACACCGTCAGCGCCTGGGCCAGCGAGTATGGGCTGTCGCTGGGGCAGGTCGCCTGCGGCGAGAAGTCCAACGAGATCACCGCGATCCCCGAGCTGCTGAAGCTGGTCGACCTCGCCGGGGGAGTCGTCACGATCGACGCGATGGGCTGCCAGAAGGAGATCGCCGAAGCGGTCGTCGTCGCGAAGGGGGACTACGTGCTGGCGCTCAAGGGGAACCAGGGGACGCTCCACCAGGCGGTCATCGATCACATCCTGGCGCGTTGGGACGACGACTTCGCCGGTGACGTCGTGGGGCGCCGTCAGGCCGACGAGACGGGCCACGGCCGCCGCGAGGCGCGGACCTACATCCAACTCGAGGCGCGGGAGGATCTGCCCGGGTTCGAGGCGTGGTGCGGGCTGAAGTCGATCGGCGTGGCGCTCTCCGAAGTCGTCCGCGACGGCGAGGCCAGCGACGAGGTTCGCTACTACATCAGCAGCCTGCCGGTGGGGTCGGACGCCAGGGCGTTCGCCCGCGCGATCCGCTCGCACTGGGGCGTGGAGAACGGCTGCCATTGGGTCCTGGACCTGACCTTTCGCGAGGATGAGTCGCGACTCCGCCAGCGGCGGATCGCCGAGAATTTCGCGTGGCTCAACCGGTTCGCCCTGTCGCTCCTGAAGCAGCATCCCGGCCGTCAGAGCGTGGTCATGAAACGCAGGAGCTGTGGCTGGAGCGACGCCTTCCTCATGGAAGTCATTACTGGATCAACATGTTAGTGTGCGCTGGCCCTGGCTCCCCAAACCAGCAGCTTCGAGGACGCCGGTTCGTTCCGCACACTTGCCGCGGGGAGTGACAGCGAGATCTCGAATCCAGATCAGCTGATCTGTCCTCCGGCCGCTCGCGCGGGCGAATCGGCGTACAGAGGTCATGGACTCCGGGTTAATTCTGTCAAATATTCATTCGAGTCTCACGATTGATGCCATGAAGTCAATCGGCTTATGCCGAGATTCTGATCCGAAGTCCGTTCGCGACTCGCTCCGCCCGAAATGCGGGCGTACCAACGCCTTAAGCGCCGGTTGGCCGTTCAACTCCGGGAATCGCCGCCGCATATCCTCGCCTCCGCTCGATCAGTGCCGGGCCCGATGCGCACGCGAGAACCGATCGACCGCGAAAGCTCACTTTACCCGGCACGTTGATCCTGCTGTAACCCCGCCCCGACACCCAGATCCTACAGGCCGGGCACGCCGGCCCCGGACTGACGTCCACCTCGAGAACGGGTGGCTTTCGTCTTGTCCGAACGCCGCGCAACGGTCCGCCGTTTCGAATCCGGCGCGACTGTCGCGACCTCGGAACGCCCATACGCAGGAGGGAACCCGATGGGGATCAAGGCGCGGGTGAAGGACAGGGTCCAACGCCTGGTCGGAATCCGTGAACTGGACGGTCGCCTTCAGGGCCTTGAAGTCTTTCTCGATCGGCTGTCGGCCGTACGCGAGAACGACGGAACGGAGCGGATCCGGACGCTCGAGGAGCAGTTGGAAGAACGGAGGGTCGCCCTCGAGCGGGCCTACTCGGTCGCGGTCCGGAATGCGGTGAAACAGGCGAGTGAGGAGGCCTTCTTCCGGACGAACCTGAATGGCGTCGAACTCGATCTGCCACGGTAGCTGTTCACGGTGTGAGGAGACGACCTCGCATTGATGTCATAAGATTGGTCGTGGTTGAGGATCCAGAACGAGGAAGGGGCTGGCGAGCGGCGCGAAGCGTTCACTCCGCGCCACGACCCTTGAGAGCGAGTCCGGTCTCAAGATGACCCAGCTTCAATGCCCACGTCAGGGCCGATTCGCCGCGTGATGTCCGGACATTCAGAAGCCCGCCTTGATCCAGAAGTCGAAGCGCCCGATCCGTATCCCCGCTCGCAGCCGCTAGGAGGACCCCCATCCACTCGTACCCGGATGGCGGCCTGATGTCCGCGCCTCGGGCGAGCAGCAAGCGGACGGTCTCGGTCTGCCCCGCCTCCACCGCAGCGATCAGTGCGTTTGATCGTCCGTTGGTGGCGTCGATCTCGGCGCCGTGGTCCAGCAGGATCTCGAGCCGCTTGACATCACCGAGCGACGCCGCCTGGATCAGCGGGGTGCCCCCGGCCCGATCCCGTGCATTGACGTTCGCGCCGTGCGCGATGAGCAACGGGAGGAGGGGGGTTGGAGCGACCATCAAGGCCGTCGTGCCTTCCTCATCGGTCGCGTCGGGCTTGGCACCGCGATCCAGGAGTTCTCCCACCAGCTCCGGCGGAAGGTCATCGTCGCTGATCGCATAGTCCAGTGGGGTCGAGCCATCCTCGTCCCTCTGATTGACGTCGGCCCCTCGTTCGAGAAGCTCCCGCACCCGATCCATCTGATGCCGCCTCAGTGCCGCGAACAGGGCGCGCTCCAGTCGCGGCCCGGTCGACTTCCCGCCGAATAGTCCTCGCATCGCGCGTAAGAAGCCGACCATGCGGGAACTCCCGTCAGGTGGTTTTGACCTCCGCCGTGGTGATCGGCAGCAGAGTTGGGAGAGCTTGGCCGCGACAATCGGCTTCAAAGCAAGAGGTCAGGTACTCCAGGACGTTGCGGCCCTGCTGCCGGCACGTCGCCACCACCGTCAGCATCCGCTCCACGAACCGGCTCCCCCGCTCGCTGTCGGTCCCCCCGCTGATCCGCCGCCAGAGCACCGCATGGCGCAACGCCCGCTCCACCGCGTTGTTCGTCGGCTCGATCCCCTTGACCCGCGCGAAGGCCCACAGGCCCTCCTCTACCTTGAGGATCTCGAAGCACGTCGCCGCCGTCTTCGCGCAGCCGCACCGCGACCCGTCCTCGAGGGCATGTTTGACCTCCCGGCGCAGGCGGCCCATCCGCTCTTGGAACGGGCCCCATGGCAGGGTCCCGTCGCGCACCCGGTGCCAGTGGCGGAACAACCGGTTCGATAGCGACAGCAGCCGCCGGCCGATCGCTTCGCCCTCGCCGCCGCGGTCGATCATCGCCTGGAAATCCCGGCGGAGGTGCGCTGGCAGACCTGGCCATCGCGCGGGATCAGTCGTAGGCGGCTGAAGCGGTCGCTGCCGACGACTTGATCGTCTTCGCTGCCCAGCAGCGCGCCCAGCGACGTCGCCGCTGCGGCCCTTGGCGATGGTGAAGACCGTGAAGAGTGGGGTGACCACCGCCCACAACCAGACCTTGCGGGTCCGCTCGCGCGACGTCTCGTCGATGTTCGTCGCCTTGGCGTGATGGACGGCGATCGCCAGCTCGTTGTAGGGGCCTCCAGCACGGCGGCCGAGCGCGCTCCAGCTTGAATCATCCCGGTGGCGATCGAGAGGGCGAACAGGTCGGCGGCCAATTGCTGGATCTGCCGCTTGCTGAGGCGATAGGCCCCCGCGAACATCGCCAGCACGGCCTGGAGGTACGGGCCGAAGCACCCGGTGGGGACGCCCTCGGGCAGCGCGCCGCAGGTCGTCGCGCCGCAGCCCGAGCAGGTCAGGCGATGGAGCCGATACTCATCGACGACGGGCTCGATACTGGGCAGCTCGGCGACTTGATGGATCCGGGGCTCGGGGTCCTCGCCCTCGAGCCCCCGGCCACAGCGCCGGCAGGCCGTCGGCTTGCAGTCGAAGGTCTGGTGGACCTGCTCGGGCGGGACCAAGGTGCGGCGAGCCTTGCGATGTCCGGGCTGGCCGCCGCGCTTCCTCCCGCTGGGAGGGGCCGGGGGCTTGCGCTTCAGCCCGATCGGATCGGACGAGGGGGGCTTGGAGGAGTTGGTCGAGTTGAGCTTGAGCCGCGCCTCGAGGTCATGGACCCGCGTTTCCAATTGCTCGACCCTCTGCCGCATCGCCAGAAACGCGGCGGTGATGGCCGCCTGAGCCTCGCGCGGGACCTTGGTCCAGAGTTCGTCAGGGATAGGCAGGGGGTCGATCATGACGACGGTATAGCGGACTCATCGGCGACTTTCAATGCCGGGCTGTGAACGGCTACCTGCCACGGGATACGGTTCGGATGTATGTACAATGCTTACATGGTAAGCCCGAAGGCCCGTTGGATCTCTACGTGGAGACCGCGCACCTGAAGTGGATGATGTCGCACGTCGTCGAGGGAGGTTCCTTCCTGGATGTCGGTGCGGCAACGGGGACCATGACCGCGGTGATGGCGGCGACATTCGGATCGGGTGTCAGGATCGCCGCCTTCGAACCGGCTCGGAAGGCTCGCCGGTTGCTGGAGCAGACGCTGGAACGAAACGGGCTTGCTGGTGTCGAGGTCCTGCCGAACGCGGTCTCGAACTCGGAAGGCGTGGTGAGGTTTTCGGAGTACGGCTACGACGAGGCGGGCGGGAACCCCTGGCTGCCCGATGCCTCGGCGATCCACTCCCAGCTCATCGATGATTCGCGGGCGGAGAGCTACGACGTGGAGACCACGACACTCGACGCCTTCTGCTCGGCCCGCGGCCTCCAGAGGAACCCCACCGTGGCGAAGATCGACGTCGAGGGGTTCGAGGTCCACGTGCTCGAGGGCTCCCTCGCCCTGATCGCCGCTGCACGTCCTTGGTTCTCGATCGACATTCACAAGGATCCATTCGGCGACGGCACGACCGAGCCGAAGGTCCGAGCCCTCCTCGGCCGGTATGGCTACCGCTTCGAGACCATGGGGCATGTGCTGGTCGCTTCGCCCTGAGTCCTCCCGTAATCGAGTCGGATGATCCGGCGGAGAACGGAGTGAGGCTGTCGGAGCCTCGCCTATGGAAATGGTCGGAGCCGGGCGCGAGCGCAAGCCCTCTCATGCGCACCTCGTGCGAGTGGAATTTCCCAGGGATTCGGACCGAGCAGTTGGGATGGCCTCACTCCTCGCAGAACGCCGCGGAGCAAGCATCGACGCGGGCTCGCCAGTGCACGCCATCGACAGAGTCGGAACCGTCGGCGACGGCCGCAACCGGGTGCCGTCGGTGGTGCCATTCGCTGATGTTCCCGGTTCCGACCGCGGCCAACCTTCGTATGCAGTCGGCGCCAGCCCCGGGCCGAGTGATGGTCGGCGTCTCGCCTACACCGAACCTCAGGGCCTTCGGCACGTGATCTCCGCGCTGCAAGACATCCGGTCCAGGGCTCCGTTCGCAGCCCCTCGCCTGGCTGGTCCCTTGTCCAAGCCGGCGTTTGACACGGAGGATTCAGAATCTAGGCTTCTCTTGGATCGTGGTTCGGTGACGCCGGTCTGTGACTCCGACTCCGCCGATTCGACGATCACTCCCAAGTCTGGGAACGGCCGGGTGATGGCGTACTACCCGGCCGTTCTTTATTGCGCGGGCCGGGCAGTGGCCTCCATCGCGAGCCCGAGCCTCCATGCCCCTGGGGCCGGAACGACCGGGTCGCTCACACACCTCGCTGAGGCTGGCGACAGATCTCATGTCATCCACCCCCCGGCCGGGGGCATGGGCGATGGACCACATCTGGTGGACGTTTCCCCACGGGTCCGCGCGAAACAACCCCACGGCCGGGAGAACGACGTCACCTGTCGACTGTCCTGGAGAGGATAGCCGGTCCCCGAGGGTGCGCCGGCCTTCTGCTCCCCGACGGTGAAGCCTCGATGCGAAGCCTGGAAGAGTTTTGCCCCCGGGCGAGCCCTGGACGCCACTCGGGACAAGGCCCACGGGGGGACGATCATCGAGTTCGGGAGAACTTATCCACGGATCCGGGAGAGGCGAGACACGGGTCCAGGAAGATGGACTCCAGATCCGGAGAGATTTCGCCGCAGATCAACATAGATAAGGAGAGGCTAGCCGGACAGGTCCTGACGACGTGTCGCGACAGCCCCCTCGGGACCCAACCCGTGTCTTTCGTGAGATCCTTGGTTGCCTACCACGGTTCGTTCTGTCGGCCCCTCGTGCTGCCTTTCGTTCGCTCTGAGTTCAGGCGCCGAACACGCTCGCGACCCGTCGGAACAGGCCGTTTCGCTTCGCCGGTGGTTCTTCCTCGACGCCGAGGAGCGAGCGGATCAGTCCGTCGAGGTCCTGGAGGATGGGAGTCTCGGGAGCGGCCTTGCGCAACGGTTGGCCCAAATTGATGGCTCGGATGGCCGCGTGGTAGTCGTTCGAGATCGTCACGACGTTCGGGGTCCCGAGCATCCCTCTGATCCGGTCGTCGGTGTAGGCCTTGAGTTGTGGGTTGTAGCGATTGATCACCACCCAGAGCGAGTGATTCAGACGCTCTTCGGGGAACATGTCGCAATAGAGTTTGAGGGTGCGGATCGAGGGCACGTTCTGGAGGCCGACGAGGATCGCGTGGTCGGCCGAGTAGAGCACGCCGATGTCCTGGTCGCTGAAGGTCCCAGGCACGTCGAGGACCGTGATGTCCGCCATGCTCTTCAGCCCCTCGACGATCCGAGAGACGAGAGGCAGGTTGGTCTGTGGGGCAAGCCCGACCTGGGTGGCTCCGGACAGGACTCGCAGATCGTCGTAGGGGATCAGCGCCTTCTCCAGCAGCAGGCTGTCGAGCCGCTGGATGTGTTCCAGGAGATAAGAGGTAGCGGAAAGAATAATCGGACTCCGCTGGCTGCTCTATTCGAGTAACCGCAGGCATATCAGGGCGCAAGCCAACGCCACCAGGCCCTCGTGCACTGCCAGCGTCCGGTCGAGCCGTCGCCTCAGGCGGCCGAACCCGTGCAGCCACGACAGCGTCCGCTCGACGAACCAGCGGGTCTTCCCCAGCCCGCTGCCGTGCTCCGTGTCCCGCCTCGCCAATACGGGGATGATCCCCCGCTCCCGCAGCCAGAGGCGGTCCGGCTCCGAGTCGTACGCCGGTCGCCCTGGGCGGCCTTGGGCCGCCTCCGCGGCCGGCCCCGGCGGCCTCGCACCGGCGGGATCGCCTCCACCAGCGGGCGCAGGTGGGTCGAGTCGTGGCGGTTGGCCCCGGTCGTCGTGGTGGCCAGCGGCACGCCGCCGGCGTCGGTCGCGACGTGGTGCTTGGTGCCCTTCTTCCTGCGGTCGACCGGGCTCGGGCCGGTGGCCTCGCCTCCGCGCGGCGCCCGCGAGGAGGCGCTGTCCAGTAGCGCCCGCGACCAGTCGATGAGTCCCGCGGCGTTGAGCTCGGCCAAGGCCGACTCGTGCAGTCGCTGCCACACGCCGGCCCTGTGCCAGTGCGCGAAGGCCTCGCGGCAGGTCCGGCCGCATCCCCAGCCAAGCTCCGCGGGTAGGTCATCCCAGCGGATGCCGGTCTTGAGGACGAACAGGATGCCCGAGAGGATCCGTCGCGGGTGGACCGGCTTGCGGCCGGGGAAGCGGAACCGGTGGGGCTTCTCCGGCGGCAGCAACGGCTCGACGCGGGACCACAACTCATCGCTGACGAGCGGCTTGGACATGGCGGTGCTCCCGGATGGCTCCTCGACCCGAGCCATCGACCGCAGCTCCCGTGCCTCTCATCCCAATTTCTTCCGCTACCTCTAAATCGTTGTCAGTATCAGGGTTGCGGCGAGGTGAATCCTGTCGGGCATGTCGTCGAAAGTAGACCGACGCGGAAATGAGCCGCCCGTGGGGGCGGCTCATTTCCTTTACGGCACCTCCGCGTTCGACCCCGGAACGAGGCCGGCCTTCACACACTCGTTCTCTCGAAGGCCCTGAGTTGCGGGGTCTCAAGAGGCACTCCGGCGAACGCCAGATCCGCCGGCCGTCGGCTTCCAGGCGGGGGCATCGCCCACCTCCGCTCCTCTCCTGGGCCCGAAGGACCGCTCCCCACGTTTCGAGGTGATGGCCCGTCAAGGATCCCGCGACCGATCAGCTGGCTCCGATCGGATTCTCGAGCGCTGGTAGAGCGCATACCCACCGACCCGTCATCCTACGATTCAAACACATCTCAGGAATCAGTCATAAACGAGTCACTTGGAGTCGAATGCGAAGTGCAGGCGGAAGGGAGACGGAGGATGGGGTTCTCGCGGCCCACACGATCGACCAGGTCCGAACGAATTCGAACAGCGACGTGCGGCGCACGAGTACTCGAGGGTGCTTTTCGTCGGGATGATTTCGGAAAACTTGAGTAAGTCCAGAATTATTTTCTTGACGGCCGGCCGGCGGATCACTGAAGTGAGGAGAGAGGCGCCTGTAGCTCAACTGGAACCATAGAATAGTGTCGTGAAGTCGATGCGTCAGGCGGCCTTCTCCCGATCGGACGCCCGTATTCGTGAGCGGAGCACGTGATCTGCTCTAAGCGGGAGGTTAGACCCGGGGCCGAGATCAGCGCAGTGGCTAACCACATTGCACTGTGCGGCGGATAACGGGCCACTATTCGGGAGACAGCCGATGAGGACACCTCGGTCGAGCGACGATCGTTCTTGAAGAGTGCCGGCCTGACGAGCCGGAGGATGCGGGTTCGAACCCCGCCGGGCGCGCTGGACGTCGGGTGAAATCCGGCCGATCATCTCCAAGGCCGGGCCGGGTGGTTTTCAGCCCGTTCATGTGTTGAGCAGTTCCTAATTCTACTGTATCCGCTAAAGCCTGAGTTGATTCTTCAATCGTGGCATGACCTTACGAGATCGATGATGGTAGAGCCTGGCCTGCTCGTTTCGGCGCAACCAACGCGTGGCCCAGCGGCAGAGCGATGAAGGGGCGTTCGTGTCGAGATGCCTCGCGATCAACCCCGCGATCAACTGCCTGAGTTGTGGTGGCGTCAGTGCCGGGGTCCGGATTTTTCCCCGCCGCGCGCTCCTGACTCAGGAACCACGCGGCCAGCAGCGACAGAATCTGGTGATGATGGGCGATCAGTTCCTCACCTGGTAGTCGGCCAGGCCCGCCTCCCCCTTGGCGGTCTTGATGCATTCCTCGATCCGGTGCGCGCCCTGGACACACGAGCAAGTTCCTTCAACGGCAGCTCGGGGGCGCCCATTCGACGAGTAATCATGCTTGAACGTGGCGTCCGCTTGACGCTCGCGGGTCACGAACAGCAATTCCTCCGGCGCGTGCCCCCCGTCTCCGGTCCGGGCCGCGACGCTTCCGACCTCGATGACCAGCCGGACCCTTCTCGCCATCGCGAACGTCGATCCGGGTCCAGGCGTCCTCCGGCAAGGCGGCGCACCATCGATCCAGTCGCAGGAAGGGACTCTTGGGGTGTCGCCCGCGACCCGGTATTCCGGCGCCCGGTACGTCGAGGTCGCCGCCCAGCGTTCGACGGCACCGCCAGCAGGTAACGCTCGCCACGGCCCTGCAATTCCCGGCGAAAACCCGAGGGACGGCCCATCTCATCGTCTCCGGCGACCCAACCGTGAGGCAGTCGTCTCCCGCACTCGTCGAGCATCTCCAGGGCGAGCTGGTGGCGGGTGCGGAACTTGACCCCCTGGGTACCCCCGCCGCCTTGCGGGCTCGATCCTTGGTCCGTTCCTTGTGAAGGACAGACGTGTATTCACAAGCGCATGTCCTTCTCGGAGACAAGCCATGAACACGCCGACCTGGCAGTTCTCGACCTTGCCCAGGCGGCACACCACTGCCGCCGCGCACGCCCACCGGCCTTCGTCCCCTTCTTGCGGGGAAGGCCGAGGGTCGAAGACGATCACGGCGTCAGGCGCGCCGAGGTCCTCGCCGACCTGACGCGCCCCGGGGTCTCGAGCAACGGCTCGTGGTCCCAGGGGACATGCCCGACGAACTTCTGCAAGCCCTGGCGTTCCTGGTCATGAAGGTAGGCGATCACGCTCGCCGGTCTTGCGGCTCCGAGCTTGGAAAGAAGACCGGCCATGCTCAACAGCATGCCGTTGCTGCTGTTCGGCCCGGCGAGCGACTTCGCGGAGCAGGTCGACAAATGCGTCGAGCCGCTTCGGGAAGGCCCTGCATCAGTTCGGGCGAAACCTCCGCCTGGGCCAACATCTGTTCCAATCGCAATTCGTAGCGCCGTTCCATGGCAGACTCCCTTCCAAGAAATCACCTTCACGGAAGGGTATGATGCAAAACATGTTCGGCGTCTTCAAGACCGGGATACAGTAGAACTAATAGACGACTGCGAATCGGCCGCCACGGGCCGGAGGGATCCGGCGCGCGTGGCCCCGGCGGAGGAGCGGCACGTCGCGCGCTCGTGGAAGCCTTCGATGGGCATCTCGTACATCGACTATTACCTGCCGGAGTCGCGGGTCGCCATCCGCGATCTCGTCGACCGTGAAGCCAGGGCCGACCACTCGGCGACCCGGTCCCATCTCTCGAAGTACGGCGAGCGAGTGGAGGGGAGCCCCGCCAGCCAGCTCTTCGCGATGCACTCGAATTCCAACGTCTTCCGTACTTACCGGAACACCGATCGGCTCGAGGCCGACATCCGGCAGAAGTGGAACATCCCGTACGCCCGGGTCGAGTCAGGCAGGACGACCCTCGAGGCGTTCAAGCTCCTCCTTGACCGTTTCTTCGACGAGGCGCCGGTCCGGCCGCGGGAGATCAACCACCTGATCTACTGCAGTTACAACCAGAACATGTACCAGGCGGACTCGGCTTGCGTGCCGCACGAGCTGCAGGAGCATTACCGGATGAACCGGTGCACCGTCACCAACGTCTTCCGTGACTGCTCCTCGGTGATGGCATCGATCGAGTACGGCGAGTCGCTGATCGCCTGCGGCAAGGCCGAGCACTGCCTGATCCTGTGCGCGAATTTCATCGAGAAGATGCCGAGGCTGCTCGAGTTCACGGTCGTCAGCGACGCCGTGGCGCTGGCCTGCCTCTCCAGGTCGGCCGCCACCGCGGTGCTGGACCACGCTTCGCTCTCGACGGGCACCGCGCGCGAGGCCAGAAGGACGTCCTCGCCATCGCCCGGATCGGCGTCCGCATGATCGAGGACCTGGTCCGGCGGAACGGCCTGGACATGGATCGGATCGATCACATCGTCACGAACAACACGAACGAGGTCGTCTACCGCGACATCTACGCTCGGCTCCTGGACGTCCCGCCCGACAGGCTGCTCTCGAGCAACATCGCCGACGGCGGCCACTGCGAGAACCGTGGACACGCTGAGGAACCTGAAGGACATCATCGATTCCAGCTCGTCCGACCCTGTCAAGCACATCGTCCTCTACAACATGGGCGGCACCAACAAGTACCTGAACTGGAACACCGCCCTGCTCAGGAGCCAGCCGAGGCCATGAATAGCACACCGCTGCCGGTGCTCTCCGCGACGGACGTCCTGGGAGGGGAAACGCCCAGGAACGTCCTCCTGATGCTCCTGCCCTACTGGAGCCCCGTCGTGCCCCCCGCCGGACTCTGCCGGATCAAGTCCTACCTGGAGTCCAGGGGCCACCGGGCCCGGGTCGTCGATTTCAATTCCAAGAAGGAAAGCCTGAGCTTCTACTACGGCTATCACGCGATCCTGGAGAAGTACATCCCGGGCGGAAAGCGAGGCAACCTGAAGAACCTCGGGAACGATTTGATGGAGTATCATATCATGGCCTATGTCCTCAAGGGGGAGGACGAGCCGCGATATGAGGAGCACATCCGGGGCGTCGTCCACTCCATCTTCCAGGTCGCGGCCCGGACCCGGATGATCGAGGAACTCGACGCCGAGATCCGGACGTTCCTGGCGGCGCTCGGCGAGTACCTGGAGTTCCTGCTCGAGGCGGCGGAGCCGCACGTCGTCGGCCTCACGCTCTACAAGACGACGTTGCCCCTCTCGATCTACACGCTGAGGCACATCAAGGCGCTCGACCCGCGGATCGTCACGGCCGTTGGCGGCGGCATCTTCGTGGACACGCTGAACCAGGAGGCCCCGCCGTTCCCCGGCTTCCTCGAGCAGACCAGGGACTGCATCGACAAGGTCGTCATCGGCGACGGCGAGCGGGCCATGGAGCTGATCCTCGCCGGCCGGGTGCCCGACGACCAGCGGGTCATCAACGCGCGGAGCCTGCCGGGCACCCCGGAGAAGCTCTGGCCGGTCCCGGACTTCAGCGACTTCAACGTATTCAAGTATTCGCACCTGGTGGCGACGGGGTCGACCGGATGCCCCTTCGAGTGCTCCTTCTGCAACGAGCTGAACTTCTACGGCCGGTTCGCCAGGCGGGATGCCGAGCTGGTCCACCAGGAGATGTCGTCCATGAGCCGGGCGAACCACAACCGCCGGCTCTTCTTCATGACCGACTCGCTGCTGAACCCAGGCGTCGACGAGCTGTGCAGCTCGATGATCCTGCGGGACAGCCCCTATTACATGGACACCTATTTCCGCGCGAGCAAGCAGGCCGCGCGGCCGGAGAAGTGCCTCTTCTGGAGGAAGGGGGGGCTGTACCGCGTGCGGATGGGCCTCGAGTCGGGTTCGCAGCGGATGCTCGACCTCATGGACAAGAAGCTCACTCTCCAGGGAGACCCGGGCGTCGCTCAGGGCTCTCTCGGCGGCGGGCATCAAGACGACGACCTACTGGATCGTCGGCCATCCCGGCGAGGAGGAGGACGACTTCCGCCAGACGCTCGAGCTGATCCGCGAGATGAGGGACCACATCTGGCAGGCCGAGTGCAACCCCTTCCGATACTACCCCCGGGGCAACAACCGCGACGGCGAGTGGGGATCGAAGTCGGTACAGGTCTTCCACAAGGAGCACGAGCACCTCTACTTCTATTCGCCCTACCGGGTCGACCGGCACCAACCCCGACGTGGTCAACGAGCGGGTGAACCGGTTCATCGCCCACATCCAGCGGCTCGGGATCCCGAACCCTTACTCGGGCTACGAGACGTACCTGGCCGACAAGCGCTGGAAAGAGCTCCATCCCCTCTCGGTGCCCACGATCCAGGAATTGACCGCGCAGGGGCCTCCCCATTTCGACGAGGTCCGGGCGGGGATCGAGTGCGACCTCTCGTCGCGCACGGCGACTCACGGCGGCGCTGCGGCATTGGCAACTGGCATCCCGGAGTACGCGTCATGAACCACTGGTACGCGAACAAGAAGATCAAGCTCCTGGTCCAGCAGTTCCCCGAGGCCAGGGAGATCCTTGCGAACAACGGGATCCGCTGTGCGGAATGTACCGCACACGACTGCTTCGTGGGCCAGATCCCAGAGAGCGAGGAGTTGTCGTTCAAGCAAGAAGCCGAGCTGATGCGCGCGCTCGACCGCGTGCTGCCGGAGCGGGAGCCACAAGTGGACGCGACGAGCTCGAACCCCGAATGAGGGACGGGACGACCATGACGACCAGCATCCTTGATGCAGAGCCGACGAGCTCGACCGTTCGGCCGGGACTCGCAAACTCCGCGCTCCATTACTTCGCCGAGCGAGCTGCGGCCGGCCCGGAGAGCACCGCACTCATCACGGAGGACGGGCGGCTCTCGTACCGGGAACTGGACGAGATGTCCGATGCCCTGGCGGCGAGGGTGCTCCGGGAGACGGCCGGCGAGAAGCAGGTCGTCGCGCTGGCGGCGGAACGGTCCTTCGAACTCGTGGCGGGGGTGCTCGCCATCCTGAAGGCCGGCTGTGCCTACATGCCAATCGACCCGGACTACCCGGCGGCCCGCTTCGATCACATGATCCGCGAAGCCGGCTGCCGGCTGATCCTGGCCCGCCCTGGCCTGGACGACAAGTTCCCCGGGGGGATCGTGTCGATCGTCCTCGATCGCTCGGCTCTCGAAGGCCCGCCGGCCGACCTGTCGGGCATCGAGATCGCGCCCGACGACCTTGCGTATATCATCTTCACCTCTGGGACGACCGGCGGTCCCAAGGGCGTGATGATCGAGCACTTCTCTCTGGTAAACCGACTCGTCTGGATGCAGAAGGAATTCCCGATCGGGCCGGACGACTGCCTGCTCCAGAAGACTCCGTTCACGTTCGACGTCTCAGTCTGGGAGCTCCTCGGGTGGTTCATGGGCGGGGCGTCGCTCCGGCTGCTGCCCCCGGGGCAGCAGCGCGACCCGGCGAGGATCCTCCGCGCCATCGAGGCCGGCGGTGTCTCCGTGCTCCACTTCGTCCCCTCGATGCTCAACGCCTTCAATCAGCATCTCGAGACCCTGGGGAGGCGGCCCAAGCTGGAGGGGCTCCGTTTCGTCTATTGCAGCGGGGAGCAGCTCAGCGTGGCCGACTACCATCGGTTCCGGCACTTCCTGGGCGATCACTCGATGGCGCGGTTCGCCAGCCTCTACGGGCCCACGGAAGCCACCATCGAGGTGTCGTGGCACGAGCTCCGCGGCCAGTTCACCGGCGAGCGGATCCCGATCGGCCGGGCCATCGACAACGTCGAGTTATACGTGCTCCGCGAGGACGGACACGAGGCTCGGCCCGGGGAGGTCGGCGAACTCTGCATCGCGGGCCTCGCGCTCGCGCGGGGCTACATTAACGACGAGGAACAGACCGCCCGGCAGTTCGTGGAGAGCACGTCCAGGCCGGGCCAGAGGATCTTCCGGTCCGGAGACGTCGCCAGGGTCCTCCCCGGCGGCGACTTCATCTTCCTGGGGCGGCTCGACCGCCAGGTGAAGGTCAACGGGTTCCGTATCGAGATCGAGGAGGTCGAGGACCGCCTGCTCCAGTCGGACCTGGTCTGCGCGGCGGCCGTGGTTGTGCGGGAGAACGGCCCGGTCAAGACGCTCGTGGGCTACGTCGTCCCGGATCCGAGCCGCGCCCGGGTGGTCCGCGAGTTCTCTCGCGATCCGGCCGAGCGCGCGAGCGAGGGGATCAAGGTCGTCGAGCTGCCCGACGGCCGGATGTTCTACAGCAGGAACAAGGGCGAGACGGAGTTCATGCACCGGGAGATCTTCCAGAACAAGGTCTACGGGAGTCGCCTGCGCCGGCTCCGGCCCGGGGCGTGCGTCTTCGACGTGGGCGCGAACATCGGGATGTTCTCCGTGTTCGTCAGCCAGCTGTGCGAGCGGCCGACGATGTTCGCGTTCGAGCCCGTGCCGGACACCTTCGAGGTCCTGCGGCTCAACCTCGCGGCCTATGGCGTGCCGGCCACTGCGCTACGGCTTGGCATCTCCAGCGCGCCTGGGGAGGCGGAGATCACCTATTATCCCAGCATCTCGTCGATGTCCAGCTACTACGCGGACAGCGAGGAGGACACCTCGGCGGTCAGCGGATACCTCGAGAACCGCGGTCGCCGGGCCGCCGAACGCCGGCTCAGCGAAACGGAAATGGAGGAACTGCTGGGCAACCGGCTCCGTGGTCGGAAAGTCTCGACGACGATCCGGACGATCTCCGACGTCATCCGCGAGCATCAGGTCGAGCGGATCGACCTGCTCAAGGTCGACGTCGAGAAAGCCGAGCTGGAAGTGCTCCGCGGCATCGACCATGCCGACTGGGACAAGATCGATCAGATCCTGCTGGAAGTCCACGACCAGCACGGACGCCTCGCTGCCGTTGAGGACCTCCTGGAGCGGCACGGTTTCCGGACCGAGACCGACCAGGAGAGTGACCTCGCGGGGACTGATATCTACTCCGTCGCGGCCTACCGGCACGGCTGCACACCCGACCTGGATGATCAGGAGACGGCCTTCGAGACGGGCGCGGCCTACCAGAGCCACAGTAGGTATCTGGCTGACCTTGGCGCCTATCTGCGATTCCACCTCCCGGGATACATGGTCCCTCAGAAGCTCGTGCTGCTGGATGAGATCCCCCTGTCCGCTCACGGCAAGGCGGATCTCGACCGCCTCCCGAACGACCACCTGTTCACGGAGCGGGTCGAGGCGTCCAACGAGGTCGAGCGAGGCCTGATCGAAATCTGGGCCGAGCTGCTGGACACCAAGGCCGAGGCGATCTCCGTGGACGACAATTTCTTCGAGATCGGCGGACACTCGCTGACCGCGACCGCCATGACGGCGCGGCTCAAGCAGAAGTTCCGCGCGGATGTCCCGCTCCAGTTCCTCTTCGACCAGCCCACCATCCGCGCGATCGGCGAGCGGATCATCTCGAACCTCCAGAGGCTACCGGGAGGCATGTAGGTCCGGCGGGATCCTCGTCGACGGCGGCTCGCAAACCCGCGGGGCGCGGACGCCGCGTCGCGAGCCGTCACGGCGGGGGGCGTAGTCGACGAGGAACGACGCAGGCGATCGGAGCCTTCATCGCCTTCCGGCCCGATCCGATCGGGAACCCCACCCGGCCGTCGGCCCGAGCACGGCGCGTCTGCAGACGTTCCGGCTCTGACGTGATGGGCTGCGTTCCGCGAAGTGGGGCGAGACCGTGACCACGCGCTCAATGATCGGTCGCGACGGCGGGGCTCGGCTGCGAGCTGGATGGCCTCGGCTCTCGGGCTGCCGTGAGCCAGGCCGAAGCACACAGGTAACTTGTCCTCGTGACGTTGGCGAATCCGCGCTTGAATTCGGCCAGGCCGTCGGTCTCGGATTCGACGACCCCGGTCCGGCCGCCGAAGTTGATCAGGCGACAGTCGTGGAAGTAGCTCAGGGCTCGGGCGTAGCAGGCGTAGCTGGCCAGGATCTCGTAGCCTCGATCCGTGCACGCGGTGAAGTGGCCACCGGCGGCATCACGGTAGCGAATCCAGAGCGAGATCGCCAGGAGCGTTCCTCCCTCGAACGCCGCGAAGCTCACGAGTCCGGGTAACTCGGCGATGGTCTCCCAGGATTCGCGCGGCACGCGCTGCGTTTCGGCGATGTCCTTGCGGTCCACCAGGCGGGAGTAGATGTTCCACCACTCGTCGATGTACTCCGCGAAACCGACCTGATGGACCCTGCAGAGGCGGTTGGCGTTGTTGATCCGATTCCGATGCCGCTTGCGGATGGTCGATCCGATGGAGCGGTCCATGATGTACGCCGGCTTCAGGGGCCGACAGACCGCGAAGGTCGACTGGAGCGAGTCCAGCGGCGGGCACCAGACCGGATCGGTGAGGATCGTGACCGAGGCGATCCCCTGGTCCTTCAGGAATCGCAGGCCGCCCGCCAGGTCGCAACCGGGGTCCAGCGAGGTCCACGGGTACAGCCCGGTCGCCACGAGGGGGCTGCCGCGGCCGGCGGTCCGCTGGAGCAGCACGTGAGTCCCCCACGGAGGCACCGCCAGCGGGACCACATTCCGCCTGCGGTGGGACTCCGCGTAGATCGCCGTCGAGTAGGGGTGGCCGCTTGCTGGGACCCAGGGTTCCATGGCTGGCTCGTGGCACATCTCGAGGTCAAGTGGAACGACGTGAGCGGTGCCCGGATCTCACCCGATCGCTGAATCCGTCAGCCATAGGACGGCGGAGGATCGTCTGCCCATCGTCCCGCGCGAGTTCACCGACGGAGGTGATTGTGCCTCCGGCGCCGCTGTGCTGCAATCAACGAGCAAACTCGGAGGACACGACCGTGGAGAAGCCCAGACTCGCCCATCGCGATCGGGAACCGGCGGACAGCTCCGAGGGTCGAATTGACGCCGAGCGCACGGTGCTCGACATCATCGAACGTCATCTGCCCGGCGCGCAGGCCGAGGGGATGAGCGTTCAATCCCGGCTCCAGGCGGACCTCGGCCTGCCCTCGATCAACCTGGTGCTGATCCTGTTCGACCTTCAGGAGGCCTTCGGCGTGAATCTCGTCTGCCAGGATCCCCGACTGGCCGAGTTGCGCACCGTGAGCGACCTGGTCGCGTTCGTTCAGCGAGCGACGTCGTCTGGAACGTCCGGTGAGGGTCCGGGATCGGACGCCAATCAGGACGATTGAAGGCGAATCGACGCCCGGCGGGGGAGCCAGGCTCGCCTCGCGGGCGTCGCGAGCGGGCCGGTACGGGCCGGTGCGGGTGCGGTCGTTCGGACGGTTGCGGTGCGCAGGCTCCGAATATAGCGGCCGAGGTCGACCAGCAGGAACAGGCCCGCGGCGCCCGGGACCAGCAAGAGGACCGCCACCACCGTCGGTATGACGTCGGCGTCTCCCGGCTTGTCGGTCAGATTTGAGGCCATGAGGTAGAGGCTCCTTACCAGAAGCATACCTGCCCAGGCGAGGAAAACGACGCCCCAGACTTGAAGGACGCGCGAGTACCACGGATCGCTCGTGCCGGCAAAGGCAAGTGGAAACTCGTCGGCTTCCGGCTCGGGGTCGTCGTCGGACAGCGCCTCCTCCGACCGGACGGCCGCCCGGGGCCCCTTCGCCAGGGGTCGGCTCGTCGCCGAGGCGTCAGTCCCCTCAAGATCGTCCCAGTCGGGGTCCGGGAAGTCGTCCGGTTCCATCGTCGCCGTGACGCCCTGGAAGTCGTCGGAGATGGCCTTCAACTCGTAGGAGGAGGACGCCGGGTCGCCGTGTCCGTTCCGACCGGCCCCGTTGAGTTCGCCCAGGGAGCGTAGCCCGCCGTCATCCGCGGAGAGGTCCGCCAGGTAAGAGCCGAGCTCGAATCGATACCGACACTGCGGGCAGCGTGCGTTGTGCGGGCCGGCGATCGCGTAATCCGGGATACGCCCCGAAAAGCCGCACTTCGGACACTGGATGATCATGAAGGTGCCCCACCGGAAGGCAGAACTGCTAGGACAAGAAGGATCATGTTAGAAGGAACGGCATGCGTCGTTCAACCAAAAAAATCATCGCGTCCGAGAAAAGCATCAAAACTTCGTATTCGCTCATGAAGTGAACGAAAAAGGCGCATGGAGGCGCGCCGGCCGCGGGTGTGGGACGGGGGTCGCGGGAAGGCCCGAGCGAGGGGAGTGCTCCCACCCGTCGTGCCGGACCCTCAGCCGGGGAGGGCGAAGGTCGCGACGATGGCGCGGGCGGTGCGGAGTCCATCCACGGCCGCACTGATGATCCCCCCGGCGAACCCCGCCCCCTCCCCACAGGGGTAGAGGCCCCAGATGGCCGGGCTCTGCCGGGTGTCCGGGTCCCGGACGACCCGGACGGGGGAACTGCCCCGCGCCTCGGGCCCGGTGAGCGTGGCGTTCTTCAGGAAGAGCCCGTGGAACCGTCGGTCCATGGCCGGCAGCCCCCTCACCAGCGCATCAATGACCCGCTCGGGCAGGAGGCCGTTGAGGTCGGTGGCGAGCGTCGTGCCGCGGCAGTAGCTCGAGGGGAGACGCCCCCGGCTCGGCCGTGCCGCGAGGAAGTCGCGCACCCACTGGATCGGCGTGGCGTAGGTCCGGCCGGCGGCCAGGTAAGCCATCCGCTCGTATCGCTGCTGGAAATGGACGCCGGCCAGCGGGTGCCGGCTGCCCGTCTCCCGGGGATCGACCGTCACGACCAGCCCGCTGTTGGCGAACGGGGAATCGTGGCGGCTCTCGCTCATCCCGTTGGTGCAGAAGTACCCCGGTTCGCTCACGCTGGGCATGACGTAGCCCCCGGCGCACATGCAAAACGTGAAGAGGTCGCGGCTGCCGGCACGGACGGACAGTCCGTAGTCGGCCGCTTCAGGGCAGGGTGTCCGGAATAGCTGCCGTATTTCGCCGCGTCGATCTGGGCCTGGGGCTGCTCGATCCGCAGCCCGAACTGGAACGGCTTGGCCTCGAGTGGGACGTCGCGAGCCATGAGCATCCCGTAGGTGTCGCGCGGCTGTGCCCGGTGGCGAGGACGGCCACGTCGGTCGGGAGATAGCCGCCGCTCGTGGCGAGGCCGCGTAGCCGGCCATCCCGGATGTCGAGGTCCTCGACCCGGCAGCTGAAGCGGACCTCACCGCCGAGCTCCTCCAGCTTGCGCCGCAGGGTCCGCACAACCAGCGGCAGGCGATTCGAGCCGAGGTGGGGCCGGTGCTCGTAGAGGATCGAGGGCTTGCCGTGGCAGTCCGCGAGGATCTCCAGGATCCGCCGGACGTCCGGCCCCGAGCTCCGCGAGGTGAGCTTCCCGTCGCTGAAGGTGCCGGCGCCGCCCTCGCCGAAGAGGTAGTTGCTCTCCGGGTCCAGCGGCCCGCCGGAGTCGAACCGGCGGACGTCCGCGACGCGCTCCTTGACCGCCCGGCCGCGTTCGAGGACCAGGGGGCGATAGCCCTGCTCGGCCAGGAGGTAGCCCGCGATCAGTCCCGCGGGCCCGGCGCCGATGATCACCGGCCGATGCTCCAACGGCCGCATGCCCGGCTCGGGCCAGGAGAAGCGTTCCGGCGCGAAGGGCTGGACGTCGGGGCCCGCCGCGACCGGGGACTCGCCCTCGGGCAATTCGACCTCCAGCGCGTAGACGAAATGGAGGTCGTCGTGACGCCGGGCGTCGAGGCTCTTGCGGAGGATCCGCCAGTGGCGCAGGGCGTCGGTCGGCAGCCCGAGGCGGTCGGCCGCCCGGGCCGGGAGGGATTCCTCCGGGTCGTCCAGTTCGAGGCGAAGGTTGCTGATCTTGACCGACATGATCCGAAGGTGAGCCATCAAGGAAAACGACGGGGCCGGGCGCGACGAGGCCGGCCGCGAGGCGGCGGACTGGGGTTCGCGATCGGCCTATTCCACCGGCCCGAAGCAGATGAGCGTGATGTCGTCCACCTGCACGTGACCCGCCGAGAACTCGCGGATCTCCTGGAGGATGGCCCGACCCACGGTGCCCGGGCCGCCCGGGGTCTCGGCCACCCGGCGATTGAGCCGGGGATTCTCCTTCGTGTGATACAGCTCCTCGTGGATGTTGCGTGCGTCGGTCACACCGTCGGAGTAGACGACGGCCACGTCTCCGGCCTTCAGCCCGACGTCGAGCTGCTGGTACTCGCACCCGGGGATGATCCCCAGAGGGAAACCGGCGACTTCCTCGCCGTACTCCTCCACCTTGCCGTTGGCCCGCCGGATCAGGATCGCGGGATGTCCCGCCGAGCTGAGCGTGAGCTTGCCGCTGGAGGTGTCGAGGATGCTCAGGCTCAGGGTGATGAACTTCTCGTCGATGCCGGCGGCGAACAGCAGGTGGTTCAGCTCGTTGGCCGCCGCGGCGGGGAGTTCTCGGTGAGGATGCAGTAGCGGGTGTCCCCGGAGAACTTGGCCATCATCAGGGCCGCGGAGACCCCCTTGCCGGAGACGTCCCCGACTGCCACCGCCAGCCGATTGCCCGGCACCTGGACGAAATCGTAGTAGTCGCCCCCCACCTCGTAGGCGGGCTCGTAGTGCGAGAAGAACTCGAAGCCCGGGATTGCCGGGACCGACTGGGGCAGGAAGCGCTTTTGCACCTGCTCGGCCAGCTTGAGGTCGCGATCCAGCCGCTCGCGTTCCAGCATGGACTCGTGGAGCTTGGCGTTCTGGATCGAGATCGCGGCCTGGCTGGCGACCGCCGTGAGCACATCGAGGTCCTCCTGGTGGAACTGCTTGCGGTCGCTGGTGTCCAGCTGGAGGATGCCCAGGGCCTGGCCGTCGGGCGTCAGGAGGGGGACGCACATCACCGAGCGAATCTTCAGGTCGGCGATCGAGGCGCTCGTCGGCAGGTTCTTGTCCATGCTGGCGTCCTGGCTCAGGACGGCCTTCTTCTGGACCAGCACGTGATTGACGATCGACCGGCTGATGCTCACCTGGGCCTCGTCGGCCGGGATGTTGGAGGTGAAGTTCACCCGCCGGCCGGGCTTGCAGCGGAACGCCTTGCGCACCAGCCGCTTGGTCTCGGGATCCACCAGGATCAGGAAGAGCCGCTCCGCCTGGGGGAAGAGCTCCATGAGCGAATCGAGGATCCGCGGGGCGACCGCGTCGATCTTCAGCTCGGAGGAGAGGCTGCGGGTGATCTCGATGATCGCCTTGAGCTTGACCTCGGGCTTGACCATGCTGGCCATCGCGCTGGAGCGGGAGGCATCCAGGGTGTGCAGGTGCGGGACCTCGGCGCTCTCCCCGTCGACGATGACGATGTCCCCGTTGGGGTCCGGCTCGCCCGGCGCGGGCATCCGGTGATAGAAGAGGAACTCGACGTCGCAGATGTTGATCCGGTCCCCGGGCGAGAGGCGGTGGTCGTTGCCCGGGACCAGCTTCGTCTGATTGACCCGGGTCTGATTCCGCGAATTGAGGTCCGCGACGTAGTAGTCCTCGCCCTGCTTGTAGATCTCGGCGTGGCGTCGGCTGACTCCGTTCGGGTCCAGGATGACGTGACAATGCTCGGGCGACCGCCCGATGACCGTCCGGTCGAATTTCAGCTCGATGATCTGCCCGGCGGCCTCACCATTGGCCCGCTTCAAGAATGCCATGACCGATGCTCCAGACTGCCACCGCCCACCCGCCTCGATGTCCGCTGCCGACCCGCTCGTCAACGCGCGATCCAGTCCTTCCGCTCGACCCGCCGGAGGAAGAGGAGCAGGCTCTTCTCGATCTCGCTCAGCCGGTCCCGTTCGATCGTCCCGACGCCGGACCCCGACTGCCCCTTGGCGTGGAGGGCGTCGGCCACGATCTCGGCGCAGAACTCCAGCTTCCCGGGATCGTAGAGGCGGGGCTGCTCCCGGCCCGGCGCCTTGAGCGGAACGTCCAGGCCGGTGACGAGGGCGATCCCCTTCAGCACACCTTCATAGTCCTTATGACATAGCTTGATTGCCGTGTCCACGATCTGTACGAGTTCCTGATCCCCGGTCTTGGAGCCCGGCCAGGCGGCGAGCTCCGACTTCAGGGTGGCGAGCCGCTCCGCGTCCCGCTGCCGGTAGAGCCGTCGCGCGACCTGGAGGTACGCCCGGCTGACCCACTCCGGAGACTTCGGGAACCGCCCGGCGACGGCCAGCCAGGCCGCGGTCTGGTCGTCCTCCGCGGCCTGGAACTGGGCGTAACGATACTGCCCCTCCGCGCCGGCCTGCGCGGGGATCTGCTCCCAGCGGGGATCCAGGCCCAGAAGCGGCATCCGCTGAGGCGGCCGTTCCGCCGGGCGAGCCGATCTCGTCACCAGGCCCGCAACGGCACCGCCGAGCAGGCAAAGCGACCCGACCAGGGTCAGCGCCCACGGTCCGGCCTTGAGCGTCCACCCGGCGGCCCCGGACGGTGCGCCCGGGAGCGATGGTCCGGACCGGGAGCCCACCGAGGATCCCGCTTCGGGCAGGGGCTGCGTCTGCGGGAGGGGGATGATGCGTTCGTCCACCATCGTGGGCCCGCCCGGTGCCACCGATGACCGGATCCTCGCCAGCTCGGCCAGCATCTCGGCGGCCGACTGGTAGCGGTCGTTCGGATCCTTCGCCATGAGCTTGAGCACCAGACGCTCCAGCTCCGGGGGAATCTCCGGGCGGCGGACGCGCAGGCCCAGGGGAGGCTCGCTGACGTGCTTCAGCGCCAGGGCGACCGCAGAGTCGGCCCTGAACGGAGGTTCCCCGACGAGCATGTGGTAGAACGTCACGCCGAGCGAGTACAGGTCGCTGCGGTGATCCAGGTGCCGACCCTGAGCCTGCTCGGGGCTCATGTACAGGGGCGTCCCCATCGTGATGCCCGGCTGAGTGACGTGGAATCGGTCCGATTCCAGGTCCCGGCAGAGTCCGAAATCGGCGACCTTCACCCGCCCCTTCCTCGTCAGCAGGAGGTTCTCCGGCTTGATGTCGCGATGGACCAGGCCGACTTCGCCGGCCGCCCCGATCCCCTGGGCCGCCTGCCGCATGATCGAGTAGGCCAGGGGCAGGTCGAGCGCCCCCTTGCGCTGAATGTACTCGCGGAGGTTCGTCCCCTCGACGTACTCCATCGCGATGAACCGGAGCTGGTCGCCGCCCTCGCCCAGAGCATAGACGTGGACGATGTTGGGGTGATTCAGCTTGGCCACCGCCGTGGCCTCAGCCTCGAACCGGCTCAAGTAGGCGGGTTTCGAGAGGAATCGGGGATGCAGCACCTTCAGCGCGACCGGACGATCGAGGCTGACCTGCGTCGCCAGGTAGACCTGCCCCATGCCACCTCGGCCCAGCAGCCGCTTCACGCGATAGTCCCCGAGCGTCACGCCGGTGAGGTCCGGGACCGGGACCGAATCCGGGTCCGACGAGGTCGAGATCTCCTCAGTGATGCCCTGGTCCTGCTGGCTCATGGTCCGGAGACGCGACCTCGGATGAGACGACGATCGAGACAGGCTCTGCCCGCAGACGACGCGAATCTTCGTTAATAGTCTACTAGAACGCGTGTGAGTCCCGCAAACTGAACCCGGGTCTTCGGGAAGCTGGCCCCGGGTGAGGCCCGGGATAAACCCGGACGGGCGGGGTGGAAATGCGGTCGGGTCCGATTGATGGGACCGACGGAATCGAATACGTTACATGCTGGCCGATGCGAGCGTGGCACGATCGCGAGCAAACCGGGACAGCGTCGAGCGAGCGGCCGAGGAGCCACCGGGTCTCTCCCGCTTTCGACGCGGGTGACCGGGGCAGAGAACCTACCGAGCCGGAGGTGTCCGCATGGGGCGGTCGAGTCGTCTGGGGGCGGGGATCCTGGGTGTCCTGACGTTGGTTCTCGCGTGCGTCCCGGTCGCGAGGGGCCAGGAGCGAGACGTCGCCTTCGACGCGGTCCGGGGCCAGCCCCGCGGGCTTCCCGACCTCCCGCCGCAAGGGGCATGGGGCGAGGTCATCAATGCGACCTCACGCTGGATCGTCATCCAGAACCACCAGGGCCAGCAGTTCCCGGTCGCCGTCGATGACATCCAGGAATTCCTGGTCCGCTGGCCGTACAGCCTCCGCGAGCTGAACGAACAGTCGGTGATCGAGGTGGCCGGACAGGACGTCGGCTCGAACGTGGTCCGGGTGAACCACATCGACGCGTTCGAGGGTGCCAATCGAACGCTCGTGGCACCCGCCTACAACCAGATCCTGCCCAGCAACATGGTGGTGACCACTCTCGATCCGGGATTCAATCGGTTCATGAACGCGTGGGATTACGCGGGCCAGAACCTGCTCTACGGCTGGGCCTATCCCGTGCCTCCGAATCTGACGGGCATACCCAACCGGCTCCACGTGGTGGGAAACGTAATCGGGAAGCTCGAGGGGCCGCAGGGCTTCCAGATCCGGGTCGGCCTCCCGGGCAACAATTTCTCCACGGTCATCCCCGACGAGTCCGGCCGCATGACGATCACCGAGATCACGCGCGGTGATGCGCAGGTCGTGAAGAAAGGCGACTATGCCTTCCTGCTCCCGATGCCCAACGGGGTGACGCCCAGGGGCCTGGTGCTCTCGCAGCTCGTGCTCTACAAGCAGGTCCCACGCGCCCAGTTCAATCCGAACCGATGAGCTCCGCGGCCGTGCAGTCGCCGTCCGAGGGGTTGACTTCGCCTGCGCCCGCCTCCGCGCCGGCTCCGCGATGAGGGGCCGGCGTTGAACATCGACCTCCTACGACGTTTCACCCCGAACCGACGGCTCTGGACTCTCCTGGGGCTCGCCCTGGGCCTTCTGACGTTCCTGGCGGTGCTTCCCTGGCTCCAGCTCCTGTTCCGCGCCGTCCCCTCCCACCGCATCGTCCTCCACTTCCTGGCTATCCTGGAAGTGGTCTATCTCCTTGTGCTCGCCCTGGGGGTCGCGGGGCCGATCTACTTCTCCTGGCGCGTCCTCGCGGAGCGGCGGCGAGGCCGGCCTCGGGGCAGCTCCCTCCGCGGCCTGACGCTCGCCGGCCTGCTTGCTGGGGGTCGTGGCGGCCGAGGGGCCACCGCCGCCTGGCTCGCCTGGGATGCCTCCGTCCGGGCCAGGACGAGGGCCGCAACCGGACTGGCCCGAGATTACCCGCTCCCCACCGAGCTGCCCGACAAGTCCGACCCGAGCGAGTTGACGCTGGTGGTCCTGGGCGAATCGAGCGCGGTGGGATTCCCCTGCCAGGAGTGGATGAGCGTGGGGCGGATCGTCGCCTGGCAGCTCGGCATGGCGCTGCCGGCTCGTCGAATCGTTCTCGAGACCATCGCGCACGAGGGGGACACGCTGGAGCTTCAGCACCAGAGGCTCGCCAGGCTCCGGCGCCGTCCCGATCTGGTACTCATCTATTGCGGCCACAACGAGTTCGCGGCGCGGTACGCCGCCCAGCGGGACACTGTCTACTACCGTGATCGGCTGGCGAGCGGGCCGGGCTGGCGACTCGGCGCGCAGGTCATCCGCCTGTCCGCGTTCGCCCGGTTCGTGCGGCAGATTGCCGAGCAATACCGGGTAAGCATCCCGCCGGGGCCGCGAGATCGACGATCGGTGGTCGATGTCCCGGCCTATACTGCGGAGGAGTACGCCGAGCGGGTCGCGGACTTTCGCCGCCGCCTCGAACGGATCGTGGAATTCAGCCTGAGCGTCGGGGCCCTTCCGATTCTGCTGGTCCCGCCGGGCAACGACGCGGGGTTCGAGCCGAATCGATCCTTCCTGACGGCCGACACGGTACAGGCCAAGCGCGAGGAATTCGCGCGTCTTTTCCAGTCGGTCCGGCGCGACGAGAGCACCGATCCCGCGGGCTGCATCGAGCGCTATCGGGCCCTGCTCGTGAGCCAGCCGGGGTTCGCGGAGGCCCACTTTCGCCTCGCCCGGCTCCTCGTCGCCCGGGGCCGATGGGACGAGGCCTACGACCACTACGCGGCCGCCCGCGACCTCGACGGCCTGCCGATCCGCTGCCTCACTGTCCTCCAGGACGCCTACCGTGACGCCGCCCGGAGGTATCCGGCCGTCCTGGTCGACGGGCAGGCCGTCTTCCACGCACAGGGCCCTCACGGCCTGCTCGACGACACGCTCTTCCACGACGCGATGCACCCGTCGGTCCGCGGACACATCGCCCTCGCGGAGGCCGTCCTGAAGGCACTCCACGGCCGCCGGGACTTCGGCTGGGCCGCGGACGCCCCGCCACCACAGCTCGACCCGGAAGCCGTGGCCGCCCACTTCGGCATCGACCGGCCGGCCTGGAAGACCCTCTGCGAGCGCGCGGCAATGTTCTACTACGGATTCATCGGCGCCCGTCAGGACGCCGCCGAGCGGACGGCCAAGCACGAGGCGTACCTGGAGGCCGCGCGCCGGATCGCCGCCGGGGCTGCGCCCGAGTCCTTGCGCCTACCCAACATCGGCATCGGCGGAGACAATCGGTGATCGGTCCGACCAGCCGGGGACCGATCGGGAGTACGGCCGTCGACGCCCGATCCCGCGAACCAGCCGGGCTGGGCGGACGAGCCGGAGACCGATCGCCATGACCGCCGATACGACGACGCCCGCCGGGCCCGCACCGAGCAAGCCGGAGATCGGTCCGGGTCGCGACCGCCTCGATCTCCTCCTGGTCTCCTTCGTCGCCCTGTTCCTGGAGCTGGCCTGCATCCGCTGGTTCAGCAGCACGGTCATCTTCCTGACCTTCTTCACCAACCTCGTCCTCATGGCCTGCTTCCTGGGCCTGTGCGTGGGCTGCCTCGCCGCGCGCCGCCGGCGCCATTACCTCGAAGGCACGATCCCGCTCGCGCTCCTCACGATGGCACTGGCCGTGGGCCTGCTCTGGATCTACAACCGGTATGACGACGTGATGGTGGATGTCGGCAGCCAGGCGAGGCCGGACCAGATCTACTTCGGGACCGAGTTCCGGAGCCGCGACCTGGCGGCGTTCGTGATCCCCCTGGAGGCGATCGCGGGCGTCTTCTTTGCGCTCATCAGCCTGACCTTCATCGGCGTCGGCCAGACCCTGGGCCGGGCCCTGGACCGGTTCCCCAACCGCGTCGAGGCCTATACGTTGAACCTGGCCGGCAGCCTGGCCGGCATCCTTGGATTCGGGGCCATCTCCCTGCTCCGTGCCCCTCCGGCGGTCTGGTTCGCGCTGGCCCTCGCTCCGGTCGTCGTGTTGGTCCGGCGTCGCGCGATGCGCTGGCTTTCCGGCGCGGCCGCGTTGCTGATCGTGGTCGGGCTTGGTCTCCTCGCCGACCTCCCCGACGGGGAGAGCCCCGAGGGATCGGCCACGTACTGGTCGCCCTACTACAAGATCCGCTTTGAGCCTCGGGGCGGGAAGGTCTTCGTCAACAACATCCTCCACCAGGTCATGTCCGATTTGTCCAGGGACGGGTACCTGTACCACGTGCCGCACCTGATGAATCGGGACGCCGGTGGCCCGCCGTTCCGGGATGTCCTGGTCATCGGCGCGGGGACGGGGAACGATGTGGTCGGGGCGCTTGCCCACGGTGCGGGGGCGGTCGACGCCGTGGAGATCGATCCGGTCCTCTACGAGATCGGTCGCGAATCCCATCCGAACCGTCATGGTGCGGACGCGCGGGTCAGCCCGCGGATCGACGACGGCCGGAGCGTGGTCCGATCCACGACGAAGAAATACGACCTGATCGTCTACGCCCTCGTGGACTCGCTGGTGCTGCACTCGGGGTATTCGAGCATCCGCCTGGAGAGCTTCCTGTTCACGGAGCAGGCCTTCCGGGACCTGAAGGAGCGTCTGAAGCCCGGGGGCATGCTCGTGCTGTACAACCTCTACCGCCAGGGCTGGGTGGTGGGGAGGCTGGCCGAGCTGGCCCGGCGGACGTTCGGGGTCGAGCCGATCGTGCTCTCGCTGCCCCATCAGGACGTCATCAAGGCCGAGGACAACCAGGGGAATCGCCTGACGTTCCTGCTGGCGGGGACGCCCGAAAGCGCCGCCCTCCGATCGATGCGCGAGCGCCTGGCCAGGGACAGGTTCTACTGGATCCACCCCAGCGTTCGCCACGACATCAACGGCCCGGGATATGGGCCGGACCGCCCGTTCGTGCCGGGGACGTCGCAGAACGAGTGGTTCCCGCTCGGCCCGGCCGTCGTGCAGACCGAGGGCGTGGGAGCGCTGCCGACGGATGATTTCCCCTTCCTGTACCTCCGCGAGCCCAGGATCCCCGGCCTGAATCTCCGGGGCATGGCGATCGTGGGAATCCTCTCGCTCGTCATCCTCTGGCGATTCGCCCCGGTCGGGACGACGCGGCCGAATGGGCAGATGTTCTTCCTGGGCGCGGGCTTCATGCTGCTGGAGACGAAAGGAGTGGTGCACCTGGCCCTGCTGTTCGGCTCCACCTGGATGGTGAACTCCATCGTCTTCGCGGCGATCCTCCTGATGGCGCTCCTGAGCAACCTGTACGTGCTCCGGTTTCGGCCCCGGAGGATCTGGCCCTACTACTTGCTGCTCCTGGCCTCTCTGCTGGTGAACCTCGTCGTCCCGATGACGAGCTTCCTGGACCTGCCGGGGGCGTTCCGGGTCCCGGCCTCCTGCCTGGTCGTCTTCGTGCCGATCTTCTTCGCCGGGATCATCTTTGCGACGGCGTTCCGCGACAGCGCCAAGCCGGACGTGGACTTCGGCTCGAACATCGGCGGGGTGATCCTGGGCGGGTTGAGCGAAAATCTATCCCTGGTGTTCGGCTTCAACAACCTGCTGTTCCTGGCCATCGGCTATTACGCGCTCTCGGCCTGCCTGGCGCGGCGCGGACCCGCTTGAACTTGAGGGGCCTCAGCGCTTCTGCTTCTTCTTCGGCTCATCGGCAGCGGCCGCCTCTTCCATGCCCCCGTCCGCGTCCGCGGCCCGGTAGAGCGGCAGATAGCGGTAGTAGACCTCAAGGGTGAGGATCGACAAAGAGGTCTGGAAGTGGCGGCCGGCGGTCTCTCCCCAGCGGTCGGAGCTTGGCTGAGAGGGGTCCCAGCTCCCCGCCGCGCAGCTGTCGTCCTTCACCTGGGTGCGGATCAGTTCCTCGCGGACGCGCGGATTCCACCTCTCCCAGTCCTTGTTCTTCAGGTTGTGAAGGAGCTGGGTCGCGTAGTACCAGTAGTAGATGTTCCGCTCCTGGCTCTTCTCGAGGTGCGCGGCCACCCGACCGGCTCCTTTCACCAGGGACGGATGATTGCGAGGCCAGCCCAGGAGTTGCCGGCCGACGAGGGCCTCGGCGGTCATCACCGGCGTAACGGCCTGGCCGGGCTGGTAGGAATAGAGGATCTTCTTGGCGTCGGTCGCCGCCAGGTTGAGGTAGTCCGCGCAGCCGCGGAGCGTGGACCGCGGGATCGAGAGCCCGGCGAGATGCCCGCTCCGCAGCGCGAAGATCTGCCAGCCGAAGACCGACGTGTCGCCCGCCTGGCCGGGCGCGTAACGCCACCCCCCCGTCTCGGTGTTCTGGGACTCGATGATGAAATCGAGCGCCCGCCTGGCCGGCGCCTTCAGCTTCGGATCCCGGGACAGGCCGTAGGCCTCGCAGAGCGCCATCGAGGCGATGGCATGGCTATACATGTAAGCGATGCCGGCGCCGCCGACGAACATGTTGCCGCCGGGGTCCTGGTGCTGCACGAGCCACTCGAGCCCGCGGCGGACGGAGTCCTGATGCCGCGACTTGACCGTGTGGATGTAGCCCGCGCCCAGCAGGGGGAGCAGGCCCAGCCCGGTGGCCGCGGTGTCCGACTCCAGGGCCCGATGCGGCGGGCACGCGTCGGCCTGGCATTGGTCGCCGAAGTTTAGCGACCACGACCCGTCGGCGCGCTGATGGCGGACGATCCACTGCAGGCCGTCCTCCACGGCCTTCTCCGAGTGGACGGTCCCCCCCTCGCGGCGGACCAGCCGGGCCCGGTCAAGGCCCTGCCTGCCGGAGAACGGCGCGATGATCTCCGACGCGAGCGAGGGGAATTGCGGGCCGCCCCCCCGGAGCGTACCCCCCTCGGACAGGTCGGTGGAGAGCGCAACCCCGGTGTCCAGGCTCCGCGGGCCCGCCAGTTCCGGCCCGAACCGCACCAGGCCCGGGATGTCGGGCTGCGCGGAGAGCGCGAGTGCGGGGTCGGCCGGCTCGAGGCCGAGGGACGGCGGATCGGGGCCCTGCTCCTTCGTGAACGGGTCGCCCGAGCGGGTGGACTCGACCAGCGAGGTGAGGTCGCCGAGCCCCGTCGCGGGAAGCTGAGATTCGAACTGCCGGGGTGTCGAGGCCGACGAGCCGACCCGGATCAGGAGTGCCAGGATCAGGAGGAGCAAGGCATGCAGGAGCACACTCAGTCCCCAGGACGGCACCGAGCGGAGCGTGTCTGGATCCAGGTCGCGCCCGACCAGCGGCGCGAGCCATCGCTGGAGACGATCGGTCCAGGAACCGGCCGACGGGGGTGCGTCCATGAACGGTCTCTTCGGAGATGAAGTCGAGTCGCGATCGGATCGGGAGCAGGCTCATTCTAGGGCAGCGACCGTCTCGTCGGCCAGCGAAAAGGAGCGGCACTCCGAATTTCTTCGCTCCCTCAAGAGCCGGTGCACGCGAGGGGTCGGCGTCCCCGATCAGTCGGCGATCCGCTCGAACTCCGCCCAGTCCAGTCGGCGGAGCGGTTCGCTCACCTCCGAGGCGTCGGCGACGATCACGGCGACCAGGGCCCCGGGATGGATCTGGCGATGAGCGGCCGAGTTGACGGCATCCAGCCCGATCGCCGAGATCCGCTCGGGGAAGGTGGCCAGGTGGTCCACGGGCAGGCCATGGACCATGAGGTGGATGTACCTGTTGACGAGAGACGCGGGTGTCTCGAACTGTCGGGCCTGGCTCTCGATGAGGGCCCGGCGGGAATCGTCCAGCTCCGACTGCCGGGCGGGCCGGCCGCCGACCATCGCGAGCAGCTCGCGGTAGAGGTCGTCCATGGCCTCCGCCAGCCGGTCCGACTGGAGCGAGGCGGCGATCGAGAACGGCCCCGCGCCCCGGCGGCAGTCGAACTGGCTCCGCACGCCGTAGGTGAAGCCCCGCTCCTCGCGGAGCTTCTCGTTCAGCCGCGAGGTGAATTGGCCCCCCAGCACCTGGTTGACCAGCATGGCGTGGTCGTAATCGGGATCCCGGCGCGCGATGCCGACGTGGCCGACACGGACGACGGCCTGCGGGGCACCGGGCCGATCCAGCAGCAGGATCCGCGGATGCTGCCCCCGGGGCGCCGCCGGGATCCCCGGGAGCTCGGGCTCCGGTCCGGCCCAGTCCGCCAGTCGATCCTCGAGCAGGCGAGCCATCCGCTCCGGGTCCACCGCACCCGCCACGACGACGCCCGCCCGGCCCGGGCCGAGGAACCGTCGATGGAACTCGATCGCCTCTTCCCGCTCGAGGCTCGCCACCGCCTCCTCGTGCCCATCGAGGGGCTGGCGGTACGGGTGCGACGGGCCGTAGATCGCCCGCAGCAGCCCGCGGTAGGCGCGGGCCTCGGCGCTGTCCCGCTCGGATCGCAGCGCCGCCAGCGTCTGCCCGTGGACGCGCTGCCATTCCGTTTCCGGGAAGGTCGGCTCCCGGAGGATGTCCAGCGCGAGGTCGAGGCTCGGCTCCAGGTGGGGAGTCAGGCACCGGAAGGACACGAAGGCGCCGTCCCAGCCGCAGCTGGCGGACAGGCTCGTGCCCATCGCCTCGGCGGCCAGCGCGATCTGGGTGGCCGATCGGCTCCGGGTGCCCTCATCGAGCATCGACAGGGTGAGCTGGGCGAGCCCCGGCCGACTGGGGGGTTGCAGGCTGGCGCCGCCTCCGATCGCGATCCCCAGGGTGATCGTCGGCAGCTCGTGCTGCGGCAGCACCCAGAGGGGGATCCCGTTGCTGAGCCGGAGCACCTTCGGCAGCGGAGTGCGATACGCCGCCGGGGCCTGCGCGGCGGGGGCGACCTTCCGGTCCAGTGGAGCAGCCGTGGCCTTCTTTCGCCCCCGGACGGACAGCGAGACCCGCGGCCGGCCGGCCAGGTATCGCGACGCCGCCTCCCGGATTGCGTCGGCCGAGACCTCCCGGTAGCGCTTCAGATCGGCGGTGATCAGGCCGGGATCGCCCCGGAAGATGTTGTAGGCGTTCAGACGGTCGGCGATCCCCCCGAAGCCTCCGATATGCTCGAGGGCGAACAGGAAGCTCGCGGTCTTCATCGTCACCACCCGCTCGAGCTCCTCGGCGGTGACGGCCGACCGGGCGATGGCCTCGAGCTCCGCGTCGACCAGGTCGCGGGCCTCGGAGATCGCCCGGTCCGGTCGCAACGTCACGGTCACCCCGAAGCTGCCCGCGAGCTCGCGACCGGCCTGGTAGACGGTCACGTCCTGGGCGATCTGCCGATCGATGACGAGCTTCTGGTGCAGGCGACTCGCCTTGCCCCGCGCCAGGACGTCGGCCAGCAGGCCGAGCGGGGCATCCGCCTCCTCGAATTGGGGGACCGTATGCCAGACCATGTACAGTCGTTCGAGTTCCACGCGGTCCTGGAGCACGAGCTCGCGCGTGGCCAGCGGGGCAACTTCGGGCGTCCAGGGCCGCAGGGCCCGCGTCCCCCCCGCGATGCCGCCGAAGTAGCGGTCCACCATCGCCAGCGTCTCGTCGACATCCAGGTCGCCGACGACCGCGAGGCTCGTGTTCGACGGGACGTAATAGCGATGGAAGAACGCCGAGACGTCCTCGAGCGAGGCCGACTCGAGGTCCTCCATCACGCCGATCGTCAGCCAGTTGTACGGATGTGAAGGAGGGTAGAGCGCCTCGGCCAGCAGGGGCCACACCATCCCGTAGGGGCGGTTGGCGTAGCTCTGTCGGTACTCGTTCTTGACGACCCCCTTCTGGATCCGCAGCTTCGAGTCGTCGATCGCGGGCAGGAGATTGGCCATGCGGTCCGACTCCATCGCCAGCACGATCTCCAGATAGGCCGTCGGGATGTCCACGAAGTAGTTCGTCCGGTCGCTCGACGTCGATCCGTTGATGTTCGCCCCGAACCGCTGAAGATGCTTGAAGAAATCACCCGGGTAATGCTCCGATCCCTCGAACATCAGGTGCTCGAAGAGGTGGGCGAACCCGCGCTGATTCCGCTCCTCGTTCTTCGATCCGACGTGATACCAGAGGTTCGCGGCGACGACCGGGAGATTCGCCTGCCGCCTGAGGATCACCTCGAGGCCGTTGTCGAGCGTGTGCTTCGTGAAGGGCAATTCCGGTAACTGCATGGCATCCCACATCTAAGCACGATAGCTTGTCTGGCCGGAGATCTCATTCGAGGTCACAAGCCTCGAGCCGGACGGGTAGTATGAATAATAGAACGCTGCTTCGTCGAAGAAATGAAACACCCCTGGACGTCCCGGCTGCTCCACCGCCGCAGATCCAACAAAATCGGAAGGTCCCCGAAGATAGCTGCGCAAGAGCCAACTCTCGCTGTAGAATGTGCTACCCGGGCCAGATCCGGGGCCTTTGCGACGTTAGTCGCCCGGTGAACGGTGGGTCAAGGCAGGATCCGGTCCGCGGGTCACGAGACGAGTCGCTGGGACGCCCTGGGCGGGGAGATTGCCGCGAGCATCAGAGTCGAGAAGACAAGGTCAGGCCGTGAACTGGGATGACATCATCATCGACGCGGCGGGCTCCGACACGGGGATGCGGCGTCAGAACAACCAGGACAGCTACACGGCCGTCCGGGCGCCGAATGCCGAGGTCTGGCGAAGCCGCGGGCACGTCTTCATGGTCGCCGACGGGATGGGCGCCCACGCCGTCGGCGAACTCGCCAGCAAGATGGCGTGCGACCTCATCCCTCATACCTACATGAAGGCGAAGGCGGGCAGCCCCTCGGAGGCGATCGTCAAGGCCTTCCGCGAGGTCAGCTCCCTGATCAACTCGCGGGCCGCGGCCAACCGCGACTTCCAGGGGATGGGGACGACCTGCTCCAGCCTGCTCCTTCTGCCCGAGGGCGCCCTGGTCGCACACGTCGGAGACTCGCGGGTCTATCGCGTCCGCGATCGCCGGATCGATCAGCTCTCGTTCGATCACAGCCTGGTCTGGGAGTTGGTCCGCCGCAACCACCTCACGCCCGAGCAGGCCAACCTGTCAGTCCCCAAGAATGTCATCACCCGCAGCCTGGGGCCCGAGCCGAGCATCGAGGTGGACATCGAGGGCCCGCTGGCCGTCCAGCTCGGCGACGTCTACCTGCTCTGCTCCGACGGCCTGTCAGGACCCGTCGCCGATCCGGAGCTCGGGGCCTTCGCCGGCAACTTCCACCCCCGCGATGCCTGCCGCTACCTCGTCAACCTGGCGAATCTGCGGGGCGGCCTCGATAACATCACCGTCCTCATCGTGAGGATCGGCCCCTGGGTCGATCCCGACTCGGCCGAGATCCAGCATCATGACTCGGCGGCCCGCGGCCAGCGTAACGGCAAGTCGAGCCGCTCCTGGCGAGATCGCGTGTTCGAACTGGTGAAGGTCCCGAGGAAGGCTCCGGCCGCCCTCCCGCCCGACCAGGAGCACCGCTATCGCTCCGCGGATTGCCCGATCCAGGACCGCCTGATCGACCAGCTCTCCGACCTGGCCGATCGGGTCCGGGAAGCGGCCATCGAGCAGGCCTGGTCGGTCGAGTGGACGGAGCTCGCCGGGCGGCGCAGGAAACTGGCCGAGGCCCGCTCGGCGCAGAACTCCTGGGTCGCGCTCAGGGAGATCGGCGAGATCATCGCGATTCTCGGACAGGCCGCCCGCTTCCATCGCAAGCACGCCAGCGAAGCGAACGTGACCTGAGCCGCCGGATCCTCCGCGGACCGAGAGAGGACGCTCGATGTCGGACACACGACCTCCCGCGGATGCCACCCTCTGTGCCCGGGCCGCTTCCAGCACCCCATCGGTCAGCCGTCCGCTGGCACCTCCCCTCAACCTCAGTTCCGTCTACGAGATCGCCGACGTCGACCAGATCGACGCGCTCTACGAGGGGGAGCTGGAGGGCTACTTCTACGCCCGCGATGGCCACCCCAACGCGTCGCAACTCGCGAGCAAGCTCTCCGCGATGGAAGGGGCCGAGTCGGGGCTTGTCTGCGCATCGGGCATGGCGGCGATCGCCTCGAGCTTGCTGGCGATGCTCGATCAGGGTGATCACCTGATCCTCTCGGACGGACTGTACGGCAAGACGACGACGCTGGTGGCGAGGGAGCTCTCGCGATTCGGGATCGGCCACGACACGTTCGATGCATCCCGGCCGGAGACCATCCGCGATCTGGTGACCCCTCGGACCCGGCTGATCTTCGCGGAGACGATCTCCAATCCGCTGCTCCGGGTGACGGACCTGGAAACCTTCGGGACGATCGCCCGGGACACCAACGTGCCGTTGCTGGTGGACCACACCTTCGCGCCGCTCCTTTGCAGGCCGCTCGAGCTGGGGGCGGCCCTGGTCATTCACTCCGTGACCAAGCTGATCGGCGGCCACAGCGACGTGACCCTCGGCTTCGTGGCCGGTGCCAGAGAACGCATCCAGAAGGTCGGGGCGGTCGCCTCGACGTTCGGGCAGACCGGCAATCCCTTCGACTGCTGGCTGGCCCTTCGGGGCCTCGCGACCCTGAGCGTCCGCTCGGAGCGGGCCTGTGCCAACGCCTCCGAGCTGGCCCGCCGGCTGGAGGCCCATCCCCGGGTGGTCCGGGCGCTTTACCCGGGCCTCCCGTCGCACCCCGACCACACGGTGGCGCGAAGGGTCCTGAAGCAGGGCTTCGGGGCGATGGTGGCCTTTGACGTGGGCGGGCGCGAGCGGGCCAACGCGCTGATCCGCTCGCTCCGGCACATTCCCTTCGCCCCCAGCCTGGGCGACGTCCAGACCACGCTCAGCCATCCCTGCTCGACCAGCCATCGGGGCCAGGACCCCGCAACTCTGGGACGGCTGGGCATCACTCCCGGCCTGATCCGCCTCTCGGTCGGGATCGAGGACGTCGAGGATCTCTGGGGCGACCTCGATCAGGCACTTCAGGCAGTCTGATCGGAAGTACCCGCCCGGAGCCCGATTCGCCCGCGGTTCGCTCAGCACTTCGCGGACTTCCGCTTCTTGCCGATCGCCCCCCTGGCCTCGACCTTCCTGATGTAATCCACCGCATCCGGCACCTTGCAGGCCGTCTCCCCGACGTCGACCGAGACCTTGCCGATCGCCCTGGCGGTCTTGATGGCCTCCTCGGTCAGCGGGGCCACGTAACAGCCCACCGCGATCACGAAGCCGTTCATCACGTAGCGGACGCGGTTCGGTTGCTGGTGGATGGTCTCGGCCACCCTGCGGAGCAAGCCCTTCAGCACCCCCAGGTCCAGGTCGCCGTCCTCCCTGATCGAGACCACACCGCTGAGCGTACACCATCCCGCCGCGGCGATGTTCTCCTTGTCGGAGTCGATCCACTTCCTGGCCAGCTCCAGCCCATGCTTGCTGCCGGCCGCGACCCACGGGACGGTGAACTCGCTGATCATCGACCAGGACGCCTTCCGGACCCAGTTCTCGAGGTCCTTCTTCGTCATCCGGGCGTCGTCGGCGATCAGCCCGGCCAGGTACATGGCATCCGAGATCCCGGTGTCATACAGCTCCAGGGCGAGCTGGTGATCCGTCTTGATCCGTTTCTGGATCTTCTTCAGGTCCTCGACCTTGACGCCGAAGAACGGCTCGCGAGCGCCGTGCTTCAGGAGCACTTTCTTGATCGAAGGGCTCCCCAATGCCCTGAGTTCCTCGACAATCTCGCTCGCGCTCATGGCGACCCGGCTCCGCGGAAACGGGCGTTGCTCGGACGTACCCTAGACTGACGCCGGAGAGAGTCTATCATGCCCGGTCCGGTCTGCCGCGCGGGATCCCGGATCGTCGGGGGACGACCTTGGATCCTTCAATCGGTGACCAGCTCGCCCCGCATCACCGTCACTGCTTGGCCGAGGATCGCGACCCGGTCGCCATCAAGGCAGACCTTCACCACCCCGCCCCGATCTGAGACCTGGTGTCCGACCAGCTCACTCCTGCCGAGCCTCAATGCCCAGTAGGGGGCCAGGCAGCAATGGGCGGACCCCGTCACGGGGTCCTCGTCGACGCCCGCCGCCGGTGCAAAGAACCGGGAGACGAAATCGCATTCGTGCGATCCGGAAAGGGCGGTCGCGATCACGCCCCGGACCGGCAGCGACGACAGGCGGCGGAAGTCCGGGGCGAGCCGCCGGACTTCGGCCTCCGAGGCAAGCTCGACGAGCAGGTCGAACCGGCTCCGGCCACCGAACACGGGTTCCGCGGCCAGAGCCCTGGCAATCGGCTCCAGTTCGGCGGCGGGGAGCCCGTCGCCGACCGGTGTCGATGGGAAATCGAGCTCGATCCAGTCATCACGCTTCCGCGCGGCCAGCCGGCCGCTGCGGGTGTCGAACAGGGCCGGCCGCGATGGGTCCAGGCGATGCTCCTCCCAGAGCACGTGTGCCGCCGCCAGCGTCGCGTGGCCGCAGAGATCGACCTCGACGGTGGGCGTGAACCAGCGGAGGCCAAGTACGCCATCGTCGCTCCGCCGCTCGACAAACGCCGTCTCGGAGAGGTTCATCTCCCGGGCCACCTGCTGCATCCATGATTCAGGAACGGGTGCGTCGAGCAGGCAGACCGCCGCCGGATTGCCTGCGAAGGGACGAGGGGTGAACGCGTCGACCTGGATGATCCGGACGCTCATGGGCGATCCTCAGGAGCCGGGGGAGGGGCGGGTTTCGAGACCCGGACACGGTGGCGGCAGGACGGGTTCACCCGCCCTGGACCGGCAGATTTGATCCCGGAGCGCGGCCAGCGCCTCCGCAAGCCCGCGAGTCGCCCGGGCGGAGAGCCCCTCGCCGAATCCAAGATCCTCCGAGGCGATGGAGACCAGGTAGGCCTCGGGCGTCTTCTCGTAGAGTGCCCGGCAGAGGCCCAGGAGGGTTTCCGGGGAGACTGCGTGGTCCATCGCCGCCATGCCGTGCGCCTGCGGCACGATGCGTTCGATCCGGACCTCGGGCGGCTCGAGGGACGATCGGGCATCGATGAAGAAGGCCGAATCGGCCTCGGCCAGATCGGCCGCGAGATCGGGGGTGAGCTGCACTCGGGCGAGGACGCGGACCGAAGGATCAAGCCAGCGTTCGATCTCCTCGGCGGCTACCACGCCGACGCCGTCGTCTCGACGGAGCGGGTTGCCGTAGCCGATGACCAGGATGACGGGTCGAGTCGTCGCGATCAACGTCCCGCCCTCAACCGCGACTCCGTTCCTGGAGGACCGTCCCGTCGGCGGCCACGAGCCGGACCACGAGGGGCATCGCCCCGACCGCGTGCGTCGAGCAGCTCAGGCATGGGTCGAAGGCGCGGATGCCGGCCTCGATCCGGTTGAGCACCCCCTCGGGGATCTCCCGTCCGCGGATGTAGTGACTCGCGATCTGGCTGACGGTCCGGTTCATGGCGAGGTTGTTCTGGCCCGTCGCGATGATCAGGTTGACGCGCCTGATCAGGCCGTGGGAGTCGACCTGGTAGTGATGGAAGAGCGTCCCGCGGGGGGCCTCGCTGACGCCCACGCCCTCGAGCCGATTGATGCCGGCCACGGCGCGGAGGTGGTCGGAGGTCAGGTCGGGGTCGTCGAGCATCCGCTCGATGTGCTCCAGGCTGGCGAGGATCTCGATGAGCCTCGCGTAGTGGTACAGGAAGGAGGACGTGGCGGTGCCGTGGAACCGGTAGCGGTACTCCTTCAGCTCCTGGTCGGCCTGAGGAGTGCCCATGTGCGTGCAGACGTTGAGCCGGGCGAGGGGGCCCACCCGGTAGATCCCCTCCGGGAAGCCGAGCGGCTTATAGTAGGGTGACTTGAGGTACGAGTCCGGCTGGACGGCCTCGCCGATGTACTCCGCGTAATGGCTCGGGTCGACCTGGTCGGCGACGATCTCGCCGTCCGCGTTGACGAACCGGAGGAGGCCGTCGTAATGCTCCCAGTCTCCGTGCTCGTTGACCAGGCCCATGAAGAGCGACGCGAAGTCGCCGAAGCTGATCGCCTCCTCGTGGAAGCGATCGAAGATCTCCTTGAACTTCGCCAGCGCGAGGCGGGTCGTCTCATAGGCTTCCGGCAATCCTTCCCGGAGATGTTCGCGGCCTCCCGGGGGCAGCCCGGCCCGGACGCCCCCCGGGACCGACCAGGCCGGGTGGATCTTCTTGCCGCCGAGCAGCTCGATGATCTCCTGGCCGAACTTCCGCAGGCGGATGCCCCGGCGCGCCAGCTCCGGCTCGGCGGCGATCAGGCCGAAGACGTTCCGCCGGGCGGGGTCGCTGTCCATGCCCAGGAGCAGGTCCGGCCCGCTCAGGTGGAAGAACGAGAGGGCGTGCGACTGGACGATCTGACCGAGGTTCATCAGCCGTCGGAGCTTGGTCGCCGCCGGCGGGATGTTCACGGCCAGGATCTTGTCGCCCGCCTTCGCCGAGGCGAGCAGGTGGCTCACCGGGCAGATCCCGCAGACCCGGGCCGTGATGCCGGGCATCTCCCAGAGGGGGCGGCCCTCGCAGAACTTCTCGAACCCGCGGAACTCGGCGACGTGGAACCGTGCCCCGCTCACCTTGCCGTCGTCGTCGAGCTGGACGGTGACCTTGGCGTGGCCTTCGATCCGGGTCACGGGATCGATCAGGATCTGCTGAGCCATGACGATGACCTTCTTCGTGGGGCCGGATCAACCGAACTTCAGGTCGGTGCCCGAGAGCTGCGCCGTGTGCTGGCTGATCAGTTGCTGGAGCACTTCCTTGATCCGTGAAGCGGAGGGGGGACATCCAGGGATGAACACGTCCACCGACACCACGGCGTGGATCGGCGTGACCCGGTCCAGGAGCGGGGGCAAGACCCCGGGGCTCGACGGGATGCGGGCGTCCAGGTCCCCGTTCTCCAGGTAGGAACGCCGTAGCACGATCTCGGCGCCTCCCAGCGGGTCGCGCATCGCCGTGACATTGCCGGTCACGGCGCAGTCGCCGAAGGAGACGAGGATCTTTGTACGTGCCCGGACGTGCTTCACGAACTCGAGGTTGTCCTCGTTCGCCACGGCGCCCTCGAGCAGGGTCACGTCCACCTGCTCGGGGAACACCTTCGCGTCGATGAGCGGGGTGTAGACGACGTCTACCATGCCGGCCAGGTCGATCAGGAACTCGTCGAGATCGAGGAAGGACATGTGGCAGCCGGAGCATCCGCCGAGCCACATGGTTGCCAGCTTCAGACGTTCCATTGCTTCTTCTCCCGGGCCGTGATCAGGAACTCGAGCATCGAGGGGTCGCGTTCCATCTCGGCGACCGTGGAGCCCTGGCGGAAGATCGCCCCGGTGGGGCAGGCCTGCATGCACTTTCCGCAGGAGGTGCAGGTCGGTGACGTGCCCCACGGCTGGTGCATGTCGGTGATGACCCGCGCGTTGACCCCGCGATGCGCGACGTCCCAGGTGTGGGCGCCCTCGACCTGGTCGCAGACCCGGACGCAACGAGTGCAGAGGACGCAGCGGTTGTGGTCGATCCCGAACCGCTCGTGGCTGATGTCCACCTCGAGCTTGGGGTACAGGTAGTCGAACCGGACGTGGTCCATCCCGACCCTCACGGCCATCTGCTGGAGCTCGCAGTTGCCGTTGGCCACGCAGACGGCGCAGACGTGGTTCCGCTCGGCGAAGAGCAGCTCGATGATCATCCTGCGATAGCCGCGCAGCCGCTCGGTGCTGGTCTGGACCTTCATCTCCTCGAAGACCTGTGTCGTGCAGGCCGGCATCAATCGGGGCGGGTCGCCGACCTCGACCAGGCACATCCGGCAGGCGCCCACATCCTTGACGCCCTCCAGGTGGCAGAGGGTCGGGATCGGGATGCCCGACTCGGAGGCGGCCTCCAGGATCGTCTGGTCGCCGCGAGCGTTGATGAGCTTCCCGTCGATCGACAGGGTTTTGACCGCCGCCATGGTCACCGCCTTCGCAACAGGACCGGGGGAGCCGCCGGGCGGGACGCAGTCCTCGCCATCGGCGCGACGAGCGGGATCAGGTGGCGTGCGACCCGGCGGGGGCCGGGGCGTCGCTCAGCAGTCCCAGGTATTCGTGACGGAAGTAACGCAGCGTGCTGAGCACGGGGTTCGGGGCCGACTGGCCGAGGCCGCAGAGGCTCGTGTGCTTCACCATGTCGCACAGGGCCTCGAGCTGTTCCAGGTCCGCCCGGGTCGCCTTCCGCTCGCTGATCCGCGTGAGCAGCCGGTACAGTTGGACCGTCCCCGCCCGGCAGGGGATGCACTTCCCGCAGGACTCGTCCATGCAGAATTCCATGAAGAACTTCGCGATCTCCACCATGTTCGTGGTCTCGTCCATGACGATCATGCCGCCGGATCCCATGATCGAGCCGAGACGCGCGAGCGACTCGTAATCCACCGGGGTATCCAGCGCGTCGGCCGGGATACACCCGCCGGAGGGCCCGCCCGTCTGGACGGCCTTGATCGTGCCCCCGTCGGGCGCCCCCCCGCCGATGTCCTCGACAATCTCCCGCAGCGTGGTGCCCATCGGCACCTCGACCAGCCCCGTGTGCCGGATCTTGCCGGCCAGCGCGAAGACCTTCGTCCCCTTGCTCTTCTCAGTGCCGATCGAGGCGAACCACTCCGCGCCGTTGCGGATGATCGGCGGGATGTTCGCGTAGGTCTCGACGTTGTTGATCAGCGTGGGATTGCCCCAGAGCCCGGACGCCGCGGGGTAGGGGGGCCGCGGCCGGGGCACGCCCCGACGGCCTTCGATGGAGGCGATCAGGGCGGTCTCCTCGCCGCAGACGAACGCGCCGGCGCCGATCCGGAGATCGACCCGGAAGTTGAACGGCGACTCGAAGATCTGCGTGCCCAGGAGCCCGAGCCGGCGGGCCTGGCGGATGCCGGTCTCGAGCCGGCGGATCGCCAGCGGGTACTCGCCGCGGACGTAGATGTACCCCTGGTCGGCGCCGACCGCGTAGGCGGCGATCGCCATGCCCTCCAGCACGCGGTGCGGGTCGCTCTCCAGCACGCTTCGATCCATGAACGCGCCGGGGTCGCCCTCGTCCGCGTTGCAAACCACGTACTTGTGCGTGCCCTGGTTCTTCGCCACCATGCCCCACTTCAGGCCGGTCGGATAGCCGGCGCCGCCGCGGCCCCTCAGGCCGCTCCGCGTCACCGCGTCGATCACCTCCGCCGGGTTCATCTCCCGCACGACCTCGTAGAGGCTGCGATAGCCGCCGACCGCGATGTACGACTCGATGCGCTCGGGCTCGACCTCGCCGCTGAACTCGAGGACGACGGGCTTCTGCCGGGTGAAGAACGGCCGCCCGGGATCGCCGCGCCGGGCGGAGACGGGCCCGCCCCTGAGGCCCTCGACGATCGACGCGGCCTGGTCCGGGACCACCCGCTCGTAGAGGCCCCCCTCCGGATCGGCCTGGACCAGTGGGCCCTCACAGCAGAGCTTCATGCAGCCGACTGCGCAGACCTGGACGTGCTCGCCCAGGCCCTCGCTCGCGACCGCCTCCTCGAGCCGCTTCTGCACGTCATGGGCCCCGGAGGACAGGCACCCCGCGGCCGTGCAGACGCGGAGACGGACCGGCTTCCTGGCGGCGACCTCCTTCTCGGCGATCTCCTCGAGCTCAACGAGATCCACGATCGTGCCATCCTTTCATCCGGTCGGCCACCGCGGACGGATCGACGCTGCCGCAGACCTCGCCGTCGAAGACGACCACCGGGGCCAGGCCGCAGGCCCCCAGGCAGCGTGCCGTCTCGACGGAGACGAGCTGCCCGTCCCCGGTCGACTCGTTCTCCGCCGCGGCATGCTGGCGCACCTCGGCGAGCAAGGCCTCCCCACCCTTCACGTAGCAGGCCGTCCCCATGCAGACGACGCAGGTGTGGGCCCCCTTGGGCGAGAACGTGAAGAAGTGATAGAACGTGGCGACACCATAAACGCGGCTGGGCGGCAGCTTCAGGCCGTGCGCGACGTAATGCAGGATGTCATCCTTCAGGTAGCCGAACAGCTCCTGCGCCGTGTGCAGCACCTCGATGAGGGCGTCGGGCTGGTACCGCTGCCGCTTCATGCTCGCGTCGAGCATCTTGAATCGATTGTCGCCGCTGGGGTGGGCGTCGGTCTTCTCGCCCGTCGCGGGCTTGGCTCCGGTCTCGGCCATGGGCGCTCGCTGGCCTCCACGGTGAGAGGTCGCCCTCACGCATCGTGACGGGGCGGCCGAGAAGTTCATCGCGACGCCGCCTCGCGCGTCGTCGCCATTCCAGTTTGATGCAGATTTGTCCCTGGATCAATAGGATGGGCTCCCGTCGCCTTCGAGGGCCCCGGCCGGGGGCATGGCCCGTGGCTGCTCCCGCATGCCAATGTCCGACGGCACCGCGTTTGCCGGGATACCTGAGGTACGGCCCGGGCCTAGGCGCTCGGCCGTGGGCGGAACCGAGTCATGAACACCGAGGAACCGACCATCATGGTCTCTCACCCCCAGACCGGCGCGAGCGGATCCTTCCTGCATGGACTTGCCACGATGTTCCATCGCCTGGCCGACCGCATCGAAGCATTCGGCAATCGCCCGCGGACCCCGTCGGCCGGCGTGGACGACACCCTGACGGATGACCTGACTGCCCCCAAGGACGTGGTCGAGGAGGCCGCGGAGGATTCGTTCCCCGCCAGCGACCCTCCTGCCTGGACGAGCACCGGCGTCAAGCACGGTTGAGGCGCTCGGAACCCCGTCCCTCGTCGGCGACCCCGAACCCGGAGATCCCTCCCATGGCCAGGTGCGACGTGTGCGGCAACGACTACGACAAGGCGTTCACGATCAGGGCGAACGGGCGCGAATACACCTTCGACGCCTTCGAATGCGCGATCCACGCCCTGGCACCGTCCTGCACCCACTGCGGCTGCAAGATCGTCGGACACGGGGTGGAGCAGGACGGCAAGTTCTTCTGCTGCGCGAACTGCGCGCGGCACAAGGGCGCGACCGCCGTCGCGGACCGGGCCTGAGCGGCCCCGTCCGCGGCTACTTGCCGGGGATCCGGAGCCACCCCCGGGACAGATAGTCGCTGAGGGTGAGCGCCAGCAGGATCCCCAGCCAGAGCAGCGACGCCGTGGAGACGATCCAGGTCACGCGATGGCTCTGGTAGAGGTGCATGAAGAAGAGGCCGATCAGTACGGCCTTCGCCGTGGCGATCGTCAGCGCGGTCGCCAGGTGGAACCGCCCCAGCGGGAGGTACGCGGCGCCGATCGTCGCGAAGAGCAGGATCAGGAGCGCAAGGAAGACCAGGAGGTTCACGCGGACGGACATCGGTTCGTGATTCATGATCGCACGTCAATCAGATAGAGCAGGGGATACAGGAACACCCAGACGACATCCACGAAGTGCCAGTAGAGCCCGGTGACGTCGATGTGGGTCTCGGCACCCCCCACGAACCAGTCTTTCCACACCAGGTAGGCCATCAGCCCGACCAGCGCGATCCCGATGATGAGGTGAATCGCATGCAGCCCGGTCATGAAGAAGTAGAGCACGAAGAACATCTCGAAGCGCTGGGCGCCAAGTGGTGTGGGGCCGGCCTGAGGTGAACCTCCCTCGGGCAGCTGGAAATTGAGGCCGGGGATCAGTCGCTCGTGATACTCCTGGCTGTATTCCACGGCCTTGATGCCGAGAAATGCGGTCCCCAGGAGCATGGTGGCCAGGAGATAGCGGAGCAGCCGGCGACGGTCGTGGAGCTGAGCCGCCCGGACGGCCAGCGCCATGGTCAGGCTGCTGCCCAGCAGGACGACGGTGTTCACGCAGCCGAGCCAGAGCTTGAGATGCCGGCTGGCCTCGGCGAACTCGCGAGGCGACACGGACCGATAGACGACGTACGCGGCGATCAGCCCGCCGAAGAACATCACCTCCGTGGCGAGGAACATCCACATGCCCAGGCTGGATGCCTGGTGCTGCTGCTCCAGGTCGTCGAACTGGACCGAGAGCGCGGGGAAGTCCGCCCGACGCGTCTCAGCGGTGGAAGTCATTGGCGGGTTCATCGTCGGCCTCCTCCGGCGAGTAAGCATATGGCCCCCGGACCACGACGGGCGTCTGCTCGAAGTTGTGGACCGGGGGGGGCGAGTCGGTCTGCCATTCCAGGCCGGTCGCCCTCCAGGGGTTCGGGCCCGCGTCGGGCGGGTTGCGGAGCGTCAGCAGGAGGTAGACCAGCGGCAGCACGTAGCCGACCGCCAGGATCGACGCCCCGGCCGTGGACATCACGTTCAGCACCTGGAACTCCGGACTGTACTCGTAATACCGCCGGGGCATGCCGAGGTAGCCCAGCAGGAACTGGGGGAAGAACGTCAGGTTGAACCCGACGAACACGATCAGGGCCGAGAGCTTGCCCCAGAGCTCGGGGTACATCCGGCCGCTGATCTTGGGCCACCAGAAGTGGATCCCGCCCAGGTAGGCCATCACCGAGCCGCCGACCATGATGTAATGGAAATGCGCGACGACGAAATACGTGTCGTGAACGTGCACGTCGATGGCCAGCGAGGCCAGCATCAGGCCCGTTAGACCGCCGATGGTGAACAGGCCGATGAATCCCAGCGCGTAGAGCATCGGCGTATCGAACCGGATCGAACCCTTGTACATGGTGGTCGTCCAGTTGAACACCTTGATGGCCGACGGGATGGCGACCAGGAAGCTGAGGATCGAGAAGATCGTCCCGGCGTACATCGACTGCCCCGAGACGAACATGTGGTGCCCCCAGACCAGGAAGCCGAGCACCGCGATCGCGATGCTCGCGAAGGCGATGAACCGGTAGCCGAAGATCGGCCGCCGCGAGAAGCAGGGGATGATCTCGCTGATCACCGCCATGGATGGCAGCACCATGATGTAGACCGCCGGGTGCGAGTAGAACCAGAAGAGGTGCTGGAACAGGATCGGGTCGCCGCCCAGTTTGGGATCGAAGATCCCTACCTTGAGCAGCCGCTCCACGGCCACGAGACTCACGGCGATGGCGAGCACCGGCGTGCCCAGGACCATGATCAGGCTCGTCGCGTAGTGCGACCAGATGAACAGCGGCAGGCGGAACCAGGTCAGCCCGGGGGCCCGCATCGTGTGGACGGTGACCAGGAAGTTGAGACCGGTGAGGATCGATGAGAACCCCGTGACGAACACTGCGACGGCCGCCGTCACGACCATCGTGTTCGAGTACATGGTGCTGAACGGGGTGTAGAAGGTCCAGCCCGTGTCGACGCCCCCGAAGATCAGGATCCAGATCCCGATCAGCCCGCCCAGGATGTAGATGTACCAGGAGAGCAGGTTCAGTTTCGGGAAGGCGAGGTCGCGCGCCCCGAGCATCAGCGGGATCAGGAAGTTGCCGAGCACGGCGGGGATCGACGGGATCAGGAAGAAGAAGATCATGATCACGCCGTGCATGGTGAACAGCCGGTTGTACGCGTCCGGCGAGTTGAGCACGTCGCCCTGGGGCGTCATCAATTCCAGCCGCATCACCGTCGCCGCGGCGCCGCCCACGAAGAAGAAGAACGTGATCGAGGCCATGTACAGGAGGGCCACGCGCTTGTGGTCCGTCGTGAGCAGCCACGACCGGAGCGTGTATTCCTGCAGATAATCCTCGGAGACTTCGACCGCCATGGCGCTCATGGGCGCGGGTCCTTTTTGCCGAGCGACTTGATGTACGCCAGGATCTTCAGCAGGTCCGGCTCGCTGATCCGCCCCTGGTACGACGGCATCAGGGGCTCGTATCCGGCCACGACCTGGGACTTCGGCCGGAGGATCGA
>JAXMBE010000065.1:0-47533 GCA_046349995.1 Isosphaeraceae bacterium | reverse complement strand
ATCGGCGCACGCGGCGCTCGTCGTTGAGTCGAAACATCCGGCAAGGCCCGTTCACTGGGCATAACCCGCACGCGCGGATTCTTCTTACCCTCTCAATCGGCCGTGATCCGCTCTCACGATCAGCCAAAGACGCCGTGGATCCCGGAAAGTCGGCCTTTCCGGCTTGACCCGAACCGGACCGGCGGCCGCGTGAGGATCCGTACAGCGAACGACTTGAGGCCTTCCGCTGTGCGTGGCGGAGATCGTTGCTGCGAAACTGGTGATATCTGGGCACGTTTCCGAGAGCGTCGAGAAGGCCTCGTTCCCAGCGATTCTCCGGAACCGCAGCGTCGATCACCTGGTTCACTCGCACCCTTTCGCGGCGTCTGTCTCTTACGGTAGAGTTGATTCCGATGCTCCTTCGGTTGGCGGCCGTTGCGCCGGTCTCCCGGCAGATCGGGATGAACGTCTGTCGGCCTTGATTCGTCTTGTCTATCAAGGACTTGCGTCCGTTCAGCCCCATGAATGAACTTCATCCAGTGGAGGGTGGGGCTGGCCGGTTCAGTCGGGGCAACCCGTGAGATGGCGGTGGGTTGCGCATCGCAAGCGATGATGGCCCCATCAGCGAACGCATCGTGAGCGCCTTAACTCAGGGTCATCGGAGTTGGCCCCGAAAAGGGAGCATTCCGTGAGACGATTACTGGCCGCTCTGCCGTTTCTATTCCCCGCCTGCGTCGCCGCCCAGGACGTCGTCGGCTCCGTCGGCTACAACCCAACCCGGATCACGCCCGAAATGCGGGCCGCGACCGAGACCATCGCCCGGGCTCTCGAGGGTCTCACGCCCGAGGGCTTCACGAAGAAGAGCCTTGTTGAACGCTACACCGAAGCCAACTTGTACGAAAAGATCGACGGGCGGTCCGAGCTGTTCCAGTCCTACGACGTGGCTGGCATGACCTTCGTCACCTACTCCAAGGCGGATGACCCATCCAAATTCATTGATGTCTTCCTTTACGACATGACCACTCCCCTCGGCGCTTTCGGTGTCTATTCGGTGGAACGCCCGTCCGGCAGTGAGGCCCTCGCAACCGGCGATGGTGGCCACCGCACGAAGGCCGACTTGTTCTTCCGGAAGGGCCAGTACTATGCGTCGATCCTGACATCGGGACCCGATGTCGAGGTCCAGAAAGCGGCGTCGGCCCTGGCCGATGCGCTGGCGAAGCGCCTGAAAGGCAAGGCGGCGCAGATCTGGGGTCTCGCCATGCTTCCGGCGAAGGACCGTGTCGACGACTCGGTCCAGTACCTCATGGTCGACGCGCTGGGCCTCGACTTCCTGACCAACGCGTTCACCGCCCGCTACCGCAACGGCGAGGCGGAGTTCACCGCCTTCGTCGCACGCTGCAAATCAACGGAGAACGCCTCAGAAGTTCTGGCCAAATACAAGTCCTTCCTTGAGCAGGACGGCGCCATGGCCGAACCGGCCAGGATCGATGGAGCGACGGTGTTTTTCGCCGACATGGGCGGCGGTTCCTTCGACGGCGCCTGCCAGGTCGGCGACGTCATCGCCGGCGTCTCCGCGGTCAAGGGCCGGGACGCGGCCGTCAGGCACATGACCTTCCTGCTCAAGGGACTGAGGATCCCGAAATGAGCCGACGCGACGTCTGCGCATTGGCCAGGAGGTTAGCCGTTCCCTCCGGTTCGGGGCCAATCTCAGGCTCCTCTGGCGTCGACAGGCTGTTCGCCCGCAGTTATTGGGCCGATTGGTTCCCTCAGCGCCGCCGCCGAAGGACGCTCTCGGGCGGCGCGGAAGGCAAAAGGACAGGAGGCGTCGATCAGACCCTGGCGAAGAGCTCCGCCGAGCGCTGAACGGCCGCGAGGTTCTCCTTGAAATGGGCCAGATTCTGCATGTCCGAATTGACCACGTCGACGCCGTGGGCGAGGACATAGGCGTAGGACCGCTGCCAGGGCGAAAGCCCCGATTGCATGAGCCTGTCGCTGTAGTGCCCGTCGAAGGCGTTCTGAAGCGCCTTGCCTCCGCGAGAGGATAAGTAACGGGCCGCCTTCATACCGACGAGGCCGATGCCGGCGTCCCGGGCACGCTGGAGCGTGGGCTGGAGCGCGACCATCGCCGGCGTGCCGGGGAGAAGACTCTTCGAATCCCAGTCGTACCACCCGGCGGGCGTGATGGCGATCATGGCGAGGTCGTACCAGGCCGTTTCGATCATGGCCTCGAGCACCTGCTGCGCATTCTTGTGGGTACTCACGCCCCAATGACCGACCTTGCCGGCCTGTTTCGCCTTGAGGAAGGCCTCATGCAATTGCTCGCACCGGACGACTTCCGGCTCGCCGACGCCCATGAGGTAGTAGGCGTCCACATGGTCGGTGCCCAGATCGGCGAGGCTCGCATCGAGCAGCCCCGTCCAGTAATCGGCCAGGAACTTGCCCTGCGCGACGGTCAGCGGTTTGCCCGGTTCGTGGCCGTCGATGGGGCGCAAGGGCGCCTTGGACGTGACCCAGATGTCGCCGCGATGCGCGGCGAGGAAGGGGGCGAAGGCGCGCTCGCTGCCCTTGTAATAGGCGTTGGAGCCGAGATCGTAGAAGTTCACGCCCGCGTCGAACGCCGCCTCGAGCAATCGAACGGCCCTCCCGCCCATCAATGCCGCGCCGCCTCCGAAGACGAGGCGGCCGCACATGAACTTCGTCCGGCCGAGCTTGCGGTAGGGCATGCCATCCCGCTCGTTGCGGTGGATCAGGCCGTCGGCCGGCGCGTCCTGGGCTCGCGCCGCTGGCGCGACGGCCGCCGTGGCGGTGGCGGCGGCAGTGGTCTTGATGAATGCGCGGCGGTTCATCTCAGATGGCGCGGTCATGGCGCTCCCCCTTGAAGTTGCACGATCCCGGCCTTTTGACCTCTTACCACCCTAGGCTGGACAGGCGCATCGCGTCAACCTTCGCCGCCCCTCGCCAGCCGGCGTCAACCTTCGCCGCCCCTCGCCAGCCGATCGAACATCACGGCGAGCGTCCGTAGGGTGAACTGCACCCGGGGAGGCTCGGTATGGAGGTCCTGTGGTCCCGTCAGGGTCAGGAAGCGACACTCAGCGGTCTCCGCCGTGGTGCCGGATCAGGTCAGTCGAGAGCTCGAACCAACGTCACGTGCAAATTCGATGTCCCGACCGGCCCTGGTCGCCCCAGATTCCGGATCTGGTACCTGTTGCTGAGGGCCGAGATGCCGCTCTTCCAGGTCTCAGGGGCTCGAGGGACGAACCGCGCCAGGAAGCCGGGAAGTTCGACGCCGGGCGACAGGCGAGAGCCAACTGGGTCAACTGATTCGCCCGCGAGGGTTTTCCCGACGTGCCGCCGAGGTCGGAAAGGCAGTCGAGATCTCGCTGGGGATCGAGGCGCTGGCGGGAGAAAGGGATCTGGACGATCTCCGGGCAAGCGAGAAGATGCCGCTATCCTCTCGATTGCCCGGATGACTGCCACGACGCTGGTGGCCGATCGAGCCCGGCGGGCGGGCGGTCGAGGAAGCCCGCTTCGATCACTCGACAACGCCCTGAGGGCCGCGTGCTTGCTGGGGGTAGGCAGCCTGAGGCTGGCCGGTCGCCCGTCGGCGGACATCCAGCTCGATCGATCCGAACGTACCCTCGTGCCGCTGGATGGTCATACCCAGGGCGGTGAGCAGCCGCTTGGCCGTGTAGAAGTTCATGACGATCCGCTGGTTAGCCTTCACGTCCTGACGCCCGGTCGCGAACGGCTGGGGGTTGAGGCCGAAGTCGAGGATTACCTCTTCAGGGGTCGCGGTCACGCGGCAGAAATTCGAGTAAGACGGGAGGGTGCTCGAATCATCGACGACCACCTCGGTCGTGACCTGCTGCTGGGGAGCTGGTGCCGGTGTTTCTGTCTCTTTTTCAGCCATTTCGGGGTCCTGCCGTCAAGGTTTGGCGCCGCGGTGTGGCCGGTTCGGTTTCACGCTCCAGAGCGATTCACAAGGGGAGAGGCTGCGGCGCTCTCTCGCTCCCACCTGCACTCCAAGTGACACGAGCCTAAGTGATCGGAACGCCAACTTCAAGCGGTCTTCTTCGTGAACGATAATTCGACCAACCGGTCGAGCTCGGCCAGGGTCCGACCCGATGCCCCGTGCTGGGCCAGCACGAAGGAACGCCCCGCGGCCCCCCGTGCCGTAGCCGTTTCGGGATCCTCGAGGTCCTCACGGAGCCCCCGCTTCAGCTCCTCGCCGTCCGATACCCTGCGAGCGGCATTGCGTGCCAGCAATTGCTCCACCGTTTCCCGGAAGTTGGACGTGTAGGGCCCGAACATGACCGAGGCGCCGTACGCCGCGGGCTCCATCATGTTCTGACCCCCACGCCCCGGGAGCAGGCTGCCGCCCACGAACGCGATGTCGGCCAGGCCCCAGACCGCGGCGAGTTCTCCGAGCGTATCGATCAGGATAATTGGCGCCGACTTCCCCGCCGCCGGCCCCTCCGGTCGACCGATCCTGGATCGCCGGACAACGGTCTCTCCCCGGGCCGTCAGCCACTCCGCGACCTTGTCGAACCGCTCGGCGTGCCGCGGGACGAGGATCATGCGGAGCCGGTGGTGCTGCTCTCGGGCCGCCCGGAAGGCCTCTAGTGCCGCCCCCTCCTCGCCCTCCATCGTGCTGCCGGCGACGAAGATCAGGTCCGAGCCCGAGAGCCCGAGCTCCTTGCGGAGCTGGCGGGTGCCGGCGTTGTCGCGGTCGCTCTCGAGCCCGTCGTACTTCACCGAGCCGGTGACGCTGACCCGCTCTTCGGGGATGCCTAGTTCGACGAACCGGCGTGCGTAATCGGCATTCTGGGCGGCGACCATGTCGATGCGCCGTAGGGTGGAGCTGAGCGGGCCGCGCAACCCCCGATAGCCCCGGTAGCTCCGGACGCTCAGGCGGGCGTTGATGATGGCGACCTTGGCCCCGGCGCTCTTGGCCGCCCGGATCAGGTTCGGCCAGAGTTCGAGTTCCACCAGGGCGAGCACCGTCGGGCGGATCCGGGCGATCGCTCGCCGGGTGGCCCAGGAGAAGTCCAGGGGCGCGTAGAACGTGATGTAGTCGGGGAAGGTGCGGCGGGCGACAGCCAGTCCGGTCGTGGTGGTGGTGGAGATCACGACCTCCCACCCCGGCCGCCGCCGGGCCATCTCGCGAACCAGGGGTCTGAGGAGCAGCACCTCGCCCACGCTGACGGCGTGGAACCAGAGGCACGGCCCCTCTCCAATCCGGACCGGAGCGTCACCCCAGAACTTCTCCCAAAGGCCCTCCCGGTACTTGCCGGACCGCACCATCCGGAACAGCAGCAGGGGGGAGAATGCGACGATGGCGACGAAGTAGAGCAGGTTCAAGGCGAAAGGCATCTTGGGAATCCTTTCCCGGTCCGGAGCCAGTTGTCCTTTCCGCAAGACCCTCGATCCTGAAGCAATTGACGTGCCCGAATGTCCTCTCGATCGCTGCATCCTCGTCGACGCCCGGCCGGCACGACCGAACCCGCGGGATGCCGCGGCCCACCGGAGACGCCCCGCGGAAGCCGGTCGAGGCACCGCAGCGCTGGCCACAAATTCCGAACCGCAAACGGCTTGCTATGACTGAAAGGGTGCCCCTCGCGGCCTCACCCGACCGCGTCCGCGAACGCCCGTCCTGGTTCGGCGAGATCAGGATTTGCCGGTCGGGCGGGCGGGTATTCTGGCTAGAACGGGTCCCCTGGAGACTGTTTCCGCATACAGCAGGCTTTGAACTTTTTTCCCGATCCGCACGGACAGGGATCGTTGCGGCCCACCTTTTTTCCAACGTTCCGCACGGGCTCCTTCTTCTTCTCCGGGGAGGTCTGGCTGCCCGCGATGGCCGCGTCCTGGACGTCGCGAATCCCGCCCGACGAGGGGACCCCGACGAGCTGGGATTCCGCCGACTCGTGGATCGTCCGAGCCCGGTCGAGCTTCCAGCTCGAGCCGAGATAGGAGAGGAACTCCGGGTCGAAGTGCTCGACGCGGAAGATGAGGTCGGTCGCCCGGTCGGCGATCCCCTTCCACATCTCGTTGAAGATCCTCATGCCCTCGCGCTTGTACTCGACCTTGGGGTCGACCTGCGCGTAGCCGGAGAGGCCGACGGAGCTGCGGAGGTGGTCCATCGCCCGCAGGTGCTCCATCCAGCTCGCGTCGAGGATCTGGAGCATGACGACCTTTTCCATTTCCCGCATCTCTGGGCGATGCCTGGCGTCGAGGGCGTTGACCAGGAGGCTGCGGGCCTCATCCGCGGTGTGTTCCTGGAGCTCCTCGGCGGTCAGCTCGATGCCCAGGGAGACGGACGCCCAGGAGGCCAGGGCCGCGATGCCGTCCGGGTCGGCCGGTGCGGGCTGCCTGTCCCGCGGGCCAGAGGCAGGATAGGCAGCGGCCAGCCTGGCGTCGAGCTCCTCGGCGAGCTTCGCACCCCGATACTGCTCGTGGGCGAGCTTCAGGAGCATCGACTCAATCTCGGCCCGGAGCATCGGTCGGAGCTCATCCGCCTCGATGACCTTGTGGAACCGCTCGCTCGCCCAGACCGCCAGGCCGTCGCGGTCCATCTTCGGCGGCATGTGCTGGCGTTCCGCCAGGAACCGCGTCAGGGCGATCCGAACCGGGAGCTCGGCCTCCTTCTGGGCGTAGAGCCGCCGGGCCTCGGTCTCGACCTGGTCGACGATCTGGCCCCGGTCCATGGACGCCCACGCGTCGGGCGCGAAGGCCAGCCCGAACTTGTGGTGGACCCAGCCGGCCAGGGACCGGCGGCCCCAGTCCGGCTCCAGAAACTCCTTCGCCGGCGTCAGGTCGAGCTTCTCGATCGAGGCGGTGGCCTGCTCGTGCAGGAACTCCTCCAGGTCGTCGCGGCCGAACTCGAACTCGTCGCCGTCCTTGCGGGCGAACTTCCGGAGGTCCTTCTCCTTCAGATTCAGGCCGAATCGGTTATTGGCCCAGTTCACCAGGGCCTGCCAGGTCCATTCCGAGGGCTCGGCGTCGGACGGCAGGTTCTCCTCGACGTTCTCCCGGATCGTGTCGTAGAGCTGCCGCTCGGCGCGGGTCTTGACGATGTCGACCGCGTCCTCGAAGCTCGCCCCCCGCAGGTCGCGTGCGGAGACGTCGATCCCGAGCTGCTGCGAGACCCACTCGGCGAAGCTGGAGACGCCGTAATCCTCCGCCAGGAAGCGGTCGGCCGCTTCCCGGATCTGGGAGTCGATCATCTCGAGGATCTTGTCCTTCGGGGGCGCCCCTTCGAGCAGGCCCTGGCGGAACGAGTAGACGCGCTTCCGCTGCTCGTCCATGACCTCGTCATACTCGAGCAGGTTCTTGCGGATGTCGAAGTTCCGCTCCTCGACCTTCTTCTGGGCCCCCTCGATGCGCCGGCTGACCATCTTGCTCTCGATGGCCTCGCCCTCCTGCATGCCCAGGCGGGTGAGCACCGCGGAGACCCACTCTCCGGCGAACTTCCGCATCAGGTCATCTTCGAGGGACAGGAAGAACCGGGACGAGCCCGGGTCGCCCTGGCGGCCGGACCGACCGCGGAGCTGGTTGTCGATCCGCCGGCTCTCGTGCCGCTCGGTGCCGATGATGTGCAGCCCACCCACCGAGGCGACCTCGCGGCCCTCGGTTTTCATCCAGGGCTCGTACTTCTCCACGGCCCGCAGCCAGACGTCCTTGGGGACGTCAAGCCGGGTCTCGTACCGGAGCCGACCGTCCTCATCGGTCTCGCGCTTGAGGTCGGCCCAGGCCATGAACTCGGGGTTTCCCCCGAGGATGATGTCGGTGCCGCGCCCGGCCATGTTCGTGGCGATCGTCACGGCCGCCTTGCGGCCGGCCTGGGCCACGATCTCGGCCTCGCGTTCGTGGTACTTGGCGTTGAGCACCTGGTGCGCGATGCCGAACCGGCTGAGGTACTCCGAGAGCTCCTCGGACTTCTCGATCGAGGTCGTGCCGACCAGGATCGGCCGGCCCGTCTCGTGGACCTCCTTGATCTCGTCCAGGATCGCGGTCACCTTCTCGCGCTCGCTGCGGAAGATCACGTCCGGGAAGTTCTTGCGGGTCAGGGGCCGGTTGGTCGGGATCGCGATGACGTCCAGGCCGTAGACCTTGTAGAACTCGTTCGCCTCGGTCATGGCCGTGCCGGTCATGCCCGACAGCTTGCGGTAGAGCTTGAAGAAGTTCTGGAGGGTGATCGTCGCCAGGGTCTGGTTCTCTTCCTTGATCTTGACCCGCTCCTTGGCCTCGACCGCCTGGTGCAGGCCGTCGGACCACTGCCGCCCGATCATGAGGCGGCCGGTGAACTCGTCGACGATCACCACCTCGCCGTTGGGCTGCACGACGTAATCCCGATCGCGGCGGTAGAGGTGGTGGGCCTTCAGGGAGTTGTCGATCAGGTGGGGCCACTCCATGTTGCCCGGCGTGTAGAAGCTCTCGATTCCCGCGATCCGCTCGGCTTCGCGGATGCCGACGTCGTTGAGGTGGCAGGTCCGCTCCTTCTCCTTCACCTCGAAATGCAGCTCGCGCTTGAGCTGGCGGGCGATCTGGTCGGCCTTGGCGTACTTGGCGACGTCGTCGAAGGCCGGGCCGGAGATGATCAGCGGGGTCCGGGCCTCGTCGATCAGGATGCTGTCCACCTCGTCGATGATCGCGTAGTGGAGCTCGCCCTGGCACTGGTAGTCCTTGGTCGGCTTCATGTTGTCGCGGAGGTAGTCGAAGCCGAACTCGTTGTTGGTGCCGTAGGTGATGTCGCAGTCGTAGATCGCCCTCCGCTCGGTCGATTCCATCTCGGCCTGGATGGCGCCCACGGTCATGCCCAGGCCGTGGAAGAGCGGGCTCATCCACTCGGCGTCGCGGCGGGCCAGGTAGTCGTTGACCGTCACGACGTGCACGCCCTTGCCGTCGAGCATAGAGATAGGCCGGCAGCGTGGCGACCAGGGTCTTGCCCTCGCCGGTGACCATCTCGGCGATGTCGCCGCCGTGCAGCACCATCCCGCCCATGAGCTGCACGTCGAAGTGCCGCATCTTGAGGAACCGCCAGCCGGCCTCGCGGCAGGCGGCGAACGCCTCCGGCAGGAGCTGGTCGAGCGTCTCGCCATCGGCCCTCCGCTGGCGGAACTCGGCGGTCTTCGCCTTCAGTTCCTCGTCGCTGAGCGCCTGCATGCTGGGCTCGAGCTCGTTGATCCGGGCGACGATCGGCCGCATCGAGCGAATCCGCCGCTCGTTGGAGCTACCGAAGATCCGGACCAGCCCCTCGGACACTCCCTCCGAGAAGGCCGTGAACGCATCGGTCGTTTTATCCCAAAGCTCGGTCAGCACTTCCATTGCCGGGTCGTCCCCCTACCATGATCCAGGCCGATCGCACTAAGTCTTTTGAAAACCACATCTTACAACAGTGCCTGCCGATCCGTCAAGCGACGTGACGAGCCGGACCAGATCGCGCACCAGGCGCCACGACGTTCACCATGGGACGGCCGTTCGCCGATTCCTCGCCGGTCATGTCTCGGCCGCGGGGACGCTCTGACCTGTTCGTGGAACAGAACATACGGAAAACAGCCAGCGATGAACACGGACGACAGGGCATGAATCCTCCCGGCAGATCGAGCCAATCGAACATCGATGGAAGGGTCCGGTCCAGGAGAATCCCGGAGCCCGGAAGGACGAGGAATGAGCCCGGAGCCGGGCTCACCTGACGGCGCTCAGGACTTCAGGCTCTTGAGGTGGTATCGCTGGTAGGGGTGGCCGTAATCCTGGCCGGGCTTACGGAGCAAGAATTCCTCGGGGCCCTCGAACTCGGCGACGAAGCTCTTGACGGCGCCGTAAGTCATCCGGTCGACCAGGATGCGCTTCCCCCCGCGCGCCTGGGACTCGAGGTAGGCGGCCAGATTTACGCCAGTGCCGATGGCCGTGTATTGCCGGAGGCCCCGGTCGCTGCCGATGGTGCCGAGCACGACCCGGTCGGTCGCGATCCCGATCCCCACGTCGAGGAAGTCCAGCGAGAGGTTGCTGGACTCCTGCCAGCGGGCCCGGATCTCGTCGAATCGCTTCAGGATCCGGAAGGCGCAGCGGACGGCCTGTTGCTCACGGCCTCCCGAACGGAAGATCGCCAGGATGCCGTCGCCCATGAAGTTGTTGACGATCCCACGGTGGGCGAGGACCTCCTCGGAGAGTAACTGAGTGAAGTCGCTGAGCAAGGTGCTGATATCCTCCGGGCTGTCCATCAACTGGCAGAGCTGGGTGAACCCGCGCAGGTCTGCGAACATCAGCGAGAGCTTCTCGAGTCGGGCCGGGGCCTTCATCTCCTTCAGCAGGTCCAGTAGCCCCCTGTCCTCGTCCCGCGACACGTACATCCCCATGTGGATGATCATGTCCTCGAACAGGCGGGCATTCCGGATCGCGATTGCCGCCTGGATGGCGAAGTGCTCGATGAGGATCCGGTCGCGGCGGGTGTAGTTGCCCGACCGCTTGTTGAGGATCTGCATGACCCCAAGGCGCTCGTCCGCGGAGTTGAGCGGGACGCAGATCATCGACTCGGTCGAGGACCGCGTCTGCCGGTCGATGCCGTCGAAGTGGCTGACATTCCGGTCCACGCTATCGATGACGCTCGTCTTCCCGGTCTGGAACACCTTGCCCGCGATACTCCCCCGCAGCGGGATCTGGTGCTCGGCGGAGTCTCCCCAGGATTCGAGGATCTCGGCCGCGTTGTCCCCGGTCGCGGCCGCGAGGTAGAGCGTGCCCCTCCGCTTGTCGTGCAGGATGATGCTACTGGCCGGGGAATCGGTCAGCGCAGTTGCCCTGCCCAGGATGTCCTGGAGCAGCGGCCCGAGGTCCACCTGCGCGGAGAGCGCGCGGCTGACCTCCACGAGTGCCATGAGGTCCTTCGCGGAGAGTTCCCCCTCGCCCTGGGCCGCCGCCCGGCGGGGCTTCGCGACATCGGCCTCGCCTGCCGACGGCTCCGTCCTCGACCGCGTTCCGGTCGCCCCGACCGCGGACCTTGTGCGGCTCGACCGACGCCCGGCAGGATGCACGGGAGCCGGTCCGATCAGGTACAGGTCGCCCAGGTCGATTCCCTGGCGTGCCCAGATCCGTGGGATCGCGGCCTGGTCCTCGAATCCCTGGAGCTCCAGCTCGATCCGCGCCTCGTCGAAGGCGGTGGAGACCGGGAACCCCGACGCGAGCGATCGATAGAGGCGGGCGGCGAAGATCCGGGCAGCCTCATCCCGGATGTCCCGATTGGTCCCGATCACGCAATCAATGTGCTCGGCGATGGCCTCCGCCTGGCTGCTCGTGGAGCAGGCATTGAGCACGACGATCTTGACCACGTCGCTCCGGAGGCGGAACAGGTTGACGAGCCCGCGCTTACCCACCGGCCTTGGCCTGCCGTCCTCGCCGATGATCAGGATCTTCCCCTCGTCATCCGCCCCGGTCGCGTGCAGGTCCCGGTTCGATCCGGAGGTCGGCCGTTGACTGGCCGATGCCGAGGGAGCGTCGCCCCTCACCCCGTGGCCGCTGAACTGCACCACCTTCGGGCGGTGCCGGTTAACCTTGTCGATGAGGTCTCCCGGGCGCGTGGCCGGGATGGCAACCAGCTGGATCCGGCGGAGGTCGCCCTCGTCGAGTTTGGCCTCGATCCGGCGGATCTCCTCGTCGAGGTTGAGGTCGCCGAACGGATTGGCGGCGAACAGCAGGATCTTGAGGGCGTTCACGACAGCCTCCAGCTTCGCTTCGGTCCCAGGAGAGGCCCGCGGCAACGGAGAGCTCGCCCCTCGGCGGAGACCGACGGGAGGAGGGGCACCCGGGCGGGCCCGCCGACTCCGCACGGAAGGGAGCGGGGGAATGACCCGTCTACCGAGCCTTTTCCCTCCCCACGAGCTTCCTCACGACTCGTCAGGTTCCTCGTCGAACCAGGGCATCTCCGGGAGCAAGGCGAGCCGGCTTGTGAATCGTTCGCGGTCGAAGGCGGTGCTGGACTTCAGAACGATGAAGAGTTCGCCGACGATGACGCAGCCGATGAGACGCCGGGCCTCGTCCGGGTCGATCCCCTGCGCGAGCAGCCGTTCAAGCGTTGCCTTGGTCTCCGGCGGGTCGTTGTCGCGGAGCTGGTTTTCAAGGATGTCGAGAATCGCAGCCTTCAGTCGGGGATTGAACGCGGGTGCGGGCATGGGCTCCCACCGCCTTGCTCTGATGACATCGGTCCCGGGTGACGAGTGATTCTGTGAGGATACGCCATCACCGCCCGACCGGCGACTGTGCCGGCGAGGAATTCCAGCGGGATCGTGTTCGGGTCGGTCGTTGACGGTCATGATCCGGTCGGGCTTCCTCGACTCCGCACGCGCAAGGCTTGGAGGTCGGGAACGTCCCGGGTTGCCGGAGTGGGCGCGGGTTCGGAAGTCGTCCGGCCGTGCCAGCCGGAAATGCCGGAAATGCCGGAACCTCAACGGGGACACAGGTCCAGATCAACCACCAGGGGGGAACCGTCGGACACGACCGGGCTCGGGGTGCCCGACGGCGAGGGAGGTCAGACCTTGAAGTGGTTGAGGACCATTTTGAGGTGGCCCTTGATTTCCTCAACCTGCCGGGAGTCCTGCTCGTGCAGCTTGCGGAACATCTCGACGCACTGCGTGGCCCCTTCCTTCTGGGCATCCTGGATGTACTTCTCGTAGGCGTTCAGCCCTTCGGCCTTCGACTGCAAGACCGTCAGCCAGTCGTACATGAGGTCGGGCACTGGGTTCGATTGGGTTGCGCTGGCCATGGCGTTGCCACCTCGCTCGATGACGCGATCCGGATCTGGGTCTAGCTCCCCGTTCAAGCCGCAAGTCGGATGCCGGTCTGATCGGGCACCTCTCGGCGAGAATCAGAGGGCCAGGCCACATTCAGCCGGCCCTGACAACGCTGAATTGCAGGGATGCGAGGGTGCGCCTGGTTCCGGCCGTTGTCACTCCGGGGCTCTTGCCCCGGGCGAGGGGGATTTCTCTCCGGTCCGCGACTCCCTGCGTGCAGCTCTCCGCGCGGCCCTGCGCTCGGCCCTCTTGGCGGCCTTCGCCGCGTTCCTCGGCACGGCCTTCTTCGCTGCGGCCCGCTCGAGGACGGGTCGCTCCGGGACCAGCGGCGGCGCCTGCTCCGCGTTCCATCGATCCCAGAGCCGCTTCAACTCGCGGGCCTTTTCGGGCTGTTCGCCCGCCAGGTCGTGCCGTTCGCCGATGTCCATGGCAAGATCATACAGTTCGGGCTTGCCGGTCCCCTCCCTGGCGACGACGAGTTTCCAGTCACCGTGGCGGATCGCCCATTGCGAGCCGAATCGCCAGAAGAGCGTCTCGTGGGGCCGGTCGGTTCGATCGCCCTTCAGGAAGGGGAGCAGATTCACGCCGTCGAGTTTCCAGGCCGGGTCGATCGCCACCCCGGCAGCGGCCAGGCAGGTCGGCACGAGGTCGAGCTGGATGATCGGTGAGTCATAGGTCTTGCCGGCCGGCAGCTTCCCCTTCCACTGCATGCAGAACGGCACCCGGATGCCCCCCTCCCAGGTCGTGGCCTTGAAACCGTGGAGGGGACCGTTGCTCGACGTGGTGTTCCGGGTCGGGCCCCCATTGTCCGAGAGAAAGGCGATGAGCGTGTCGTCCTCCTGGCCGATCCGACGGACCTCCTGGAGCACCTGGCCCACGGCATCGTCGAGCGCCGACATCATGGCCGCGAACGTCCGGCGTCGCTCGTCGGCGATCTGCGGGAACCGGTCGACGTACTTCCGCGGGGCCTGGAGCGGGTTATGCTGGGCGTTGAACGGCAGGTAGAGGAACCAGGGACGGTCCTTGTGGGCGTCGAGCCATTCGACGGCGCGGCGGGCGTAGGCCTCGGTGGTGTAGAACGCGGGATCCTCGACCTCGCGCACGTCCGGCCCGAGCCGCGAATCGACGAACTGCGCGGGGCGGAAGTAGGGTGTGTTCGCGAGGGTCCCGAAGAATTCGTCGAAGCCCCGCCGCATCGGGCGATATGCGGGTGCCCCGCCCAGATGCCACTTGCCGATGGCGCAGGTGGCGTAGCCCGCGGATCGGAGCCGGTCGGCCAGTGTCGTCTCGCCGGTGGGCAGGCCCATGCGCGCGGCGACGCTGTTGAACTCATGACCGAACCGGGTCGGATAGCGACCCGTGAGCAGCCCCGCGCGGGAGGGGCTGCAGTACGTCGCAGCGTTGTAGCCCTGGGTGAACCGCACCCCGTTCCTGGCGATTGAATCGATGTTCGGCGTGGGGATGTCCTTGCACCCCTGGAAGCCGAACTCGCCATAGCCGACGTCGTCGCAGAGGATGATCAGCACGTTCGGCCTGCGGGCCTGCGCGACGGCGGCGGGTGCGCCCCCCAGGATCGAGGCGAATACCGTCGTGAGCGTTAACCATCGGATTCGTCGCATCTCGTCAGTACCTCGGTACGATCGGTGAGGAGGCAGGTGGCGAATGGCCTCCCGGCCGATGCGGGGATCCGGTTTCTCCCATGCCGGCGATGAGCATTGAACACCGAGGCCGGCGAGAAGTTGCGGGACATTCTCGGATCAGTGTTTTACTGGGGGGGTCTTCGCTCGTGGCGATGGGGCGGTCCCCGATGTGCCCTGGCGGTCGACCTCCGCACGGCGGAATTCCAGGAAGAACTGCTCCTTGAGACTGGGCGCCCGGGGCGTGGCGATCGGATCGAACCCGGCAGCGATGATCTCCCGGATATAGACCTCCCTGGGGGCGCGGGCGCGCTGTTTGACCGCCTTGCTGCTGTCCGGGCGGAGATCGAAGTCGACCAGGATCAGCCGGCCGCCGGGCCGCAGCGCATGACGGATCGAGGCCAGCATCTTCCCGGGGTGCTCGAAGTGGTGGTAGGTGTCGCAGAGGAAGGCCACGTCGATCGAGCCTGCCGGGAGCCCTACGGAATCCTGCGTGTTCTTCACGGCCTTCACCACGCGGTCCTGACCGTCCTCCTTCGCGCGCCGCTCGATGTGCCGCAGGAAGGCCGGGCTGATGTCCACCGCGTAGACGGTCCCCCCCGGGCCCACGCGTTCGGCGAAGAGCCGGACGAACAGGCCGGTCCCGGCGCCGATGTCCGCGACCGACTCGGAGGGCCTGAGGTTCACGGCCCGGGCGATCTCGTCGCGCCGGACGTAGACCTCGCGGGGGCCGCTCTCGAAGCGCTTCACGAATCCTTCAATGTTCATTTGAGGATCGGCGAACTTCTTGTTCATCTCCGCGGGATGCTTCGCCACCCCGTGGGCACCCGGTTCATGCTGGGCGGCCAGGTATGGGCAGAGCCCGGCCATGGAGATCAGGATCCCGAGCTTCATCGTGGCTGTGTGTCGCATGGCGATTCTCACCGATCGGTGCAGTCTGGTTCGCTGAAGATTGTCCATCATCGGACGGATTGTACCGGATGTCACCGCGGCCGGTGAGGGGTCGCACGCCCGTCTTTCATCGCGGTCGTGGCTGGCACCGGGCGCCCCGCGAGGTCGGGCTCATGGGGCATGGGCGGGTTCGGGAGGTCGGTAACCGACGTCGACGAACCGGACGGCCCCCGTCCGCGAGAACGAGAGCAGGAGCGACTGATACGGCTCGAACACCAGGTCGAGCGAATGGCGAGTCCCGTCGAAGTCAACCACGATCGATCGGACCTGGCGGTCACGGCACGAGGATTCGCCGTACTTCATCGGATACCGGACTTCGCGAGCCTTCGGATGGGCGAAGAACAGATAGAGCGAATCCGATGTACGGCGGGCCCAGTAAAGAGGGACGTCATCCCCGGCCACCACGGGCGTGAGGCCCGCGCCATCGAGTCGATCGTGGACGTTCGAGCAACGTCGCAGGTCCCGCACCTTGATGGCGTAGTCGGCGGGGGAGTTCCTCCCGGGGGGACGCGGCAGGCGGCGAAGCACGACGCGGAGGCCCGCGCGGGCGAGTCGCAGGACCTGCTCCAGGGCATCGGGGGTGAGCCACTCCACGTCCACCAGGAGCGCCTGGAAGGCACAGTCGCCGACGCGCATCGTCCCGGCGGCAACCTCGGCACGGGCCAGGAAGTGTGCGGAGATCCAGAGGGGGGCGTAACCTTCGGTCTCCCGCGGGACGGCCACATGGCGCATCTCCCAGCGATACACGGCGCCCGGCGTGCGCTCCTCGTCGGGGATGAGGTCGAGTCGGCGGTTCTCCTCAATCGGCAGATAGACGGCCAGCCGCGACTCGGTCCGGCCGACTTTCATGACGGCCGAGACGCGCTCGAGATAGGCGTTGAAGGCCGGCAGGTCGGCGGCGAACGCCGAATCGGGGCCGACGTGGACCGACGCGTAGAACTCGACCCCCCTCCCCGGGCCGCTGAATGGCATGCCATGCCAGACGATGTGATTAACCCCATGGGCGAAGAGGGCGTCGGCCAGCAGCTTGAGGTCCGCCGTCTGCTCCCTTCGCCAGTACCGGTAGGGCTCGAGATTCCCCCGGGACGCGAAACCGTAGAGGCAGGTGAACGTCTCGGCGCTGACCACCGGCCTGGAGGCCAGCGCGGCCGCCGAGGCAGCGATCCTCGAGAAATGGGGCGGGACGAGGATCGCTTCCGACTCGGGGATGTCGACGGCCGCGTAGGCCGCCAGCAGGTCCGTTGGGGCCCCGTGGCACTGTACCCTCGAGAAGGCCGCGTGCTCCCGGCAGATCGCCGCGAATGCCTCGTAGAACTCGCCCAGGATCGCCTCGGCGATCACGGCCCGGTAGTCGTGACGTAGTGCCGGGTCGGCGGCGATCCGATCTTCCAGTCCTTCAAGCCGGTACCCGAACCGCCCGGCGAAGCGGTCCCAGAGCTTGGGGTCCCAGAGCCGCCGGGTGTCGAGTTCCAGGGAGTCGCAGAACAGGGCCGAGGGGGACCCGGCCAGGCCCCCGGCGAAGGCAGGCAGCAAGGACTCGGCATAGCGGCGCAGCGAGCCCTGGTCAAGGTGGTTCAGGATGAGGAGGTTGTCCTCGTCGGTGTCCTCCCATGATCCATGAAGACGTTGAGTCGACGGCCCGTCGAAGGTCCGCGTCGCGTCTTCGATCGGAACGACCGAGCCGCCGAACGGCCAGCAACTCCCAAAGGTGAAGTCGCAGCCGAGGCCCAGCCGGTCGGCCTCGTGTTTCGTGAAGGCGACCAGGTCGGCCCATTCCTCCCCGAGCCAGTGTACCCCCGGAACCGCGCCCGGGATCCAGGAGGGCCACAACCAGGCGAGCTCGACGCCGCCGAAGCCTTGCGAGCGGATCCAGGCGAGTTGGGAGGAGATGTCCTCGCGACGGAACGGGCCCGCGAGCCACCACCACCGCGTGTAGGGCTTCGAGCTGCCGTGGAAGAAGGGCGACGGCGGCCGGCCCTCGCGGGCCAGCACGGCCTGAACGTCCTCGCGTCGAGGACGGCGAGCCCGCCAGCCGCCCAGGATCCTCGCGCAGAGATCTCGCAGGAAAAAGCGATACATCCCCGATGCCGACTCCCCCGAAGCCGTTGAGCCTGGTCGGACCGACTCACATGTTGCACGAGTGAGTCGTCCTCGACCAGCCCACCGGGGCGGAAACCAGGTGCACGATCGCGGGCCGGGGGAGCTTCGCGCCCTGGCTCAGTCGGCAGAGGACCGATTCAGGCACCGCGCCCGGAAACGGGCCAGCAGGGCGGCCGACCCGAGGGCTCCGACGATCAGGATCCGCTCCGAGGCTGGCTCAGGGACGCTGACCGGCGTCCCGGTGATCTCGAGCACCGGCTCGGTGCGGACGCTATGATTGTCGGATTCGAAGCCCGTGGCCTGGTTGTCATTCCGGAAGACGATCGCGTCGAAAACGGTCCCATCCCGGGCGAAGAAGTTCAGGTAGGCATACGGCTCGGAACGGTTTTCCCCGTTGTTGGGATTGCCGTAGTAGTCCGAGCGGTTCGGGAAACGGCCGAGGGCCGCGATGACGTCTGCGGTCCGGAAGGACTGGATCAGCGTGGCGTTGTCGTAGAAATCGAGCTGGTTCAGGCCGTCCCCGGCGCACCACAGGAAACCGAAGTAGGCCCGAGCCGTGCCCAGGTCGAGCCGGGCCTCGATCGACTGGCTCTGGATGCCGACGGAGAAGTAGAGGCTCCGTTCGGCGCCTCCGTAGGCGTCCGGCGGGACAGCCGCGAAGCGGCCCGAGTACTCGCCGATCGCCGAGAAGTACGAGGACCAGACGCCCGGTGCCAGCGCGCCGAACGACTCGGTGAGCACCCCGGGGACGCTCGACGCCTGGACCTCCGGGGCCTCGACCGTCAGCAGGATGCCGGCCTCAGCCCGGCGCGGCGCCCCGATCAGCGAGGCGACGGCCATCACTGCAAGGAACAGGCGTCGCACGGCGGTCGTCAGTCCACTCGGGCCGGGGGACGGTTCGATCAAACCAGAGATCATCATCGTTGACTGGGCGAGGGGCGGAGACAGATCAGGAGTACGACACACCGGAGACGGAATCGCAATTCACCGAACAGCGAGGCAATCGGATCGACGCTCCGCAACGCCCGTCCGCGGAGGCGTTCACCCCCCATGCTCGGGTCTGCTTGAACCCGCCGGCACGCGGAAACTCGCATGAGGGTCCGAACTCTCCCGGAATCGGCGCATCTGACCTCGGGTGCAAATGCCGGCAGAAAGAGTCGGGTCGCCGTCATGGCGGAGCAGCCGGAATCGCCGCGGCTTCGCGTCGATGGATCGGACACGGAAATGGTAGGCGTCCTCTCCCCGTGAAGGAAAGGAACGCCGCCGCTGCCCGCTGCCCTGGTGCGACAAGGCAGGGCTCACGGTCACTTAAACGCGACTTCGTTGATCCTTGTGAACAGCCACGAGGGGGTGGAGCAATGCCATGTCACGGGCTCTCCCGCCGCCGTGATGATCCGGCGGCGGGTTGCGCCCGGCCGGTGTCTTCCGGGAGTCGGCCGGCTCAATCAGGACGAGGGATCAGGGGCTCAGGTTGACTTGATCTCGAGGCTGCGAGCCTTCCTCTCGAGTGGCTTCGGCCCGGGCATCCGCACCTCGAGCACGCCGTTGCGGAAGTCCGCCGTGGCCTTCGAAGCGTCCGCACCCTCCGGCAAGGGGATGCTCCGGTAGAAGCCGCCGTGGCGGCACTCGCTGTAGTAGTAACCCTTCTTCTCCTCTCGCTTCTCCTCCTTGCGCTCACCTCGGATGGTCACGAGGTCGTCGCTGACCTCAACCCTGACGTCGTCCTTCGCGAGTCCGGGCAGCTCGGCATGAATCACCAACTGTCCCTCGCGATCCATCACGTCGATCCGAGGTGCCCAGGTTCCTTCAGGAGCCCCCTCCTCCGGACGCCCGAACATTCGCCTCAGCAGGCCCAGCCGGTGTTGCTGCGGCCACGGCATGCCGAGATCCTGGAAGACGCCCTCGAACATCTGGTCAATCTCCTCGGCGAACCGGCGCATGGCGGGCAGCCCGCCCCAGCCGTCCCATGGCTCCGGCGACCTTATCGGTCGCGGCTCGACCTCCTTCGACGCACCCGCCTTCATCCCGGGTGCCTTGATGGCCTCCTTGAGTTCAGCCATGGTCGTCTCCTTTCCTGCCAGCAAGCAATGATCCGGCCCACGTTCCCCCTTTTGCTCCGGGACAATCAGCTCCTCACCGGGACTCCGAGCCGGGCCGGACGGTCGCGGGACCTGATTCCATTTTAGCCACTCCGCGGAAGATGTGTCAATGAATCGGGATGTCTTGTTTTGACCGGAGTAGCAGCATCAAGAGGCGGGCAGGCTCCCCGCCCGCAATCGGCGGAGAGGTGTGCGTCGCGCATCTCCTTCTCGCGGTCTCATGGCCGCGGGATGCAGACGCCGCGGGTCATACGGAAAGCCCGCTCGAAGACTCGGGGACCCGGCTCGCCGCCGGTCGGGCGAGTGTCTTCGAGAGAGTCTTACAGACTCATCCCCATGCTCCCCGAGGAGCATGCCCGAGGGTGTGAGGTTCTGCCGGAGTTCGGGATTCCGCGCGGAGTGGAGGCGGGATGACTTGGGCTCGGCCATGCTCCCGTTACCCGAGGACAGGCTGTAGGTGCCCGAGGGGGACGTCACTTTCCACGTCCTGCACGAGTCCCGGATCGAAGATTTGAACGGCAATCGACTCCGGATCGGGCAGTTTGATAAGGCGGTACCAAAGCCTGCACCCGGGTCTCAATTCGCGGGGTGCGTTCGGCGGTGATTCGGACATCCCGTGGCCTGGGCCGCTGCGGTCCGCCGGCCGACCAGGGACCTCCCCATGCCCCCCCTTCGGGAGGGGGAGACATGAGTTGGATATCCTCTGAGCGGCTCAGATACTGAAATTGAACGTCTTGTTGAGCAGCCGCCAGAGCCACCAGCCGAAGGTGTGGGTACCGCCGTCGATCTTGGCGAAGCCGCGGAGGCCGGGCATCAGCGTCAGGTTCGGGTTCTCGACCGGGATGATGGCCTCGTAGACCGCCGTCTGGGGCTTGATGATTCCGGTCTTGGGGTCCGGCTTGCCGGCGATCTCGCCCCCGGCCATGTGGGAGAGTTCGGGGGGGATCTCGTCCTGACTCCGCTTGGCGATCTCCTCGACCTCGCTGGCGTAGGTCGTCTCGGCCCGGCCGTAGATCTTGACCCAGGCGCGCCGGCCCACCTTGATGAGGTCGATATCGCCCTGGTCGATGATCAGGTGCGCCGTCAGGTGGCGGGGGTCGCCGACCTCGCAGAACGGCTTGCCCGGCTTGAGCCACTGGCCGACGGTCTCGGGGTGGGGGACGCCCATGACCTGGCCGTCACGATTGGCCACCAAGGTGAGCTTGTCGATCTGTTCGTTGATCTTGGCGATCATCGGCTCGAGCTCTTCAACCGTCTGCAGGTGCTGCTGGGCGATGGCCCTGTGCTCGCGCTCGGGACTGTGGTTGAAGAACTGGTGCTTGTAGAAGTTGATGCTCTGGTCGGTCTGCTTCTGGATCCGTTCCTTCAGTTTCTCATGGTTGACCAGTTGCGCGATCACCGTGTCCTTGGTCACCCACTCGCCGTCCCGGACCTTCAGGTCCACGAGCTGCCCTTCGACCTCGGCGTAAACCTGCTCGGGCTTCGCGGGTCGGAGTACCAGCGTGGCCTGGATCCGCAGCGGGGTGGGAATCAGCATGATGCCGGACACGATGACGACGGCTGCCACCGCGAAGCCGGCCGCACGTGCTTTTTTCACTTTGCGCAACCTCCCGGGCGTGCGAATGAATTTGATGATCTGGTAGACCGGCATCCCCAAGAGCGGCACCAGGGCGCCGCAGGCCAGCATGTAGCTCAGGGACTGCAGCTTGTACGGCTTGAGGACCTGCGACAGGAAGTAGATGATGCTGAACGTCACGAGCCAGCGGTACAGGTAGCTCGCGATCGCGTAGATCACGAACAGGTAGCGCCGCCCCTTGGGCAGGTAGCTCTGCACCGGGACTTCCAGGCCCAGCACCTTGTCCTGCATCAGGTAGGCAAAGAACTGGGTGCTCTTGATCCGCAGGTTGGGGATCTCCAGCCAGTCGGCCATCACGTAGTAGCCGTCGTAGCGGAGCAGCGGGTTGGCGTTGAACAGGACCGTGTTGACCGAGCAGATGAACATCACGGCCATCGAGAGGCTGTTGAGCAGCCCGGGCTCGCTGTAGAACCACACGAAGGTCGCGATGCTGGCCAGGAAGAGCTCGACGTAGATGCCCGCCGCGGAGATCCAGATCCGGTGCCACTTGTTGGGCAGCAGCCAGCTATCGGTCACGTCGCAGTAGAGGGCCGGGGTGAGCACGAGGAAGAGCATGCCCATCTCGTGGACCTCTCCGCCGAAGTGCTTGGCGGTGAGCCCGTGCCCGAACTCGTGGATGATCTTCACGATCGCGAGGCTGATCCAGAAGCTGAAGATCGTCCACCAGTTGAAGAAACTCTGGAACTCGGGGAGCTTGCTGTAGAAGAGGTCCCACTGGCTGATAACCAGGGTGATCGCCGCGAGCATCAGGCCGACGCTGGCGGTCACGAAGTAGCGGGTGTAGATCCACCGGAAGTACGGGTACATCCCGGTGAGCATCCGCTCGGGATCGATGACCGGGATCTTCACGAAGAGGATGTTGGCCATGAAGGCCCAGAACTTCCGCCACTTGTTCTTGCGGCGGCGGCGGATCAGGACCTTCGCCTGCTCGGGGCTGTCGATCTGGACGATCCCCGCCTCGTGGAGCTGGGCCACGAAGCGGGTGAGGTCCTCGATCGAGATCGTCTGCGGGCGGTACTTCCGCTCGAACGCGCGCTTGACGTCCTGGAGGTTCTGCGTGCCGTCGAACTGCTGGAGCAGGAAGTACTCCTCGATCTTGAACCGGAAGTACTTCAGGGCCAGCGGGTCCTTGATGACGTAGTGCGTCATCCCCTCGTAGAACTGGGGCTGGACCACCAGGTCGGGGCGGAGCTTGACCCGCAAGTGTTCGGCGGCCTGCCCGAACGGCGTGGCGGGTGCCAGGGACGGGGCGGAGCTCATCGGTCAGCGGTCCTCTTCAAGGTCGGAAGTCGAGGCGTCCCGTCAGCGGGCGGCCGGCGGCGGGATCCGCGCGGCGACCGCGTCGTTCAGGAAGATGGTCATCTGGACCTTGAGCCCGGGGAACATCTTCAGGTCGGTGTTCTCGAACTCGACCCGGATCCGCCGGGACAGCTCGGCCACGGCCTGGATCTGGGGGTCGACGAACGTGATCCGGCCGCGGACCACCAGGTTCGCGAGTTCCTCGCCTCCGTCGAACGAATCGGTCTTGGGCCGGAGCTCGACGACCTGCCCCTCCTTGACCTTCAGGGCGTGCTTGACCGGCACGTAGGCGTTGGCGCAGAGCCGCGTCAGGTTGCCGATCTCGACGACCGCCTCGTTGGCGCCCACTCGCTCGCCGGGGTGCTTCATCCGCCGGATCACCACGCCCTCGAAGGGGGCGACGATCGTGTGCTCCTTGAGGATCTGCTCGGCCAGCCGCATCTCGGCGCGGTTGACCTCGCGGGTCTCCTGGGCCTCCTTGATCTGGGCCTCGGCCAGGTTCAGCTCGCCCTCGGCCTTGGCCACTTCTTCGGCCGAGACCATGCCCGGCTTGCGCTCATTGAGCCGCTTGTTTCGGGCCACGACGGAGAGGGCCACGCCCTTGGCGGCCTCGCCCTTCTCGATCGCGCCGGTGGAGTCGGCCATCACCTTGCTCTTGGCGACGGTCAGATCGGCGGCCTCGCGATGGAGATAGCCGATCGGCTTGCCCTTGAGGACCACGTCGCCGAGGCCGAGCTCCATCTTCTCGATCACCCCCTCTCGGAGGGCGGCGACCGCGGACTTCTCGATCCAGTCGATCGTCCCGGTGTCATCGAGGACCAGCACGTTGGCCGCGCGGTTGGCGGCCGGCGCCCGGTCCGGGCCATTCTGGGCGAAGGTGGCGACGCTGAGCGTGGTCATCAGCCCAGCGGCCACGACGGCGGCGGTCTTGGCGTTCATCATGTTCGGGATGGCTCCGGGTTTCGGGTGTCCTGTGTGGCTGCGGGGGCGATCGCGAGGCAAGCCGCCGGGCGGAACGGCCGGGCGGTATCCCTGGCCAGAGAGGGGCGTACTGCTCAGCCCCCCTCTGGCCGTGAGCAGGGGGCTCCGTCCCCCTGGCCGTTACCCCTGAAATTCCGATGCGAAGTTCCGGGCCGCGGGCCGCTCATTTCAGGAACGGCCAGCGGAAGAGGACCGACTCGTACCAGACCTGGACGACCTTGCGGAGCAGCACGTAGGCCAACCGGGCCTCGCCGCAGTCGACCCGCCCCCGCACCTCGGCGCCGGGTCGGAGCTCCTGATTGCGCGACAGATAATCACGGCGGACGGCCTCGTCGAAGCCGATGGTCACCTTGTCCACGTGCTTCTGCTCGACGGTCTCCGCCTTCGAGGCGACCCGCCGGACGTAGCCCGGATAGCGATGCTCGGGGTCGGTCGCCGCCACCCAGTAGACCGGCAGGGCCGAGCCCGGCGGCTTCTTGCCGGCTTCGATGTCCGCCTTCAGCTTGCTCTGGGCCGCCAGCACCGGGGCCATGTCGTCGTCGGGCACCTCGACCTCCAGCACCCAGTCGGCCTCGGGCCCGATGGCCGCGATGTTCAGAAGCTCGTGGCCGATCTCGACGGGCCGGCCCAGCAGGTTCTTCTTGACCTCCCAGGTGGTGATGATCCCGTCCTGGGGGGCCCGGATGGTCATCATGTCGATCTGCTCTTGCACGATGTCGATCTGCTCGCCGGCGCTCCTGGCGGTGAGGATGGCCTCGGCCAGCTGCGACTGGATCTGGTACTGCGTGTCCTGGTCGACCTGCGTGCTCGAGTTCTTCTGCAGGTGGTTCTCGGCGATCTGCCGCTGGCTGAAGGCCTTGTCACGCTCGGCGATCAGCTTCTTGAGCTCCTTCTGGAGTTCCTTGCTGTCCAGCCGCGCGATGATGTCGCCCTTCTTGACGATGTCGCCGTGCTCGACGGGCACGTCGACGATGACGCCGGAGATCGGGGCGTAGAGCGTTCGCCGTTCCTCGGGCAGCAGGGAGCCGCGGCCCTCGATGGTCAGCGCCCAGGGCACGAAGTAGAGCGCCCCGATCAGCAGCAGGACCGCCGCCAGGGCGGCCGCGATCTTGGCGAGCGTCCGACCCCGCAGCATCCGCCAGGGCGAGCCGAGCGCCTTGAGCACCGGCTTGCCGAAGATCTTGTGGTGCTCCTGCGCGTTCCAGAGGGCCGTCGAGGCGTGCCGCGCGACGACCTCGCTGCGAGCGTGCATGTCGGTCGTCGCGACCTCGTCACCGATCTGCTCGGCGATGACGCAGCCGAAGGGGACCCGCTCCTTCTCCTTCGGATCGTTTGGATCCTCCTCCTCCTGCGGCTTGTGGAGCAGCGTGATCACCACGACCTTCGAGCCGGATTCGTCGACGTAGAGCTCCAGCGCGTCGCGGATGTCGGGGGCGAAGCCCTCGGTGTTGCCGGTGTAGACGAGGTCCTCGCCGGAGCGGAGCACGACCTTGCAGAGCTTGGTGAGGTCCCGGACCAGGTTCGACCGCTGCTCGACCACCTCCTGGCCGCTGACCGCCTCGACCATCGTCCGGCCGGAGATCTTCAGCGCCACGCTCAGCCGGTCGCAGCCGACCAGCCGCTTGCCGTCATTGACCACCGAGTAGGCGGTCTCCTTCAGGTCCAGCGAGTTGTGGACGTGGTGTGTGAAGCCCTCGAGCTGATTCCAGAGCCGCTGCTGCGACATCATCTGCCGCATCTGGCGGTTCTTCAGGTAGTTCGAGGCCAGGTCGCAGAGGTCGCCGACGAACCGCAGGGTGCTCTTCTGCTGGGCCGCTCGGCGGTTCGGATCCATCAGGATCTCGAGCAGGCCGGCGACCTGCTTGTCCACGATCAGGGGGGCGAGGATCAGGGCCAGCCCGGTCGGGTTGTAGGCCTGGGGCACCCCCTCGACGGCGGCCCCGGGCGGGATGATCTGGGCCTGCGTCGCCTGGATCATGCAGCCCAGCAGCGCGTCGTGCGGGGCAGTCTTGACCCGGCCGTCCATGAGGCCCGTCTGATTGAACTCCACCTGATACTGGAGGCGCAGGCCGCCACGGCCGTCCATCAGCCAGAACGCGCCGCCGGTCGCCGCGACGGCGGCCACCGCACGGTTCAGGAACTCGACGTAGAACTCCGCGGGCTGGATGTCCGACTCGGCCAGGTCGGCGATCTCCGCCACCAGCTTGCGGATCTGGTTCTTCGTCTGCTCCAGCAGACCAGTGTCAATGGTTTCTTCCGGCATGGTGGCACCAGTGGTTTAGGAGGCGGTCGCAAGCTCGCCACGCCAGGGCGGCCCTGATCAATGCGCCTGTCCGGGCCGCGGGTGCCTCAGGGACTGAGCTCAACTCGCGCCGGACATCTTGTTGGAAGGAACAGGACGAGCACCTTCCCGGTCTTCCCGGGAGCTTCGGGATTTCGCGGCGACAGAACGGAATCCCTTGAAGCCGTGAGATTTCCGGTGCCGAGTAAAAATAGGCAATATAGGAGCGAATATAGGGGTCAGGTGGATCTGAGTGTCTTGCTCGAAGCCCACACTTCGGGCGTGCCGCGAGCTATCCATGAATGGGCATGCCTGCCGGTTCTGGGGGGCGCTTGTATGCTGAGGGCTCCGCCACGCCGGCTCATGATCATCGTGAGATTGGCCGACCGGCCCATTCCGTCCCCCGGGCGTACGGTGCCCCGATCGGTTCCGCGAGTATGGCGATCAGGAGGACCCTGCGGTCAAGCGCGCCCGGCACCCTGCCGATAGAGTTCGATACCAGGATGGTCCGTTCGAAGCCTGGCGTCCGACGGCCGGGGGCGATCATGCGATCAGGACGGACGTGTCTCTTCCTGGCCGCGTGGCTGCTCTCGGGCCTGCTCCAGCCCCGCCCATCGGCCCGCGCATCGGAACCTCCACCGGTCCGCGGATCCGGCTCGGCGACACCGAATGCGGGCGCAAGCCGGGGCCCCTCCGCCGGCAGCCTGGATCGCCGGCTGGACAGCCTCGAGTCGATCAACCGCGAGATCCTCCGGCGACTTGACCGCTCGGAGTCGGAGCGCCGGCAGTCGGAGGAACGCTATCGCGCCCTCGAACGGAAGTACGATTCCCTCCTGAAGCGCCTGGAATCAACCGACTCTGCCCTTCCGAACAGCCTGGCCGGGGAAGGATCTCGCGCGTCCCGCTCGCGAGGAGTCGCCCCGGCCGATGGACCCGGCTCGACCCCGTCCCGCCCCGGGGACGATGAGCAGGGCTCGCCGATCGGGGGAATCGAGCCCTTCGTCGAGGATGCGACCGACGGCGAATGGCCCTTGCGAGCCACGTTCAGCGAGGGATTCGCCCTCAGGTCCCGGGACGATGAGTACCAGCTCCGCCTCAGGATCCTCGATCAGACTGACTTCAAGAACTTCGTCCCTGGCGATCAGTACCCCGCCCGCAGCGGGCTCTACATCCCCCGCGTCCGCGTCTACTTCGAGGGTCAGCTCACCCGGCTGTTCGAATACGAGGTCTCCATCCAGCGGAGCGTCGAAGGGGTCTGGGACCTGCTCGACGGCAACGTCAACGTCAATCCGGATCGCCGCTTCCAGGTGCGGTTCGGACGGACGCTGGTCCCCTACAGTTACGACTGGTATGACCACCTCGAGCAGTTCTTCATCACCCCGGAACGAGCGTTGTTCCCGCTCAATTTCGGCCTCTCGCGATCGGCCGGGCTGATGGCCCACGGCCGGCTCTTCGGGGATCGCCTGCAATACGCCGTCGGCGGGTTCGACGGCCACCTGACCGGCCTGGCCGACAACAACACCACCCGCGACGCGGTGGGCTATCTCAACTTCCGTCCCTTCCTCCAGTCCGAGCGATTCCCCTTGCTCCGGTACCTGAACGTGGGGGCCTCGGGCTTCCTCGGCAAGCAGGTCAGCCCGATCCGCCCGCTCCCCTTGCGGACCTCGGTCCAGTCGTCGGAGAACGACGAGGCGGCCCGGTCGGCCTCGTCGATCTTCCTCGACTTCAACGAGGACGCCGCCGCGTTCGGCGGCCGCAGCGCGAGCGCCGTCCACCTGGCCTGGTACGGGGCGGGCTTCTCATTCGAGGCCGAGTGGCAGGGGGGCCGTAACCACCTCATCCGTCAGGGGATGAATGGAACGGTCTCCGTGCCGGTGAGCGGCAATCATCTCACCCTCGCCTACTTCGTGACCGGAGAGCAGGTCCGCGGCCGGGAGATGGTCAGCCCACTGCGCCCCTTCGATCCGGTCCGGAACTCGTGGGGTCCCGGCGCGATCGAGCTCTTCGCCCGCTACAGCCGACTGTCCCTCGGCGAGACGATCTTCACCGCGGGCATCGCCAATCCCGACGAATGGACGCGTCAGATCGACCTCGTCGACGTTGGCCTGAACTGGTACCTGACACGTTACATCAAGATCTACCTCGACTGGCAGCACTCGGTCTACGGTTCCCCCGTCCTGCTGAATCCCTTCAAGGGACTCTATGGCCGGGACAACGACCTCTTCTGGATCCGTGGCCAGCTCTATTACTAACGGGAGCCGCGCCGCTGGCCAGCGAATCCCGTGAGCTGTCGCCCGATCGGTCGCGATTGACAGTATGGCTGCGCGGAGATCGCTTCCGACGCGCCGCGGTATCCTTAATCCGTCGACATCCGATAGGGGCGCCGTACCGATCTCCCCGCTGGCGGCCCATGCCGGCGTGCCGAAGATCGGGGTATGGAAGGGTTCGATGGTGATGACCCTGCGCTCGATCGCAGCCACCGGTCATGAAGACTCCCGGAGGAATCAACCCGAGCTGTCCCTCTTGACCGGGCTGGCGCCATCCGGCAGGCTCTTGCCAGGTGTCCGATTCCTGCGGTCCCGGGGCAGCGTCAGTACATGAGCAACGCGGGAAAGGGAGTGCGGGTCCTGGTCACGGGAGCGACCGGGCTGCTGGGGAGCCACATCGCCGAGAAGCTCGTCGCCCAGGGACACCCGGTTCGGGCCCTCGTCAGGTCGGCGGGCAGGACGGCCTTCCTGGAAGGCCTGGGCGTCGAGATTCTCCGCGGAGACCTTACCTCGCCCGCGGACTGCGAACGGGCCCTCGACGGCTGCGCGCTGGTGTTCCACTGCGCTGCGAAGGTCGGCGACTGGGGCGCGTGGAAGGAGTTCCAGGTCGGCTGCCTCGATGCGACCCGAACCCTGGCGGAGGCGGCGTCACGAGCGGGCGTCGAGCGGTTCGTGCACATCAGCTCCACCAGCGCCTACGGACATCCGCCGGAGGGCTCGCCGCCGATCGACGAGACGACGCCCCTGGGACAGAACGTCTGGGTCATGGACCCCTACACCTGGAGCAAGGTGGAATCCGAGCGGCTGCTCTGGGAGGTGGCCGAGGCCGGGCGGCTGCGGCTGAGCGTCATCCGCCCGAGCTGGCTCTTCGGCGAGCGTGACCGGACCACGATCCCGCGCCTGATCCAGGAATTCCGCTGGAACCGGGTGACGATCGTCGGGAAGGGAGACAACCCGCTGAGCGCCGTCTACGCGGGGGTCGTCGCCGACGCCGCGCTCCTGGCGGCCCGCGATCCGAACTCGGTCGGCGAGGCGTACAACATCACAAGCCATCGGCGGATCACCCAGCGCGAGTTCTGGGACATCCTCGCCGATACGCTTGGCGAGCCCCGCGTGACGTGGCGTTATCCCTACTGGTACGCATTCTACGGCGGCTTCTCGCTCGAACTTCGCGACCGGCTGCGCGGTCGAGCGAAGCCGCCCCGAGTTACGCGGTACGGCGCCTGGCTGCTGGGCCGGAACCTCGAGTACAGCACCGAGAAGGCGCGGGCCAGGCTGGGGTGGACTCCCGCGCTGAGCTACGAGGAGAGCCTGGCGCGGACGATCGCCTGGTTCAAGGCCGACGCAGCCAATCGGATCCCGCACGATCCCATGCCGCCCCTGGTCCGGCTCTGGTCGCTGTTCGGATCGCCTAGAACGGGACCGCGGTCGGTTCCGGTGCCGGCGCGGCCGGCTGCGCCGGGGGCTGGGGCTGGACTGCCGGAGCCGTCGGAACCGTCGGCGACGGGCTGACCACCACCGGATGTTCCGTCACCGGCAGGACGCACCGGAAGCCGACGTACGTGAGCCGCTTCTCCAGGTTGATGCCCTGGCGGGTCGCCGCGCTGCCGGTCTTGCGGTCGCCCTTGACCACCACTTCCAGCGACCGCGGCTTGGTGGCCGAGCCCGTGGGGTTATCAACGACATCGAGCGCCAGGCTGCGATAGTATCGCGAGTCGTACCAGTCCCTGGTCCATTCCAGGACATTGCCCCCCAGGTCGAGCACGCCGTAGGGAGAGGCATCCTTGGGGTGGGAACCGGCCGGGTCGATCCGGGTCGAGGCGTCCCTGGGACGATCGCTCCCCGTCGGCTCCGCGCCCCAGGGATAGAGCCGGCCGTCCGTCGAGCGCGCGGCCGCTTCCCACTGGGCCTCGGTGGGCAGGCCCTTCAAGGCCCACTCGGCGTAGGCCTGGGCGTCCCGGGCGTTCACCATCACCATCGGCATCGACTCGGAGGCTACTTTCTGGAGCTCCTCGCTCCAGCTCCTGGGCGGTTGGCCGCGATGGTGCGATTCGGCCAGGAACAGCCGAAACTGGCGGACCGTGACCTCGTGCTGATCGATGTAGTACGCCGAGAGGCGGGCCTTGTGTGCGGGCGCTTCGTTGGTCGGCCCGGCATCGTTGCCGAGGGAGAACGTCCCGCCGGGCACGAGCATCATCGGCGCGCCGTCGCGATCGCCAACGATCACCAGCGGCCAGCCCGAATGATGCACGCCGGCGTCGCGCCTGGCGCGGAAGCCCGGCGGGAGCGGGCGTGCCGGCGGCGGGGAGGGCGTGGGGACATCTGGCGCGGTAGACATGGCCAGCGGCGAGGCGTTCGACGGCGTCAACTCGGCCGGGTTCGCCGGGAGGGTCAGCGAGGCGTTGCCCTGCGTTGGCCTCGGCCTGGCCTCGACCACCTGGGGAGGCGGCGGGGCAGTGGGTTCTGGCTTCGGGGCATCCTCGGCCTGGACGGTCGGGCGATCGAGGAACAGCGGCAGATTCTGCTTGGGACGCTCCAGGGCCTCCTTCGCCTCCGTCGCCGTCCCGGTGCTGGGGTACGACTTGGCCAGCAGGGTGAGCATCTTGATCGCCTCCTCGGTTCGGCCCGCCTTGGCCTGCTCCCGGGCGCGATCCAGCAGGCTGCGAGCCTCGGCGTCCAGGTCGCGCCTGGGAGCGACGGGCGCGGCAGCAACGGGCGGCTCCGCGTCGTTGACCTCGAAGCCGTAGGGGTCGTAGATGAAGAGCTGGTAGAAGATGTAGCCGAAGATCCCGAGGCAGGCGGGTATCAGGATTCCCAGCATGAGGCGTCCACGCTGGCGGGCCTCGTAGGTATCGAGCGCCGGGGTTTCTTCGATCAGCGCCTTCTTCTCGCCGCCCTCCTTGACGGAGGGTTTCGACCTGGGCCTGGGCCGGCTGGGGCGGGGCGGTTCGGCGGGGGCCTTCACCGGCTCGGCGTCGGCCTTCCTCGCTAGTTGATCCTCGGGCTGCTCTTCGTCCTGATCCGTCCTCCAGAGCCGAGGCAGCGGCTTGACCGGCCCGGCCCCGGGGTTCTGTGCCGCATTCGGCCGCGGCCCGGGATCCTCGGGCAGATCCACGAGATCATATTCGCCGCCGTCGTGATCGCTCATCGCTCGACCTTCCTCGCCAGGAACAGCCGGTACGAACCTCCCCCTGAACAGACTAACTCTTGACCCGGAAGTCGCCCAGACCTTCCCGAATGCCTTCGGGAATGGAACCATAAGTGCTTGGGGCGGTGACCGGGTTGCTCGCCGGGGATTCCCCCGGATTCCGGCCCGGAGGCGACTGACACTCGGAGGCACGACGGATGATCGAACGCACCTTCGGCCGCACCGGCTGGCCGGTCAGCGAGATCGGTTACGGCATGTGGGGGCTCGCCGGCTGGACGGGCTCGGAGGACGCCGAGACGTTTGCCTCGCTCGACCGGGCGATCGGGCTCGGATGCACCTTCTTCGACACGGCCTGGGGCTACGGCAACGGCCGGAGCGAGCAAATCCTCGGTCAAGCGAAGCGGAAGCACCCCGAGCGGACCCTCATCGTCGCCACCAAGATCCCGCCGAAGAACTTCACCTGGCCCTCGAGGCGGGGCTTCACGCTGGACGACTGCTTCCCGCCGGAGCACATCCGCGAATACACCGAGAAGAGCCTGGAAAACCTGGGCGTCCCGGCCATCGACCTCCAGCAGTTCCACGTTTGGGAGGACGCCTGGGCGAATGACGATCGCTGGCAGCGCGCGGTGGACGACCTCAAGCGGCAGGGCCTGATCCGTGCGATCGGCGTGAGCGTCAACCGCTGGGAGCCGGCCAACGTGCTGGAGACCCTGAAGTCTGGCCTGATCGACGCCGTGCAGGTGATCTACAACATCTTCGACCAGTCCCCGGAGGACGAGCTATTCCCGCTCTGCCGCGAGCGGAACATCGCCGTCATCGCCCGGGTGCCGTTCGACGAGGGGACCCTCACCGGCACGTTGACGAAGGAGACCCGCTGGCCCGAGGGCGACTGGCGGAACACCTACTTCGTCCCCGAAAACCTGATCGCGAGCGTCGATCGGGCCGAGGCCCTCCGGCCGCTCATTCCGCCGGGGATGACGATGCCCGAGCTTGCCCTGCGCTGGATCCTCGAGAATCCAACGGTGTCGACCATCATCCCCGGCATGCGGAAGCGGAAGCACGTCGAGGCGAACATCGCGGTCAGCGACGGCCGCCGGCTGGGTCCGGAACTCCACCGAAAGCTCCGGGCCCACCGCTGGGACCGTGTGCCGACGGACTGGTCCCAGTGAAGTAATAAGTCGGGTCGGCCGACGAATCTCCATCAAAAAGAGAAGAAACGAAGTCTGATGGAGGCTCATGAGTGATGGACTGGCTCTTGAATCTGAAGGGGCCGGAATTCCTTCAGCTCTACCTGGGGCTGATAGGCCTGGCGACGGCCGCGGCGCTCTTCATCCGCTGGCGATTCCGCCAGCCGAGCGATGATGCCTGGATCGAGGGGGCGCCGCTGGACCCCTACGAGGTCGCCTACCTCAAGGGGGGCCGGGTGCTGGCGGTGAACGCCGCGCTGGCCGGCCTAGTGCATCGCGGCGAGCTCACCGTGGACGCAGGGAATCGGAAGCTGAGGCCGGTTTCTGCGCCGGGTCCCGAGGCTTACGAACTGGAGCGGGCGGTGTATCAGGAGGCTGAGGCGGCCGACGGCGACGTGAAGGAGCTCCACAAGCAAGATCGCGAGCTGACGGACGCGTTGCCGACCCGGCTCATCGATGAGGGATTGATCTGTGCCGACGACACGGCGGAACGAGTGCGGTGGGGCTCGGTGATCCCGCTCGCCGTGGTCCTCGTCGTGGGGTGCCTGAAGATCATCGTCGGCATGCAGCGTCATCGGCCGGTCGCCCTGCTGGTCATCCTCTGCGTGGCGACTGGGATCATGGCGCTGGCGTTCCTGAGCAAACGGCCGCACCGGACGCGCCGCGGCAGCCGGCTCCTCGCGAGGCTTGGACGCGAGAACGCTGCGCTCCACGACACGGCCATCACGCTGAGAGGCCGGTCCGGGCTGAAGCCGAAGGACGTGGCCCTGGCTGTCGGGCTCTACGGCGCGGGCGTGATGGCGAATGGTTCGCTCTCGGAGCTTAAGCAGCTTCTCAAGCCGCCGGGAGGCGGCGGAGGCTGCGGCTCCGGGTGCGGCTCGGGCTGCGGAGGCGGAGGCGGCTGCGGAGGGTGCGGCGGCGGCTGCGGAGGGTGCGGCGGATGAGCTCCACGAGCATCCCCCGCGGCCTGGCAGGCGGGACCCCGCGGTTCACCCCCCGATCGCTCGGCCTGGGCGTGGGATGGCGGCCGGAGCTGGCCCTGGCGATCGATCGCGAGCGGCGGCTCGGCTTCATCGAGCTCCTGGCGGAGGACTTCGATCCGAAGGGGCCGATCCCACCGGCGATCGACCGCCTGCGGGAACGGGGGTCGAAGATCGTCGTGCACGGTGTCGGGCTCTCGCTCGGCGGTGCCGATCGGCCGGAGCCCCGCCGGCTCGACCACTTGGCCCGTCTCGCTGAGCGCCTGGGGGCTGTCCTGATCAGCGAGCACATCGCCTTCGTCCGGGCCGGGGGAATCGAGTCGGGCCACCTGCTGCCGGTCCCCCGGACGGTGGAGGCCCTGGACGTGCTGATCGAGAACACCCGTGAAGCGATGCGGGCCCTGCCGGTGCCCCTGGCGCTGGAGAACATCGCCAGCCTGGTCCAGTGGCCGCGGCCCGAGATGGACGAGGCCGACTTCCTGACCGCGCTGATCCGGCGTACGGGCGTGGGCCTGCTTCTGGATGTCGCCAACGTGTACGCCAACGCGCGGAACCACGGCGATGATCCGCTGGAATTCCTCGACCGCGCGCCGCTCGACGCACTGGCCTACGTCCATGTTGCGGGCGGGATCGAGCGCCAGAGCGTCTACCACGACACGCATACCGCCCCGGTCCCGAAGGGCGTCCTCGCGCTCCTCGGGGAACTGGCCGCGCGGGCATCGATCCCCGGCGTCCTGCTCGAGCGGGACGATCGTTTCCCGGACGCCGACGAGCTGGCCGCGGAGCTCGAAGCCATCAGCGCAGCGGCATCCCTCGGGGTGCCGAGGCCGTGAGTGAGACGTCCCGGAGACGGCTCGCCGCGCTCCAGGAATCGCTCCTCCGCTCGCTGACCGGCACCGGTCCGCCGCCCGAGGAGGTGGACCCGGAGCGTCTCGAACTGGCGGCGACCTCGCTGGCTGTCAAGCGGGCCAGAAGTGTGGCCCTTGCCTGGCCCGGTCTGGCCGAGGCGCTCGGGCCTCGATTTTCGGAGGAGTTCGCCGCGTTCGCTGCCGTGACGACCCTTCCCGCCCTGGGAGGCCCGCTGGCCGACGGTATGGCCTTCGCTCGCTGGCTGCTGCGTCGTGGCCCCCTGCCCGCTCCGGCACGCCTCGACCACCTCGTCGTCTCGCTCCGGTATGATTCCCGTCCCGAGGGCCTCGTGCCTCGCCGCGGCCCAGCGCTGAAATGGGCCTGGATCGACCCTCCTGGACGGTTCGTGGTCGCGGCCAGGTGGTGGCCGGGGCGCGAAGCCTGGCTGCGGCTGCCGATGCCGTTCCTCTCAAGTGCCAAGGCCAAAGATGTTTGACATCGAGATTCACTCGCCTCGCGCGGTGGAAGACCGAGGAGAGCCTCGATTGACCTCGTCTTCCATCTTGCATATCATCCCGGCCCCTCCCTGCACGGCTCCCTGGCGATCTCATCTCCCGCGGCCCAGGAAACAGGAGACCGGCGATGCATGTGATGTGGCCAGTCATGCTGTCTGCATTTCTTGGACAGAGTGGCGCTGCTGCTGCACCGGCCGAGCACTCGGTTCCGGTCGTCGCACCTCGCGTCCCGATCAAGCCGGAAGCCCCCCTGGTGGCCTTCGAGATCCGCGAGATCCGGCTCACGAGCCCCGACTGGCGGGGCAAGCTGATGCCGAGGCTCCATGAGGTGACTCGCCAGGAAGGGGTGGCCGTCTGGGCAGTGGATGAGCCCTCGCTCAAGGAACTGCTCGAGATCTGCCAGGCGGACGCACGCGGCAACATCCTCTCGGCCCCGAAGCTGAACGTCGCGGTCGGCCAGCCGGCACGGATGACCAACGAGGAGACCATCAAGTACGTCGCCTCGCTCAAACGGCGCGCCGACGGGGCCCCCGGGCAGGCTTCCAATGTGGCGTTCGAGCCCCAGCTCGGCGAGGTCCACAACGGCATCAGGGTCAACGTCCTTTCCAGCCAGCTCAGGGGGGAGGCCCTCTTCGCCCGCCTGGCCATCGATGAGAACCGGCTGGTGAAGATGCACACGACGAGCTACGGCGAGCCGGTCCAGACGAAGGTCGTTGTGGAGTCTCACCCGGGCAAGGGCCTCCTGCACGATCGGCTCCACCGCAACATCGGCATCGGGCGGCAGGTGATCAACGCCACGATCCAGGTGCCCGAAGTGGAGACCCGTCGCGTCGAGGGCGAATGGCTGATCCCCGGCGCGGGGGCCCTGCTGGTGAGCACCGGGCCGAAGTCCCACGCCACGGCCCTCAAGGCGGCGTTCGAGGAGCACCTGATCGCGATCACCGCGCGCCTGGTCCGGCTCGAGCCCGAGGCGGATCCCGGGGTCCGGAAGGCATCGGGCATCCAGAAGACCCGCTGAAGCCCGGACCAAACCCTGATGCCTGGTCTCGCGGTCGCCTCGCGACCGATCTCTGGTGAATGGAATCCATGCTCCACAACATCCGGCGGACGACCGGGAGTCAGCCCGGCGGCGTGGATCGACGGGCACGGTGGCTCGCCTCGGCGTTCGCACTGGTCTGCATGGCCCCGCACGCCCGGCGCTTGCTGCATCCCAGCTTCTTCAGCGACGACGTGACGCGGATCGCGCAGCTCCAGACCTCGTCGCTCCAGGCTCTTTTGTTCCAGCCGTTCAACGAGCACATCGCCCCGCTCTTCCAGCTCACCTCCTGGACGACCTGGCAACTCGCCGGCCGTCACCTGCCCGACGCACCCCTGGCGTTCACGGTCGCCGCGCTGGTGCCGTTCGCGCTCTGCCTCCTTCTGCTTCACCGCGTGGTGCTTCTCGAGGCCGGTTCGTCGACCACGGCCCTGGCCGCGGTGGCCCTATTCAGCCTCTCCGCGGTGCCGGCCGAGGCGTACTGGTGGTATTCCGCGAGCAGCTTCACGTGGGCGCTAGCCTGGACCTTGTCAACCTGGCTGGGCATGCTGGGTGCGGTCGAGCCCGGAGTCGCTCCGCGGGTGGCCGGACGCGGGTGGGCCTGGGCCTTCGCCTCCGCGGCCGCGGCCCCCGCCTTCTCGGCCATCGGGCTGCTGGCGGGGCCGATCGGGGCCCTCCGGGCGATCCAGGCGCCGCACCCTCCCGGGCGGCGGGTTCGCGGGGCACTCGTCCCGCTCGGCGGGACCTTCCTTTATGTGGGGATCGCCAGCCTGTTCCGTTTCCGTTCGATCCTCGCCGAGAGCGTCCGCCAGAACGGCGGCCTCCGGGACGGGCTACTCTGCACGCTACGGGCTCCGGTCGACGTGCTGCTGCCGGGACTGCTTGGCCTGGATAACGCCGATCGCTGGCTCGGATGGGGGCCCGATCTGATCCTGGCGATCGTCCTCCTGGCCGGTGTGGCGTACCGCGCGACGAGAGGCGCGCATCGGCCTCTGATTGTGGGCGGCATGGCGTGCCTCCTGGGGGGCTACCTGCTGACCTACTGCGTGCGCCACGTCCAGGATGACCACTGGCTGCTGGAGGTTTCGCGCTACCACCTCTTTCCTCACTGCGGGCTGGTGCTCATCGTCGCTACCTGCGCGGGACGCTGGCTCGTGCGATTCGATGGGACGTCGCGCTCGACGCTCCAGGCCGCGACGGGCCTGGCGCTGGTCCTGCTCCTCTTCCAGTGGTCCGCGATGAACCACCGGGCGAACGGCTATTTCTTTCCAGATCAGGCCAAGACGCTGGAAGCGCTGGAGCGCCTGGACGAGATCTGTCGTCGCCAGCGGATCACCCGGGTGCAGGCCCTCGCCGCGCTGGATCCGATCCGGCCCCGCTGGTTCCCTCACGACGCCAGCGCGCTGGAGATGCTGGCGGACTCGGTCCCCGAACCGGGGAGCCCGGACGTCCCGATTCGCGGCCGGCTGCTGGACGCGCTCTCCGCGGCCGATCGGGAGGCGCTCTGCGGCGCGATGGATGCCTCGCCCTACCTGGCGCGGCCCGGCGACCTGACCGGGGCTGAGGTGGTTGCGACGTCCAGGCTGGTCCGGAGTTTCGGAGCAGTGCCCCAGGGGGATGGTCGCTGGCTCGCCCGCCACAGGCCGTCAAGCCTGGACTTCCGCTGGTCCGTGGACGGATCGCCGGATGCCCTGGCTCGTGCGAAGTTCCTGTCCCTTCAAGATATCGGCGCCGGAGATCGGGTCGAGATCTGGTGGACCTGGGAAGGCGGAGGCTGGTCCGAGACCCGCTCAATCCGCCTTGGCCCCGGTTCGGGAGCCCAGCGTCCGGCGGATGCGCTCCGGCTGGATCGGCTGCCCCACTGGTCGCCCGCTCGCGCCGGGCAGGTCCGTGTCGTGGTCCGTTCGGATCGGCCGGTGATCGTCAAGGCGCCTCGCTTGCTTCGCTGATGCCGTGAAATCTGGTCCAGCCCCGGCTAGCATGGAACGGGCACGACGTCGGACCGGCCCGCTCCGCTCGCGACCGAGATCGTCTGCATGCGACCCTACCTCAATATGCTCCGCGACGTCCGCGATCACGGCGTCAGGAAACCGACCCGCGCCGTGCTCCGCTCGACGGGCGAGAAGATCGACGCCCTGAGCGTCTTCGGGCGGCAGATCCGGTTCGACCTGGCCGACGGGTTCCCGCTCGTGACGACCAAGAAAGTGCCCTTCGGCGCGATCGTCCACGAGCTGATCTGGTTCCTGTTGGGCTCGACCAATATCGCCTATCTGCGAGAGCACAAGGTGACGATCTGGGACGAGTGGGCCGACGAGAACGGCGAGCTGGGCCCGGTCTACGGCAAGCAGTGGCGGTCCTGGCAGGCGCCGGACGGCCGATCGATCGACCAGATCGCCAATCTGGTCGCCGGAATCGAGGCGGTGAAGGCCGACCCCACCGCCTCGGTGGGCCGTCGGCTGATCGTCTCGGCCTGGAACCCTGCCGAGATCGGCGAGATGGCGTTGCCCCCCTGCCACACCCTCTTCCAGTTCAACGTCACCGAGGGACGGCTCTCGTGCCAGCTCTACCAGCGGTCGGCCGACCTCTTCCTCGGCGTTCCGTTCAACATCGCCAGCTACGCCCTCCTCACGCATCTCGTGGCGCACGTGACCGGCCTGGAGCCCGGCGAGTTCGTCCACACCTTCGGCGACGCGCACATCTACTCGAACCACCTGGAGCAGGTGGACATCCAGCTCTCGCGCGAACCCTTGCCGCCGCCTCGCCTCCGGCTCGCCCCGGAGATCCGGGACCTGGCACAGGCCTCTCGGGAACAGGTTGTGCTGGAGGGCTATCGCTCGCATCCCGCCCTGAGCGGCGAGGTCGCGGTCTGACCGGAACGGGGAGCACCCAAGCCGTGAAACTCTCGCTGGTGGTCGCGATGAGCCGGGACGGCCTGATCGGCCGCGAAGGGGCCCTGCCCTGGCGCTTGCCCCGCGACCTGAAGCACTTCCGCAAGCTCACCTGGGGCAAGCCGATCATCATGGGCCGCAAGACCTACGAGTCACTGGGCCGGCCCCTGCCCGGCCGCACGAACATCGTCCTCACGCGCCAGACGGACTACCTCGCGGCGGGCTGCATGGTCGCCCACGGTCGCGACGACGCCCTGGCACTCGCCGCCGGGACCGGAGCCGAGGAAGCCATGATCATCGGCGGCAGCGAGGTCTTCCGCATGTTCCTGCCCCTGGCCACGACCATCCACCTGACGCTCGTCGAGGGAGAATTTCGCGGCGACGTCTTCTTCCCCCAACCCATCCTCGGTAGTCCCGATTGGAAGGTCAGCCACGATGAGCACTGGCCCTCGGATGAGGCGAACCTGCACGAGGCGCGGTATCTCGTCGTCGAGCATGCGACCCAGAGTCGGTAGCCTGTGCATCGCCTTCCCGACGCTTCGTCAAGCATTCTCTCCGTCCAGCCCCGGTTGGTGGATGCAGGCGGGGTCGGCGGCGTAGGGGTCGCCGGTAACGTTGAAGGCGCGGGCGCGGCTGCCGCCGCAGAGATTGCGGAACTCGCAGTAACCGCACTTGCCTTCGAAGCTGTCCGGGAGTCGGAGACGGCGGAAGATGGGCGAGCGCTGGTAGACGTCCACCACGCCATTGAACGGGAACATCCCGCACACCAGCGGCATGAATCCGCTCGGGTGGATCAGCCCGGTGTGGCTGACGAACATCACGCCCTTGCCGTCATTGATTCCCATCGTCAGATAGCGCGGCCGCTGGCCGGTCGGCCGAGCGCCGGCCTGGCGAGATTTCACCATCTGCTGGGCCACGAACCGACGGTAGTGCATCCCCTCGGTCGTCTTGATGCCGTACGGTTGGCGGAGCGACAGGGCGTACAGCCGTGCGAAGGCGGCCTCGTACTGCTCGGCAGTCAGCCGCAGCGACTGGGTGGCCCGGCCGACGGGCACGATCAGGAAGACAGACCAGAGCACGATCCCCTGGTCGGCCAGCATGTCCGCGATGGCCTCGAGCTGGTCGTAGTTGCTCGGGTTGAGCGTCGTGTTCACCTGCACGGGGATCCCCATCGCCTTCGCGTCGGCCATCATTCGCTGCGTCTGGGTGAAGCTGCCGGCCACGCCACGGAGGGCGTCGTGAGTCGCGGCGTCGGCGCCGTCGATGCTCACGGCCATTCGGTGGATGCCCGCGTCCTTCAGGCGGGAAATCGCCTCGGTGGTCGCCAGAGGAGTCGGCGAGGGGGTGATCGCCGTCTCAAGGCCCCTGCCGACCGAATGCCCGATCAAGTCGAAGATGTCGGCTCTCTTGAGCGGGTCGCCGCCGGTGAGCACGAGCATCGGCTTCACCGGGAAGTCGGCGATCTCATCGATCAGCCGGCGCGACAGCGCTCCGCTCAGCTCGTTCGGGTCCGGCCTCGACTGGGCACAGGCACGGCAATGGAGGCAGACCAGGTCGCAAGCCCGCGTCACTTCGTAGAAGACGATCATCGGGCTGGTGTTGAAATCACGCTCGACCCACCGCGATTGCCCCGCCGCCGGCCCAGTCATGGAACGAACCTCGAAGTGCGGGCGATGCATCGCACCGCGCCGCTTGACAACAATGGATATCCATGTCCAGAATAGATGCTCCGGCTCGGCCTGTCAACGCGAGCCGCCCGCCCCGCCCGCCTCAGAGCCCTTCCATGAGCGAATCAACCTCGATCGAGGAGATGGTGAAGCCAGGTCCGAGCACGCGCCGCGCCCGCGTGGCTATCGTGGGCGCCGGGATCACCGGGCTGGCCGCGGCGCACCGGCTTGTCGAGTCGGCGCACTCGGTCGAGGTCGTCGTCCTCGAGGCCTCGGACCGCCCGGGGGGCGTGCTGAGCACCGTCCGGGAGCGGGGGTTCGTGATCGAGGAGAGCGCCGACAGCTTCCTCACCGCCCTGCCCCATGCGACCGCTCTGTGTCACCGTCTCGGGCTCGAGGACCGGATGATCCCGACTGACCCCGATCGCAGGCGCGCGTTCGTGGTGTCGCGGGGGCGGCTGGTGCCGATCCCCGACGGGCTGATGATCATGGCGCCCTCGCGGATCTGGCCGATGGTGGCGACGCCGATCCTGAGCCCCTGGGGCAAGCTCCGGATGGGGATGGAGTGGTTCGTGCAGCCCGTTCGGGATGGCGCGGACGACGAGAGCCTGGCCGGTTTCGCCCGCCGTCGGTTCGGTCGTCAGGCCTACGAGCGGCTGATCCAGCCGCTGGTCGGGGGCATGTACACGGGAGATCCGGAACGGTTGAGCGTCCGGGCGACGATGCCGCGGTTCCTGGAGATGGAACGGTCGCACGGCAGCCTGATCCGGGCCGCGCTCCGCGAGCGGCAGGGACGCGGCAAGGCCGATGCCCCGGGCAGGTCCGCCGGCAGCGGCGCCCGGTACGGCCTGTTCGCCGGGCTGCGGGACGGCATGTCCAGCCTGGTCGACGCCCTGGTGTCCCGCTTGCCTCAGGGGGCCATTCAGGCCGGGGTGGCCGTCGATCGCCTGGAACGCGCCGGCGAACGCAATTGGCGAATCCTCGGGGCCCGCTCGGGACGCCCATTCACCCTCGACGCCGACGGCGTGATCGTCGCGACACCGGCCAGGGCGGCGAGTTGTCTCCTGGAGGAGGTGGACACCAAGCTCTCCTCGGAGCTCGGGGAGCATCCCGTCGACGTCGTGTGCCGTCGTGTCACTGGCCTATCGACGCGAGCAGGTCGGGCATGCCCTGGACGGCTTCGGCTTCGTGGTGCCCAGGGTCGAGAACAGACAGGTCCTCTCGGGCAGCTTCTCGAGCGTGAAGTTCCCCGGCCGCGCGCCGGAGGGCACGGTGCTGATGCGCACCTTCCTGGGGGGGGCATTCCGGCCTGACGTCCTCGCGCTTGAAGACGAGACCCTGTGCGCGATGGCGGACCGAGAACTCGGCGAACTGCTCGCCATCCGGGGCAAGCCGCTGTTCGGCCGGGTCAGCCGCTGGCCCGAGGTGATGCCGCAGTACGAGCTGGGCCACCTGGAGCTCGTCGCGTCCATCGAGTCGCGGGCCTCGGCCTTGCCGGGCCTGGCCCTTGCCGGGAACGCCTTCCGAGGTGTCGGCGTCCCCCAGTGCATCCAGAGCGGCGAGCAGGCCGCGGACCGGGTCGCTCAGGTCGCTAGGGTCCTCAGCCCCTCGGCCTGAGATGGCGGGATCAACCGGCCTCCGCGGTGAGGAGACAGCAGGATCCGGAATTCGAGGCCAGCACTCCGGACGTCATTCTGGTTCCGTCCGTCAGGCCCCCGTAGAGCAGCCTGAGATTCCGGCGAGCCTGCGACCAGAGCCTGGTGTCCGGGCCGCCCCTCTCGTCGAACGAGGAGGCAGGGGCTGGAACGCTGTTTCCCGCGTTGGCTCTCGAATTCATGGCTGGGTTGGATTCCCTCCAGCAAGTTGCTTCGACGATCGATCGTCCCTCATGCGAAAGTACGCCCAGTGATCTGGCCGCACCCATCGAATTCTCGTTTCTTCTTCGCAATGCGATTATTCCTGCAGAGAAAATAGGGATTTGTCAAGGGGGTCTGGTTGGGATTCGCCCATCGTGGGGAAGGAAACGAGTGAACGTCATCGACCGGGCCACCGATTTCATCGAATGGTGACCGCTGGATCGCTCGGCCGGGACGTGCCAGAATTTCGAGGGGAGGACCATGTCCGACGGCGACGTCGCCGAAGCGGACTCTCACCGCGACCCCACGTCAGGGAGGAGATTTGAGCCCCACCGAGAAGAGCCTCTGGGAGTTGCTCTGGGACTATGACCCCAACGGATTGGTCGCGCTCGACAGGGCGATGACCATCCGGGTGGTGAACCCGGCGTTCTGCCGGATGTTCCGGATCGAGGCAGGCGTGGTCCTCGGGCAGCCGGGTGGGCCCCTGCTCGGCGACCTGACCCCCTTCCGCAAGGTCCTGGAGACCGGCGAGCCGGTGCTGGGTCGGGAGCACTATTACGCGCTGCTCGGCCTGCACGTCCACCAGGTGATCTTCGCGGTCGGGGGGCAGGACCTGGTGGCCTGCATCAACGTGGACCGGTCGCAGATCTATCTCCAGCAGGCCGAGCGCAATCGGCTCAAGCAGGAGGCCCTCGCGCAGGTGCAGCAGGTCGTGGACAACCAGATGAAGGTCGTTCAGGAGATCGCCAGCCTGCTGGGCGAGGCGACGGCCGACACCAAGGCCGGCCTGCTCAAGCTGATCCGGGCCATCGAGGTGGAGATGTGATCCCGACCGAGAGTTTCCTGGATATCCACGTCGAGAGCCTGAGGAAGCACGGCGAGGAGCTTTGTGGCGACACCGTTAGGGTGGTCAAGACGCCGAGCCAGACGATCGGAGTCCTCTCCGACGGCCTGGGCAGCGGGGTGAAGGCGAACATCCTGGCGACGCTGACGTCGCAGATCCTGGTCCGGATGCTCCAGGCGGAGGTCCCGCTCCGGGACGTCATCGACACGGTCGTCGGCACGCTGCCGATCTGCAAGGTTCGGAGGATCGCCTACGCCACCTTCACCGTGGTGCGGATCAATCACGAGCGGAACCACTTCCGGATCATCAACTTCGACAATCCGCCCCCGTTCTACTTCCGGCGCGGGACTCTCGTCCGGATGCCCATCGAGAAGGAGGTCATCCTCGAGCGGCGGATTCAGTTCTCGGAGGGGGAACTCGATCGCGGGGATTTCCTCGGGATCATGAGCGACGGGGTGCTGCACGCCGGGATGGGAGTCGAGCGCGGCTTCGGGTGGGGCTGGGAGGAGATCGCACGGTTCCTCCAGCAGCAGCTGATGCTCCACGGGCACGGCGTCCGTCCCGTGGTCCAGAAGATGATTTCCGAGACCTCCCGGCGCTATCGCGCCGCCCCGGGAGACGACGCCACCTTCCTCGGGATCACGGCGCGGCGGAGGGAGGCCGCGATCATCTTCACCGGCCCGCCGCTGGACAGCAGCCGCGACGAGGAGTATGTCCAGCGGGTGCTGGCCTTTCAGGGCCGGATCATCGTCTGTGGCGGGACGACCGCGAACATCGTGGCCCACTGCCTGGGCGAGCCGGTGGACCTCGACCTCAAATCGGCCCGCGCCGACGTGCCCCCGATGGGCCGCCTGAGCCAGGTCGATCTGGTCACCGAGGGCATTCTGACAATGTCCCGTGCGCTCGAGTACCTGAAGGCCAGCGCGGGGGCCCTGTACCGATTGCCCGCGGACCGGGACGGGGCCAGGATGCTGGCCGAGGAGATCCTCCGCGCCGACTTCGTCTTCTTCCTCGTGGGGCAGCGGATCAACGAGGTGTATCAGAACCCCCTACTCCCCAAGAGCATCTCGATCCGGCGCAACCTGGTGGAGGAACTGGCCCAGCTGATCCGGGGGATGAACAAGGAAGTCGTGATCGAGTATTGCTGAGCGATTTCCGCCGGATCACGAGCCGGGCCGGCTGATCGAGCCGATGGAGACGAACTGCTCCTGTGCCGCGTCGGAGCCGACGCTGCCCCCCGAGCAGCGAGAGCACGCCGACCCACATCCGGTGTCGGCTCTCCGCCGGACCGCCCCAACGGCGAGCCAGCCCAGGTAGGCGGCTGCGGCGAAGACGATGGAAAGCGCGACGAGATCCTCGAAACCGATGGTCATCGGATCTTCTCCCTCACCCGCTGACCCACATCCCCACCTGGTAGGTCAGGAATGCCGCGACGTAGGCGATGGCCGTCATGTAAACGAAGGTGAAGAGTGGCCACGTCCAGCTCTCGGTCTCCCGGCCGATGACCGCCAGAGTGGAGACGCACTGGGCGCAGAGCGCGAAGAAGACCATGACCGAGAGGGCGACGGGGACGTTGAACAACGGCCGCCCGGTCTCCGGCCAGGTGGCCTCGCGGAGGGCCGTGCCGAGGCGCCGGCTGCCCTCGTCCTCGGCCGCCTCTTCGCCGACGTCGAAGATCACGCCCAGGGTCGCCACGACGACCTCGCGGGCGGGGAAGGAGGCGATCACGGCGCTGCCGATCCGCCAGTCCCAGCCCAGTGGGCGCACCAGGGGCTCGATGAGCCGGCCCGCGCGGCCGAGCACGCTCTGCCGCTTCTGGGCTCCTTCCAGCCGGTTGGTCACCTCGGCCAGCGCGGCCTGGGCTGCCTCCAGGCCGACCGTATCGCCGGTGCTCTCGGCGACCTTGAGCTGGGCTTCGAGCCGTTCCTGCTCCGCGAGCAGAGGGAGGGCCTCATCCGGCGAGATCCGCGGGTAATAGAGCGCGCCCCACATCACGATCGAGACGGCGAAGATGATCGTGCCGGCGTTCCGCAGGAAGTCCCAGCCGCGCTCGAACACTCGATGGAGGACCACGCCCGGCGACGGCCACTTGTAGGGGGGCATCTCCATGAGGAACGTCGGCGTCGCGCCGCGGAGTAGCGTGCGCTTCAGTATCCAGGCCACCGCCGCGGCGACCAGGATGCCCACCAGATACATCGAGAAGAGGGTCAGCCCCTGGAGGCCGATCAGGCCGCCCAGCACGGCCCGCTCTGGGATGAACGCCGCGATCATCAGCGTGTACACGGGGAGCCGGGCGCTGCAACTCATCAGGGGCGCGATCAGGATGGTGACGAGCCGGTCGCGGCGATCCTCGATCACGCGGGTCGCCATCACCCCAGGGATCGCGCAGGCGAACGACGAGAGGAGCGGGATGAACGACTTGCCGCTGAGCCCGAGGCGGGCCATCGCCCGATCCATGAGGTAGGCCGCGCGGGCGAGGTAGCCGCACTCCTCCAGGCTGCTGAGGATCAGGAAGAGGATGAAGATCTGCGGCAGGAAGACGATCACCGCCCCGATGCCACCGATGATGCCATCGATCAGAAGGCTCCGGAGCGGCCCCTCCGGCAGCGATCGCTCCAGGCCCGCGGAAAACCAGCCGATGACGGCTTCGATCCCGTCCATCGGGAGCTTGGCCCAGGCGAAGACCGCGTTGAACATGAGCAGCATGATGATGGCGAGGATCACCAGCCCCCACACTCGGTGCGTCAGGACGGCATCCAGTCGATCCTCCGTGGTGACCCGATGCTCCGCCGGGTGCGACACCACGCCGTCGCTCGTCCGTGAGGCCCAGGCGTAGCGGGCCAGCGTCTCGACCTCCGGCACCGTGCAATTTCGCTGGGCCAGGCGGGCCCGAGCGTCCTGGAGCTCGCGGTCGAATCGCTCGTCGGCGATCCGTCCGTCGCGGAGCAGTCGCTCCCGGACGTAGCCGGAAGTATCGAGCAGGAGCCGCTCGACGAGATAGCGCGGCAGGGGCTCGGCCGTCGGGCCCGGACCTTCCAGGACCGCTTCCAGCCGCGACACCTCCTCGCAGAAAGGCTGCGGGAACGGGCTCTCCATGGCCGGGGCCGACTGGCGAAGCGCGATGCTCAGAGCCGCCTTCAACTCGTCCATCCCGAGCCCGCGATGGGCCTGGACCGGGACGACGGGGATACCCAGGCGGGCACTCAGCAGGGGGACATCGACGGTCGTCCCCTGGTCGTCCGCCACGTCCAGCATGGTCAGCGCAATCACGATCGGCCGGCCGAGTTCAAGCACCTGGCTGACCAGGTAGAGATTCCGCTCGAGGTTGTCGGCGGCGACCACGCAGAGGATCAGGTCGGGAGGGGGCACCTCGGGCGTCCGGCCGAGCAGGACGTCGACCGCGACCATCTCGTCTGGCGAGCGGGGAGCCAGGCTGTAGGTACCCGGGAGGTCGATCAGGCTCCAGCGCCGACCGTCATGGCGGAATTCTCCGACCGACTTCTCGACGGTAACGCCCGGATAGTTGCCGACACGCTGCCGGACGCCCGAGATCGCCCCGAACAGGGTCGACTTCCCCGTGTTGGGGTTGCCGATGAGGGCGACCGTCGCGGTTCTCGATTCGGCGACCAAGGACATGCGTCACCAAGGGGAGCGCCAGGGGCACTCGGCGAGACCCTTCTGAAGGTCGGGACTCAGGACGCGGCGCTGATCTGAACCAGCACGTGGGCCACGTCGTCCATGCGGAAGCCGAGCCGGCGGCCGCGGAGGCGGATGATGCAGGGACTCCCCGGCCGCACCATTTGTACCGGAGCTCCGTCATGCAGCCCCATCTCGCGGAGTCGATGGACCGTCTCGCCGCTTCCATGCAGGCGGCCAACCCGCCCATGCTCTCCGGCACGCAGCAGGGAAAGGGGGACCAGATCCGTCTGTGCAGCGGTGACCACAGCCTGTCCCGACACGTTCATGCCCGAGCCCCGATGCTGCCCGCCCAGGCCCTCGTTGGCCCCCCGGGTCGGGCGTCCTGATGAAGGTGTGATACGCCTCTCTGTAATTGAGACTGAATCTCAATAGCAATTATAGTGAACGGCTCGTCCCCGGGCAAATGGATTTCTGGAGGTTCCTTGAATCGTGCCCCAAGAGATGGTCCGAATGGCGCTCCGCGGTGGCCATCCCACGGACGCGGGTGTTGTGCTGGTGCCTTCGTCGCGGATGATGACGGCCGGCTACAATAGCTGCTGAGATTGCGAAGCCCTCGGAGTGGCATCGTGCCGTCGCGGGCAGCATCGCCTCGAATTGCGGTCGGATTCCATGACATCCACGGCAAGACAGGAAAGCGTGCAGATCGGGGATGAGTCGCCGGATTTCACCCTGCCGTCCGCGGGCGGCGACCCGGTGACGCTCTCGTCCTTCCGCGGCAAGAAGGCCGTGGTGCTCTTCTTCTACCCGAAGGACAACACGCCGGGGTGCACGGCCGAGGCCTGTTCCTTCCGGGACAGCTACGAGCAGTTTCTGGGAGCCGGCGTCGAGGTCATCGGGATCAGCTCGGACTCGGAG
>JAXMBE010000064.1:0-48472 GCA_046349995.1 Isosphaeraceae bacterium | reverse complement strand
ACTGGGCTCGCCCTGCTGAGAACCGGTCCGGGAGATCCCGATCCCGAGGGACAGGAGAATCGTCCGGACTTCCCCGGACGACAGCCAGAGGAGATGACAGTGGGACGAGAACGCTTCGAATCCGCCTATCTGGAGACGCCTCCATGGGACATCCCCGGCCCCCAGCCGGCGATCGTGGAGTTGCAGGAGGCGGGTGCCATCGGCCAGGCCGTGCTCGACGCCGGCTGCGGCACCGGGGAGAACGCCCTGTTTCTGGCATCTCGCGGCCACGAGGTCTGGGGCATCGACTTCATCCCGACGGCCATCGACCGCGCGAGGGCCAAGGCGGAGGACCGAGGCCTGGCCGTCCACTTCCGCGTCGGCGATGCGTTTGCATTGGAGGATTTGGGACGCGAATTCGACACGGTCATCGACTGCGGGCTGTTCCACACCTTCTCCGATGAGGACCGCCCGCGATACATCTCCGGCCTGGGGGCGGTCGTCCGCCCCGGCGGCCGCGTGATCATCCTCTGCTTCAGCGACGAGGAGCCCCCCGGCCAGGGCCCTCGGCGGATCTCCCAGCGGGAGCTGCGCGAGGCGTTCCGCGACGGCTGGGAGATCGCCGAGATCCGCCCCGCGAGCTTCCAGACCACCGAGCACCCCGAGGCCCGGACCTTCACCCCAGGCGGCCCCAGGGCCTGGCTGGCCCAGATCGTCCGAGCCTCGCGCAGAATGGCGGTCGAGATCGCGAACCCGCTCAGCATGCCGGCGCCTCTGTCGGGGAGGGGCGGAGCCAGCGAGCCGATGGGCGGGCCGAGCCATCGGTGAGGGATCGCCGCGAGCAGCCCCTCCGAAAGCTGGATTGCCTGAGCGTGCAAAGGGCCTTAGACTAAGGACATCACTGCGGCTCGATCCGTCCCGAGATGCCGAAGGCCTGCATCTCGCGGGCGGGGCGGGAAGCAGCGCCCTGATAGGGCTCTCCGGAGAGGTGACCGAGAGGCCGAAGGTGCGGCACTGGAAATGCCGTGTACGGTAACACGTACCGTGGGTTCGAATCCCACCCTCTCCGCTTTGTCCTTGCCGCTCGTCTTAACTTGATTGGCCATGGTCTGTTAGGGTAAGGCTGGCTGATTCACACAGCGAACTGTGAAGACTGTGCCAATCAGCCGATGCGACCGCCAATCGCAGAATCTGTCGGGAACCTCCCCGGCACTTCGCGAGTTCACGTTTATCGATCGCCGACCGCCACGCGGGCCGTGGAAGTCCGAACCATCGGGGTGCCGGGGCATGCCCCTCAGCGCGAGGAGCAATTCCTCCTGGATCGGGAAGGAACGACCGCGGCCGCTCTTGAGCGTGCGCGCAGCCCCCTTCCTCGACTCTCGGCGGCCCGATGTCGTCTCATCCACCAGGCGGATCATCCCGCCGTCGAGATCGACATCGGACCACCTCAGGCCGGATAACTCCGAGATCCGCAAGCCGGTCGCGGCCAGCGCGAGGATGACCCGCCCCAGCCAGCCGAGTTCGGGATCGCTGAGGCAATGTTGCAGCATGGAACCGACCTCGGCCTGCTTCCAGCAGTAGGTGTCCGTGCCTGGGGCTTGCCCAGCGGCAGATCGATCCGCAGATCGACCGAGAGATGGCCCTGCTTGACGAGCCAGTGGAAGGCCTGCTTAAGAGTCGTCAACTCGAGGTACTGGGTGCGATACGCATGGCCCTCCGACTCCAGATGCCCCGCATAGCCCTGAATGGTTTGGGTCGTGACGCGGTCCCAGGTGCGCAGGCCCTTGGAGTGCGCGTAGGCGGTGAACTTGTCGAGGACGGCCCGGTAACGCTTCAGCGAGGACGGGCGTTCGCCGCCGGCGACGCGGGCCCTGCCCGCGAAGCTCATGTGCAGGGCCCTGCCCTCCTCGAGTGGGATCTCATCGGGGCGATCGGGAGTCGGGGCCGATCGCTCGGCCAACCCGAGGTCGACCGCCTTCGTCAGGTCCCGCGTCGTAGCCCTTCACGCCCCCCTCGGCCGTCTTGACCGACTGGCTGTCGACGATGGCCGCCGAGGAGCCCTTCTTGCGGCCGTCGGCGCGGCGGACCCGCGTGCGCATGACCTCTTGGCCCGGCCGCGCAGAGCGGTCTGTCTTGAAGAGTCGGCTCCTGGACGTCAAGCCCATCCACAAGTAGAATCCCATGAAATCGGTGTCGGACACCACCGACGGGGTAGCATTCTTCTCCCGCGTTGCGGACTGGGCTGATCGACTAGGATTAATCGGACGTATAACTAATAGAGTGTAATGTATAAGCGCATTGAGGCTTTCATAGGGTAATGGTTGTGAGCGCACCAAACCCCGGCGGCAAATCCCTCTTACATGATCGACTCCACGTTATGTTACTCGACGTCTTTGTCGGCGTTGCTGCTGTAGTTGCGGTCGGGAAGAACAATGCCTTGGGACAAGACGTACGAATCCTAACGTTCCGAGACCATGGGGCTCAAGTTCACTGGTCTCCCGGGAAACCCGATCGCATTGCCTACGCGGCGCGCGGGACCGACGGGTACTTCGACGTGCACCTGGCAGACCCCGACGGGTCGAACGACGTCTGCCTGACGGAGGGCGTACCGAGCTTGCCCCGGAAGCATATCGGTAGCCCGTCTTGGCACCCCACCGGTCGGTACCTGGTCGTGGTCGTCGAGAAGGCTAGGCACGCTGGAACATCTGTCGAGGCCACGCCAGGATTCGGCGGCTACACGGACATCTGGTGTCTCACGCCGGATGGACGGCGCGCGTTCCAGCTCACCGATCTGCCGGGCAGCCCGGATGAGGGCGTGATCTGCCCGCGATTCTCGCCGGACGGGAAGCGCCTGGTCTGGGCCGGCCGTCTTCAAAGGCCGAACTTCCTCGATCCGAAGATGGCCTTCGGACGGTGGGCGATCATGGTGGGAGACTTCGTCGACGCCGGAGAAAAGCCCAGGCTTCGGAACATCCGTTCCTTCCAGCCAGGGGGTGCGGCCTTCTACGAGACATACGGGCTCTCCGTCGACGGGAAGCGGATCATCTTCTGCAGCAGCATGAATCAGCGTTCCGTGTGGGATCAGCAGATCTATACAATTTCCTCGACAACCGGCCGCGACGTGAGGCAGCTCACACATGGAGATTACAACGAGCACGCCTTCTACACCCCTGACGGGAAGTCGATCGTCTGGATGACGAACCGGGGGAGCATCCGAGGAGGAGCCGATTGGTGGATCATGCGCTCCGACGGGAGCGGCAAGAGGCGGCTGACGCACTTCAACCAGCCCGGACACGAGCACGACATGGGTCGGGCCGTCTGGGCGGGGCTGGGGAGCTTCAGCCCCGAAGGGCGGCGATTCGTCGGCGACATCCAGACGAACCTGCTCACCCAGGACGCGACCATCAGGATCGTCGAGCTGATCCCGGAGAAGCCGGGCCGAGGGGGCCCCGGAGCTGGGCGGCCCGGCTCAGTCGCTCCGAAGCGCGTCGATCGGATTCAGAAGCGCAGCCTTGACCGCGGGCAGTAGGCCGAAGACCGTGCCCGTGCCTGCCGAGATCCCGAACCCGAGCACGATGGCCCACCAGGGCACCGAGACATTGACGGCCTGGGGATGGAGGCTGGCCAGGCCGCAGAAGAAGAAGCCGAGGGCGACCCCGACGCCTCCCCCGAGCAGGCTGAGGATCACCGCTTCCGTCAGGAACTGGAGAAGGATGTCGCGTCGCCTGGCACCGAGGGCCTTCCTCAGGCCGATCTCGCGGGTACGCTCGGTGATGCTGACCAGCATCATGTTCATGATCCCCACGCCGCTGACCAGCAGCGAGATGCCGACGATGCCGGCCAGTGCGGCACCGGCGACGATCGTGAGGCTATTGAACATCTCGAGGATCTCGTCCTGGGTTCGGATGCTGAAATCGTTGACCTGGTGCGGGCTCAGACGGTGTCGACGGCGCAGCAAGTTGACGATCTGCGCCCGGGCCTCCGGGACCGCCTTCTCCGAGGTCGCCATGGCCGCGAACGCGAGCTTCCGCCGGAAGGACGGGTACATCTTCAGGGCGATTGAGTAAGGGATGAGGACGATATCATCCTGGCTAGCTCCAAGCAGGCTCCCCTTCTCGGAGAGGACGCCGATCACGCGGAACCGGCGACCGTCGATCAGGACCGATCTCTCGACGAGGTCGTCCTCGGCATGGAGCTTCCGCAGCAGATCCTTCCCTACGATGCAGACTTGATGGGATTGCCAGATATCGACGGGCGAGAAGGGTCTCCCGGTCTCCACGAGGTATTTCCGGATCCTGTGGTACTCGACCGAGACGCCCTCCAGCGGAGTCTTGGCCTCTTCACGCCCGAGTCGCACCGAGACGGCGGGCAGGCGGATGACGGGAGAAACCGCATCGAGCGATGTGCACCGCGCTTCGATATCCTCAAGATCATGGATGTCCATTTCGATGGATCTGACGGGGGTCACCGGGCTTCCCGCAACTCGCTCGGGCCAGACCCACATCGCGTTCGTTCCCATTCCCTTCAAGAAGCTCCCGACGAAGCCGGAGAAACCCTGGACGACGCTGACCACGGTAATGATTGAGGCCACCGATATGATCATCCCGATCATCGTCAGCACGGATCTCATCCTGTTCGCCCACAGCTGCTCGAGGGCGCTCGCACTGTTCGCGAGAACTAGCATGGATCAAGTCCCTCGGCGGATGTGATCGGGTTTCAGGCGGATGTCGGACCCGACGTTGCCGTTGCGAATCCGGACGACCCGTCCACAGCGCCGGGCGACCTCCGGCTCGTGGGTCACGATGATCTCCAGGTCGATCCCCCTGTGAACATGAACGACCTCTCCGCCGACCGTGTATTCCTTCCTGATCGCCTCGAGGGCGATGACGGGCCTGTCCTCTGTCATGGAATGCCACCCTCGACGAACCGCGACCGGACGGCCTGTCCGTCCTTCAGTTCGTCCAGCGCGCGGAATGGGCCCACGATCACCCGACTCTCCTGCGTCAGACCCGACACGATCTGGACTCGCCGCTCGTCGCTGATCCCGATCTGCACAAGCCGGGCGCGAGCAAGGCCCTGCTCCTCCACGAGCACCATGGTGACGTAGCGAGACTGGGCCTCACGGCCGCGCTCGCCAGGCGCACCCGCATTGTTCTCGGCCCAGGCCCTCAGCTCGGGAGAGTCGGGGAGGTCGGTCCGCTTCCGGTGCATCACGGCCTGCACGGGAATACCAATGGCGTTGTCCGCCCGCTGGACTTCGAGCTCGACGGTCGCGGTCATGCCGGCCCGTAGCAACGGCGGCGGGCGCTCGACCACGATGCGAGTCTCGAACTTCACGGCGTCCCCGCTCTTCTTCCCCTTGCTTGCGACGCGCTCGACAGTCCCCGCGATCGGGGTCTTCTCGTCACATTGCAGGTAGACACGCGCCGACTGTCCCGGCGAAATCAGGGGGACGTCGGACTCGTCAACATCGGCGCTGACCCGCATGTGATCCAGGTCGCTCACCGTCATCATCGTCGTGCCGGGGACGTTAATCGTACCGGCGATCACGACCTCCCCGACTCGAACGTCGAGTGATGTGACGATGCCGTTAATCGGGGACACGATCTCGGTCCTCTTGAGCTCCTCACGGCTCAGTTCCATCATCGCCTCGTTCTCCGCATGCTCCCGCAGGGCAATTTGGCGCGCCGCCTCCGCCTTCGAGAGGATGGTCCGGGCGTCGGCGACATCGGTCCGCGTGGCGAATCCGCGGCCGGCGAGTCGGTCCTGTAAGGTCGAGTCCCGGTTCGCCTTCTCGAGATCCGACTCGGCCTGGGCGATGGCCGCCCTGATCCTCTCGCATCGCGCCTGGGACGTCGCCAGTCGCGCGCGCGAATCCGTGTCGTCCAGCTTGACGAGGACGGTATCGGCCTTCACGGCATCGCCTTCCTTGACGTTCACCGCGACGACGCGACCCAGGATCTGGGATCCGATCTTCGCCTCCTCGAGCGGCTCGACGGTCCCAGGGGCCGTGATCTTGCGGGAGATCGCTCCCAGGCTCGGCGATTCGACGTGGACCTCGACCGCGGGGGCCTTCACCACTTGCCAGTCAATGTTGACGAGTCCGGATCTTCGACCCACGTTCGCGGCGGTCAGGCCGACGATCAGGAGCATGGCGAGCAGTCCTGAAGACAGAATCCTGGGCACGCTGCACCTCAATGGATCGTTGACCGCTAGGAGTGAGTGGGCAGCAACATCAGACGCATGGCCGCCCCGGTGACTGTCGCGAACCCGGCGCGGCAGAGGATCTCGATGGCGGCGACGATGCCGCAGATCGTCGCCGCGGACAGCAATCCGACCTGGCCGCGACGCCGACCGCCGAGGATCATCAGGGTCCATCCCCAGATCGCGAAGAGCCCGATCTGCTTGAGGACCAACAGGGCCAGGGCTGGATAGGTGCCGGTCGGGAGGACCAGGGCCATCGACGTATCGACGTCGCTCGACTTCAACGAGATTGCCAGGGCGACCTGGACCGCCATGCCCAGGACCCAGAGGCCTTGAACCTCCGCACATTCGTGAAACGCGGTGTCGAAGTTCCCTGGGCGTCCCACCAGCGCAGCCGAGGCGCTCAGGAGCGTCGCCACGACCCAGGCCCGGAGGAAGAGGCTGAGGGGCTCGGCGACGAAGTCCGAGAGCAGGCTGAGGGTGGTCCAGAACGGCAACGTCGCGCGCTGGATGCGGATCGACTTGCGGATCAGCGATTCGCTCAACTCGCCGATGATCCGGGATTCGGCCCGTACCACCCCCTCTTCCACGGCGTCGCTGAGCACCAGGGTTCTCATTCCGGTGATCCACATGGAGCTCTGTAGTAGGACGACGAGCGTCATCCAGACCAGGAGCAGCCGTGAGGCTCCCAGGACATGGAGCCTGCGAAGCGGCGGCGGGTGCGGCGTATCGGCTCGATGTTCGTCCGCTGGCAATTCCCGTGGCTCCTCGAGCGCATGCGAGTCCTCGCGGTCGAGCCTCACCGAGCGTCCAGGATGATCCGGGCCACCGCCGGCGGCAGAGCTCGTCGTCACGAGGTCAACGGGTGCTTCTGGAGGACGCCCATTCCGCTCAACCACCAGAGGTTGCATTGCGTCCGAGGCATCGTCATGGATCGTCGCTATGGAAACAGGAGCCGCAAGGGTCTCCGAAAGCACGCCGCCCCAAGACCCGAGCTGGGGACTTCGGGGTGGGGAGCCGATGGAGAACACGGCATCCGATCCCGCCGAGTCGGGAGAGCGGCTCGCGCTCGGGAACTCCGGGTGCGGGTCGTCGCAGACCTCATGGACTTCGAGGATCCTTGACGACGCGCTCTCATGCCCAAAGACCAGTACGTCGGCTCCCGGGGGTCCGATGTGGGCCATGAGCATTAGATCATCGCACGAAGCCGGCTCGTCGGGATCGAAGACGGTGCTGGCTCGTTCCGCCGCGGCCAAGAATTGCAGGCTGGGACCGGTATTCGGCGAGTCCGCCCGGTCGACTCCTGGCCGAGCCCCCGGAGCCCATCCTGTGTCCTCGGCCGATTCCATGGTTCACCCCTCGCCCGCAACGATCGAGAGGCCCCGCTCATCGAGCCCCTGCCGAGCCGTTGATTCTTTGCCCTGAACGCCTCACGAGCGGACCGGGATTTCCGATGAGATCCTCCGCCGAGATGGCTCCTCTCGCAGCGAGATCGACCCTACGCGAGAGCTTGTCGACGACGAGCGCAATCTCCTCGCGCCTCGTTCGCCCGATCGGGCGTTTATCGGGACTGCTCAGCTGCGCACGGATCCAGTCCAACTCCCCCTTTGCCGCTGAGAGGTCGCCTCGGGACACGGCGGATCGACCTCGGTCCAGGCGCTCATCAAGAGTGACCAGCGCCCTATCGCCGATCTCCTCCGCCGAAGCGACAGCACGGCATTCAGCGATTGCCTGCTCGAACGTCACCGGAGGACCCAGGGCCGAGGTTGAGATGACATTCGACGTGGTCGAGAGGCGATGGCGCGTGTCCACGGCCTGGACGTAATAGGAGTGAAAACTCCCACGGGCCGGGGAGCGGTCCTCATAGAAGGGCTCTGCGGTTTCTGCGATCAGAACAAATTGTGTGGGTATCTGAAAGACACCGGAGCTGACTTCCCGTTTGGACGGCCCTCCTCCTTGCGAGTTCGCCGTGGGGGCAACCCCCAGGAAGAACCCAAGGTCCGTGGCCCGCGACGTGGAGCGATAGACCCGGTACTGAGCAGCCCCCGGGGCGGGCGCCCATGAGAGTATCGTCGTCTTTCCGCCCGGCTCTGCATCGAGTTGCCCGGGGGCGGCTATCGTTTTCCCGGCGGAAAGGGGTTTCGTCAGCGCGCCGGCCTGCATCGCGCTCCCCGTCTGGACGGATGAGCTATCCCGACCGAGCCAGACCTCCGTCCCTTGCGCGTAATTCACCGTGCCAACGAATAAACCCGCGGGCGTTGATGCGAAGGTTCGAAGACCGAAGGTGAAGGGATTTCCGAAACCGGTTCGGGACACCGGAGTCCAGTACACGCCATCCGTGCTCGCGAACAGGTCAAATCCATACTGATACCGAAAGTACGGATCCAGGAAGGTATGCCGCAGCCCCCAGCTATCGTCGTTCGTGCCCGCATAGAGCACTCCGTTATGATCCTGCATTCTCCAGATGTGAGCATTGAACGGATTGCCGAACCCATCCCCGAGGCCACTGATCGGGAAGAGGAATCCCCTGTTGGTCGACCGCGGACTGCCCGACACGAGTTCCCAGCTATCGTCGGCATTGATCCGGATGAGTTCGGAGGAGGGGAGGACGAATGAGAACCAGCCTGCGCATCCGACGTAGAGGCGGCCCTTGAAGGGGTACATGCTGACCACCGATGTCATCGCGGAGCCGCGACCACCTCCCAGGGTCACGACAGGAATGGCTGCATAAGGCAGCGGGCCTTCGGCTCGCGTCTTCCAGACGGAGTATCCTAGATTCTGATCACCAGCCCCAACATATAGATATTCTCCCATCACGGCCAGTTCATAAACATGGAAGTTGGACGGTGAGACCTGACGGAAACTGTTGTTCCCTTCGCGCGGATTGGTCGATTCCAGGATGTAGCCGTCGCCGGTGAGTCCGGCACTCGCCGTCACGTAAAGCCGGTTCTTGTATACGGCCGACGCGCGATACGTGATCGCGTTCAGTTCTCCGAGAGTCGTTCCCGGATCCTGAGGCACCGGTTCGAAAACTTCGTGATCCTGGCCGGTCTCGGGATCGGTTGCCACGGTCATCCGGAGAATCCGGGGAGGGGGGAGCCCGGGCGTGTATTCGCGGGCTGTACACCCGAGAATATAAAGTGCATTCGTCCCGTCCCGTTCCCTGAACTCGACCATGTCCCGGTATCCAATGTCGCGCGCGATGCTCTTACCCGGCGCCGAGGGGTTGGGTATCACCTCCGATTGATAGACCCTGTCCCAGGTTTGGGTCTCTGGTGTGTATCGCCAGATTTCGGCTCGAAGGTCCAGATCGGACGGGTCGGCGGGGCACGGGACGTCCGGATCCTGGAAGACGGACTGGAGCGGTATGACCTGAGGGAAGTAGAAGGCGAGCGTCGCATTCTCGACACATTGGAAGTCCCTATTCGTGCCGACGTACAGCTTCCCCTTGAACCACTTCATGGACCATGAGTAGCTGTTATGGCGATCGCCGAAGCCGGGTAGATTCGTGCGCGTGAAATCGGCCGCCGTGAGTTGGCACCAGCCCGGGCGCGACGTGAGAAGGAGTGCGATAGAACTGAGTACCAGGGCCCGCAACGCCAGTCGCGGCAGTCGAGACTTCACCGGGCGAGTCAACATCGTAGAACTCCGGAGTTGCTTCACAAGAGGTGGAAATATAAATAGCTAGCCCCAGATCTGTGCAGAATGAGCCGCTATCCGGGCAGCCGAGTCGATCGCTCACTCGTTGTGCATCACGGCGATCAGCCACAATGAGATGGATCCGCTCAATTAAGACCATCTTTTAGCGCAATCGACAATTGGCGGCCAGCGACTTCTGGCATCGCCCGCCTCCTGGAGGCGGATCCTGCTCCTCAGCATTCTCTCCAAGTTGAGTTCATGCTGAACAGAGTGGTTTTGTACAAGTTCAAGAAGCTCTCGGCGGCATGATCGCTGAAGAACTTCCTGCAATAACGCAGAGAGAGATGGACGCGACCGCGATAGGTGCCGCTCGTCATGGTCATGCCCCACGGCATCAGGGCAGGTGCCGATGGCCAGATTTCGGTGATTTCCCCGGCTTCGCCCCCGAAGCCCGAGGTGATCAACCTCTCCATCCGCCCGATGTTAGTCAGCAGCGTGGTCCTCGGCGGGCCCTCGGAGCGATGGATCCATCGTGAGAGATAGAGAGCGTAATACGTGAAGAGATTGAGAGTCGGGCTCCAGAGCATGTCGTGCCTCAACAAGAATTCGGGGATGCGAATCCTGGCCGAGGCAGCGTGAGTCTGGGTAGAGACCGCGGAGACAATCGTCTTCGTGGAGGTTCGATCCGGGGGAGTACTTAGGTTGCCCTCTACGCTGGAGAGGTTTGCGACCATTTCAAAAGCGTGATGGATCGGGCGTGTATTCACGGGAATGAGGATCAGGATCGAGTCGCACGGCTGATTCCGCTGGGCATTCCAACAGCAAATCGTCATGTGAAGCGCGGAGATCAGAAGGTCGTTGAGTGTGACTCCAGAGCCATGCCGTCTGGGGTCGAGATGTTTTCGCTCGTCCTGTGTGAGGGTCATGTAGCCGATGCCGTACCCGGGCGCGCTCGTGGCCCCTTCGGGAGCGACGAGCGCTACCTGGCCTGGAGTACTGGTTGAGGGCTTCAGGGGCTCTCGGCCCGATTCATCGGCACGACGCAGGTAGCTGCGAATGTCCCGAGCGCTGGACATCTCTACGGAAGGAGTGGGGTCCTCGCGTCCGGAGTATGCCCGGGCCAAAGACTCAATAAAGCGGAAGCCGCCGATGCCGTCGGCGATTGCATGATGCATGCTGACGAGGAGTGAGTCGCCCGATCTGCGGCGGACCAGCAAGACTCTCAGTGCAGGTGCGGAGGTCAGGTCGATCGGCTGGCTGCAGAAGCTCGATCGGATCGTGGCCATGTCCTCATCGTCGTCTTGGTCTATGACCTGGAGAACGTCGGGGCTCACCGGGGAGTTCATCTCCCACTGCGGTGGGCTCAACAGGCAGCGAGCTCTAGCCAATCGGGCGCGGGTCATCGGATGTTTGGCGATCGCTCTCGCGATGGAGTCCCGCAATCGATCTTCATCAAGGTTGCCCTTAACGCGAAGCTCGGCCAGTTGAGTCACGGGCAGCGTCGGATCGTCGATGACCTGGAAGATCTCCTCTGTCAAGGTCAGCGGCAGTCGTTGAGAGACGTGCCTCGACGGAATTCTGCGCATCGCACTCCTGGATGTCGCCGGACTTCGCTCGGCCCCGGCTGGTGTGTCTCTTGAGGTGGCCAGTGACATTGGTGGATTCCCCGAGGCGGTCGCATGGTTTCAGGATCCGGGAGCGTGTCTGCCGGAATTCTTACCGGAAAGTTCCGCAACTCTCGAGTCCTGGAAGGAACGAGGCGGCGGATCCGGATTGTTCTGGAGAATACTCAAGACCAATAGGACCGAGCCAGATTCTATCGCATGATGAACTCAGTACATGTTGTGAACGCTTGTCCCCTGCCGGCGATCACTACTTCGTAACTCCTGTGAATGCATGTGCTGTGGTTGACGGTGACGAGTAACCATCTCGAGGTATCGCCTTCAGGTTCGGACGGCGCAATCGAGCTCGGTCATCCGCTCGCTGAGTTCCCAAAGACTGAGAGCTGCGGCGCCATCTCGCGAGGCGGGCGATGATGCAGCAGCCTTGTTCGAGACATAGTAGCCCCCCGACTGGCCCTCCACCTCGAGTGAGGTGGCCAGATAGGTGAGTGTCTGGGCTCCCACCTCCGGACTTACATATCGGATCCCGTACGCCCAACTGATGAGCGGCTTGATGAGGCGCCAGCCCAGGCCGTTGTTCAGACCGATGCGTGTGGCTACGAGGCCGGGGTGCAGCGCATTCACCGTCACTCCAGTCCCAGAGAGACGTCGCGCGAGCTCGTAAGTGAACAGTAGGTTGGCAAGTTTAGACTGATGATAGGCCGGAAACCCTCTGTACCCTCGCTCCCGCTGCAAGTCGCTGAGATCCAGTCCCCCCGCGAGTTCGTGCCCGCAAGACGAGACGTTGACGACGCGGGCGGGGGCGCTTGAGATCAGCATGTCGAGTAGGAGATTCGTCAGCAGAAAGTAACCGAGGTGATTGAGGGCGAATGTCATCTCGATGCCATCCTCGCTCAGCCGCCGTCTCATGAAGATGCCACCCGCGTTATTGATCAGAACGTCCAGACGCGGATAACGGCTGGCGAATCCGCGAGCGAGTTCTCGGACGGATCGCTGTGAAGACAGATCGGCGGTGAGATAGCCCACCGATCGATTTCCCGTGTCCTGACGGATCCGATCGGCGACCGACTTGGTACGTTCACGATCGCGCCCGACCAGGACCACCGAGGCGCCCAACCGTGCCAGCGACTCAGCAGCTGCCTCTCCAATGCCTGAGGTGGCACCGGTGACCATCATGACCTTGCTGTCGACCCGCATTGCTCCCCTCTCACTTGAATAGGGCCGACAGTTCGGGGGGCATCATCGCAGCGACGAGTCGGTCGTACACCGCGCACGGGAATCTGCTTCCGAGGCTCATTAGCCAGTTCGCTTGCCACGGGAATCTCACCTCCGGGCGTCGGGCCTTGATCCCCCTTATGATGATCTCGGCTGCGGTCTCCACTTCGACCATGAACCGGGGAGCCTTGAATCCAGCGGTCATGGGGGTTCGAACGAATCCCGGGCGGACCGTGGTGACGGCGATGCCCTTGTTCCGAAGCTCAATGCGAAGCCCCTCGAGGAGGATTGCGAAGCCCGCCTTGGTTGCACAGTAACCGGAGACCAAGGGCTGCCCTCTGAGGGAAGAGAGACTGCTGAGACCGACCAGGTGGCCCCGTCCTCGTTCGATCATCGATGGCAAGACCATTTCGATTGCATAGGCCGCACCGAGGAGGTTCACCCGGACCATGCGCTCGAAGTCTTCGGCCGAGAAGGACGACGCAGGGGTTCCGATCCCGATGCCGGCATTGAGGATGAGCAGGTCAATCGGGCCCAACTCGTCCGTGACGCGGTTCAGCGCAACGCGAAGCGCGGACGGATCGCTCACATCGGCACCAACGGCATAAGCGTCCCCCCCACGAGAACGGATCCCTTCCGCCTCTGCTTCCAGCGCGGAGTCCGGAAGGGCGATCAAACCTACCCTCGCGCCGCCTGCCGCCAATTGCCGCGAGAGGGCGGCACCGATGCCACTTGAGGCTCCTGTGACCACCGCGACCAGGTCTAAGTCTCCCATGGGCCAGAATCTCCTGATGCGCTATCAAGACCGCGAAACTCGAACCTCGCGATCGATTGGGTGAACCCGGAATCCGCTGCGCACGCTCACGGAATTGACACCTCATATCGCGATTCACACAACATGGAAGAGTTTGCAGACAGATCCTGGTCTGCGAACCGGCCATCGCGCTGGACAGCCCTGGCCTGCAACGTGAGGTTGTAGCCGAACGGTCCGGCAGGTATCAGATCCTCGAGGAGGGAGCCTGCAAAATAGAGGTGGCGGAGGACCATGTACGCAGCCCGCCAGCGGAGCAACCCCTTGAACACCACGAGCAGAAGGAGATGGAGAAGCTCAGCAAATCCGATTCCTGTACGCGCAAGGCGGTTAACGCTGAAACCGGGGCCGAGAAGCTCGCCTGCTTCGGCGCAGGAGTAGTGACGGTGCCGGCCCTTGAACGACTCCTCGCAAGGCTCAAGCGGTAGGAAGCCCCGGCATGAACGGCGCAGCGACGTGTAGAGATTGTTCGAATCAAACGCACGCAGGAGACCTTTGTGCGGCACGCTGACGATCAGTGTGCCGTCGCGCTTCAGGACTCGCCGCACCTCCGCCAGCACGGCAGCAGGGTCGTCCAGGTGCTCGAGCACGTCGAGGATCACGACCGCGTCGACAGTACCGTTCGAGAAGGGAAGCGACGTCGCGTCAGCCTGCACCATCGGAAGCCAGGGATACGCTCTCCCGGCCAGCCGGACGTTTTCCGGATCACGCTCCACTCCGGCGACCCACCGCCGCGCTTCTCCATGGCCCATGATTGCCACGGTGCCGTATCCGAAGGCGCAGCCGACGTCGAGGACCCGGTACGCGTCCTTCGGCAGCCACCGCCGCGCACGCCCCCACCTGCCGACGTACGAGAGCAAGCGGGGCCGATCTTGCCCCCATCCGTGCGAGCGATCCTGAGATTCGCCCTCCTCCTGTTCGCCGTCGCCTGCGGGGATTCCGACGGCGGGCTGACTTGCGATCCGGATCATGGGTGATCTCCCTCCCCGTTTCGCTGCCCGCCCGCGTGGGTCGCATGGGCCTCCTCGGGCGCGCGTCGCGCATAGAGCATGTGCAGCGGAGACTTCCGACCTTCGTGCTCGGAGTCGATCGTCACCTCGAGGCCCCGTCGCTCAAGCCATCCCACGAGGCTGTCGACGCCACCCTCGATGTCGTGTACTTCGATCACCAGTTGACGGATCTTCTCCCAGTCAGACTCCTCGATCCCTCGAAGTACGTCTCCTTCACTCCCCTCGACGTCGATCTTGAGGAGATCGATCCGCTCGACGCCATGCTCGGCGATGACCGAGGAGATGCTTGTGAGGCGGCAGATCTTCTCCTGACTGCGTGAGGCGTAGTAGAGCAAGCCGTCGACACACCACGACAACAACCGTTTTCGAGGCCCGCGAAGGACACCGGCGACGTGCGCTCCAGGGGCGTCGGGTCTCACGAAGACGTCCTTGAGATCCGACCAGCGCCCTTCCAGCCGATCCGGGAATCGCGTCGTGAGGCTGGGCAGGCGAGGGTAGTATGTGAAAACCGCTTGCCCGAGGTGGTCGGAGACTCCTGCATTGAGAATGACCGCTCTTTCTCCCAGGTGTCGGGTGTTCCGCCGCAGGCACTCGCAGATCTCCTGAACGGGCTCGAAGGCGAAGAGCTTGAAGTCGTCGAGCGACTCGCTCACGAACAGGGAGAAGAGTCCCACGTTCGCCCCGATGTCGAAGACCACATCCGACTCGCGGAGTTCGATGCCGTTCTTCAGGTAGACCTTCTTGTTGAAGATCTCGTCGAACAACAGCCGGATCTCGGCACGGCTGTGCCCATGGATCTTCATGCCATTCTCCAATCGGACTCTCATTCCCGAATCCCTCTTCATTGCTCCCGCGTCAGTTGACGAGGACGCCCGGCCGTTGCGTGGTGTTGAAGCTCCTGCTCGCTAGCGACTCCAGGAGCTCGACCGCCCCGCCCGGCCCGGGGTGGCGAGACATGATCCGGGCGATTCGCCGCGCGTTTTCTCGGAACGAGGGCTCGTTGACGACCCGCTCGACTGCCGCCCGAAGTCCTGCCGGGGTGCACCGTTTCGGAGTCAGCCTGAGCCCCGCTCCGGCTTCGACGACTCGCTGTGCGTTGTCGGGCTTGTCCCAGTGCGTCGGCACGATCACGAGGGGAATCCCGAGCTTCAGCGCCGTGAGCACCGTCCCAGCTCCTCCCGTCGTCACCAGCACCGAGCATCGAGGCAGGAGGTCGCTGTGGCTGACCCATTGCTCCAAGCGGACGTTCGGAGCCAGGTCTCCCAGGTCCAGCGAGGCGGGATCTCGCTGGGGTCCTGTCGTCAGGATCACCTGCATGGGCAGGTGGGCCAGTCCCCGAGCTGCCGCACGGAGCACGACGGGGTCCTGATAGTGTGCCGTCCCCTCGGTTGCGTGGACCCAAGGGACGTCGGTCGGCAGCTGCGATATCCAATCGGGCTCGGGCGACGTGACGGCCTTGTTCCAGACACATGGGCCGACATAGTGCACGGTCGAAGGGAGGTCATTCCGTCCGTAGTCGATCTCGCGCACGCTCGGGATGAGATACAGGGGTATCCGCGCCATGTGAGCATTTACCGAGCGCTCCAGCCTCGGGAGTCCGTTCTCGGCACGAATCCCGTTGACGCTACGGCGAACACCGACTGCCAGCAGGTCTCCCAGCGAGGTCGCGGCTCGAGCGAGGAGTCGGCTGCGGAGATCGCGCGGTGCGGGAAGTCCAGGTCCGCCCGGCGGGGCCTCGGGGCCGGGGATGAGGCAGCCCATCAGCGTCGTCAGGATCGCGACCGGGACTCGCGAAGTCTCGGCGAGAACGACGATCGGTCCCCACATGCCCGTCTCCGTGACGATCACGTCGGGGCCCCAGGTGTCGATGATGTCCCGGATGTCGGCGACCTGTTCGGGTACGGTTCCGGCCAGCCAGTCCCGGAACGCTCGGATGAGCAGCGTCGGAGCGTGCCAGCCGAGTGTCGAACGAGTCTCCGCCGCCTGGACGACCTCCCAGATGGGATCTTCCCTCAACCGCTGAAAGGGGAAGAGGCCGACACCCTCCGCGTCGAGCGTGGCCCTGGTCCGCTCGCTGGTATAGAAGGCGACCTCGTGCCCCCGGGCCTGCGCGGCCTTGGCCACACTCATGAACGGATTGATGTGGCCCACGAACGGCCAGACTGTGAACAAGATTCGCGCCATAATGCCTTCCCTACCTCACCCGCTCGAAGATCGAGTCGTTCACGACCCCATCGGTGAACCCTTCGTTCGAGGATCCTGGCTCGACCTGTCCTGCCACCTCTTCGTCGAATCCCGTCGAGCGAAGCGGCTGGCGTACGGGCTTCCCGACGATCCGTCGCATCAGTGCTCCGAAGTAGACCCTCTCGAAGACACGGTCGGGCAGGAGGCCTCGCAGCGCGACGACCACCGAAGCGGGGCGACCGACGACGTATCGCATGCGGGGTCGCCTGGCCGTCAGCGCGCGGTACACGGCCTCGGCCACGTGCTCGGGGCGAGTCTTTCGCGACTGGACGAATCGGTCGGCGAGCCGCTCGTGACTCTCGAACAGGTCGTGATAAGGGCTGCTGGGCTCGAGGGCATGGGTCGCAGTGCCCCGATTCGTGGACCAACGGGAGGTCTTGATCATCCCGGGCTCGACCCGGATCGACTGGATCCCGAATGGTGCCAGCTCGAGGGCCAGGGCTTCACCGAAACCCTCCTGGGCGAATTTCGTCGAGCAGTAGCGCTCAACCCGAAAGTGGCGATCCTCCCGCCGACCGAGGTGATCGTCACGATGCGGCCACGACCGGCGGCCCGCATGTGGGGTAATACCTTGCGGGTCACCGCCATCGTCCCGAAGACGTTCGCTTCGAAGACCCGACGAATCTCGTCATCGGTCAGGTCCTCGAAGCATCCCCTGAGGCCGATCCCGGCATTGTTCACCAGCCCGAAGATCCCTCCTGTCAAGCTGACGATTGAGTTGACGGCCCGGTCGATACTCGCGCGATCCGTCACGTCTAGCTGGACAACATCGAGCGAGACTTCACGCCGTCTGGCCTCTTCTAGAACGTCCGGGGCATCCTTGAGGTCCCGCATGGACGCGAAGACGCGGAAACCCCGGCCGGCGAGATGGAGCGCGGTCTCCAATCCCAGGCCGGTCGAGCTTCCGGTGATCAGGATGGTGTCCATCAGACGTCTCCTCGCGCGTTCGATGTGAAAGAAGCAGACGAGACCCCGTCTCGCTCGTGAAATCTCGCGGATTGGTCGAAAATGTTCCTCAGATGCTCGACGACGACCTCTGGCTGCTCGAGTGGACCGAAATGTCCCCACTCCGTCCTCGGCAGGACGATGGATCGGGCGTTGGGGAGGTGCTCCTGGAGGAACCTCTGGGTCTCCACGAAAGCAGTGCCCTCGGTATACATGAGATGCACGGGCACCTGGATTCGGGGAACCTCGTTGAGGGCAAGCTCGCCGATGGACTCGTAGTCCTTCGCCAAGGTTGTGTGATCCAGTAGCCTCAGGAAGGGCCTGGGGTCCCGGGGCAGGCCGTTCAACGGTCCCCACTTCTTGGGGACATTCAGACTCTTGCGGAGGAGATACTCCGTGTCCGTACGACGATCCGGCGGCACACTCTGTCCCGATTGCTCGAGCACCTCGGCCCAGTAGGACCAGCCGACCCAATCCTCGCGCCTGCGGACCTCGAGGAGCGCCGGCAATGCGGGCTCGATCGCGACGAGTTGGCGGACGCGATCGGGACACCGATGGGCGAAGTACAGAGCCGTGTCCGCCCCGAAGCTGTGGCCGACGATGTCGGCTTCCTCGATTCCCAGCTCATCGAGGAGTTGGAGCAGATCCGACGCCATGTCGGTGGCGGAGTAACCTGTCGGGGGCGTGTCGCTGTATCCGTGTCCCCGCAGGTCATAGGTAAGGACCCGGAAATCGTCCATCAGCAGAGGCACGATCTTCAGGTGCCAGACGGCCAGGTTGCCGGTCAGCCCATGGATCATGACGAGATCGGGACCAGTCCCGACCTGCTGGTAGTGGATCTTCAAGCCGCTCTGAAGGATAGCCTTGGGCATTGGGTCCCCTCGGACGGTTTACTCGAGATAGCCAAGCGCCGAGAGTCGCCTCAGGACGAGGGCTTCCTCCCCCGGGTCCAGTCCCATGGGCGACGCGTCCCATTGGGCGTCGTGGACCTCAATGCGAGTCGCCGAGGTGAACCGTTTCCGCCCCGGACGCCGCTCCGCTGCCGCCGGCTCCAGCGCATCGAGCGGAAGGTGGCCGGACATGTCCCCGGGTGTCGCGATGTCGAGGCAGTGGAGGAGCAGAGGCGCCACGTCGACGATTGAAAGGTCCGGGATCGTCTCGCCCGAACGGAACCCGGGACCCGTCGCGACGAAAATGCCCTCGGGACGGTGAGTGCCCACTGGCTCCGGCCGGCTCCTCACGATCGTGTCCGAGGGGAGTATCGAGACGACGCCGTCGTTTTCCAGCATGATGGTCAGGTCCGGCCCCAACGCTCGGTGAGGGTTGCCAAACGCCTCTTCGCACGTCCATACTTTCGCGACGACCGGACGCCCCGTCTCCGGATGGCGAAGGTTGCGCAGCCCGTCGGCGATCTGCCCTCGGATCCGGTGGTAGTCCTCGGGAGGGACGCCGCTCTCCTCGCCGGCCGACCTGCGTACGATGTGAATTCCCTGGCTGCTCGGCGTCGCGGCGTAGGCGACCGTGCGCTTCCAGTCGAGTTCGAACACATGCCGGGCCAGATGCGCGATGCCGACCTGATGCTCTCCGGACGGGACCGGCTCATCGCCTCCGACACGAGCGAGATAGCCTTGTTGCTGCAGCCACGTATTCGGGTAGAAGATGTCCGAACTCGGCCCGAATCCATGATCAGAAGCGAGGATGATCCTCGCATCGGGACCCGCCTGCGAGACGAGCTCCGCGATCAGGCCGTCGAGCCGCCGGAAGTAGTCCAGGCACAGGCTCTGAACCTCCTGCTCCCAGGGAGTCGGCGAGTCCGGCCGGAGGGCCGGGTCGAGGAATCGCCAGCAGAGGTGCTGGAGCTTATCGACCCCGTCGAACATGATCGCGGTCAGGTCGGCTGGCTCCTCTCGCATGAGGTAGAGTGCGATGTCGGTCCAGCGCCGTTCGCGTTGCGTGTGCAAGACGATCCAGTCGGCATACTCCTCCTTGGCACAGCCTTCCAACGCCTTCTCCTCGAGCTCCATGTCGTGAGAGAGCTCACGGGGGTGGAAGTTGGGTACGGATGATTTGAGTCGATCGAAGAGCCCCGGCGGATAACATCCCAGGCGGAGTTGCTTCCAGGGCATCCATCCGCCGGGCACGACGCAGCCGTTGAGCCGGGGCGGCGGGAACATCAGGGGAAAGTTGAGCGCGCACACTCGGCATCCATGATCACTCGCCAAGGTCCAGATCGTGTCGCTCTGAATGTCGTGCGATGATGCGAATCGCAGGAACGGACTGTCCGGACTTTGTCGCTGAAAGAAGTCGAAGACGCCATGTTCTCCCGGCCGCTTCCCCGTCATGAGGGACGTCCAGGCCGGGGGCGTGAGCGCGGGGACCACCGAGTGGAGGACCCCCCGGACGCCGGAGCTCACGAGCCCCCGCAAGAAGGGCATGGTCCCATCTTGCATCATCGCGTCAAGGATAGTGAAGGTCGCCCCGTCCAGGCCGATCAGGATCGTCCGATTCATCTCACGGGGCTCCTCGCCGTGGTCCCGACCGTGTGTCGCGAGATGAATTGAACGAGCTCGCCGACGGAAACGTCTCGTTCCTCGGCAGGCCTCTGGCCGATTTCGGCGAGGAACTCGGCGAACGGCAAGCGGCCGTAGCGTTCCTGGATCGCCGTGCCGATGACCACCAGGTCGAGCGACTGGAGCATCAGGTCGCCGAGCAGTCGGGTCTCCGGTGTCAGTTCTCCGGAATACTCCCAGTCTTCCGCCAGTTGGGACATGAGACCGAGGATCCCGTCGTAGATCTGTACTGAGGTCGTTCTCATAGCTCGCTCTCCCGGTTCCCGAATTCAAGCAATTCCACCCGGCCGCGGCCGGAGCTCGCCGGTCCGTCATCGGCCTCGGAGATCCGATGTTCGCAAAGCGTCGTTGCCCAGACCCAGCCGTCGTCGAGGCCCGTCAAGACGATCAGCGGCTCCCTCGCCAGCTCCGGGTAGGCCACGGCAAGCGATCCATCCAGGCTAACTCGGCAAAGACCGGTCTCGAGATCAACGTCAGTGGACCTGACACGCGGCTGCCCGTGGAAGAGCGCTCCACCGAGTGCGCTGATGACGGCCTGCTCCGAGCACCGGGCTCGTAGTCGCCAGTCCTCACGGTCGACGTGCGGCACAGACTCGGGGAGCCGAACATCTTCCCCCCACCGAGCCCGGGACTGCCCAGGGATGTGCGTTCGTCCTGCGGGTTCGACGTGGATGCCCGGACGCGCATGTCCGGCCGGCCCCGGTCGTCCGCCCGTGGCCGGGAGAGCGGCCAACGCGAACGCGTGGCCATCGCAAAGCGAGATCGCGACACGAGGAACTTCAGCGACGATCCCCAGCCGGTCACTGGTCGGCACGAGGCAGCCGTCCTCATCGGCCAGAAGCTCGATGTCGGAGGGGGAGAGATCAACCCTAGCTTGCCGGTTGATGATGCGGAGAACGGCTTCCTTGGCGGCCGTTCGCCCCGCCAACCAGGCGAGCTGTTGATCCTCGGCTAACCCCATCCGTCGCAGTCGATCGCGTTCGGCGCGGCTGAGGATACGATGAGCCCAGATGCGTTGCCAGATGCCTTGATTCGTGAGACCGCCGATCTCGATGTGACGACATTCCAGCAGCGAGGAACACGTGACCTGTTCGAGCGACGCCCCCCAGGACTTCGAGAACTCCTCGAGCGCGGGTACGATGAGGGGGTGGAGTTCGGCCGGGAGGTCGAATCGCCTGTCTTCCCAGCCGGTGAGCCGGAACCAGACGCCGCCGTCCCCCCCCCTGACCTCGATGTCGGAGCGGATCTGCCATTCCCCGTCGAGCTGGATCCTCACGGAACAAGAGAGGCTCTCGAGTTCCGGCAGACGGGCACGGAATAACTCCAGCGACCTGAAACGGAACGGGAAAACAACCTGGCGTGAGACGAGTTGCTCCGCCGACCAGAAGCCGATCACCTGTCCGGCCGCGTCGATCGTGACCGGATCGAGGACGAAGCCCGGGTCCGGGATCTCGCGTACGAGGCTCGCCGATGGGAGTACGCGAAGGCTCGCCGTGGCACCGACCGGAGAGACCTCCTCGATCCGTTCCACTCCTCGCCAGAGCGGACCGTGAAACATATGGTCGCGATATAACCGTTCGGGACGCAGGCGCGAGGCGCGACTGCCCTCCAATCGCGTCGGTTCCCTCCCCGGAGCGGCCGGATATGCCTTCCCGAGGATGACTGTTGCCTCGACCACCGGCTGCAATTTCGGGGCGCCACCTTGGCCGTCCTCGGTGAGGTTTCGCACGCTCACCAGGACCTTGTGGTCGTCTTCGGGGAGGCGTCTGGCGGAGACCTCCAATTCCTGGGGCATATCATCGAAGATGATCCACCGATTGGCGCGAAGATCGCAGATGCCGATGACGGTCAGTTCGGGGCACAAGCATGCCCCGGCCTCCGCGATGATCTCCATGCTCACGGCCAATGGCAAGATCGCCAGGCCTCCCGCTCCCCGCCTGTCCAGGCCCTCGGAACGTCCGAGCGTATGGTCGAGGAGGTAGAGATCCTTGTCCGGGCTGAAGAGACGTCGGGCAACCAGGGATTCTCTCCCTTCCCCTTGCGACGATCTCTCCAAGAAGTGGAAACGGCGTACTCTCCCTCGTGAGGTTCGGGAGTTCGTGCCCTGTGGTCCACCGGACGACCTGACAACTGCATCGTGATGTGGCGATGAGTGGATTGATGCCGAACGATCCGCTACCTCGAGATCGTGGACTTCGTCTCGGCGATGCGTTCGGAATCGAACGTTCCCCGGCCGTTGGGTCGACGACGAGCCGATTCGAGGAGGTCGGCACGCTTCACCACCTCGTTGCCCAGGTCACTCAAGAGATCGGAGCCCGGGTGCGCAACCGATCTACGGGCCGCCCCGCGCGGCCGACGGACGGGTATGATTCGCGCAAGCTTATCGCGTCGATCGCCGTCTAGCGGGGTATCGAGCGAGTCGGCCCGCGCTGACCGGCGTCGCTGGGCCCGTGCGATCCGGTTGCCCGGCTCATGTGTTTTCCGGTCGCGCAGTGTCTTCGAACGAAGGCTCGGGCCATGACTTCTCTCCGGCGCCGACGCCTGTCCCTCGCCGTCTGTTCCTGCTCGTCCGACGCAGGCCTTCATCACCCGCTCCTGTACCGCGAAGGCTTCCATCGTCCTCAAGAACTCCCCTGCCGCCCGGGTGGTTACCGACACGATCGCCACCTGCGAGCGAGGTGTCCTGGGCCGATCAGGACCTGGGGACCGGGGAGCGACCGATGGGGGTTCATGAGCCGCCGTCCTGCTCCGGCTCTCACGGGACGTGCTGGCAGGGTTCCTGCGATCGTCCAGGCCGGAGAGCGGGCTTTGGACCGCAGGATCACCAGCTTCCTGAAGAGGAGGGGGCCGTTGGACCGTGAGACGGGGCTGCGGCATTGGACCGCGATGACCCGCCGACGCGGATCCTCGCCACCCCGGCGGAGATCGACATCATGGGGAACGGTCTGAAGCGCGATCCGTCGAAGTCCGGTCCGCAGCTCGCGGTGCAATCCCCGATCGCCACTCGACGCGCGTCCGCGACGCCGGTAGAGGTACATCAGGTCCAGGTCAACGCCATGGCGTGAGTATGGCGACCAGGTGATTGATCTGAGCGACTCCCGATCGGGCGGCTGAACGTTGGCGGGGACGGCGCGAAGGGCTTGCCTCGCAGGATGTCCTCGACGAATGCGGTCAGATTCCCACGAGGTCCTGATTCTACGAATAGTCGGACGCCCTTCTCGTGGAGTGCCTCGATCGTCTTGCGGAATTCGACCGGGAGGAGCCACTGATCGACGATCAGGTCGCGGATCCGCTCGGGTTCGTCCGGATAGGGGCTGCCGTGGCGCACGAGTAAATGGGGACGCCAGGCAGTTGAACCGTCAGGTCCTGAAACACCCGGGCGCAGGTGATTGGCATAGGAAGCGAAGAGGGGCGTGTGATAGGCACGGTCGAAATTGAGGCCGCTCGAACTAAGGCCCGCGCTTTACGATCTCGAGGGCACGATCGACCGATTCCTGCTCGCCGACGAGCACCGCCTGGTAGGGCAGTTATCCATCGCCACGAAGATCTCGCCGCCGGCTTCGCGGGCGATTGACCAAGACGCTCCCGGCTCGCTCCCACCGCAAGGAGGACGGCACGGGGCACGCCCGCCCGCGACGCGTCCTCGTAGTTGCGGTAGAGCTTGAGGATGAAGTCGGCGAGTTGATCCCGCTCAGGATCGATGATGCCGGCCGCACGCACCGCGGAGAATCTCCCGTGCTATGGCCCACGATGACGTCCGGCCGAAGTCCCAATCCCTTGAGGACCGTGAGGATCGCCTGGTTTGCAGTCAACACCGCCTCGACAGCGCCGGCAATTTCCCACAGGTTCTGCTCGTGGCTACCTGCCTTCCCCTCCCGGATCTGAGCGCGCGGGAAGATGTGATGTCGCACGTAGCCGCGAGGATGGCCGTGGTAGACTCCGTCGATCTGGTCGAAGCATTCCCGCACCTCCGGGAAGTGCGGGCAGAGGTCCGCCAGCATGTCGCGATACTGGGAACCTTCACCAGGGAACAATAATGCCAGCTCTCCTGCACGGGCCAGGGGCCTCGAGGCGAAATAGATGCCGGAGACGTCCCTGATCTGGCGGGGGACGCCGTTCTCGAACTTCCGGACGGCCGTGTCTAGCTTCTCCCTGAGGTTTGCGAGCGAGGTGGCCACGATCGCCAGTCGGAATTGCGACCCCGATCCTCCGGTCATCAGGTGCTCATTGAGCGAATACGCGAGGTCCTTGAGGCTGAAGCTTGATGAGGGATTGACGAGGCCCGGCCCCCGGGGGCGGATTCCAGGGAGGCGAGGAATGCCGTCAGCCGCCTGGCCTCCTCGACAAGTTCGTGGAGCGTTTCAGCGCCGACGACGCAGACCTCGCATTCCCAGTCCGGCAGGTGATCGACGGGCGTCACAGGCGCCGGGACGGGGAGAGTGCTCGGAGGAAACTCTCGACGAGTCACGGCCGGACGGCGGCGAACATGCTCCTCGAGCACGACGTGAGCATTGATCCCACCGAATCCGAAGGCATTGACCCCGGCCCGCCTCGGCTCCGCCGCTCCGTGGACCCAGGGGCGGGCGTCGGATGCGATGTAGAACGGCGTCTGCTCCAGGCCCAGCCTCGGGCTCGGCCGGTCGCAATGGAGCGTAGGCGGGATGATCCTGTGGTAGAGCGCAAGGGCTGTCTTGATGATCCCGGCGACCCCCGATGCAGGGATCGTATGGCCGATCATCGACTTGACAGATCCCAGGGCGCACCGAGGATGCCCCCCATCGCGCCGGCCGAACACCCTGGAGAGCGCCTGAACCTCGTTCAAGTCCCCGACCAGCGTTCCGGTGCCGTGAGCCTCGATGAGCCCGACCGTTCGGGGCGAGATCCCTGACGATTCGTAGGCGCGTCGGAGTGCCAGCTCCGCCCCTTCGACGCGCGGCGCCATGACGCTGGAACCCCTGCCGTCGCTGGCGACGCCGGCTCCTCGGAGCACGGCGTAGATTCGATTTCCGTCGCGCTCCGCGTCGCTGAGCCGCTTGAGCACGAGCATCCCAATCCCCTCGCCCAGCAGGGTCCCGTCGGCGGCTTCGTCGAACGGCCGGATCTGCTGCCGACGAGAGAGAGCGCCGAGTTGACAGAAGATGCTGACCGTCGGTATCGGGATCCAGATTTGCGAACCGCCCGCGAGGGCAAGGTCGCAGTCTCCGCTGGTGAGGTCGCGCATGGCCTGGTGGACAGCCACCAGGGACGAGGCACATGCGGCGTCGACCGTCTGTGCGGGGCCCATCAGGTCAAGCCTGTTTGCGATCCTGCCGACGATTACGTTCGGGACGAGTCCCGCCATCTTCTCGGGGGTGAACGGCGGCAGGGTTCGTTTGAGCTCCTTCCTGAGCATCTCCAGTTGTGCGTCGGTGTACTCGGGGTGCAGACTCCTGAGGATCTCCAGCGTCTGAGTCACGACGAGGCCGTGCTGAACCGCGATCGCGTTGCCGCCGTTCAGGTACGTTCCCTTCCCCAGAATGACTGCCGTTCTTTGCCGCACCGACTCGTCCAGCCCAAGACAGCCGGCATCGCTCATCGCTTCGTATGCCAGTCGTAGGGCAAGCCACTGATCAGGCTCCCCCCCGACGGCGATGGGCGGGATCCCGTGCGACAATGGGTCGAAGATAGCCAGCATCCGAGGTATCCCCTCGGCGGCAATAGACCCGGTCTGACTCGGTCGATTCCGGGTCGAAGCAGGCGTTGATCTCGCGATCACCTGGTGGGTCGGTGATCGCATCCACCTTGGCGAGGATAAAGCGTGCCAGTACCGGGATCGAGGTTCCCGCGCCTGGGAACAGGCACGACATACCGATTGCGACTCCGTCTCCTACCGCTTGCCGGGATCGAACACGCCGGGAAGCGTATGACCGCCGGGGTCGCCTTCTGACGCCAAAGCCACGCCGTTATCGGAAGTCATAGGCCCGGCGGCACGCTGGTTCATGCACGGCCTTCCGTTCGCATGTCAGTGACCTCTGGGTGTGGCTGAAAATTCGACCGATATCCGACTCATCGGACCTCCCCCACCTTCGCTGCGGGCTCGACAGCCGATTGAGTTTCCTGCTCCCTGTGCCCTCCACACGCAGCAGGGTCCCCACCTGCCGGCCAGTCGAATCGAAGAAGTAGTGGTCCGCGGTGCACAAGGGCACCTCACTTTCGGGGCGGATTCGCAGCTCGTACGTCAGTTCCTCGCGAATAGCTCGGACGCGACCCCGATCCGATCGGATGGCCGGTTCGCCGGCCCCAGGATCCTCACGGCGACGATCAAGGAAGCGGCACGATTGAACGCCAGCCGGGAGTAGGGTCACGTCCCAGTGCAGTCGGGCCCAGAGGACCTGCATCTGGAATGCGCTGTCGATGAGCACCGGGTCGAGAAGCCATCCTCGCGGTTCACCGTCACGTAGGCAGTCGTTCGGGGAGGACATTCGGAGGATTGCGCGGGCCCCGTCCGGACAGATCGACTCGATGGATTGGATTCCGCGAAAGATCGGGCCGTGGAAGAGCCATTTCTGATAGGCTTCCTCGATGCTCATCGGCATCGGCCCCGCGCCTCGGAGAGGGGCCGGCGACGAAGAGAAACCCGGCAGGACCAGCCCGGAGTGTTCCGCGGAGAGTCGCTCCAACTCGACGACGGCCCGATACTGGACGCGCCGGGGGCCCTCGGCCGGGGTGATGACCACGTCGAGAGTCTCCGACGCATCCTGGCCGGCCGTGCGTGGTTGACGCGGTCTCGCCCTCGCGGAGACGCGGATCTCCTTCCGCGATTCATCGACAACGATGCCGCGCAGCAAGCGAATGTCGTGGACTTCCCGCAGGCGAAAGCCCGGCCAGCCAATGGACGCGACTTCGGCCATGAGTTCCATCGCAACGGCGAAGGGCAGCACGGGATGTCCGTCGAGGACGTGGTCGCGAAGGTAAAGGTCAACCTCGGGATCCAGCCAGCGGACGACCTCGAGAAAGTCGTCCCCGCGCGAGGCGACGCTCGCCCCTCTCATCAGAGGAAGTCGCGCCCCGGAGACGTCGCCCCGGAGTGTCCTCTCCGCGACTTTGGGTCCATCCCACTCACTGGCCGCGCGGCTCCGCTGAGGCAGGTCCGGTGCCGTGCCATTTGCGCCGCCGATCACGATCTCGGCGTCTCCCTTTCGCCCTGAGATGAGCTCCTCCACCAGCATGCGGCATCCAACGTCGGGCGGGATCAGGACGACACCTCGATCGGCGAATTGACGCTCAACCTCTGGGGACACCATCCCGGAGCCGAGCCACGGGCCCCAGTTCAACGAGATCACGCGGCCGGGCCAGCGGCGATCGAGATCCCGCGCGAGCTTGTTGAGGATCTCATTGGCGGCTGCGTAATCCGCCTGACCCCGGTTCCCGTATCTTCCGGAGACGGAGCCGAAGAATACGAGAAAACGAAGGAGCTCGGGTCGAAGCGTCCTGGCAAGGACCAGGGCACTCGTCGCCTTGGTATCCACTACTCGCCGAAAGGAGTCGAGCTGCTTATCCTTGATCAGGCGGTCTTCGATCAGACCGGCGCCGTGGATTACGCCATCAATTCGGCCGAATGTGCGGTAGATTTCTTCGATCAGGCACCGAAAGGAGGCCGCATCGCTGACATCGCATGAGTGGTAGTGAACCCTGGCCCCTGTGTTCTCCAGCTTTCGGATGCTTTCTGCAACCTCGCGAGCCCGGAGGATCCGCAGACAGGCCGCCTCGACGTATGCCGGGGAGACGCGTTTGCCCTCCCGAGCGAATCTCTCCAGAACAGCCTTGCGGAGATCCCGCTGGTCGACGACATGCGACATCTCGGCGGCCTCGGCTGCCACCAGGAGTGAGGTCCTGCCGACCAGGATGATCGTTGGTCGGGCGATCTCGGCGATGGCGAGGGCCGCGAGGGCGGTGATCCCTCGGGCTCCTCCGGTGACGAGCACGACCGAGTCGCGGTCAACGGGGAGAGCCTGGTGGGCCGTTCGAAGGGGCGCGGGGCTCAGGTCGAGGACCGTCCTCTCCCCCTCGTGGTACCCGACTTCCGTCAGCTCGTCTCCGGCGAAGAGCTCCCCGAACAGCCGGGCCGCCGCATCCTCCGTCGACGTCCGTGGCAGGTCGACCGCCTTCACTCGGACCTCGCGCCACTCCTGGGCGAGCGTCTTGATGAACCCGATGCGTCCTCCAAGCTCCGGATGAGGGAGAGGCTCGTCGCCGCCGAAACCGAAGGCGCCGCCGAACGCCGTGGCCGAGATCACGGCGGCACCTCCTGCCTCGGCGCTCGCCAGCAGATCCGGTCGAAGGGCCTGAGTCAACAGGAGCAGCGTCTCGAGGGACGGATCACGTGGCGGGGTCGCTCCATCGCCATCGGCGCGGGGGGCTGCGCCAAGCGCTGTCAGGTCGATCAACGCCGCGACGAGCCCGTGGCGATCGTGGATCCGACCTATGAGAGCGGAGACCTGGTCCGGAGATCCGAGGTCGTAGGCCAGCAGATCGCTCGTGGCCCGTGATTCGACGCGACGCGAGGTCACGCGGATCACCCCAATGCCACGCTCCTCGAGCCGATCGGAGAGGTTCTTGCCGACGCCGACTCCGTCGTCCAGGATGACAACCATGCCTCCGTGAGCCAGAGTCGCCATCTTCCTGATCTCTGCGCGTACTGGGATTGGGCGCGAACCGGCCGATTCCCTGGCGGGTTCGCGCGTCGTCAAAAGGGACCGGTTCTCCCTTGGCTTCGATCCGCGCCACGTTGACCGGGCCCTCCGGCCCGTTGGAGGCTCCGGACGATCTCAGGGAGGAGTACAGGAGCTCCACGACCTGGCGGAGGCTCCTGCACTCGGTCAGCTGCTCGATCCCTGGGGTGCGGTACTTCGGCACGTCGAGAGTCCGAACCATCGTGCCGGCGATCTCCACCCGCTTGATCGAGTCGATGCCAAGGTCGGCCTCGAGGTCGGCATCAAGTCCGAGCATCTCTTCGGGATATCCCGTACGCTCGCTAACGATCGCCAGCAATCGTGCCGTGAGTGTTTCACGACTGGCGGGGGACGTCGAAGTTTCGGCCTCGACGTGCTGTTGAATCGTCTCGATCACCGGCTGTACGCCGGGGGATCTCGAATGGACGTCCAGTTTCGCGGAGATCGGCTCGGCGTCGGTCGAAGGGCGGCCCGGCGTGAGCGGGCCGAATTCCGGATGGCCGAGTCCCTCACGGGGAAAGAAGCCCGTCTGGTCGCTTGAGAAATCCCGCTCGTGAGGAAGCGTGGCCGGTGGCTGATCCACGAACATTGCCGAGGGATCAGTACGGTACGGTGGACCTACTCCGTTACCGTTCGATCCCGGATGCCAGCCAACCGTCTCCTCGGTCGAGACTGATACGCTCCCATGCGGGCTCCCGAGGTACGTGAGCAGGTCGTGCATCACGTTCTCTTGGGTCTGTAGGAATCGCATCATGACTTGCTGGAACTGGCGTGCCAGTTCCAGTCGCGCCTGCTCAGGAGCAGGCGAAGCGGAAGGCTCCTCCTTGTAGTGAGCCGCGATGCGGTCGCTGGTGTGCCCCGAGTTCCGGGGCGTTTGGGCGGTCGATCGAGCCATCTTCCCTCCGTTGGTTACTGGTGCAAGGCCTGGGGCCTCGGTGTCGAGACCATGGCCTTTCCCGGTGAAGTCGTGTCCGTTTCGTGCTCCGGGTCGAGAGGACGCGTCAATCTGCTGTGACTTGACAGGTGGAGTTTCGGTACGTGGTGGCCCCGACGCATGTCCATTGCGAGCCGCAACCGTCGGTGGAACCTGGCTCTCAACGGGTATGAAGGCAGAACGACCGTCCGTTGCCACTCGCTGGCCCGATTTGCCCGTGCGCGGGGCCGCGGCCGGTGGAGGTGGTGAGTCTGCCGGCTGCTGCGGACGCGGCGACGGCCTCGCGGTCCCTCCGGTGATTAGCCATGTCGTCGGTGAGTGTCGAGGTTGCCCGTTTTCGCTGGCGAGCTTGTCCAGGGAGAGCCTGGTCGGCCCGCGGCCGCGATGGAGCCGGTCGAACTTGACGGAAACACCCTCGGCCGCCATCGCGGCGATCGCATCGAGGAACTGGACCAGGTCCGGTCGGCCCGCGATATCCAGCGGGGCGCAGAGGTGGCTCCGATCGCCGAGGATCTGTCCCACGAGTCCGCTCAGGACATTCCGGGGGCCGACCTCCACGAAGATCCGTGCTCCCGCCTCGTACATCGCCTCGACCTGCCGGGTGAATTCGACCGGACGGACCAGATGCGTCGACAGGAGCTCCGCGATCCTGCTCGGCTCGTTCGGATAGACTGATGCGGATGAGTTCGAGAAGACAGGGAGCTGCGGAGATGCGATCGGCGTCTCGTCGAGCTGGGCCGCGAGTCGCTGCTGTGCCGCGGCGACCAGGGGTGAATGGAATGCGCAGGAGACGGGCAGCAACTGAGCCTGGATCCCCCTCTCAGCACACCAGTTGAGTGCATCCTCGATGTGCGACCTCGGGCCGGAGAGGATCGTCTGCCGTGGCCCGTTGAAGTTAGCGACGGTGAGCCCCATCTGCTGCGGCATGGACAGCAGCTCATCCGGCGACACAGCTATCGCCGCCATTGCCCCGCTTTCTTCGGTCGTACACTCCTTGATGAATCTGCCGCGGCATTCGGCGAGACCGAGAAGTGTCTCCTCGTTGAAGCAACCGGCCGCGTGCAGCGCGACGAGTTCCCCGACGCTGTGGCCAGCAAGCATCTGGGGCACGACGTCGAGCTCGCGAAGGACCTGGAGGAACGCCAGTTCGGTGGCCCCGAGCGCCGGCTGGGCGATCTGCGTTTCGGTCAGGGCCCTCTCCAGCCGCTTCCGTTCCCCTTGATCGAAGACGGGAGCAGGGAAGATCCAACGGCTCAGCGGCCGCCCCAGCCGGCTCGAAAGGAGCTGATCCGCCCGTTCGAAACAGCTCCTCGCCGTATCGAAGCTCACGGCGAGTTCCCGACCCATGTTCACGTACTGTGAACCCTGACCCGGGAACAGGAACGCGACGCGCCCTACGCTCGCGAGCGGCCGCTCAGCGAAATGCAGCCCTCGGGCATCGTGGGCCCGGGCGAGATGCCCGTCGACCAGGTCGCGAGCCCGCCGCAGGGCATCGACGAGGTGCTCGAGCGAGGTCGCGAGGATCGAGAGCGTCGGGAGGTGGGCTTCCAGCTGCGCCGCCTGGCTGCACATCGTGTAGGCCAGTTCGGAGAGTCGGGGCCTGGCCCCGCGCTCCAGGCCGTCGAGCAGGCGACGGACCTGCTCGCCCAGGTCCGCACGCGAGCGGCCCCGCCAGACCAGGACCTCCGCCGGCCACGGCTGAAGGGAGGTCTCCTCGGTCCCACGGAATTCCTCCGTATACTCTTCCACGGCGACGTGGAAGTTGGTCCCGCCGAAGCCGAAGGCGCTCACCCCCGCTCGACGGGGGCTTGAGCCGCTGGCGTTGATCCAGGGCCTGGTGTCAGTGTTGACGTAGAAAGGGCTGGCCGGGAAATTCGCCTTGGGGTTGGGCGTCGTCACCCCGATCGTCGGCGGGAGGACGCGGTGCTTGAGGGCGAGCGCGACCTTGATGAGGCCAGCCACTCCCGCCGTCGCCTTGGAGTGGCCGATCATCGACTTCACCGAGCCCACCGCGCAGCTCTGGTTCTCTGCGCCCTCGTTCGTGAAGAAGGAAGTGAGGGCCTGGATCTCGGCCTGGTCGCCCGCGACGGTCCCGGTGCCGTGGGCCTCGATGAGCCCGACCGTCGACGCGGAAAACCCCGATTGCTCGTAGGCGCGCGCGAGCGCCCGGACCTGACCTTCCGGGCGAGGCGAGGTCATGCTCCGGTCGCGTCCGTCGCTCGAGCCCCCGATGCCCCGGATGACCGCGTAGATGCGGTCGCCATCTCGCTCGGCGTCCTCGAGCCGCTTCATCACGACCGCCGCATACCCTTCACTGATGGCGATCCCGTCGGCGGCGGCGTCGAACGTGCGGCATCGCCCGTTCGGCGATAGCGCCTGGGTCTTGCTGAAGCACAGGAAGGCGAACGGATTCTGGATCGCATCGACGCCGCCGACGAGCACGACGTCGCTGGTGCGCGCCTCGAGATCGCGGACGGCGAGATAGACGGCGGCGAGCGACGACGCACAGGCGGCGTCGACCGTGCAGTTGATACCTCCCAGGTCGAATCGGTTGGCGACCCTGCCCGCGGCGACGTTCATCAGGAGGCCGGGGAACGAGTCCTCCGTCCACGTCGGCAGCTTCACCTCGAGGCGGTCGGCGAGTTGAGGGGCCTCCTCCCCGAACAGCAGGGGCAGGCAGGAACGGACCATATAGCCGGCGGTGAGATCGCTGCCCCCTCCCCCGGCTCCGAGGATCACCGAAGTTCGATCCCGCGGAAACGGCCGGTCCAGGTACCCGGCGTCCTCAAGGGCGGCGCGTACCACCGCGAGCGCCAGGAGCTGGAACGGCTCGATCGACTTGAGCGTGCTCGGTGGCATCCCGAAGGCAATCGGGTCGAAGGGCACCTCGTCGATGAAACCTCCCCACCGCGAGTAGATCTTGTCCTTCGCCGACGGATCGCGGTCGAAATAGAGCCTCCAATCCCAGCGCTCGGCAGGCACCTCGGTAATGGAGTCGACCTTGTTGACGATGTTGGACCAAAAGGTCCGGAGATCGGGTGCGCCGGGGAGGATGCAGGCCATCCCGACGATCGCCACGGCGGACTGGGGCACACCGGAGCGCACCGATCCGCGGTCATGATCCCCGAGCATCTCCAGCCGCCCCGTGCCCTCCTCGCTGATGCTCCGATGCAGCTCGTCGATGGAACACAGCCCATGACGGAGGCCGGCGACCTGTCCGATCATGTAAAGTCCGCGCCGCCACTGCTCCTCGTTGTCGAGCGATTGGAGCCTGGGGGCGGCGGGATCGCGCCCCGATCGCGGGTCGTGGTCCAGGCCCTTGGACGCGACTCGGAGCCTGCCGATGTTCAGCACCTCGAGGCCGTGGCGGAGATCTTCCGGGGCAGCCCCCTCCTGGATGAGCCGCCGCTTTTCGGCCGCGAAATCGAACACGAAGGGGGATTCCACGCAACGGGTCGCGTGGCCGGGGCCGCTTTCCAGCAAGACCGTTCGGTCGCAAGCAAGGGCCGCCTTCTGGAAGCCGGGCACGATCGCACCGGTCGCGACCGCCTCTCTCGTAAACAGGTACGCCGTGCCCGCCAGGACGCCGATTCGGACCCCGAGTTGCACGAGCGGCGCCGCGATCGCCGAGACCATGGCCGCCGACAGTCCGTCGTGGATTCCCCCGGCGAAGAGCACGTGGAACTCGGCCGGGTCCCCTCCGGCGGGCAGGTGTTCCAGAAGGACCTCGACCATACTTTCCCAGAGCACGAAGCTCGTCCGCGGCCCGACGTGTCCTCCGCACTCCCGGCCTTCGAAGACGAAGCGACGAGCCCCCTCCTGGAGGAACAGGCGGAGTAGGCCGGGCGATGGGACGTGAAGATAGGTCGGGACGCCGTCGCTCTCGAGGGCCCGGGACTGGTCCGGCCTGCCCCCCGCGATCAGGGCGAACGGGGGACGGCAGGCGCGGATGGCCTCGAGTTGTTCGGCGCGCAGCTCCGGGGGCACGAAGCCCAGGATCCCCACACCCCAGGGCCTCTCACCCAGTTGTCGACGCGTCTCCTCGAGAAGGGTCTTGACCTCGGTCCCTCGCATCAGGGCGAGTGCCAGGAAGGGGAGCCCGCCGGCCTCTGCCACGGAGGAGGCGAACGGGGCCCGGTCGCTGACCCTTGTCATCGGGCCCTGGACAATCGGGAACCTGGTCCCATGAGATCGGGCGAGCGGGGAATGTTCCGCGAGCGGCCGGGCCCGCCGGGCCGTGGCGCAGTGCTCGTGGACCGATTCACGCATCGCATGCAGAATGTCGCTCACGGTCTGGAAGCGTCGCGCCAGGCTCGCGGCGATCGCGGCGTCCTGTCCAACCGCGAGGACGGATGACTCGGGATCTCGCCAGTCGACCTGGCCTCGGATCGCGCTCCGCCATCGTTCCCCGAGGACTTCGGCCGGATCTTCCGACACCAGTGCCGCTCGTTCCTGGAGCTTGAGAACCTCGACGGTCGGCAGGCCGGGACGCGAGTAGCATCGAAACCCGCTCCCGAAGGACGAGCCGAGGCACACGGTCTCGCTCCCATCCATGGTCCGCAGCCGCCCCCGGGCCTGATCGGTGAGCGGCGACTCACGTGTTAGGAGGAGCTGGCTGTCCAGGACGACGCCCGCCGCCCCCGCAGTCCGACACGCCGCAATCGTGTGCTGGCCGATGCCGCCCTGCACGAAAATGGGCACCCTCAGCCTGGGCATGAGCCGCTGCAGCAGGACGAAGCTGGTTTCCTCACCCACCCAGCCCCCGGCCTCATTGCCCTTGGCGATGATGCCGTCGACCCTCGAGGCTTGCCCGGCCAGGGCAGCCTCGAGGCAGGTTGCGATCATGATCACTCTCTTGCCCTGTCCGTGGATCCGATCTACGGTTTCCCTCAGGCGGTGGTCCACGGCCGAGGTCAGCGCGACGAAGTCAAGCCCGGGGGATGCCGCCCCGAGAATCGCGGTGAGCAGCGCGTCATCCTCGGGATCGACCTGCACGCCCAATCGGCCCCGGCCGTAGCGGAGGAGCCTGTGCAAGGCGTCAATCCCCGCTTCCGGCTCTCTGCTGAATTCGAGGTTGAGCACCCCCACACCGCCGGCACGGCTGGCCGCGATCGCCAGGGTCGGATCCGGCTCCCCGGGCGGCGTGAGTGCCATCAACTCGAAGTCAGGAGTAGTATCCACAGCGACTTCCTTTCCGGTTTTGTCATGGTCCGCCGGTCATCCGATCTGGTGGAACGGAAGTACTGTCCGGGCGGTCGTGGAGGTATCGGGTTCAAGGGCGTCAGCCACTCCGAGGGCCCGTACCTCGCATGGGTGTCAATCGTGATGGCCGACTTCACGGGATGTCCGTGATCGAGCCGTGAATGTCGTTGTCGGCCGTGGACGCGAGGTTGAAGACCACGGTCGTGTTCTTCTTCCGGGATCCCGCCCCGGTCAGGTAGAGCCCACCGCCGATCCCCTTGCCATTGCTGCCGTTGGTGCCCAGCAGGCCGCCGGAGCCCGCGGATCCGCCGAGAGCCTGGTTCCCGATGAGGAATCCTCCGATGACGGAATCGATGACGTCCAGGAGCGCCCGATTGGCCACGAAGATGCCGCCTCCGAAGCCGTTGCCGCCGTTGCCGCCCGTGCCCTTGAAGCCGACGCTGCCTCCGTTTCCACCCTGGGCGACATTCGTGTTGATCGAGGTGGATTTGACCGTCAGCTTGCCGGAGGAAACCGCGATGCCGCCGCCGAGAGCGTCGCCGCCGTTGCCTCCGAAACCGCCGGTCCCGGCTCCGCCACCGTTGCCGCCCTGCGCCCGGTTGCCGGTGACGAGTGCGTTGATGGCCAGGTCGTTGAGGTTGACCAGACCGTTCGTCTCGAGACCACCCCCGATCGCGGAACCGCCATTCCCGCCACGCGCCCCCGGGCCTCCCGTGCCGCCGTTCCCGCCCAGGGCCTGGTTGCTGCTGATGGTCGGGGCCCCCAGAATGTTCGCCAGGCCCGACTGAATGCGGATGCCGCCGCCGATCGCGTCGCCGCCCCGTCCACCATCGCCGTTCACCCCGTTCCCACCGTTGCCGGCCCTGGCGGCATTGAACGACGTGTTGAAATTCGTGACGTTCGGCAGGCGTGTGATCACGATGCCACCGGTCTCCGAGTTGCTAGCCGACTGGATCGCCCCTCCGTACGCCCCACCGCCATTACCGCCGATTCTGCCGTTGCCTCCATTGCCGCCCGTGGCGTTGTTGAACGTGGCTGCGCCACCGACCAGCCCCATCAAGCCGTTATTCGTGACGGCACCGCCGAGGGCATTGCCGCCGTTGCCGCCCACGCCGTCCCCGCCGTTGCCGAAGCCGCGGCCGCCGTTCCCCCCGTTGCCTCCGGTGCTCGAACTGAACTGGAGGGAGATCCCGGTCGCCAGGAAACCGAGGCCGGCGTTATAGATCGCACCGCCGGAGGCGAAGCCCTGTTGCCGCCATTGCCGCCGCTAGTCCCCTCGGTCGGTGCAGCCCCGCCGTCGCCGCCCTTCCCGCCACCGCCGGCTTTCGCCACGTTGCTCACGAACGTGCTGACGGGACCCAAGGTGAACCGGCTGCCGGAATTCGCGATGGCTCCTCCGATGGCGCTGCCGCCGTCGCCGGCCGAGCCGCCGTCGCCTCGTGATTCTCTTGCACCCGCGTTGCAGATGCCGCCGTCACCGCCCGAGCCGCCGTCGCCGCCGATGGCGTGATTGTTGAAGAAGATTGCACCGGTCCCGATCGAGAAGCCTGTCCCGGTGTTGAAGATCGCGCCGCCACCGGCGCTGCCGCCGCCGCCGCCGTCGCCGCCGTTGCCACCCTTCCCCGGATCGCTATGGCCGGTGAAGAACGTGAACCCGCCGTTGCCTCCGTGATCGGCGCCGTTGCCACCTGCGCCGGCGACGGCCCGGTTGTTCAGCAGGAAGCTGAACGCACGAAGCGCGATGTTCGACGCGGTATTGGCGATGGCGCCTCCGATCGCAAGTCCGCCACGACCGCCGTCGCCGCCGTCGCCACCCAGGCCGCCATTGGCGTCGCCGTTGGTCGTCGTACCCCCGCCGCCCCCGCCCAGGCCGCCGTCACCACCGTTCCCCCCGAGCGCTGAATTGCGGGACAGTTCGTCGATCCTGGCCGAGATGTTGAAGACCGCCGTGTAGAAAGGAGCGATGGGATTGCCGGTCGCCGCTGCGACCAGTACGTCCCCGATCACGAGTCTCAGTGGGATGACATCCCGGGATTGGTCGTTGTTGATGGCGCCACCCCGGGCCGATCCGCCGTCGCCGGCATCGCCGCCGTCGCCGCCCCTGCCCCCGTTGGCGTTGCCGCCCAGCGTGAAGCCGCCGATGCCGCCGCCGATGCCGCCATTGCCCCCGCGTCCACCTGACGCCGTGTCGTCCGTGAGCCTCGTGATGGCGACATTCAGGTTCACCTTCTGAACGATCGAGACCGGGATGACGTTGGCGATACCGATGATCTCGGTCGGGACCGCGTTCTGGAGCGTGGAGAAGTCCACCACCAGGAAGGCTTCGCCGTGGTTGTCGATGGCCCCTCCCGTGCCGTCACCACCTCGACCGCCGTCACCACCTCGACCGCCGACGCCGCCATCGACCGGACCAAGTCCCAGGTTCTGGCCACCGTTCGCCCCTCCGGGCCCACCCTGGCCTCCCGCGCCGCCCGTGGCCGAGTCGTTGACCAGGCTCGTCAGCGTGATGTTGAGGCTATTCACCGAGACGTCGAACAGGGGACTGTTCGGTGCCTGACTGATCTGGCCGGCGACCACGACTCCCTCGGAGACGATGAGCGTGATCGAGCTGAAGGTCGCCACGACGAAACCGTCGCTCGTCGCTTCCCGTCGGTTCCCGTTGTTCTCGATCGCACCGCCGGCCGCGTCGCCACCGCGCCCGCCGTTGCCGCCGATCCCGCCGATCCCGCCCGAGGCATCGCCGACACCCCCCTGCCCCCCGCCAGGGCCTCCGAGTCCCCCCGCGCCGCCAATGGCCCGATCGCCCGAGAGTTGCCTGAGGTTGATGTTCACATTCACGATCGAGACGTCGAGCCGCGAACCTGTATAGTCGCCCGCGTAGAGCGTGCTGAACGAGGAGACGATGAACCCATCCGCGGCGTTGTTGATGGCGCCGCCCAGGGCATCCCCCCCCTCGCCGCCGTCGCCGCCGTTCCCGCCCACGCCGCCGTTGGCCTGACTGGTACTGAGGGTAATCCCTGCGTTCCCGCCCCCGATACCTCCGTCGCCACCGGCTCCGCCGGTTGCGGAGTTGTCGCTCAGCAGCGTGATCTGGATGCCCACCGTGTCGATGAACACTTCGGGACCCGTAACGTTCCCCCCAAGGGGGCTGGTCAGGACGGTGCTGAAGACGGCCACCAGGAAGCCGTCGCCGAAATTCTGGATGGCCCCGCCGTAGGCGTTGCCTCCGTGACCACCGTTGCCGCCGTCGCCGCCGATCCCGCCCGGCGTGTGGAGGGAGACGGGCGGACCGGGATTGGGCACTCCGGGATTCTGCACGTAGATACCGCCATCGCCGCCGCCAGCGCCGCCCGCGCCGCCGGCCCCGCCATTCGCGGTATTCCCGGACAGGACTCGTAGCGTGAAGTTCGGATAACGCACCAGGAGCTTCTGCAAGGACCCATCCGAAGCCAGCCCCGTGTTCACGGTGCTGAACGTCAGCGACCTGAAGTTCGTACCTTCGTTGTCGATGGCGCCTCCGGCAGCGGCTCCGCCGCCTCCGCCGTTCCCCCCGTCTCCGCCGAGACCTCCACGAGCCTGGCCGATCACTGCCGGTCCACCGTTGCCGCCGCCCGCTCCGCCGTTGCCGCCGATCCCTCCCGTCGCGGAGTTATCGGACAGGTGTGTAACGTTGACCGTCAGTGAGAACAGTTCGACCAGCGCCTCCCCAGAGCCGCCCCCTCCCTGATCACCACCGGGACCCCCGGGGCTCACGCTGAAGACGGCAACGAGGAAATCATCGCCGAAGTTCTCGATCGCTCCCCCCGATGCGTTGCCACCGAATCCCCCGTGTCCGCCATCTCCACCGATCCCGCCGTCAGCGTTGCCCAGACCGAACGTCAATCCGCCGTTGCCGCCACCGGGCCCTCCCGTTCCGCCCGCGCCGCCAGTGGCTCGATTCCCGGATAGGGATCGCAAGCCCAGTGTCAGGAAGGCTAGCGGGCTGGGAGGTGGAGGATCCTGTGGGGCCTGGATGCCCAGGTCCGTTCCCGGTGTCCGTCCTCCGGCGAGGATGCTGAAGGCCGCGAAAACAAAGTCGTTGCCCGAATTGCTGATGGCGCCGCCCGAGGCATCGCCGCCGCTGCCTCCGAGCCCACCGTCGCCGCCGTTCCCGCCGTTGGCGTTCCCGCCGCTGGTAGACGCCCCACCATTCCCTCCGCCGCCGCCCCCGGCGCCTGCTGCGCCGCCGGTGGCCGCGTTGTCATCGAGGACATTGAACTGGATCGTCAGGAACGGGGTGTCGGCCAGCGCTCGGGCGATTCCGATGCCGGCGCCCACGTTCAGGACCGGGGTTCGAACCAGCTGGTCGAAGCCCAGGACCGAGAAGCTGGAGGCGGTGTTGAAAATCGCCCCGCCCCTCGCCCGGCCGCCGCTGCCTCCGAACCCACCGTCGCCACCGACCGCACCGTTTGCTTCCACGCCGCTGAAGCTCAAGCCGCCGCTATCACCGCCGCTCCCCCCGGCACCGCCCGGACCGCCATTCGCGGTATTCGAGTTCAGGAGGTTCAGGACGATGAGCGAGCCGAGCGCCCCGGGAGCGAGTACTGGAGAAGCGCCGAGCGGGGTGAATGCGGTCACCAGGAATCGGAACGCGAAATTGGCGATCGCGCCGCCTTGCCCGTCGCCGCCCGCACCGCCTGCACCGCCGTCACCACCATTGGCTGTGCCTCGGGTGATCGTTCCGGTGAAGGACTGAACGGCGAGAATCCCACCGGCTCCACCATTTCCACCGGCTCCCCCCGCCCCCCCCGTGGCGCTGTTGCCCATCAGGAAGTTGAGGTTCGAGGGGACAAAGTCGGCACCCGGTCCGCCCGGTGGAGGAAGGCCTTCTGACGGGAAGGAAATATCGTAGATGAAGTTACTCGCCGAGACGGTGTTGAAGATGGCGCCGCCCTGTCCATCTCCGCCCGCACCGCCCGGTCCTCCATTGCCGCCGTTCACGCTCCCGCCCGTGGCATTTCCGCGATACGCGGTGACCGTCACCGAGCCGCCGAAGCCGCCGAGGCCGCCGGCCCCACCGGCACCTCCCCTGGCCGAGTTGTTGTTGAACGGGCTGTCCTGGACCAGCACGCCCGGCGTTGTGTTGAAGAGCGCACCACCCTGCCCGTTTCCACCGTCGCCGCCGGCCCCGCCGGCCCCGCCGTTGGCGCTCCCGGCAGCCGCGTTCCCGGCCTGGGCGGTGATGGCGATGATCCCTCCGAAGCCTCCGAGGCTGCCCGCGCCCCCCGCGCCACCGGTCGCCACGTTGCCGGTGAGCAGGCTGAGGATCACCTGGAATCCGAAGCCCTGGTTGGCGATCGCGCCGCCTTGCCCGTCGCCGCCGTCGCCGCCGTCGCCGCCCTTGCCGCCGTTGGCACTGCCGAGCGTCAGACCGACGCTCACCTCGCCGAGATTGATGAGCCCCCCAGCTCCACTCAGCCCGCCAGGCCCGCCGGCCCCGCCGGTGGCCGTGTTGTCGGTCAGGGAACTCGTGGTGACGAGTGCAGAGAGGCCGGAGTTGAACAGGGCACCGCCCGCACCGTCGCCGCCGTTGCCACCCGCACCGCCGTTGCCACCCAGGACGCTGCTGCCGGGCACGATGATGATGCCGCCGATGACGCTGCCCAATCCTCCCGCTCCACCGATGCCACCCGTCGCCGCATTTGCCCTCAGGATCGAGCGTGCCACGATCAAGGACGAGCCGGTGTTGTAGAGGAAGCCGCCCTCGCCGTCTCCACCATCCCCGCCCTGACCGCCGGATCCACCCGTGGCCGCCACGAAGGTCCCGCCGATGAGGCTCCCCACCAGGCTCGCGGCCCCGCCGGGCCCGCCGGCCCCGCCGGTCGCGGTGTTCCCGCTGGCACCATTGATCGCGAGGATCTGCAGGTTGTTGCCGAGGTTATAGATGGCCCCGCCCTGCCCATCGCCGCCATGGCCGCCCAGTCCACCGGGGCCGCCCGTCGCAGACGTGCCGTTGTTCAAGGTGATGGAGCTGAGCAGGCCGCCGAGTCCCCCGGCACCACCCAAGCCACCGGTGGCCGCGTTGTTATTGATCACGCTCGACGCCGGGATCGACAGGCCACCCGGAGCGTTCCAGATGCCACCGCCCTGACCATTCCCGCCCTCGCCGCCGATTCCGCCCGCGGCGCCGCTGATGCCGCTCTGCGAACCGGCGACGACCCCGCCGACGAAACTGGCCGAACCGCCGGCGCCACCGGCGCCACCGGTCGCTGTGTTGCCGGTCAACGTGAGGATCGCGGGAACGTCTTGTGCGGCCGGGACCTGTCCCCCTCCACCCGTCGGGGCCGAGAAAGTCACGACGCTCAGGGGGTTATAGAGCCCGCCGCCGAGGCCCTCTCCACCGCTCCCGCCGTGCCCGCCGACCACGCCCGTCGCCGGCCCCGTATTGACGCGGAAATCGAGGGCGCCGCCGGCCCCGCCGGCGCCACCGTCCCCGCCGGTGGCCGCATTCCCGGAGAGCGTGACCGGGAGCAGGAACTCCACGACGGACCGCAGCCGTTGCGAGGACGCGTTGTAGATGCCTCCGCCGAGCCCATCCCCTCCCGCTCCTCCCGCGCCCGCGGCCCCGCCGCCCGAAGGCGGGAGATTGACCGGATCGGTATCGGGAGCGAAAAGAACGCTGAAACTGCCGCCGGACCCGCCGGCGCCCCCGGCACCTCCGGTCGCCCTATTCCCCGAGAACGTGGAGGAATCAACCGTGGCCGTGAGAGCCCCGTTGAAAAGCCCGCCACCAAGGGCGTCTCCGCCCGGCCCTCCGGCCCCACCCGCATCGCTGTTCGCCGTTTGTGCGATCCCGTCGAGGATCACCACGATCCCCCCAGATCCTCCGGTGCCTCCGGCTCCACCAGAGCCGCCCTTGGCCGAATTCGAGTCGAGGAGCGATCCGTCGATGATCAGCCTCGAGCCCGCGAAGAAGACACCGCCGCCGGCGGCGATGCCGCCTGCTCCGCCCGGCGAACCTGGACTCGATTGAGTACTGTTGTTGACCGCGATTCCGCCGGGCCCGCCGTCGCCGCCCCGGCCCCCGTCGCCGGCGGTCGCCTGCGACCGGGAGACCGTGGAATCGCCCATGCCGAGCGCCGCACCTTGCACGAAGAGACCGCCGCCGCGCGCAATTCCGCCGTTCCCTGCCGGCCCACTGGCCCCGGCGCTCGCGACGCCGAGCAACGGAGGATCGCCGATCAGCAGTCCATTCGAGGCCGGGCTGCTGCCGGCCCCGCCGTTCCCGCCCGATCCCGCCACGGCCTGTGCAGTGCTGATCTGGCTGCCGGAAACGAGGGCGCTACCGTTGACCGAGGCGCCACCGCCCTGGACACTTCCCCCGTCTCCACCGGCTCCGCCATCGCCGCTCGCCCCGCCGTTGGCCGCATTGAAGACCGAGGTGGCGCTCGCCGTGTAATCGAGCACGGGGCCATTCACCGAGACCTGGATCGGCGGGATGGGGCCGATCAGGATCTTGAAGGTGAGCGTGAGGTTCGGGGCATCCGGGTCGATATCGGTGATGGAGAAGGTCGTGACATTGCCGAGCCCACCGCCCCCGCCGCTTGCACCCGAGCCGGCATTGCCGGCGCTGCCGCCTTGTGCCAGGCTCGACGTCAGCGTGGAGTTGTCCATGCCGAGGTTGCCTTCGGCAAGGTGGATTGTCCCGCCGAACGCCGACCCTCCGTCGCCGCCGTCGCCACCATCACCGCCGGCCCCGCCGGGTGCTCCGTTGCCTCCCTTCGGATTCGCAGCCGCGATCAGCATCGGGCCTTCTGCGAGCCCGATCCCCGACTCCCCCGGATCGCTCGGGTTGGGATCCAGCGTCAAGATCGACAGCGGATTGAGGTCGAGCTCGATGCCGATCTCGAAGTTGATGGCGATGTTGAAGTTGATGTCGGTGATGAACGAGAATCGAAAACCCGCGCCTCCCGCACCGCCCGCGGCTCCCGCGCCTCCGTTCCCGCCCGCCCCGGCGATGGCCTGATTGCCGCTGAAACCGCTCCCGGTGACCGCCAGACTCCCGCCCCCGATCGAGATGGCGCCGCCAGCCGAATCGCCACCGGACCCGGCGTCGCCGCCGGTGCCACCGATGCCTCCCTGACCGCCATTGCCGCCGACCCCCGAATCGTCGGCATTCCCGAATGTCTGAGAGTAAATCGTCGCATTGACGTTAATGGGAATGCTGATGTCGATATCGGGGATAACCGGCAGCTGGATTTCGATCTTGGCGGTGATCGTGCCCACGAAAATCCGGAAGCCGAACTCGGTCGCGATGTTCACCCGGGTGCCGGAGGCCCCGTTTCCTCCGGCGCCGCCGGGGCCGGCGTTCCCCCCCGGGCCGGCGATCGCCTGGTTGTTGAGGAATTGCGACTCCGCGACGACCGGCGAGCCTGACGCGACGTAGATCCCGCCACCACGGCTCGGCCCGCCGTTCCCGCCGTCGCCCCCGTTGCCGCCGCGGCCGCCGATCCCGCCATTCCCGCCCGAACTGCCGTCGCCGTTGGAGCCGTTGAGCGCGCCCGCCCCGCCTCCGCCGGCAGCCGCGCCGATACCGCCATCGGCGGCCGGACCTCCGAGGGACTGATTGGTGGAAATCACGGACCCGAGAACGCGGATGACCTCGGCGGAGGCCACGTAGACGCCGCCCCCGAAGGCCGCTCCCCCACTGCCGCCGTCGCCACCGCTCCCGCCCGAGCCGCCATCACCGCCGTTGCCGCCGTTCGCGGCACCGTCTGGATCGACGACGCTCAAGGACCCGGCACCTCCGATCCCTCCGGTGCCACCGTCTCCGCCGCTGCCCGCGGGGCCGCCCGTGGCTCGGTTCGACGAGATCAAGCTCAGGGAGACCGTGAGGGTCGAGCCGGCGAAGTACAGTCCGCCACCGCCCGCCAGCCCGCCGTCGCCGCCTGCTCCGCCGTTCCCCCCATTGCCGCCGTCGCCGCCGTTCCCGCCGCTGCTGGAGCCTGCCTGAGTACCGCTTCCGCCATTGCCACCGTTGCCGCCGTTCCCCCCAGGCCCCCCCGGACCGGCAACGGCCAGGTTCGATGCCAAAGTGCTCTGGATGATCGTCAGGTCGCCGCCGGCGAAGTAGATGCCTCCGCCGAAGGCGTCTCCTCCGTCACCCCCCGCCGTCCCGGAGCCGCCGGTACCGCCGGACCCTCCGCTCCCTTCGGGATTGTCTTGACCCGTCGAGCCGCCCTGGCCGTTGACGCCGATCGTCCCCGGCAGGCCTTTCACCTCGTTGCCGACGATGATGACATCGGTCAGGACGAGGTTCGCCCTCTCGGCGTAGATCCCACCGCCGCGGCTGCCATGCGGGGAGGTGGCGATCGCCCTGCCCTCCGTGATCGTGAGACCCGCAATGGACACGTTCACGACATCGGGTAGGTCCGATCCCCCAGGTCCGATATCGAATACGCGAGAGTCCAGGTCTGCGCTGATGAACACCCGATTCGAGCCCGGCCCGATGATCGAGAGGCTCTTGGAGATCACGAGCTCGCCGCTGGTCAATGTGATCGTCTGGCCGATGAGGTCATTGACGAACAGGATCGTGTCGTTCGGAGCAGCGGCACCGATCTGTCCGCGGAGCGTGCCCGGCCCGCTATCGAGTGCGCTCGTGACGAAGAGCGTGGCGAGGAGCGTTCGGTCTTCCAGGAATATCGGTCGAGGGAGAAAGCGCCTCGCCTCGCGAGTCAGCCTGCGACCGCGGCGACGAGCTGCACGAAACCGCTTCGAAGAGCGCAGTGACGCGGAGAGAGACATATCGGCATCTCCTGGTGAAACCAGCCGTGTTTCGTAGCCCGATCCTGGCGTCCTTTGGTGCGTGACGCGTGGGCGGCGAGTCGAGGGCCATTGATGCGAGCGAGGCGGAGCCAGAGAGCAGGTTCGTCGAGGTTCAGCGAGTCTCCGAACAGAATAGCGATCCGATGGCCGCCGGCGAGTGTCTTCGGCGAGGCGCACGACAGTTCGCGAAGTCAGCGAACGATCGCCCGTGCCGCGAGAAACGGCTATCGAGAGGCAACCCCATCGAGGTGGTCGTCGAAACGAAAAAAGCCCAGGCCCCACCCCCCAGGGGGAGTGCGGTCTGGGCTACATGGCCTTGCCGGCCTGCCGAACATGAGCAGGCCGTACTTCGGCTGTCATGAAAACGAGGACCCGGCGCAATGTCAAACGAAATCCGGCCGTTTCGCGGATTTTCCTCGGGAAGAGCGAGTATGTGCTGTTCTCAATTGCTGCGGCTGGGTTTGAATAATCTAGCGGCCCAAATCCCACGCCCAGGGCGAATCCGTCCCGTCGACCTCCTCGGTCGCCCTCCACGAACGATGACGGGCCCCGATGAGGTGGCCACACTCGGAACGAAGGCACTTGCGATGTCTCTGACGAAAGGGCACGGGCAGGGTTGAGATTCAACTACGCGCAGCCAGTGTTCACCCTTCTCTTACAACTTTGGTTGATATATTGTTTATTCAAATTGATAACTTGCTGTTTCCCATTGAGTTTAGTTGAGCAGCAGGCGCGGATCTTGTTTCGCAAAGTCAACACGCGGCGGTTCGGAGTGATCGGCGTGGGCATTCGCGTGCGGTCCGGATGCCCGGACTTGCAACGGAGGCGCACGTCGGAGATAACCCGGGATAGAGATCGCTATCCCACGCGCAAGGGAGGCTCATCTCCTGATGACTTCGTCGACAAAAAATTAGAGCGTATTGACCTCCACTGATTGCGGAGTTCTAATTCCATTCAATCGGTAGGCAAATGGAAGGTCATTCGGTTCAACGACGGCTTCATCCTTCGTCGCTGTCGGGGAAAGTCTCTCCTCTACCGAATGCCAATGTGATCATGCGTATCATTCGCATGTAACACTACTGAATAATGTTCATGGAGTTGTCGAGTTCATCATTCGGTGGATGTGGGAGGAACTGCACGGACGACCGGCGATCCACATCTCCAGCCGAGACAATGGACCGGGACTGACGCCCGATAAGAACTCGAGTATCTATGAGCCGCTCTGCACTACGAGGGCGGAGGGAACCGGCGTTGGCCCCGAGATCGTCCGGCGGGCCATCGAAGCCCATAAGGGACGGGTCTGGGCTGGTCTCCGAGACACGGTCGGGGCGACGATCTTCATCATCTTGCCGTGAGGGGAATCATGGACAGTCATCTTCGAATTGCAGTCGCCGACGACGACCCGCGTATACGCCGGTTCTATTCGGAGATTCTCCCACGACTGGGCCACGTGCTGACTTGCCTCGTCGACAACGGCCGAGATCTCGTCCGCCAATGCGAAGCATCACCGCCGGACCTGGTCATTACCGATATCAGGATGCCGGGGGGCGATGGCATCGAGGCCGTGCATGAATTGTGCAGCTGTCGCGCCGTGCCAGTGATCTTGGTATCCGCCTATCATGAGCCAGAATTGCTAGAGCGAGCCAAATATGAGCACATACTGGTATATCTGCTCAAGCCGGTCAAGCAAGCCGACCTGAAGACCGCGATCTCGATCGCGATGGAGCGGTTCGGGCAGTTCCAAGCTCTTCGAGATGAGGCGGGTCGGCTGCGGCAGGAATTGGAGGATCGCAAGCTCATCGAGCGAGCGAAGGGCATCATCATGAAGAAGGCCGGGCTCGACGAACCAACGGCGTTCAGTCGCCTCAGGAAGCTCGCCCGAGAGAACAACGAGAAAATGATCGAGGTCGCTCGGATGGTGATCCGTGCAGAGGAGGCGTTTGAGACCGCTTCGGTCCGATAGTCACTTTGTGGGGCGGGCCCTGCTCGGCGACGCAGCCCGGTCGCCAAGAGCGCCCCGCAATTGTGTGCATCGCTGAGTCTGCGTCGGGTCATCGCCGACAAGGTCCGACGTCCCTGTCCCGGCCGGAAGCCGTCCCTCAGGCGGATCGATGAGAGTCAGGGGCTCGACAGGATTTCCTCCGGACAATCCAACTCGCCAGGATCCCAACGACGAGCAGGCTCAACGAGCAGGGCTCCGGGATGATCAGGATGAATCCCCGAGTGACCCCACCCGTATCGAAGCTCCCGACGACCGCTCCCCTGTCATTGTTGCCCTGTAAATATGTCGACGTGCTACCAGGTATCTTGATCGAGGTAAAAGCCCCACCTCCATCGCGCTGGAACCCGGAAGCGACGGAGACGAAGCCGCTGCTGGAGAAGTAGCTGACCAGCGAACTGCCGACCACTTGTCCATTGTCGTTGACACCGGCCGCAAGCGTCGATGTATCGCCAGGTATATCGAAGGTGGTGAACGACCCGTCGGCGTGCCGGAGATAGCTTCGAAAGCTCGATCCGTCGAAGTAGTAGCCGACCACTTCTCCGGAATTCGAGATACCCTCGGAGAACGTCCAGAGGGCGCCGGGGACATCGAACGTCGTCAGGATCCCCCCGGGTGCCAGGACGTAACCGTGAAAATCAAGCCCCGGGACAAGTGAATAGGTGCCGGTGATCTGGCCAATATCGTTGATACCATTGCCGTAGGTCGAGGCACTGCCGGGAATCCTGTAGCTGACGATGGACCCGTCCAATTCGCGCACGTAAGCGACGAAATCGGCACCGGCGAGATAGTGACCGACGACACGTCCGTTGTTGTCAATTCCGCGAGCATACGTCCCAGAGCTTCCAGCCACATCGAACGGTGTGATGCTTCCGTCGAGGTGCCGAATAAATGCATGCGTGAGAGGCCCTGTCTCGAAAGAGCCCACGGACAGCCCTAGGTCGTTGATATCGTTCACGACGGTCTTCGAGCTGCCGCTGATGTCGACAACCACGAAAGTGCTACCGCGGGCTTCGACACCCCCAGTAATGTTTGCTTGCATCACAATCGCTGCTAAAATGATGCCCCGTCTCATGCAGTTGTCCTCGCTCAGACAAAGTCTCTTAAGAGGAGATAGGGTTCGTGATCTCAAGTATCGTTCGGGTCGCTCGCAGATTTACCTTCCTGTCATTCGCTTCCGGATCTCGCTTAAATCGGGATCAATGAGCCGATGCGAGTCACCGTTTAGCGACCCTGATATTCTTCCCTTACCTGCCGAACCCAAGGTTCGTCTGTTCATAATATACATACAGATATACGATGAAGCGCAGGGTCGTTACGTCTCTGAACGTTTTCCGGAGCAGTCCATGTTCCCAGAAGTGAAGGATTAAAGCTGAGAACTGAGAGGATGATAACAGAATCGCCTCTGCCAAGTACTATTAGAACCACAATAGTGTGAACGTTGCAATAGTGTAAAAAAATGGCCCAAATCTCCACATTCCGCACCAGCGATTGAAGACTTTTCAGCATTCCGAATCGAGCCGTTAAAACTGGATCATACTGCGATGCGCTGGGTTGGGATGAGCCAACCGCGCACTGGGACG
>JAXMBE010000063.1:0-48565 GCA_046349995.1 Isosphaeraceae bacterium | reverse complement strand
CTTTGTCCGCCATACCTGCTCTCCAGGGGATTCGTGGGCCGACCGGGGATGCCCCGGTCCGGCCGTGTCCGGGCGTGGCGACGGGCCCTGGCCCGAACCGGCGATGGTATCCGTTCCGCCGTCGGGGCGACCGGGGCCGGACCGCCCGGGCGGGAGGCCGGCCGGGGGGACGTCGTCACACCCCGACCGCGTCGAGGGCCTTCGGCAATCGGCTGAGGACCTCGCGACCCTCCGGGGTCACCAGCACATCGTCCTCGATGCGGATGCCGCCCCAGCCCGGCAGATAGATCCCGGGTTCCACCGTGACGATCATGCCCGGCTGGAGGATCGTGTTCGATTCCCGGCGGAGCCGAGGGGCCTCGTGGATCTCCATGCCCAGCCCGTGTCCGAGGCCGTGGTCAAAAAAACGGCCGAAACCGGCTTGTTCGATGAACGAGCGGGCTTCGGCATCGACGTCGTGAGCGAGCACACCGGGGCGAATCGAAGCGATGGCCCGTTCCTGAGCTTCGAGCACGGTCTCGTAGACTCTCTCAAATTCTGGAGTGACCTTACCGGTCACCACCACCCGAGTCAAGTCACTTTTGTAGGGCCTGCCGGTGGCACCCCAGTCGAAAAGCACGAAATCCTCGTCGCCGATCCGGGCGGTCTCGGTCGGGCGGGCGTGGGGCAGGGCCGCGTTCCTGCCGACGGCCACGATCGGCGGGAAGCTCGAGGCGGTCGCGCCGCAGAGGCGGAGGCTCGACTCCAGCAGGTCGGCAACCTCCTTCTCCGTCATGCCCGGCCGGATCTGTGGGCGGACCATCAGGAAGGCCCGCTCCGCGAAGTCGACGGCCTGGCGGATCGCCTGGATCTCGGAGGCATCCTTGATTTGCCGCAGCGTCTCAACGCGCTCCGTCGTGGCGACGAGGGAATGGTCGGGGAGGGCCTGGGTGAGCGACTGGAATTCGGCCACGCTGAGCGCGGCCGCCTCGAACCCGAGCCGGCCGCCGTCGAGCTTCGCCACGACCCCCGCGATCGCCTGGTTCATCGTCTGGGCGGCGGGGCGGATGACGGCCTCGAGGTCCGGGCATTCCTGGGCGATCTGCGTGGTGAAGCGGCCGTCGGAGACCAGGACGTCCCGCTCGCGGCCCAGGAGCAGAGCCGAGGAATCGCCCGTGAATCCGGTCAGGTACGAGACGTTTGTGGGCGAGCTGACCAGCAGTGCATGCAGGTCGTCCTCCTGAAGCCCGCACCGTAGCTTCTCCCGACGCTCGGCGTATCGATCGGTCAGCATTCCCGGGTCCCGGCTCGCTGGCGGCCGGCCCAGGTGGTCCGACCGAGACACGCTCGCGGCGGGCGCGACCCGCCGGCCACGCTCACCGCTGGCAATTGATCCACGGTACTCTTAGGTTACTGGGAATGCGATCCGCGGCAATGGGCAGACGGACGCCGACGCCACCCCTGGAGGTCCCCGAGATGCGACTCCCGATCAGCAAACCCGCCCCCGCGCTCCTGACGGTCGCGGCCATCCTCTGCCTGGCAGCGGTTGATGAACCGGCCTACCGCGTCCTCTTCGACGGCTCCAGCGCCGGGGGGTGGATCCTCTGCGACCAGAAGCCGCTGCCCAAGTCGTTCGTCCAGAAGGACGGGCTGAACCCCCACGGGACCGGCAGCTACCTGGTCGTCCACGAGCAGAAAATCGGCGACTTCGATTTCGACTTCGACTACAAGCTCAGCCGCGGCTGCAACTCCGGCGTCTTCATACGGGTGGGCGACCTGAGCGACCCCGTGAACACCGGGATCGAGGTCGCCCTGGACGACACCACCGGCTCGGGGCTGCATGACCCGGGGGCCCTGTACGACCTCGTCGCGCCCCGGACCAACGCCCAGAAAGCGGCGGGCGAGTGGAACCACATGACCATCCACGCCAGGGGACCGGAGATCACGGTAAGGTTGAACGGTGATGAGGTGAGCCGCATCAACCTCGACGAGTGGACCGTGCCCGGCAAGCGCCCGGACGGCTCGGCGCACAAGTTCACGAACGTGGCGATCGGCAAACTGCCGCGTGTGGGATACCTGGGCTTCCAGGACCACGGCAGCGACTGCTGGTTCCGCAACGTCCGGATCAGGCCCCTCTCGGCCTCGCGCTGACAGTACGCGAGCCCACCGAGGCTCCTCCTGGAGCCTCGGTGGGCATTCGCTCAAAGGTATGGACGCCGGCGATCAGGATCAGAAAAGCAAGGCGGGGTTACCACCCGCCGTCGCCGCCACCACCGCCCCAGTCACCGCCACCACCGCCCCAGTCGCCGCCGCCATCGCCGCCGCCCCAGTCGCCGCCGGTGTCGCCCCAGTTTCCGCCATCGTTACCGGAATCCCAGGAGGCACCGCCCCGGTCGTCATCACCGCCGACGAAGCCGCCACCGGCGTCATATCCGGCCGGGGATTCCGCCCCCGGCGGGGTGTAACCGGAAGCCTCGCCATGACTTCCGTGTCGGCCAGAGAACTGGTCGTAGAGCCAGTTTCCGGCCAGTGCGCCGCCGAGGCCGCCGAGCATCCCCGAGAAGAACCCGCCCCCGCGGGGGCCGCCGTAGCCGTAGCCGGGGCCACCGTAGCCGGGGCCCATGCCTGCGCCGGGCATCCCGCCGGCCTGCATGGGGCCGGGATAGCCGCCGGCGGACCGGTTGAACAGGCCGCCGAGAACCCGGATGACGACCAGGACGCCAAAGATCCCGAGCCCGATCGCCAGGAGGCTTCCCAGGCCGAACTTCGGCGCCCGCGCCTCACCGCCGTGCAGGGGCTGAGGGGCCGCCGCCCGGTGCGGGGCCACGGCCCTGACCGGGCCCGAGAAGGCCGAGTCGAGAAACTGCGCCGCGCGTGTCAGCCCCTGGTCGTAGCGCCCGGCCTTGAACTCGTCGCGCAGGGTGTCCCGGATGGCCAGTCGCTTCTCGCGGGGCAGCCGCGAGTCGAGGCGCTCGCGCACCAGGACGTTGGAGAGGACGCGGTCGTTCTTGGAGATCAGCAGGTAGACGCCCTCATAGCCGATCTCCAGGGCCCGTTCCTCCGCGACCTGCTCCACGCGCTGGTTCTTGGTCTTCGAGGTGGCGTCGCGGGCCAAACCCGGGAGCGAGTCGATCGTCTCGATCACGACCGAGACGTTCGACCTGCGCTCGATCTGATCGAGCTGCGCATCGACCTTCTTGACCACATCGGGGCTGAACATCCCGGCCCGATCCCGGACGCCTGAAGCCTGGGCCGGCACCACGGCGAGGACCGCCAGGGTCGCCAGCGAGAGTACAGAGAACCAACGAAGTCGAATCATGGGGACGGTTTCCTTGAGAAAGCTCCATCTTCAGCCTGGGAGCAGGTCAACCGGAAATCCACGCAACCGGTCAACCACGGCTCCATGAAACAGGTTTATTGTCTCGCACGAGAGCCATTCGTCGCCGGGAGTCGAATCTCTCATGGATACGCATCCGCGGATCGGTTCGTTCGGGCTGAGCCGCCGGTCCTCAGAAGGTGGCGATGTCGTCGAACCGGGTCAGGGCGACCACCTCGTCGCGGCGGATCAGGACCCTCGCGCGATTCCGGCGGATCCCGAGGCGCACCGAGTCGTGGACGTAGACTTCCCGCGACGCGGGGCTGTCGCGGAAGTCGTGCAGGTCCGCGTCGCGCAACTCGAGGAACTGGGGATCGCAGCCGACCAGGGTGCCGAGGCAGACGTACGTCGATTTGAGGTCCACGACCACGACCTTGCCCAGGAGCGATTCGAGGAACGGGGTGAGATCCGAGGAATCCATGTAGCTCAGTCCCACAGGGCGTGCCGGGAGTCATGCAGGCCGCGAGCAGCAAGCGGTCCGGTTCCGCTTGACGAATTCTAGGGGTTGGACTAGGTTCCGGCCACCATTTCCAGCGAAATCCGAAAACCCGTCGCCAGACCATCTCCCTTCCACGGCGAAAAGAAGAGGCCGGACGGCTCATGTTGACGACCAGAGCTCCCTTCGCGTTGGTGGCGATCGCCGCACTCGGCATGGCGGGCTGGATGGCCCCCAGGCAAGGCCAGACTGAAGGTCCCGCCCCGCCGGAGGGCGCGTCCGAGGCTCCCGGGGCGGACGCGAAGCAGGCCGGCTTCGTCCTGCTCGCCGACGGCCGGCTGGTCAAGGGGACGATCTCCGAAGAGGACGACATGCTCGTCGTCTCTCAACCCATCGGCGCCATGCGGTTCCCGAAGAAGCGCGTCGAGCGGATCTTCCCGACCATCCGCAAGGTCTACGAGTACAAGCTCGAGCAGTTGCCCGACAACGATTCCGACGAGCGGATCAAGCTCGCCCGCTGGTGCCTCGCCCAGAACATGGAGCCCGAGGCCAGGGAGCAGTTGGATGCGATCCTGAACCGGAGCCCGAAGCATCTCCAGGCCAGGGCGATGGTCGCGTCGCTGGACCAGGCGCACGAGCGGCGGTCGGGCCGGAGGCAGGATCCTGAGGTCCAGCAGACCGCCGGCGAAAAGGTGGCGGGCGCCCCGGAGGGTCGGCCCGGCCTCCTGGACGCCGCCGTGTTCGCCGGGGCACGCAGGGGCATGGGGCTTTCCGAGATGCCGGTGGTCTTTGACCTGCCGCCGGCCCAGGCGGTCCGACGCACCGACGAGTTCGTCCGGTACGTCCACCCTGTGGTGCAGGCGTACTGCGCCCGGTGCCATAACGACCGCTACGAAGGGAGTTTCCAGCTCGTCCAGATCAAGACCAAGGTCGACCTGACCCGCGACGCCCTGAAGACGAACCTGGACTCCTGCCTGCGGCTGATCGATCGCGAGAACCCGGCCCGGAGCGAATTGCTGGCCAGTTCGCTCCGGCCCCACGGGCGAGGTCCCGTGAAGCGTCCGATCTTCCAGGGCTCGAACGACCGCGCCTACCAGATCCTGGCGACCTGGGTGAACAAGCTCCAGGCCCCTAAGAGCCCCGAAGTGGGCAGGCCCCACCAGGGCGACCCTGCGGACGACGGCGATCGATTCGCCAGCGCCCGGGGGCGCGCCCGGGGTGACCAGGACGGACCGCCGACGCCGACGCAGCGATTCGTCACCGGGCCCGTTGAGACGAAGGTCCTCCCGCCGGCCCGGTACGAGCCGGGCAAGGGCCTGGTGCCGGACACCTCCAACGATCCTGACGAGTTCCCCCTCCCCCTGGCGACCGGCGGCAAGGGCCCCCGAGCGAGCGGGGCGGCGCAGGCAGGGTCGAGTCCGGCGATCCCGCCTGCCTCCAAGACCGGCCAGACGGATCCGGGGATCCGACCCGCATCCCTGCCGGAGATCCCGCCACTGCCCGAGACGGACGGGGCCGAGGCGAAGGCTCCCGCGACGGTGCCCGCCGACGATCCCTCGACGGCCCCGGCCGCGGCCGACAAGAAGAAGCCCCGCAAGCCCCTCAAGATCGACCCCTCGCTGCTCCAGAAGGCCCTCCAGTTGAAGAACCAGGGGCGCTGAGCGACAAGGCGGCGACCTCGCTCGCGAGCGCCCGTCTCGGGTCCCCGGCCCGCATCGCGGCGAGCCGCTTGACCAGGCTCATGCCCGGCCTACAAAACCTCTTGACGAACTCGCCCGCTCGACAGGAGATCGCCGGAACATGGCTGGCCAATGTGTGCTCATCACGGGAGGAGCCGGGGGAGTCGGCTCGGCCCTGGCCCGACGGCTGGCGGGGCGCGGCGACTCCGTGATCCTGGTGGGTCGGAGGCGCGAGCCGCTTGAGTCGCTGGCGAGCGAGCTGGCTGGCGCCGCCCTCCCCTTCCCCGCCGACGCACGCGTGCCCGAGGAGCTGGACCGGGCCGTCGCCGCGGGGCTGGAGCGGTTCGGCCGGGTCGACGGGCTGGCCCACTGCATCGGCTCGATCGTCCTGAAGCCGATCCATCTTTGCTCGCCGGAGGACTTCCTGGAGGCGGTCCAGACCAACCTATCCTCTGCCTTCCTGGCGTGCCGCTCGGTCCTGCCCGAGCTCCGCAAGAACCAGTCTGGCTCGGTGGTGCTGATCAGCACGGTGGCCGTCGCGCAGGGCATGAACAACCACGACGTGATCGCCGCGGCCAAGGGGGGCATCGAGGCCCTGGTCCGCTCGGCGGCCGTGACCTACGCCCGCTGGAAGATCCGGTTCAACGCCGTGGCCCCGGGCATGACCGAGACGCCCCTGTCGGCGCCGCTGCTCCAGAACGAGACCGCGCGGCAGTTCAGCGAGGCGCTCCACCCGATGGGCCGCATCGGCCAGCCGGAGGAGATCGCCGCCGCGATCGCCTTTCTCCTCGGCCCCGAGTCCTCCTTCATCACCGGCCAGACCCTGGGCATCGACGGCGGCCTGGGTACCGGAATCGCTCCGCCGAGGACCATGGTCCGGGCCTGAATCCTCGGCTGCGAAGGGAGATTTGCGCCCTCGCGACCGACCGATCGTGGTCGCCTGGGTTTGATCGTGTGGAGACGCCGTGCGTCAGTAGGCATCCGCGCTCAGGACCTCACCCCCGGCGACGGTGCCCAGGGCCCGCCAGACCCGGCCGCTCACGGTGTCCCTGACGAACCGGACGGAGCCGTCGCCGAGCAGGGCGTTCACGCCGCCGGGGTGGTAGCTGCGGGCGGTGGACGCGGCGAAGGTGGGCCGGCCGAGTTTCTCGCGGCTGCTCGTGAGGTCCACGTCGGCATAGATCATCCCGGGCCCGCCCGGGATTCGCTTGTTCGGGGGCCACGCGGTCGTGACGCCGGTGTGGTGGGACCCAGATTCGAACCACTGGGTCCGGCCCTCGTCCACCCGCAGCGCGCATCCGCCGAGGTACTCGGGGGCGACCTCGTAGGGATCGGCCTCGGGAGGGGGAATGTTGTTGGGATCGCTGATCCTGGAGAGTTTCGGGCAGTCGCGGTAGTAGGTCATGAACGCCTTGCCCTCGGACATCAGGAGGGTGTTGCTCAGGCCGTCCGAGAACTCCGCCCAGCGCCTGGACAGGTTGGGGCCGAAGGCCGAGCGGCCCCGCACTCCGCTGCCGAGGCCGCCCCAGACGAACCAGTCGCCGACGACGAAGCCGTAATTGGCGATGCCGTAGCGGTTGCCGTCGGCGAGGGGCCGCGTGCTCGGCCGGACCTCGCTCGGGCAGACGAGGATCCCGACCAGGGCCGCCGAGACGGTCGTGTTCGGCGGCGTCTGCATGTCGACGTCGAAGTTGATGCCGTTGAACAGCGCGCCCTGCTCGGCGAAGGGGATGATCCGGGCGTGCGCCCCGAACCCGTTGGACCAGGTCACCACGCCCGGCGCCGGCCCCTTGAGGACCACCTGAGGCGGCAGGGCACCGACCACCTGCTCGTAGTTGTGGAGCGCCAGGCCGAGCTGCTTGAGGTTGTTGGTGCACTGCATCCGGCGGGCCGCCTCGCGGGCCGACTGGACCGCCGGGAGCAACAGGGAGATCAGGACCGCGATGATGGCGATCACCACGAGCAACTCGATGAGCGTGAAGCCGCGCTGCGTTCGCATGTCGGGAGTCTCGGGGTTGCTGGTTGCGTTCAGGGGCGGGCGGATGCAACGCAAACGAGATGCCCTGGAGACGAGATGACGCATCATCTTTCATGGCAGAGGCTTAAGATATTGGCTGTGAGGGCTGATTGCACTCCGCGATGGGTTTCTCACCCGGCCTGGCGGTTTCTTGTCCATCATCGAGCGCCGGCCGGCCCAACCTGCCATCCTCCAGGCAGATCTGGACTGGCCCCGAACGACCGGGCGGGCGTGGTAGAATCGCGAGAGCATCCCTTCTCTGAAGTTGTCCATCATGTCGGGAACGCGACCATGAACCGGGCGAAGAAGGAGCCAGCGCTCGAGACCCAGCAACTCCATGCGTTTCCGGGGTTCGGGCCCCGGGCGCTCCAGTTCTTCGATGGCCTGTCCCGGAACAACCAACGTGAGTGGTTCCAGCAGAACCAGGAGGTGTACGAAGCCGAGGTCCAGCGGCCGATGGCCGCGCTGGTGACCGCGCTCGCGGCGGAGTTGGCGACTCGCGGCATCCCCCTGACCGGGGATCCCCGGCGGTCGATGTTCCGGATCCACCGCGACGTCCGCTTCTCTCGCGACAAGAGCCCGTACAAGTCGCACTGCGGGGCCGTGTTGACGCCGGACGGGAACAAGAACACCCAGGGTTTGCTCTACGTCCACATCGCGGCGGAGGGTTCCTTCACGGCGGCCGGCTTCTACCACCCGGCACCGGATGAGCTGGCCTCGCTGCGGCGCGCGATCGCGACGTCCCCCGATCGGTTCCAGGAGATCGAACGGGCGCTCAAGAAATCTCGCCTGATCCTCGGTCGCGACGAGGCGCTGAAGCGGCTCCCCCGCGGATTCGAGGACGTCCCGTCGGGACCGATCGCGGAGGCCCTGAAGCTCAAATCGTTCGTGGTCCAGCGTGAACTGAGCGAGGACGCGATCGGCCGTCCCCGGCTCGTCAAGGCGATCGCCGATTTCGCGACCGCGGCCCTCCCGCTCCTGTCGTTCGGCTGGGAGGCGCTCGGGAGGGGCGAAGCTCCAGTGGCGCGCGGACGCTCGCCTCGGGAGACCGCCGAGGGCTGACCCATGCGCTTACGGGGCCGCCACTCCAGGGTCGGAAACGCCGCGAAGATCAGCGAATCGTCGATGGTCCGAGAGACGTGGCTCGATCCCGACGAGACACACGCCTGACGCGGCCGTCGATGGAACGCTAGACTGGGATGGAATTCGCGCCGATGCTTCCGCCGCGCGAGGGGAGACTCTCGTGGCGACCGTGACCTACGCACATATCGCTTACGATCAGGCGGGCGAGCCGTTCATCGAAGGGACGAGGATCAAGGTCCGCATGCTTGCGCTCGATCTCATCGCCCAGGGGTGGGATGCGGAGGAGATCCAGCAGCATCACCCCGACCTGACACTCGGTCAGATTCACTCCGCTCTCGCATACTACTTCGACCACCAGGCGGAGATGGACCAGGAGATCGAGCGGCGGTACGCCGATGTCTGCGCCCAGCGTGCCGCCCAAGAAGAGACACCCGGACGGCGTAAGCTGCGGGAACGCGGATTAAGGCCAGTGCTCGTCAGTTAGCATCCGGTGAGCCGCTTCCCTCGTAGGGTGGGCCAGCTGAGGATGTCGGCGCAACCCACCGGCAATTGGTGGGTTGCGCATCGCAAGCGATGCTGACCCACCCTACTCTCTCTCCCTTCCGAGGGGCCGGCCAACGGCGCTCTCCGGATTACACCCAGCCGTTGCGCTTCCGGACCCACCACTCCAGGGTCAGCAGCGCGGCGAAGATCAGCAGGAAGGGCCAGTTGTCCCAGATCCGGTGCTCGGTGGGGCTCAGGTATTCGGTGTAGGCGGACTGGTCGATGCCCTTGAGGTAGCGGCTCAGGTTCTCGTGGGGGACCGCCTCGCCGCCGGTCATCTCGGCGATCTGGCGGGCCAGGGCCAGGTCGGCGGACGGGTTCTCCTGCTCGCGGTCGTCCTGGTAGACGAGGAAGCGGGCCGTGTCGCGGCCGATCTCCTGCCCGCCGCGCCGTGCGACGACGGTGACCCGGTAATCGCCCGGCTGGCCCTGGGCCGGATAGGAGCCCTTCGACTCGTCTCCCTGGGTGTAGAGTTCGATCGGCTCGGAACTCGGATTGAGCCCCTCGCGCTCGACCTTCGTCTCGTAGGCCAGGCCGGTCAGGGGCGCCCCCTTGGCGTCGCGGGCGGTGACCGTCAGCTCCACGGTCTGGCCCACGCTGATCCGCCGCTTGTCGAGCGCGAGCTTCACCTGGTTGTCGCCCTGGTTCTCCCGGTGCGAGAGCCAGAAGATGACCTGCCTCCAGAACTTGCGGTGGGCCATCCGGCCCTCCTCGCTGGACCGGGCCCAGACCCAGGTGTCGCCGCCGTAGGCGAGGACGCGGCCCTTGCCCGGTCCGTCCATCGCCACCATCAAGGGCTCGTTCACCGGGGCGGGCGTCTGGGCGAGGATCTCGGCGCCCGGCTTCGGGTCGCCGAAGCGGGACGTCCCGAGGATCGGCGGCATCATGTCCCAGAGCTTGGCCGACTCGGCCCCGCTGGCCCCGACCTGGAGGATGTAGCTGTTCAGTCCCTTCGCGCTGGGGACGAACTTGATGCCCCCCTCCGGCTCGAGCTGGCCGTCGCCCGGGTGGATCTCGACGGGCAGGACGTCGGCCAGGTCGGTCTGCGCCCAGCCCCCCGCCCCGAAGCTGGTGCGGCCGCCCAGCATCATCAGGCCGGCCCCCTTGCGGACGGCGTCGGCGAGCAGCCGGTGCTGGCGGGTCGAAAGGTACTCGGCCGGCAGGTCGCTGAGGACGTAGATGTTGTAGCGCCCCGGCGCGAACTCGGCGTCGTCGACCTCGCTGGCCTCGGCCCGTGCCGGGCGGCGGATCACCACGCCGTCGACCTGGATGTCCTGCGAGCTCATGATCGACCGCATCAGGTAGCGATAGTCCCAGGTGAAGTTGGGCCCCTGGAGGAACATCACGTTCAGGCCGCCGCTGAGCACGGTCACGATCGTGCTGATCTCGTTGTTGGAAACCACCAGCTCGCCTGGCTGGGGCTCGACCTTGAGGGTGATCTTCTTGTCGCCGGGGGTCTGGGGGACGAGCTTCAGCCCGCTGATCGGGACCGAGTCGGCGCCCTCGGGGACCTTCACCTGGACCTTGGCCGCGGGGGTCGCCTGGCCCTCGACCATGAGCTGGACGTCCACCGCCTGGCCGGCGAAGCCCGCGGCCTTCAGCGTGCCCCGGACCTCCACCTCGTTCTTCACGAACACCGTGGGCGCCGTGAGGATCTCGCGGACGCTGAGGTCGCGCGACCGCGTGGCGGCGCTCTCGCTGCCGAGCCCGACGGTGATCGCAGGGATCTGCTGGTCCCGCAGGCGGCCGGCGGCGACGGTGGGGTTGGTCCCGTTGTTGGAGGCGAAGTCGGAAAGGATTACCATCCGGGCGATCCGCTTCTGCTCCTGGTTCTCCCGCTTCATGGCCTCATCCATGGCGGTCCCGAGCTGGGTCTCGCGGCCCTCCGGTTCGGGGACCGGGGTCGCGTCGAGCTTCGGTTCGCCCAGTTTCGAGTCGAACCTGTAGGCCTTGACCTCCAGGTTGGGCCCCAGGGTCTTGGCCGTCTCCAGGGCCTGCTCCAGGGCCTTGCGGCCGACGGCCCAGCGGGACTGGCCGCTCACCTCGTCGCCCAGCAGCATGCTGGTGCTGGAGTCGATCAGGAAGACCAGCGACGCCGCCTGCCGCTTCTTCTCCTGGAGGATGACCGACGGGCGCAGGGCCGCCAGGAGGCAGAGCAACAGGGCCAGCAGCCGCAGGGAGAGCGCCAGCCACCGCCATCGGCCGGCCGAGCCGCGGAGCTTCCGGGCGTAGGCCCAGAGGGTCAGGACCAGCACCACCGCCGAGGCGGCGACGAGGAAGAACCAGGGAGCGATCGGGTTGAGACTGACGCTGATGTCCTGGAACATGATGACCGATCAAGCGAGGTGGCGGGTCCCGGAGCGTCTCACGCCGCGGCCCCGGCCGGATTGGGCCGGGCGGATTCCTTGTAGAATGTGTTCGCCAGGAAGTTCTCCAGGGTGACCACCAGCAGGATCAGCATCATCAGGTAGGGGAAGAGCTCCCTGCCGATCTTCTGCTCGGTGACCTTCTCCTGGAGGGACTTCGCGTCCTCGGCCAGCGCGTAGCTGTCCTTGCCGAAGAGCCGGTCGAGCTCGGCCGGCTGGAGCGGCGTGAGCTGGCTCTCGACGCCCGGCGGATTCAGGCTGAAGCCCAGCCGTACCGGCTGGGGGGCGGCGTCACGGGGCGCCACCGCCCACTGGCCCAGGATCTGCGGCGCGATGATCTCGAGCGTATCGCTGCTGGCCGAGGGCGCCACGGCCTGGGTGGTCTTCGTATCGGGCCCGGTCAGCAGGAAGGTCTGCGATCGGCCGCCCGGCGGCAGGGCCAGCGAGACGTTCTCGCCGGCCTCGTAGTTGAACTGCTCGCCGACGGCGCCGGCGAGGTAGCGGACGCTCTCGTTCATGAGCGCCAGGAACGACCAGTTGTCCGCCGCCGGCAGCGGGAACTCGTTCCAGGTGGCCGCCCGGTCGGCGAGCCGGTAGCGCCTCGCCAGCGGGGTGGTCCAGAGCAGGACCCGGCCAGTCCGCTGCCCCTTGAAGCTCCGCTCGATGAGCGACGGGGCCCCGTCGGCGAAGCTCAGGAGCACGCGGCTGACCGTCCCCTCGGGCATCGTCACCGCCCAGTAGCGATAGACCAGGGTCTCCGCGAGCTGGGTGGCCAGCTCCTTGGGGTACCGCGCGAAGAGCGGGTGGGTGACGTCGGCGATCTTGCCGAACCGGATGTCCTTGCGGTCGGTCGGCGCCTTCAGTTGCGCGGGCAGGAGCTGGCCGGCCGTGGGCCCGTTGTAGTCGGCGGCGCGGCAGCGGTCGCCGAGGCCGACGACCAGCCCGCCGCCCTCGTGGACGTAGCCGTTGAGCACCCCCCACGACTCCTCGTCCAGCGCCTGGATGTTGAGCAGGAAGACCGCGGCGAAGTTCTTCAGCGTGTCGCGATACTGGGCCAGCAATTCCCCCGGGCGGACTCGCTTGATATCGAACGAGCGCGGGGCCGAGGGGGTCGGGTCGGGGTCGAGGGCCGCGGCCACGAAATCGGCGTCGATCGCCAGGTCCGAGATCAGGAGGATCTGGAGGGCGGGCCGGACCTTGAAGGTGAAGTACCGTCGATCGTTGAATTCGAGCGGGTCCGGCGCCCCCGCGAGCCTCAGCTCGCCGCGATGGAGGTCCCCCTCGGGCAGCCGGGCGGGCGTCGCGAAGCTGACCTCGACCTGCGCGCCGGGCGCGATCTCGACCGGCTTCTGATCCTTCTTGACGCCGTCGAGGTAGAACTCGACGACACGGCTGGCGGGCTTGGTCCCCTGGTTGCGGAGCCTCCCCTTGATCTCGATGGGCTCGCCCTGGGTCGCGACGCTCGCGGCCGGCTCGGCCAGGTCGATGGCGACGTCGTCGACCTCCTGCGCCCCGATCCGGAGGATGAACGTCGCGAGCTTGCCGCCCTTGGTCTGCCTGGCCTTCTCGACGCGGTCGAGCCCCTCGACGGACTGCTCGGGATTCCAGGACGAGCGGGCCAGGTCGGTCAGGACGTAGACCTCATGATAGGGCCGGTCGCACTCGGCCACCGCCGGGTAGACCTGCCCCATCGCGGCGTTCAGCGGGCGGTTCACGGGACGGACCTTCCGGTCGGCGATCCACTTGCGGGCCGCCGCCGGGGACAGGGGCTGCGGCGTGCCGGGCTCCGCCGAATCGACCAGGAAGACCAGGCTGGAGTCGGGCAGCTTGTCGAGGATCGCCCCGGCGCGCTCCTTGGCTTCGTCGAGCCGGCTCTTGTCCTTCTCCTTGTAGCCCATGGATAGGCTCGTGTCGAAGACCAGCCCCAGCGCCGTGGGGACCGACTCGTCGCCCAGCGGGACCTGCGAGTAGAGCCTCGGCCGCGCCAGCGCCAGGGCCATCAGGGCAAGCACCGCCATGCGGGCCAGGAGCAGCAGCCAGTTCTTGATGCGCATCCGCTTCTTCGACCGCTTCTGGCGCTCCCGGACCAGCCGCAGCGCGGGGAAGATCACGTGCTTCGGGGTCTGCCTCATGAACAGGTGGAGGATGACCGGCAGGGCCGCCAGGGCCACGCCCGCCGCCAGACCCGCGTGAATCAGGGACAGTTCCATCGCGGCTCACCCCCGGGCTTGACGGCTCAGCAGATATGACATGAGGGCCTTGTCGAAGGGCATGCCCGTATGCAGCGGCACGTAGTCGATCCGGGCCCGCTGGCACTCGCTCTTGTACCCATTCTGGAACGTGCGGACCTCTTCCAGGTAGTCGGCCTTGATCGCGTCGGCGTCGACCTCGAGGATCTCGCTGGTCTCGTTGTCCTCGAGCCGGAGCATGCCGTCGAAGGGGAACATGGCCTCCGCCTCGTCGAGCACGTGGAAGAGGATCACGTCGTGGCCCGCAAACCGCAGCCGGTGGAGCGCCCGGACGATCGGCTCGGTGTCGGCCAGGAGGTCGCTGAAGATCATCACCAGGCTGCGATGCCGGATCATGCCGGCGACCTGGTGCAGGCTCCCCTCGATGTTGGTGACCCCCTCCGGGCGGAGCTTCGCCAGCAGCGACAGCAGGTTCCCGAGCTGCGACCGCTTGCTCGCCGGCGCCAGGCTCTGACGGATCTTCTGGTCGAAGGCGATCAGCCCGACAGGGTCCTGCTGGTGGATCATCAGGTAGCAGAGCGCGGCGGCCAGGCTGATGCTGTACTCGAACTTCGTCAGCTCCTGGCGATAGGTGTATCCCATCGACCCGGAGAGGTCCATCACCAGGTAGCCCGTCAGGTTCGTCTCGGCCTGGAACTTCTTGATGTAGAAGCGGTCGGTCTTGGCGTAGACGCTCCAGTCCACGTCGGAGATGTTGTCGCCGGGGGTGTACTTGCGGTGCTCGGAGAACTCCACCGAGAACCCGTGGAACGGGCTGGCGTGGAGCCCGGCGAGGAACCCCTGGACGATGAACTTGGCGCGAAGGTCCAGCCGCGCGACCTGCCGGATCACCTCGGGCTTCAGGTACTTTTCGGCGGTCCCGGACAAGCGAAGACTCCGGATCCTTGAGGCGGTCAGTGCCCGCGTGAAATGAGGGCGGTCGGCCCGCGCCCGAGGGGGTCGACCCGCAATCCCTAGACGGCCTTCTTCTCGTACTTGGGCGTCTCCGGCTCGCGGACCTCTGCCAGAAGGCGCTTGATCAGGCTCTCGGTGGTCTGGCCCTCGGCCTGGGCCTGGAAGTTGGTGCTGATCCGGTGCCGTAACACCGGGAGGGCCACCTTGCGGATGTCGTCCAGCGAGACGCTGAACCGGCCGTCCATGGCGGCCATGGCCTTGCCCGCGAGGATCAGGTTCTGGCCGGCCCGAGGGCCGGCCCCGTAATCCACCAGCTCCTTGATGAACTGCGGCGCCTTCTCGTCGGCCGGCCGGGTGGCCCGCACGAGGCGGGTCACGTAGTCCACGGCGTACTCGGAGACCGGCACCGAGGTCACCAGCTTCTGGAGGTTCACGATCGCCTTCCCGGAGAGCACCTTCTTCAGGTCGGGCGAGTCTCCCCGGGTCGTGGAGAGGAGGATCTTCTTCTCCTCATCGAGCGACGGATAGCCGACGCGGATGTCGAACATGAAGCGGTCGAGCTGGGCCTCGGGCAGCGGATAGGTCCCCTCCTGCTCGATCGGGTTCTGGGTGGCGATCACGAAGAACGGGTCGGGCAGGTGCATCGTCTCCTGCCCGACGGTGACCTCCCGCTCCTGCATCGCCTGGAGGAGCGCGGCCTGCGTCTTGGGGGGCGTCCGGTTGATCTCGTCGGCCAGGATGATGTTCGCGAAGATCGGCCCGGGGACGAACCGGAAGCTCCGCCGCCCCGCCTCGGGCTCCTCCAGGACGTTCGTCCCGGTGATGTCCGAAGGCATCAGGTCGGGCGTGAACTGGATCCGCTTGAAGCTGACGTCGAGGATCCGCGCGATCGAGCTGACCATCAGGGTCTTCGCCAGGCCGGGCACGCCGACCAGGAGCACGTGCCCCCGGGTGAAGATGGATGCGAGGATGAGCTCGATGACGTCGCGCTGGCCGATGATCACCTTGTTCAATTCCGCGACCATCACGTCGCGGGAGTGTCGGAATTCATCGAGGAGCTGCGTGATGCGGTCGCCGACGGTAGACATGCAGTAATCCGACCTCGGTCAGTAGGGTTGACGCTCGCAGAAGTCGTGGAGCAGGAATTCTCAGGACGTGAGTCCGGAGCATGGCTGACGCGCCACCCGAAACCGTCGGACGCGCGAATCGATCCCGATGATCGGAGCCCGAGCATGAGCAATTGTAGCGCCTGTTGAATCCGCGATTCAAGCACGCGATCAACCTGCAGCGCCGACCTCCCCCAAGGACCGCCCCAGGCTAGAACCTCTCCTCATATCACCTACATTAACCAGTCCACCTTTCCCGCCCAGGATATCCGACTGGGTAGCTGGGGTCGCGGGCCGCCGCGACCCGGATCGGGTGGCCGTGGGTCCTGGGTCCGGGGACGGACCTCAGCCACCCTGAGAGGCCAACCTCGAATCGGAAGGACTGCGGACTCGCCACACGAGAGCGAGTCTATCAAGCGAGGATGCGCGCATCGCGGGCGGAATGCACAGGAACGAACCGACCGTGCGCCCGTCCCGACAACCCGGCGGGGTCAGACTGACTGGCGACTCAAGCCGACAGTGATCGCCCCAAACCGATGTGCGCCAGTGATTTTTCGATCAATCGTCCGGCATCCGCCCCCTCTGCCTCGCTCGCTCGCTGCCGGGCCAGGCCGTTCGGTCTCCGAATTGCATAGGTCATGCACCGCGGTTGGCCGGATCGGGCTATTCGCCCGCGCGGTCGATCGCGTCCACCGGCACCCTGGCGGCTCCCTCCCCTCCCCCCGCCGCGGATCTCGATGATGCGACCTACCTCCTCCGCGCCCGATGGGCGAATCCCGGAGCCGTCGGTCGCTGCGCGCCTTTCGATGTTGGGAGGACGGAATGCTCCGGATCTTCTTCGCCTGCACGCGACTCTGCCTCCTGGTATTCCTGCTGTCCGCGGGCCTCTCGCTGATCGTCTCGCTGGTCTGCTCCTCGCCGGACAGGTCGGCTGCGGTCTGGAACGCGCGCTGGGACGCCCTCTCCACGCAAACATGGACCCCCCAGCTGGACAGCAAGGGCCATCATTATCTGATCGACCGGCTGGGGGCGTCCTCCCGGGCGTTGAATCTCCCCGAGGGCTGCCTCTGGGGGATGATCAGCATCTCGCCGTGGACCGGCCCGGAGGGAACGGCGGAGGCCGTCGGCCCTTGCCACCGGACGTCGCGGTCCGGGGCCGAGGCCTTCTGTGGGCTGGCGCGGATCGAATTGGCCAAGGGGAAGATCCTCGAGGAGATCCCCCTCGACTTGCTCCCCACCGGACGCCCCTGCTGGGTGCCCGAGCGGCCGGGGAGAATTGTCTTCGCGGCCGGCGACGGCCAGCTCTACGCCCACGATTTCCGCACGCGACAATCCGCCGATCAGGGGGCCCGCCTGCTCGATCTCGCGTCGGCCGCGGGCGAGCCCCGGTCGCTGGCGTGGCGCTGCCAGCCCCCCGGGGACAACGTGCCGTACATCATCGATCCCTTCTGGCCCAGCGACGTGCGGCTCCGCAATCTCGTCGTCGCCGGGGTGATCCCGCCGGCCAACCGGCGGCGACAGGGCTCGACCGACCTGACGACGCTGTGGTGGTTCGAGATGGAGCCCGACGGCACGGCGATCCGGAATGCCGGGGTGCTGCTGGAGCCGGATCGGTTCCGGGCCGACGGCTCCGCAGCGGTGGCCCGGTTCCCGGTGATCACCGCGAGCCCCAAGGGCGATTGCCACCTGGTCTACCTGGCCCGGACGCCGGGCAGTCGGACCGTCCGCCTCGAGACGATCTCCGTCGAACTGGACGGGTCGTCCCGAGAGCCTCGGATCCGGCCCGACGCGCGACCAGTCGTGCTCGGCGACGATGCCGTGATTGCGCCGCCGGTCGTGGGAGCCGACGAGCGATCGATCTTCTATCTGTCGGCCAAGACCGGCCGGCCCGTCACCTGCCGGCTCGGGCCGAAGGCGGACGCCGACCTCCGCGGCAAGCTCGCGCTCTCCGGGCCCCGGCGCTGAGCCCCTTCGCGGCCTCGCGACCGTCGTACGCCGGCCGTCGAGCGGCCTTGTCGAGCGGTCGTGACTTCGGCCATAGTGGAGGCGCCGAATTCAGGTCGTCCCGGCCGGTCCGCCGGCGTCGCTCACGGAGCCCAGCATGTCCCGCCCCGCGAGGGCACGTCCCCTGGCGGCGATCGGCCTCGTCCTCGCGGGGCTGGTCCACCTCCTCGCCGACGTCGGCCCGGTGCACGCGGCCGTGACCCACGCGGAAGTCGAGCGCGCGATCCGCGAGGGCGTCCGTTTCCTCAAGCCGGAGCAGCGGGCCGACGGCTCCTGGCCGGACGTCAACGGGGAGGCCCAGACGGGGAGCACCAGCCTCGCCGTCCTCGCCCTGCTCACCGCCGGCGAGAAGCCCGAATCTCCGCAGATCCGCAAGTCGCTCGAGTACCTGCGTTCCTTCCGCCCCGAGCAACTGAACAGCACCTACGCCATCGCGCTGCAGACGATGGTCTTCGCCGCCGCCGATCCCGAGCGCGACCAGGTCCGCATCGCGTTGAACGTCGAGTGGCTTCAGGCGTCCCAGATCAAGCCCGGGGATCCCGTCCCCTGGCCGGGGAGCTGGAGCTATTCGAGCTCAAGCGGATCCAGCCCGGCGACAACTCGAACTCGCAGTACGCCCTGCTGGGGCTCAACGCCGCCGCCGAGGCCGGCGTCCCGGTCAAGCCCCGAGGTCTGGGCCCTCTCGCGGCAATACTGGGAGCGGAGCCAGAAGCTCGACGGAAGCTGGTCGTACACGCCCGACCGCTCGGTCTCGACGGCCAGCATGACCTGCGCGGGGATCTCCAGCCTGGTCATCACCGGATCCAGGCGGTTCCAGGGCCTGGAATCGCTGGACGGCGAGGCGATCCGCAATTGCGGCCAGGGCAGCACCAACCCGAACCTTCAGCGCGGAATCGACTGGATGGCGAGCCGCTTCCAGGTCGGCCAGAACTTCGGCGGCGGGCAGCAGTGGAAGTACTATTACCTCTACGGCCTGGAGCGGGCCGGGCGGCTCGCCGGCATCCGCTTCTTCGGCCAGCACGACTGGTACCGACTCGGCGCCGAGGAACTCGTCCACGACCAGGATAAGCTCTCCGGCTTCTGGCGCGGCGCCCTGCTCGAGAGAGACGCGGTGCTCTCCACGAGCTTCGCGTTGCTGTTCCTGGCGAAGGGCCGCGCCCCGGTGCTGGTCAACAAGCTCCGCCACGGGCCCAAAGGCGACTGGAACAACGACCCCGACGACGCCCGAAACCTCACCGCCGTCGTCTCCCGCGACTGGAAGACCCTCCTCACCTGGCAGGTCGTCGACCCCGCCGCCGCCTCCGTACCCGACCTCCTCCAGGCACCCATCGCCTTCCTCAACGGTCACCAGGCGCCCGAGCTCGACGCCCGCGCACGCCGAAACCTCCGCGAGTTCGTCGAGCAGGGCGGCTTCATCCTCGCCGACGCCTGCTGCTCCTCCAGGGAGTTCGACTCCGGCTTCCGACAGCTCGTCAAGGACCTCTTCCCCGAGGACGAGTACCGCCTCCGGCCCCTCTCCGAGGACCACCCCGTCTGGCGCGCACGCCACCCCCTCTCCCCGGACGCCTACCCCCTCTGGGGCGTCGAGCACGGCTGCCGCACCGTCGTCATCTACTCGCCCAAGGACCTCTCCTGCTACTGGAACCAGGCCGAGCGCTCACCAGCCAACACGGCCGTCATCCTCGCCACCAAGGTCGGACAGAACATCGTCGACTACGCCACCGGCAAGGAGCTCCCCGCCGACAAGCTCACCGTCCGCGAGGTCAAGGACTTCCGCGCCGACCCGGCCAAACGCGGCGCCCTCCGCATCGCCAAGCTCCAGCACGCCGGCCAGTGGAACGTCGCACCCCTGGCCGTCCCCAACCTCATGGACGCACTCCGCAAGCCGCCCCTCTCCTTCGACGTCGTGGTCAGCCACAAGGAGCTCTTCGCCCGCGACCCGGCCCTGGTCTACTACCCCCTGGTCTACCTCCACGGCCGCGCCGCCTTCTCCTTCGCGAAGGAGGACCTCGACGCCCTGCGACGCCACCTCGAGCCCGGCGGCGGCACCCTCTTCGCCGACGCCGCCTGCGGCTCCCCGGCCTTCGACGCCGCCTTCCGCCGCTTCGTCGCCGAGCTCCTGCCCAGCAGCCCGCTGGTCCCGATCCCCAAGGACGACGAGCTCTACACCACCAAGGTCGGCTTCGACCTGGCCGACTCCCAGTACACCAGGGCCGCCGGCGGCGGCAAGGACTTCCCGCAGCTCGAGGGCGTCAAGCTCAACGGCCACTGGGCCATCGTCTACTCCAAGTACGACATCGGATGCGCCCTGGAACGACACTCCGGGCTGGACTGCAAGGGCTACGCCTACGACTCCGCACTCAAGATCGCCGCCAACATCGTCATCTACGCCACACTCCCGTGATGGCGGGTATCACCCCGCGGCCGGCTTGATGCGTCGACTTCACAGCATTCCAGCGTGCCCGAGGAGCCAGGACGCGGTAAGCTCATGAGGCCATCCCAACGCAACCATGGATAGCCCACCCACCGGGTCAAGGATTTCCCTAGGAATATCGAAAGTTGTATTTATGCGTTTTGCAAATATTTATTCATCACTATCTTGCCTGGGAAGCAGAAATGAGAGACCGGATCGCGGCCCGGTTGTTTGTCATCGCCGTCGCCTTCTCGATGAACGGGTTGATTCCGGTCGCCTTCGCTGCGGGGACGACGCCACAGGAATCTGGAAGTGGAAACATCAGGAAGCCCCAGGCAGGGTGGTCGAGGTCGTCCTGACACTCAAGCAGGACGGCGAAAAGCTCAGCGGGAAGATCAAATCGCCTCGCAGCGAGCTTGAGATCGAGGACGGCAAGGTCCAGAAAGGTGAGCTCTCCTTCTGCCTCACCACCAATCGGAACGGCAACATCATTCGGACGAAATACAGGGGGAGAATCAAGGGTCAGGATCTCAAGGGGAAGGTAGAGGTGGAGAGAAACGGTCAGTTCCTCAGGTCGGTCGATTGGAAGGCCGCACGTTCGCCAGATTGAACCATATGGGGTCATCTGTAACAAAACTCTGCCGTCCGGACTCGGCCCGACAGAGGGGCATGATGTGACGTGTCAGACTTCGTCGGGCCGATCAGCGACATCTTCTGGGATGTTATTGAGAACAAGGTCCCGGAGTTGCTCGAACATCTCCAGGAACGACGTGACGAAAAGACGATGGAACCAGAGCCGACGGATTTTACCGAGATCGTATAGTTCTACTGTATCCGCTAAAGCCTGAGTTGATTCTTCAATCGTGGCATGACCTTACGAGATCGATGATGGTAGAGCCTGGCCTGCTCGTTTCGGCGCAACCAACGCGTGGCCCAGCGGCAGAGCGATGAAGGGGCGTTCGTGTCGAGATGCCTCGCGATCAACCCCGCGATCAACTGCCTGAGTTGTGGTGGCGTCAGTGCCGGGGTCCGGATTTTTCCCCCGCCGCGCCTCCTGACTCAGGAACCACGCGGCCAGCAGCGACAGGGTCTGGTGATGATGCCAGGCGATCCAGTTCCTCACCTGGTAGTCGGCCAGGCCCGCCTCCCCCTTGGCGGTCTTGATGCATTCCTCGATCCGGTGCGCCGCCCTGGACACACGAGCAAGTTCCTTCAACGGCAGCTCGGGGGCGCCATTCGACAGGTAGTAATCATGCTTGAACGTGGCGTCCGCTTGACGCTCGCGGGTCACGAACAGCAATTCCTCCGGCGCCGTGCCCCCCGTCTCGGTCCGGGCCTGCACGCGACGCTTCACGACCTCGATGACCAGCGGACCCTTCTCGCCATCGCGAACGTCGATCCGGGTCCAGGCGTCCTCCGGCAAGGCGGCGCACCATCGATCCAGTCGCAGGAAGGGACTCTTGGGGTGTCGCCCGCGACCCGAGTATTCCGGCGCCGGTACGTCGAGGTCGCGCACCAGCGTGTTCGACGGCACCGCCAGCAGGTAACGCTCGCCACGGCCCTGCAATTCCCGGCGAAAACCCGAGGGACGGCCCATCTCATCGTCTCCGGCGACCCAACCGTGAGGCAGTCGTCTCCCGCACTCGTCGAGCATCTCCAGGGCGAGCTGGTGGCGGGTGCGGAACTTGACCCCCCTGGGTACCCCCGCCGCCTTGCACCGGGCTCGATCCTTGGTCCATTCCTTGTGAAGGTACAGACGTGTATTCACAAGCGCATGTCCCTTCTCGGAGACATAAGCCATGAACACGCCGACCTGGCAGTTCTCGACCTTGCCCAGGCGGCCACACCACTGCCGCGCCACGCCCACCGACTTCGTCCCCTTCTTGGGGAAGGCCGAGGGGTCGAAGACGATCACGGCGTCAGGCGCGCCGAGGTCCTCGCCGACCTGACGCGCCAGGGTCTCGAGCAACGGCTCGTGGTCCCAGGGGACATGCCCGACGAACTTCTGCAAGCCCTGGCGTTCCTGGTCATGAAGGTAGGCGATCGCTTCGCCGGTCTTGCGCTCGAGCTTGGAAAGAAGACCGGCCATGTACTCAGCGGCATGCCGTTGCTGTTCAGGCCCGGCGAGCGACTTCGCGAACGGGTCGACAAATGCGTCGAGCCGCTTCAGGAGGCCCTGCATCAGTTCGGGCGAAACCTCCGCCTGGGCCAACATCTGTTCCAATCGCAATTCGTAGCGCCGTTCCATGGCAGACTCCCTTCCAAGAAATCACCTTCACGGAAGGGTATGATGCAAAACATGTTCGGCGTCTTCAAGACCGGGATACAGTAGAAATAGAATCTCTGGATGGCCTGTCCGAGCCCCAACAAACGCGCGAGGTTGCCATGCGTCCCGTCCCTCTCCTCCGAATTCGGCTCGTCGTGGCAATCGTCTCAATAGGCCTGCTCGCCTCCTTGATCCCTGTCATGGAGGCCCGGGGCGCCGTGACCCGGGAGGAAGTCGAGCGTGCCATCCGGGACGGCATCCGCTACCTGAAACAGGCGCAGCGGGAGGACGGGTCCTGGGAAGAGATGAACATGCAGGCCCGGACGGGGACGACCAGCCTGATCACGCTGGCGCTGCTCACCGCGGGCGAGAAGCCCGAGGAGCCGCACATCCGCAAGGCCCTGGAGCACCTCCGCCGCTTCGGCCCAGAGGACCTGCGGAGCACCTACGCGATCGCCCTCCAGACGATGGTCTTCGCCGCCGCGGATCCGGAGCGGGACCAGCTCCGGATCGCCGCCAACGTGAGCTGGCTCGAGGGTGCCCAGCTCAAGCCCGGATCCCGGCTGGCCGGCTGCTGGACGTACTCCGAGACGCCCGCGGGGGGCGACAACTCGAACACGCAGTACGCCCTGCTGGGGCTCAACGCCGCCGCCGAGGCCGGCGTCCCGGTCAAGCCCGAGGTCTGGGCGCTTGCCCGACTCTACTGGGAGAGGGCCCAGCGGCGCGACGGCGGTTGGGGCTATCACGCGGGCGACCAGATCTCGACGGCCAGCATGACCTGCGCCGGGATCTCCAGCCTGGTCATCACCGGATCCAAGCGGTTCCAGGGGCAGGAGTACCTTCAGGGCGGCCTGATCCACAATTGCGGCCAGGTGGGGGTCAACCGCAACCTCCAGGGGGCGTGGACTGGCTGGCGGCCAACTTCAGCGTGGGCCAGAACTTCCCCATGGGCCAGCAGTGGAAGCTCTATTATCTCTACGGCCTGGAGCGGGCCGGCCGGCTCGCCGGCATCCGCTTCTTCGGCCAGCACGACTGGTACCGACTCGGTGCCGACGAGCTGGTCAAGACCCAGGACCGGCTCTCCGGCTTCTGGCGGGGCGTGACGGAAAGCCCGATCGTCTCGACGAGCTTCGCGTTGTTGTTCCTGGCGAAGGGCCGCGCCCCGGTGCTGGTCAACAAGCTCCGCCACGGGCCCAAAGGCGACTGGAACAACGACCCCGACGACGCCCGAAACCTCACCGCCGTCGTCTCCCGCGACTGGAAGACCCTCCTCACCTGGCAGGTCGTCGACCCCGCCGCCGCCTCCGTACCCGACCTCCTCCAGGCACCCATCGCCTTCCTCAACGGTCACCAGGCGCCCGAGCTCGACGCCCGCGCACGCCGAAACCTCCGCGAGTTCGTCGAGCAGGGCGGCTTCATCCTCGCCGACGCCTGCTGCTCCTCCAGGGAGTTCGACTCCGGCTTCCGACAGCTCGTCAAGGACCTCTTCCCCGAGGACGAGTACCGCCTCCGGCCCCCTCTCCGAGGACCACCCCGTCTGGCGCGCACGCCACCTCCTCTCCCCGGACGCCTACCCCCTCTGGGGCGTCGAGCACGGCTGCCGCACCGTCGTCATCTACTCGCCCAAGGACCTCTCCTGCTACTGGAACCAGGCCGAGCGCTCACCAGCCAACACGGCCGTCATCCTCGCCACCAAGGTCGGACAGAACATCGTCGACTACGCCACCGGCAAGGAGCTCCCCGCCGACAAGCTCACCGTCCGCGAGGTCAAGGACTTCCGCGCCGACCCGGCCAAACGCGGCGCCCTCCGCATCGCCAAGCTCCAGCACGCCGGCCAGTGGAACGTCGCACCCCTGGCCGTCCCCAACCTCATGGACGCACTCCGCAAGCCGCCCCTCTCCTTCGACGTCGTGGTCAGCCACAAGGAGCTCTTCGCCCGCGACCCGGCCCTGGTCTACTACCCCTGGTCTACCTCCACGGCCGCCGCCTTCTCCTTCGCGAAGGAGGACCCTCGACGCCCTGCGACGCCACCTCGAGCCCGGCGGCGGCACCCTCTTCGCCGACGCCGCCTGCGGCTCCCCGGCCTTCGACGCCGCCTTCCGCCGCTTCGTCGCCGAGCTCCTGCCCAGCAGCCCGCTGGTCCCGATCCCCAAGGACGACGAGCTCTACACCACCAAGGTCGGCTTCGACCTGGCCGACTCCCAGTACACCAGGGCCGCCGGCGGCGGCAAGGACTTCCCGCAGCTCGAGGGCGTCAAGCTCAACGGCCACTGGGCCATCGTCTACTCCAAGTACGACATCGGATGCGCCCTGGAACGACACTCCGGGCTGGACTGCAAGGGCTACGCCTACGACTCCGCACTCAAGATCGCCGCCAACATCGTCATCTACGCCACACTCCCGTGACGCGATGGGCCGCCGGACCGGCCGGTAAGAAACCTCATCGAACCAGCGAAGGGATCCATACTTGCCCACCGACCCTGCATCCGAACCGTCCCCTCACCCGAGCCTCCGGTGGGGCATCCTGGGATGTGCCCGGATCACTCGCCGTGGGCTAATCCCCGGGATCGCTGCCTCGCGGACCGGGGTGCTGACCGCGATCGCCAGCCGCGACCTGGAGACGGCCAGGGCGTGGGCCGGCGAATTCTCGGTGCCCCGCGCCTACGGCGGTTACACCGAGGTCCTCGCCGATCCCGAGATCGACGCGGTCTACATCCCCCTGCCCAACGAGCTGCACCGTCCCTGGGTGGTAGCCGCGGCCGACGCCGGGAAGCATGTCCTCTGCGAGAAGCCCCTGGCGCTCGACGCCGACGAGGCGAGGAGCATGGTCGAGAACTGCCGCTCGCGCGGGGTGCTCCTGATGGAGGCCTTCATGTGGCGGCATCAGCCCCGGACCCTCGAGATCCGCGCGAAGGTCGCGGCCGGGGCCATCGGCGAGCTGCGGCTGATCAGGTCGTCGTTCTCGTTCCCCATCGATGCCGGCGACTGGCGGCTCGATCCCGGCCGGGGCGGCGGGGCGCTCTGGGACGTGGGCTGTTACGGCGTGAGCACGGCGCGCCTGTTCGCCGGCTCGGAGCCCGACGCGGTGAAGGCCGTCGCGCACCTCGGCCCGACGGGCGTTGACCTGAGCCTCTCAGCCTCCCTGAGATTCCCCGGCGATATCCTGGCGAGCATCGATTGCAGCTTCGAGCAGCCGTTCCGCTGCGTCTACGAGCTGGTGGGGACTCGCGGGACGATCGAGGTGCCCGACGCCTACCTGCCGCCGGCGGTGAAGCCCCACGCGATCTTCCGGACCATCGGCTCGGGCTCGGACTCGGACGCCCTCTCGGATCGCACCGAGCGCCTCGAGTTCGAGGCCACCGACCAGTACGCCGCGATGGTCGACGACTTCGCCCGGTCGATCGCCGCGGGACAGCTCGTCGATCCCGCGGAGGACGGCCTGGGGCAGATGATCGTCCTCGACCGGATCCTCCGGAGTTGCCGCGGCTAGCGGAACATCTGGCCCCGGCCGACGGCCTCGAAGGCGTCGCGGAGGTGCTCGATCCGGGGCGGGCTCCGGTCCTCGGGCCAGACGATGGCGACGACGTCGAACCGGCAGCGTTGTTCCAGCAGGTTGTGCCTCTTGAGGAAGTGCAGCCCGGCGAGGGTCAATCGCCGCTGCTTCTCCGGGGTGACGGCCTCGGCCGGGGTCCCCTGGCGACGGGCCTTCACCTCCACGAACACGACGACGTCGCCGTCGAGCGCGACCAGGTCGATCTCACCGTGATCGGTCTGGTACCCGCGGCAGAGCACCTTCAGTCCCTGCCGTCGGAGATGGCGCGCGGCCTCGCGCTCGCCCGCGTCGCCGAGCAACCGGCTCAACCAGGCACGGAGCTTCGGCTCCATGGCGATGCCACCGGGAGGATGATCAGGGCCCGCCGGGCCGTCGATCCCGGGAGGATCCGGCCCCGGCACCGACCTGATTATAGCGGCGCAGGGACCGAGGTGCTCAGGCATCGGTGCTCCTCATCGAGCAGACACCTCTCGGACCGCCTAGCGACCGATGCCGAGGTGGCTCTCGATCTCCCGCGCCTCCGAGCTGAGGCCCCCGGACCTTCGGCTATTCTTGAAGAAGGAACTCGGGTTCTTGGCGTCGCCGTCCACCGCCAGGATCTTGGAGGTGTCGGAGTCCACCGCCGTGGGATCCACTCCGGACCTCGTGGATTTCAGGGCATGCGGCTGGCCCGAGTCCGACGACCTGAGGGCCGGCTTCCAGACGTCGCAGCCGACGAGGCCGAGGAGGACCAGCGACAACAGAACCGATGCGCGACGCACCATCGCCACACCACCCTTGCTCACGATGGATGAGGAGACGGGACCTTGGTCGATGTTGGACCAGACAGGGTCCCTAGCACGGGGCGAGCGCCCCGGGACAGGAATGGGCGGCGAAACGCGGCCCGGCGGCATGATGCCAGAAGGCGGGGGGCGGGTCTAGGCCGTTTCCGGCTCGCCGTCGCCCCAGAAGAGGAGCAGCGCGACGAGCCCGGCCAGGGGGAGCAGACCGACGATGATGAAATTGGGGGCGAAGCCCCACTGTCGCGAGATCCAGCCGGCCACGGGCATGAAGCCGGCGGCGAAGAGGTTGCCCAGGCCGCCGAGGTAGCCGATCACGAGCCCCGTGTGCGCCGGCAGCACGTCCTGGCCGAAGGCGAAGTAGTTCACCATGTAAGCCGCGGCTCCCATGGCAGCCAAGCAGAGCAGCACGATGACCGCGACCTGCGAGGAGACGAAGCCGACCCACACGGCGCAACTCACGAGCACCAGGCAGAGCACCATAACAAGCTTGCGGGCCGCGGTGGTGGTCAGGCCGCGGCGGCTCAGCCCGCGCGTCAACGCTCCGCCACCGAGGTTCCCCAGGTCGGCCGCCAGGAACGGCAGGGCGCTGACCGTCCCCCCCAGCAGGAGCCCCAGCTTCTGCTCCTCCTGGAAGAAGATGGCCATCCAGGACACCAGGAAGTGCCATGTGACATTGATCGTGATGCCGACGGCCGCGGCGACCCAGAACCGCCGGGTCCGGACCATTTCGCCCAGGCTGCTGGCCCAGTCGGCCCCGTCGAGCTCGCCATGCGGCAGGAACCGTGACGCCAGGAGCAGGCCCACCATGAACACCGCGACACCCCACCAGACGGCAGCGAGCCGCCATTCCGGTGCCAGCACCGCCAGCAGGCCGATCGCGACCGCGAGCGAGAGCACCAGCACGGCGAGGTACCCGCGCTTCGCCGTGCCGGAGAGGCCGAGACCTTCGCCCTGGGTCCTCGGGGGCGTCGCGTCGGCGAGCCCGGCCCCGCGGGTCAACGCGAGCCAGAAGGCGACCCAGACGAGGCCCCCCAGCCCCAGGAAGATGAACGGCGATCGCCAGCCCAGGCTCTGGGCCAGCCGGGGCACGATCAGCGGGGTGAGCACCGCCCCGATCGCGGCGCCCGAGTTGAAGATCCCGTTGCCCAGGCTTCGCTCCGACGGCGGCAGGATGCCGGAAGTCACCCGCAGTGCGCACGGCCAGTTGAACGACTCGCCGACGCCCAGCAGCGCCCGGAAGACCATGAGGACGCCCAGCACCGGCGCGAATGCCGTGGCGATGCCCGCCAGCGACCACCAGAGCACGGCCCCGGCGTAAGTCCGCCGGACGTTCCAGCGATCCGCGGTGTAGCCGGCCGGCCACTGGAAGAAGGCGTAGGAGAGCTGGAAGGAGGCCAGGACCCAGCCGAAGCCCAGGTTGTCCAGCGCGAACCGCTCCTTGATCTGCGGCCCCACCAGGGCGATCGCCTGCCGGTCCATGTAGTTTAGGACCGTCGAGGCGAACATGAGCCAGCAGATCCCCCAGGCCCACCCGCTGGTCCGCCCGTGCCCCGGCGGCGGCGGGGGCGCGAGGGACGTCGATTCGACGCCGACCGGAGCTTCGTCGTCCTGCCTCATCCGCCCTCCCCGATCTCTCGCCGGATCCGCCGCCAACCGGCAGCCGTGCTTACCTTCCCACAAGTCCTGGGTGGGTGCAACGGGCGAGCACCGGGTATACTCGAAGCCCCGGAGCGTGTCGCCGAAGGCCGCTCCCCGAGGCCCGACGGCTCACCGCGGGCCGCCACGCGTGAGGACGGAGAGGAGTCACCATCAGGAACCCCAGCCATCCCGCCCATCGGCCGAGGGTGTCTCTCGATCGCGGTCGACGCTCCGGAAGTCGAGGAGGAGCCACCCCATGACATCCCCACCAGAGGCGCCGAAGCGGCGGCGCTGGACTCGCCTGCTGTTCGCGACCCTCGGCGCCGGCCTCGTCCTGCTCGTCGCCCTCGTGCTCTGCCTCCCCTGGATCGTGAACGCCCCGTTCGCGCAGCGATTCCTGGCGAGCCAGGCCGCACGGATCATGGCCCCGGGGGGCGTCCGCTTCGATCGGATCCGAATCTCGTGGACGCGCCCCACCGAGATCGACGGCCTGGTCCTGACCGACCCCCAGGGCGACGAGATCGTCACCTCGCCGAAGGCCCACTTCAGCTGGAGCCTCCGCGAGATGATCTTCACCCGGCCCGTGGAGATGACCCTGACCCTCGACCACGCCTCCGTGGACATCCAGCGCGACGAGACCGGCCAGCTCGACCTGCTGGAGACCCTCAAGCCCGTCCTGTCGGACAAGCCCGCTCACACCTTGATGATCCGGATCCCCGACGGCAAGCTCCGGTTCCGCGCGGCGGGACTGAACGAGCCGTTCCTCGCGGAGCCGGCCCACATCGACCTCGACCTCATCGCCTATCCCGGGCCGATCGCCTGGCGGATGAACCTCCAGCGCGAGGTGCCGGGCAGTGAGCCGGGGCGGGTCGACGTCCAGGGGAGCATGAGCCGGCAGAAGCGGTCCGACGGAGCGCCTCAGGACCTCACGCTTTCGGTGAACGCCGACCGCTGGCCGTGGAGATTCTCGAACGAGCAGGTGAAGGCCAGCGGCGGACTCTCCGGCACGGTCGAGGTCAGCGACACGCCGGAGCGGCTCGGGCTCAAGGGAGACGCCCGCGTCCTGGACCTCCGCGCCACCGGCGACCTGCTCTCGGGCGATCAGCTCGCGCTCGAGACGATCTCCGCGGCGTGGGATGCGTCGCGCAAGGAGAATGTGTGGTCGGCCGAGCACCTGGACCTGACGACGAAGCTGGGCACGCTCAGGGCGTCCGGGACCTACCCGCCGACCGGCGACCGCGAGGCCCACCTGACTGGGAACCTCGATCTCGCGGCCGTCGCCACCAACTGCCCAGGACGCTCCGGCTCCGCGAGGACCTTCAGCTCGACAAGGGGGCCGTTGAGCCTGCCGGACGTCAGCGGTGACGCGAGCCGCGGCACGCAGACCATCGCGGCGAATGCGAAGCTTCGGACCTCGAGGCTCGTCACGGCACGCGGACCCTGACCTTCCGCGACCCGGCGACCGTCGGCGCGAAGCTGCACCGCCAGGCCGAGACGCTCACCCTCGAACAGCTCGACGTGAAGACGCCGTTCCTGACGGCGACCGGCAGCGGCGACCTCGACAGCGGCATCCACGTCACGGCCGCAATTGACCTCGGCGCGGGGAGCCAGCGGCTCCGCGACTGGATCGACATGGGGCGTCTCGAGCTGGCCGGCCAGGGCAAGGTCGATGCCCGTTACCAGCGGATCGTCAACCGGTTCGAGGCCTCCGCGAATGCCGAGTTCAAGGGCCTGGACGTGAAGGGGCTGCCCACGATCGAGAGCTTCCACCGCGATGCGCTGACCTCGACGCTCAAGGCTTCCGGCGGCGCGGGCAGATCGGGCCTGCCGGCGAGCCTGCACGACCTCAACCTGACGGGTCGGGGAGACGCCGAGAGCCTTTCCGTGACGGCCACTCGCGACCAGGCCGCCGGGACGACGCGGGCGGACCTGAAGGGGAACACGACGCTGGTCATCAACGGCAAGAAGCAGACGATCGCGGCGGACATTGCTCACTCTGGGACACGGCCCAGGTGGCCGTGGATTCGATCACCGTCTCGCTCACGCCGGTGGTCGGGCCCGGCGGGCAGTTCCTGCCTAGCGACCCGCTCCAATGGTCCGGCAAGGGAACCTACGACCGCGCCAAGGATTACCTGACGATCGTGGCGAATCCCCAGGCGAAGGGCACCCAGTCGCCGGGCGCTGGGCGCCCGAGCGAGATCCGCGCTCGGGGCTGGCCGGCCGCGACTCGATCCGGATCGAGATGGGCCTGGCGGGAAACCCCGCCGGCCTGTCTGTGACGGGCAAGGCGGATCAGCGGCCGCTCGCAGGCCAGCTCGCGGGGCTGGTCCAGGCGAAACAGCAGCCAGACGGTTGGGACCTCGGCGCCCGCCTCCAGGTCCACGACCTCGCGACCGCGGACGCGGCGGGTCAGCGGCAGGTCCTCGCCGCCGATGCGTCCGCCCGCGCGCGAGCGAGGCTGGCGGCCAAGCTCGATCGACTCGATCTCTCGGAGCTCGCCGTCGTGACCCCTTACGGCAAGGTCGACGGCTCGGGCCTGGTCTCGGACCTGAAGGGATCGCCCCACTTCGACCTCAAGGGCATGGTCACCCCCGACTGGAAGGTGCTGTCGGAGCAGCTGGCCAGCAAGGTGGAGCCGAATGCGTCGATCGACGGCACGTCGCGTCCCTGGCGGGTCTCGGGGACGCTCTCGAAGACTGGCGACCCGGATCTTCTCTCGACGCTCAGCGGCGAGCTCGGGCTGGGGCTGAGGCAGGTGGATGTCTTCGGCATGAGGCTGGGCGAGACGGTCGTGACCGTGCGGGCCCAGGACGGCAAGGTCCGCATCGACCCGATCGACTCGACGCTCAACTCCGGGCGGCTCCACCTCGAGCCCGAGGTCGTGACCGACAAGCAAGGCAAGCACTGGCTGCACCTGGGGACGACGTCGGGCCTTCTCGACGCGGTCGTCAACGACGAGGTCTCGCACCGGGTCCTCTCGTTCGCCGCCCCGGTGCTCGACCAGGCCACCCGCGTCCGCGGGCGAGTCTCGCTGGCGCTGAACGACGCGTACATCCCGCTCGGGCAGGGCCCGGACGTCCAGGCGAGGATCGACGGCGACGTCCTGTTCGACGCCGTCGAGTTCATGCCGGGGCCGTTCATGGAGCAGATCCTGGGCGTCTTCCGGCAGGAACTCCGGCCGCTCCTGGTGCTCCGCGACCCGGTCTCCATCCGGATCGTGGGCCGGAAGATCTACCAGGAAGGGCTGATCATCCCGCTGGGCAATGTCGCGGCCATCGGCATCGAGGGCTGGATGGACTTCGACCAGAATCTCGACATGGTGGCGAGCTTCGCGATGATCCCGCCCCGCAGGAACATCCCGGTCCTCTCGGACCTGCTTGCGAGCACGCAGCTTCAGGTACCCATCACCGGGACGCTCAAGAAGCCGCGCCTCAACGGCGAGGCGATCAAGGACCGCTTCAAGGAGATGGGGACCAACGTTCTCGACACGCTGATCGGCGTCGGGGCCAACGGCCTGAACAGGATCCTCCGGGGCGGGCCGCCCGCGAACGCGCCCCGCGGCGATTTCTTCCCCCCGTTCGTCCCGCCCGGGGACGATGAGCCGATCCCGCCGCCGCCCGTCCCGGGAGGGAACGGGCCCGTGATCGATACCCGTCCCGCCCCCGGCGGCAGGGACGTTCGCCCGCCGGGCGAGCCGCCGCCGCAGCGAGCCCCCGGGAATCCCGACGACGAGCTGGACCGGCCGCCTCCCCGTGCCGGCCAGCTCTCCGCCGAGCAACGCCAGATGCAGCGCGAGGAACGCAAGCAGCGTCGGCTCGATAAACGGGCCGAGCGCCGGCTCCGGCGCGGCCTCCTGCCCTGAGACCCCGACACCGATCCCGCGGCCCATGGAGCGTTCGATGACCGATCGCGATCCCCACGAGATGCCCCCTCCCGCGGCGGGCGACGAACTCGCCATGCCCCCCGTCCAGGATGAGCCCGAGAGCCGTCCGGGCGGACTACCCCTGTATGTCTGGGTGGTCGCGGCGGTCATCGTCGCGATCCCGCTCGGCCTGTTCTGGGGCGAGGGGGCGACCTCGCTGGAGATCCTGCCGAAGATCATCCTCCGCGCGCTGACCGCACTGGCCGCCCCGCTCGTCGTCCTGGCGATCCTCAGCGCGATCGTCACCAACGACATCCACGGCCGGCAAGGAGCCCTCATGATGGGCTTCTACCTGATCAACACCCTGGTGGCGATGACCATCGGCCTCACCCTGACGAACCTGTTCCGGCCGGGGATCGGGGCCTCGCTGGGAGGGCCCGGCGCGACGACGCAGCAACTCGCGAAGAAGACCGTGACCGAGCTGCTGACGGAGCTGGTGCCCCGGAGCATCGGCGAGGCCTTCAGCCAGAACAACCTCGCCCAGCTCGTGCTCCTCACGCTGGCCCTGGGAATCGGCCTGGTCCGGATCCGCGACGCCCAGAGGGCGCGTGGCGAGACCTCCTTCCAGAGCGTCATCGACCTGCTGACGATCGGCTTCGAGCTGCTCATGAAGGTCCTGCTCTGGGTCGTCGCCCTGGTGCCGCTGGCCGTGCTGGGCATCGTCGCGTCCAGCGTCGGCCAGAAGGAGGGGATGCAGGTCTTCCTCTCGCTCATCTGGCTGATCGTGGTGGTCGTCCTCGGCCTGGCCTGCCAGGTCATGTGGTACCTCCTCCAGATGATCGTGTTCGCGGGGATGTCGCCGTTCCGCTTCCTCCGCGGGGCGCTCGACGTGATGGCCAGCACGTTCAGCACCGCAAGCACGGCGGCCACGATCCCGATCACCCTGAAGTCGCTCCAGCGACTGGGCGTCTCGCGGCAGTCGAGCCAGTTGACGGCCTGCATCGGCACGAACTTCAACAACGACGGCACGGCTCTCTACCAGGCGACCGCCGCGCTGTTCATGGCCCAGGCGCTGGGATACTCGCTCAGCCTGACCGACCAGGTGGTCATCGTGCTGACGACCCTCGTCGCCAGCGTCGGCGCGGGGGGAATCCCTTCGGGGAGCTTCGTCACGCTGCCCCTCATCTTCGCCGCCGTCCGCCTCCCGGTGGACAAGATCCCCATCCTGCTGACCATCGACTGGTTCCTCGACCGCTGCCGGACGACCTCGAACGTCCTCGGCGACATGACCGTCGCCGTGCTCCTCGATCGCGTCGGGAGATCGGGCGGCCGATCCGACGAGCCGGGCTGGCAGTAGTGCAGTAGTCCTTCGCTTGCGAGGCTCCGTGCCCTGCCCCATAATCGCGGTTGCCGGCATCTCCGCGAACGAACGCCAATCTCGCATGTCCCGGCGTGTCGGAGCCTGCAATTCACGGATCCACCGAGGAGGGGGAAAGACGCTTATGAGTTCACCAGTATCGCGCCGCGTCTTCGGCTGCCTGGCCGCCGGTTCCGTTGCGGCCGCCCACGCGGAGGGCCCTGCGGGGACTCGACCCGACTCGAAGGCGGCACAGCCCGGGGGCTCGATCGGGCCGGTCGAGGCGGACTTCCGTCGCGACTATCCGGCCCCCGGGTTCAGGCCGTCGTGGAAGAAGCCGCAGATCAACCGGCTGATGGTGCAGGACTTCGTGATCTACGCCCACTCCGAGCTGGACATGGTCAAGAAGCTGCTGGCCAGGGAACCGGCCCTGCTGAACGCCACGATGGACTGGGGAGGCGGCGACTGGGAGTCGGGACTCGGCGGCGCGTCGCACATGGGCCGGCGCGACATCGCCGAGTACCTGCTGGAGAAGGGGGCGAGGATCGATCTCTTCTGTGCGGCGATGCTTGGGCAGCTCGATGCGGTGAAGTCCTTCCTCAAGCTCCAACCGGCCCTGATCGACGCCCGGGGGCCGCACGGCTTCTCGCTCCACTTCCACGCCCAGGTCGGCGGCGAGGCGGCCGAGCCGGTGCTGGATTACCTCCAGTCGGTCAAGAAAGTGCTGCTCGGTCCGAATCCCTTCCTGAAGCCGCCACCCGCCGGGAAGTGACTGGCACGGCCCAGCGGAGGTGACGTCCGCTCAGGGCGACGTGGAGAGGCCCTGTCGAGCCGCTCGCCTCGTGAAAGGAGCGCCCCCTTGCGATCCCAGATCCTCTATCAGCCGTCTTTCAGCATGGCGGTCGTCTCGCTGGAGCGGGGCGAGTCGATCATGGCCGAGTCGGGGGCGATGGTGAGCATGTCGCCGACGATCCGGTTGCAGGCGGCCATGTCCGGCGGCGGGTTCTTCGGGGCGATGAAGAGCGCGATCGGCGGCGAGTCGCTCTTCCGCACGACCTTCACGGCCGAGGATGGCCCCGGGGAGATCACGCTCGCACCCGGCGCGCTGGGCGACATCATGGCCGCGGAGTTGTCGGCCTCGCGGTTCCTGGTCCAGCCCGGCAGCTACCTGGCCGGCGACCCCTCGCTGGCGATCAACATCCAGGGCTCGATGCGCGGGATGCTCTCCGGCGAGGGGCTCTTCCTGCTCACCGTGGAGGGGAGCGGGCTGCTGCTGCTCTCCTCGTTCGGCGCGATCCACGAGAAGGTGCTCCGGCCGGGCGAGGAGTACATCGTGGACACCGGGCACATCGTCGCCTTCGAGAGCTCCATCCAGTACCGCCTGGAGAAGGCGACCGGGAAGACGCAGGGGGTCGGCGGCTTCCTCAAGGGCATGGTGCAGTCGGCGCTCTCCGGCGAGGGCTTCGTCTGCCGCTATCGAGGGCCGGGGAAGATCTACCTCCAGACGCGGCAGTTGCCGAGCTTCGCCCGCCAGCTCATCCCATTCCTCCCCAAGCCGAGCTCCGGGGGGTGACGGCCGTTGGATCTCAATGCGGCTTCGCGGCCGACTGCGCTTCCTTCATCAACTGGGCGACGACCCGGTCGAGATCCTGGCCGCGGTGGTCCTTGAAGCGGATCACGCCGGCCGGGTCGAGGACGAAGATGGTCGGGAACGAGATGATCCCCCAGCGCGTCGTGATCGGGCCCTCCGAGCCACTCTCCCACCAGCAGCGCCAGGTGATCTCGCCGGAGGCGATCGCCTTCCTTAACGTCTCGACCTTGTCGTCGGTGTTGACGCTCACCAGGGCGAACGGCTTGCCCCGGTATCGGGACACCAGCTCGCGCTCCTGCGGGTACATCCCCACGCAGGGGCCGCACCAGTTGCCCGAGAAAGTCAGCACAACGACCTTGCCGCGGGTCTCGCTGAGCCGGAACGGCTTGCCCTCGTGGTCGCGCCCCTCGATCTCGGGTGCGACCTGGCCGACGTTCAGGTTCTGGAGCCGGTACAGCTCGCCGCGGGCGGTGTCGCCGAGTGTCCGCTTCGCGTCCGGGAGCGTGACGTCGGCGAACTCGGCGACGACCCGTTGGAGGATGGCCTCCGCTTGCCGGTCGAGGGCGTCGGGATCCTTCGTCTTCAGGAAGGTGCCGATCGGCGTTGCAGCGGTGTACTTCTCGTAGAGTTTCGCCTCCTCGGGATTCGCGCGCAGCCTGCGGACCATCTTTGCCTGCTGGAGCAAATGCTCGGCGAGCCAGGTGCACGCGGCCGCGCGGGCTTCGCGGTCGGGGTTCTCGTCAAGCACGCGGCGGAGCAGCCGCTCGGCGTCGGGGTACTGGAAGAGCACGAGTGCCGCGGTAGCCAGGTACGCCCCGTCCTGGCGTGGCTCGCGGGTGTAGCCGCGTTCGAGGATCATCCGCATCGCCCGCGCCGAACCATCGCCCGGCCCGGCTCGGTTGGTCCGAATCACAAATTTGAGAGCCTCGAAAGCGGCAGGGTCGCCGGGGTTGTCTCGCGCGAGCGCCAGCGCCGCCTCCACGTTGCGCTGCAACTCCCCAAGGAACCGATCCGTCGCCGCCTTCTGAGCCGACTCGATCCGGTTAGCCTGCTGGAGTTCCTTCCCGAAGCGCTCGCGCGAGCCCGTCTGAGCCGCCTCGATCGCCGCCATCCGGGCACCGGGTGTGCCGTCCTCGCCCCGAACCATCGGCGACCAAACGGCCAGGGTCAGCGCCGAAAGGACCAGTCGATGCCGCACGCCCATGGCTGTTCTCCGGATCACCCGAGCTTGCCGCGCCCCGCGCACCGGCTTCGAGTCTGCTTCGCTCTATGACAATTGTCAAGGCAGTCAGGCGACAACGGATTCGGGGGTGGCAAATCCAAGGCGGGCCAGCTCTTGGAGGATCCGCGCGTACAGATCGGGGATGGGGGGGCAGCTGGAGTTAGCCGGGGGCGTCATCCAGTTCATCTGGCGGAGGTGGTCGGCGGGCCAGGCCGGCAGCGGCGTCCCGAAGGCCTCGGCCGAGCGGACCGAGACCAGGCCGTCGTTCGGCCCTTCGAGTTCGGAGAGGACCTCATGAAGCCGCCGCAGCGGCCATGTGACCTCGGACGCGGGAGGGTCGCCGGCCAGGCTGAAGCACGGGATATCGTCCGGCTGGGCGAGCCGGCGATGGAACCGCCGCGCCGAGAGGCGAGTGATGTCCAGGAAGCCGCGCGGATCCAGGCCCATCCTGTCAAGCAGGCGGTAGACGCGGCCGACCCGGAGCTTGGCGAAATCCGCGAGGAAGCTGCCCAGGTGCGGCGTGCCGACGGTCGTCAGGCTGAGCACCCGCCTGCGCCAGGCCGGGTCGGCGATCAGACCGCGGGCGTCCAGCCCGCCGAGGCTGTGCCCGATGATGTGCACCGGCTCGTCGGCGAATGCGGTCTGGATCCGGAAGCCCAGGCGTTTCGACCGGAACTCGACCCCCGCGATCGGGTGGACCCTGGTGACCAGGACCCGGTTGCCCGCCGCGCGGAGGGCGTCCGGTATGCCGCGGAAGTAGGTGGTCAGGGTCAGAGGCCCCAGACCGATCCGCGAGAAGCCGAAGAGGCCGTGGGCCAGCACGATGGGGGCGTTAAGCTTGGGGATCATCTCGGGAGGAGCACGACGGGCAGCTCGGATTCGATGCCGTCGCCCAGGCTGCTGTCCGAAGCTGCGTTTACCATGGCCGGGCGGTTCGCGATGATGTAAGTATACGCTACCGGTCGAGCCCGTCAGCCATCACGCCGGGGCGGGAGTCTGGCCGCCCGCTTCCGGTTCTGACGGAGGTATCGATCGGCCGCGCCGGTCATGCAAGGGGACATGCCATGCGCATCCGCGGGATCGTCCAGACGGCGGTGCTCGAGGAGAACCCGCCCGGCAGTGACCGGATCGAGATGATCGTCTGGGGCCAGGGGGTCGGGCCGAACAAGCCCCGGCAGGTCGTCGTGCCCTACGAGCTGCTCCTCCAGGACCCGTCTCTCGATCCGGAGCTCGTCCGGGGTCACGGCTTCCAGGCCGAGGTCGAACAGGGAGAGGACGGTCGCTGGATCGTCCGGGAGATTGGCTTCGCGGCGGGCAACGTTCTCCGCGAGCCGGGGAGTTGACGGCCGGATCACTCCGGCCACGTGCCGTCGATGAGCGAGAGGTAGATCGCGACGTAACGATCGACGACGACGCGGAGCGAGAATCCCTCGTCGATCCGCCGACGCGCCGCCCGTCCCAGCCGGGCGGCCTGCTGTCCGTCCTCCAGCAATTCCACCAGCGTCTCCGCCCAGGCGTCGGGCGTCGCGGAGGACACGAGCCGGCCGGTCTGACCATCGGCGACCAGGTCCGTGTTCCCGCCGATCCCGGAGACGACGCAAGGAAGCCCCGTGGCCATGGCCTCCAGCAGGGAGTTGCTCATGCCCTCCGCCACGCTGGGCAGGACGAAGAGATCGGCCGCGCGGAGGTGCTCGGCGGGATCGGCCACCGCGCCGACGAACTGCACCCGGCCGCCGATGCCCAGCTCATTCGCGCGTTCGGTCAGCGCCTCCCGGTCGTTGCCGGGACCGATCAGGATCAGGTTGGCCGGCGTCTGCCGGCTGACCTTCACCCATGACTCCAGCAAGAGCGGCAGGTTCTTCTGCGGGTGGAGCCGGCCCGTGAAGACGACCCGGGGGCGGGGCAGCAGGTCCGGTTCGACGAGGCTCGGCCCGGGATGGAAATGTTCCGCGTCCACGCCGCTGCGGGTTCGGGCCATTCGGCCGGGGGCCACGCCAAGCTCCAGCCACTGTCGCTCGATCTCGGCGGAGATGGCGGCGAACGCCGTGTTCCTCAGGATGATTCGTCCGAGCAAGGACGCCCCGCGGGTCCGCTTCAGCTCGTCCGCCTCACCGTAGTAACCGGACGCCGCGGGCTGGATGAGCGTTGGGATCGTCGCGAGCCACGGGCGCGCGAGGCCCGCGGCCACCGCCTCCCAGAGGGCCTGGTGGGTGTGGACGACGTCGAGCCCCGCGCGGAGGCGCCTCAGGGCCGCGACCGCATTCACCAGGAAGCTGACGGCGAAGAGCGGCCCGCGATCCACGGTGCGGATGCAGCGGTGGATCCGCACCCCGCGGTACTCCTCCTCGTCGATCGGGTAGCCGGGGACCGACCGCGTGATGACGTGGACGATGTGGCCCCGGCGGACCAGCTCCACGGCCTGGGAGAGCGCCTGGCGCTCGGCCCCGCTGGCGAAGGGGTGGAAGTAGCTCACCAGCAGGCCGACGCGGAGCGGCCGATCGATCGCCTGGCTCATCGCGCCCCCGGATCGGATCGCCGCCGCGCCTCAGAGCTCGGGCTTGTGGACGTTCTTGAGGTTCTTGAAGTGCGGGTATTTTGAGAGGATCTCGATCGCCTTCTCGGCCATGGATGAGGGGACGAAGATAGCATGTCCGGGCTCGAAGGGAAGCCCGCCGAACACGTTCATCGCCGGGGTGGAGTCGCTTCGTGCAGGGATGCTGTCCTCCCGCAGGAGGTTGACGACCATCGCGGCCTCGACCTCGTTGGAGACCTCGCAGAGCCGGATCTCCGGAACCTCATCATGAAGCTCATCCATCGGACTATCCTCCTCGTCTGTGCTTCGTGATCCGCCCGCTGAAGGCCGAGGCCGACCGGTGGGGCGGTCGGCCTCGAGGCTTCGGTCATCGACACGGGTGTTTCAACGCGTGATGATCAGGCTGGGGATGTCGCGTCCGGAGTCGTCGAAGACCATGCCGTTGCTCACGGTGATCTGGCTGACCGGGTAGATCCTGCCGCTCGGCATGGTGACCCTCACGGTCCAGTCGCCATCGGGGACGCGGACCGCGAATTTGCCGAAGGCGTTGCTCATGGCGACCTTCTCGACGTCGGGGTTGTCGCGGCTGGAGACGCTGATCCGGACCCCATCCTCGGGCTCGTCGGTCTCGCGAGCTCGGACGATGCCGACCAGCACGTTGCGGTACTCCGACCGGATGCTCCGTGTCGTGGGGATCACCGGCCTCATGTTGTCGCGGCGGACGGTCCCGGGCGACTTGCTGGCCGCATCCTTCTCGGGGGCGGGGAAGAGTTGCTCGTCCTCGGCCGGTGTGACCTCGGGCAGGTCGCCCGAGGGGGCCGTCGGGGCCGGGATGCTCGCGCGGCTCTTGGGCTGGGCACCGGCACCCGCGGGGTTCGCGGATCCCGACGTGCCCGTGGGGCCGCCCGTCCTGGGCGTGGCGCCGGCACCCCCGCCGTCGGGGCGGACCGTGCTCTTCTCCCGGGGCGCCGCCGGGGATGCCGGCGGGCTCGTCTCGTTCCCGCGCGGCTCGTTCGTCCGCGGGGCTGCCGGGGCGGACCTGACCGGGGGCGGCTCCGCGGCCTGTGCCGGGCCGACGTCGGAGCTGATCGACTCGTCATCCGACTCGCTCTCGATCCGCGAGGGCCGCGAACGAGGCGCGGCCGGCGCGGGGCGGGCCGGCGCCGCCGCGGGCCGGTCGACGACCGGCGCGGATCGCACGACCGTGGCCGAGTCGGCGACCACGTCGCCGCAGCAGGCCGTCGCGGTGGTCGCGACGTACTCGGTCGGCACGACGGCCCGGTCCATGATCGCGGGGGTGCTGAAGACCGTGGGATAATAGTAGGTGGTCGGATAGTATGCGGTGGTGGGGATGTAGTAGGCCCGGGTCGTCTCCACCAGCCGCCGGCCGAAGAGGCCGCGACGGCGGAATCGCGTCTCGTAGTAGGTCGGCTCGAGTGTCGTCACCGGCGCCGCATAGGCGCTCTCGATGACATAGGCCGTGCTATAGGCCGTCGGGATGACGTACGAGGTCGGGACCACCGCCGACGTGGCGAGCAGGTACGACGTCGGCACGGTCAGCACGCTCGTCGTTGGGACCCAGTCCGCCGTTTCCAGGAAGAGGACCTCGTCCCCGCGAGCGGGAAACGTCCCGAAGACCATCGTGCAGAGTGCGAGGATCGGCCATCGCCAGCCGGTTGCGCGCATGATGCACCTCCTTACAAGAACGACCGCGATTCCCCATCAGGCGTCCGCGTCATGCGAGGGAATCACCCTCTTCGATCATACTAGAACGCGGCGCCCGAACCAAGGATTGGGTCTGTAGCTTGAGTTTTTCCCGTTATGCGGTATTGATTTGGGTCAATCTTGACGGTCCGGGTGATTATAGGGGCTCAGCCCACCGAGCCGACGCGAGCCCGATTCCTCTCGGAGCCGGGTTCCGGGGATTTCGGGGAATCGCTCCGATTCGCCGACGACCGGGTGATGGAAAGGTCTGCCCGCCGCTGGTTTGCAGCGCGCCGGCGATTATGGGATGATTAAGAGATCAGGAAGAACCAAACTGCTGGACGGGTCGGCCGTCGGAGCGGAACAGCGACCCACCTCCCGCGAAGGAGGACCGTCGATGTTGAACTGCCGTGAAGCCCATGCGATCCTCGAGCGCGATTTCCTGGAGACGCGCGGCAAGATCCTCGAGATCGCCGCAGTCCTGGACCGGATCGATCGCGCCCCCGCGCACCATCCCGAGCATCCCGACCCTCGCCTCGGCCAGATCCGGCAGGCGCTGGAGGCCCTCCTGGTCCCGGAGCCGAGCCGGGCGGAGACGATCCAGCTCATCTTTTCTCGTGAATACGATCCCGACTGGCGTACGGCCCTGGTCGTGTAACCGCATGGCGGGGTGTCGGCTTCTATTGGCAGGGCCCGCACACGCGGGGCCCGGGTTCGCCGCGCCGAGAACGCGAATCGACCGACGGGGGTGGCTCATGCAATACATCGACCCTCACATTCACATGGTTTCGCGGGTCACGGACGACTACAAGCGGATGTCGCTGGCCGGCTGCGTGCTGGTCAGCGAACCGGCCTTCTGGGCGGGCTTCGACCGTTCCGGGCCGGAGGGGTTCCGCGACTACTTCCGGCAATTGACCCGCTTCGAGCGGAGCCGGGCCCTCGCCCACGGCATCGAGCACCGCTGCTGGCTGTGCATCAACGCCAAGGAGGCCGAGAACGTCTCCCTCTCGCGCCAGGTCATCGCCATGATCCCCGAGTTCCTGGGCGAGCCGTGCGTGCTGGGCATCGGCGAGATCGGCCTGAACAAGAACACGAAGAACGAGGCCACCGTCTTCCTGGAACACCTGGACCTCGCGGCGCGCCATCAGGAACTCGTGCTGGTGCACACGCCCCACCTGGCCGACAAGTACCAGGGGACGCGGATGATCCTCGACATGCTCCGCGACGACCGCCGGATCAGCCCGGAGCGGGTCTGCATCGACCACGTCGAGGAGCACACCATCCGCCCGGCGCTCGACGCGGGGCACTGGGTCGGCATGACCCTCTACCCCATCACGAAATGCACCCCGGCCCGCGCGGCGGACATGATCGAGATGTTCGGCACCGAGCGGGTCATGGTGAACTCCGCCGGAGACTGGGGCCACAGCGACCCGCTGGCCGTGCCCGAGTTCATCTTCGAGATGAGGCGCCGGGGGCACGACGACGCCCTGATCCGAAAGGTCGTCTACGAGAACCCCCTGTCCTTCTTCGCCCAGTGTCCCCGATTCGAGTTCGGGGCCCTCGAAACGACGGCCGCGGGGACGAGTTGAGCCCGTCCCGGCGCGATCAGCCCTCGTCCGCTCGGACCAGGTAATCCAGGAATCGCTTCGAATGCCGGACGGCCTCGGGGGCCATGTGGCTGTGCCGACTCAGCTCCACGTGGACCCCCTTGCCGTACCGGCATCGCCTTAGCGCCTTGAAGATCGGCTCGAACTCCATGGTCCCCTGCCCGAACATCAGGTGATCGTGGACCCCTCGCACCATGTCCTCGAGGTGGATGTTGATGATCCTCGGGCCCCAGCAGAGGATGTGGTCCGCGATCTCACCTTCCTCGTTGCAGTGGACATGACCCACGTCCATCGTCAACTGGAAGAGCGGGTGGTCGATCCGCTCGTCGAGCTGCCGGAACCGATCGAGCGTATCGATGAACATGCCCGGCTCCGGCTCGAACGCGAGCGGCACGCCCTGCTCCTCGGCGTGCTTCAGGACGAGTTGAAGCGACGGGACCAGCCGGTCCATGGCCTGATCTTCCCTGATCTCATCCCGGAGCTGTCCCGACCAGAGCGAGACGCACTCCGCGTCCAGGCCGCGAGCGACGTCGATGGCCCGCCGGAGGAAATCGATCCGGATGGCCCGTCGCGCGGGGTCGAGGTCCATCAGGGTCGGGTCGTGCTTGATCCTCGGATTGAGGAGATATCTGGCCCCGGTCTCGATCACCCGGCTCATCCCCGCCCGATCGAGCCTCTCGCGGACCTCGTCCACCTGGCGGGCGAGCTGTGCCGCGTCCTGGTAGGGGTCGAGCGCCGCGGCGTCCAGGGTGATCGCCACGCTTTGATAGCCTTCCTCGGCCAGCAGCGAGATGGCGTCCAGCAGCCGGTGATGCGCGAGGCCGTTGGTGTTGTAGCCAAGTCTCACGGGGCGAGGCTCCCGGCTCAGGTGGAATAGAGCCATCGGCCCAGGGCGAACGCGGGAATCCAGAGGACGGCGACGGCCGCCGCGGCCGCCGGCCCGCGGATCGAGAGCACCAGGCCCACGAGGATCCAGATCAGCGACAGGATGCCGGTCTTGACCGTGCGTTGGAGGACGGCCGGGACCGGCCGGTAGATCGCGCGCGTCGCCGCCATGTTGACGGTTAGCGCGACCAGGACGAGGACCAGCAGTCCCTCCAGGGGGATCAACGGCCGGTCGCTGAGGGGATGGGGGAAGGACCGGGCTTGCAGCGCCGCGCCGACCAGGCCCAGGAACGCCAGGTTCTGGAGCGTCAACCCGGCGAGGAGGTTGCGGGTCTGCCCCGACTCGGTCTCGGACCGGCTGATCCAGGTGATTCCCGCGACGAAAAGGCCGTAGGCCGCCGCGGCCAGCCAGCCGGCCTGGCCGCCGAGCGCCGGGGCGTGCGACATCCCGAGCAGGAGATTGAGCCCCCGGCAGGCACCCATGATCTCGGGCCCGAGGAAGGACCGCTTCAGCCCGGCGTCATAGGCCAGGATCGCAGCCGAGAGGAGGGCCGCGACGACGAGGCTGGCGGTCGATCCGCTCAGCCAGGCCAATGCCGGACCGAGGACCAGGCCGGCCACGCCGAGACCGGCGGCCGTGGATGGCGCGACCTTTCCCGACGGGATCGGCCTGCCCGGTCGTTCGGCCTGGTCGATCGCCCTGTCGAAGAAGTCATTCAGCGCCATGCCGGCGGAGTAGAGGACCATCGAGGCGAGGGCGAGCGGGGCCCAGCTTCCGGCCTCGGAAAGTGCCCCGCCGACGAGCAGCCAGCCGGCCAGGCTGTCGGCCGCGGCGGTGAGCACGTTCGGCAGCCGGACGAGTTGCAGGAGGGGGATCGCCGAGCGGGCCATGGATCCCCCATCAACCCCGGGCCGCGGGGGTCACGAGCGGCACGAGGACCTCGAACGCCTGCCGGGCCGCGGCGTCGGGATCGTCCTGGAACGGATAGAGTTCGACGGTGAGCCAGCCGTCGTAGCCGGTCCGGCGGATCGCGGCGACCACCTCGGCGAAGTCGATCGCGCCGGTGCCCGGCACGAGGTGGTGGTGGACCCGGCTGGCCGCGATGTCCTCGACGTGGTAGTGGCGGATCTGGGGGGCGAGCTTGGCGATCGCCCGGGGCAGGTCCTCGTTCACGCAGTACGCGTGGCCGACGTCGAAATTCAGGCCGATCGACGGGGCGTCTACCTTCTCCGCGACTTCCAGGTACTGGTCGGTCGTCTCGAGCAGGAGCCCCGGCTCCGGCTCGATCAGGAGGAGCACGCCGCACGCGTGGGCGTGCTCGGCCAGCGGCTTGAGGACCTCGACGAAGAGGTCGATCGCCTGCTGCCGCGACTGGCCGGGCGCGAGCGGTCCGCCGGGCTCGGTCGTGATGTGGGGCGCCCCCAGCTCGGCGCAGAGCGAGAGGGCCCGCCTGGTATGGTCGATGCGGACCCGGCGGTAGTGGGGATCGGGCTCGATGAACGACGGATGCCAGTAGGGCTGCCGGTAATCCGCCACGGCGTTCATCATGAACGCGTTGATGTTCGAGAATCGGAGGCCCGTCCGCTCCATCGCCACGCGGATCGCGCGGACCTGGCCCGGGAGGAGGCCCGCCGGCCAGGCGTGGGGCACGTCCGCAAGGAGCTCCAGCCCCGCGTAGCCGAGCGCGGCGATCCGAGCCGCGGCCTCATCGAAGGGGTGTTTCAGGTAGGCATTCGTGCTGAACGCGAGACGCATCAAGAATCCTTCGCTTGCGAATAATACCGGACCAGGTCGTCGAACTGCCTGAAGAAGTCGTTCTCGTCGTGCCCCTCGGGGCTCTTGAAGAAGGAGGCGAGGTGCCGCATGAGGCCCTTGCCGCCCCGCGCCTTCTCCACCTCGGCGAACCGGGCGAGGTCGATGACCAGGGGGGCGGCCAGCAGGCTGTCGCACCCCTGCCAGGTGAACTGGAGCGTCATCTTGGTGCCGAGGAAGCCCTGGAAGTGGATGTGGTCCCAGGCGGTCTTCCAGTCGCCCATGTCCGGGATGTACTCGATGGTCACCAGCGAGGTCGGCTTGTAGCCCAGGATGTCGGTGATGACGCGGTCCTTGGTCTCGACCTTGGAGCTCTTGTTGACCGGATTATCCAGGACCTGGCCGTCGCGGTTGCCGAAGATGTTGTGCCCCACCCAGCTCTGCACCCTGAGGTTGCGGTGGGCGAACATCGGCGCCAGGACGGTCTTCATGAGCGTCTCGCCCGTCTTGCCGTCCTTGCCGGCGTAGAGCGACCCGGTTGATCGGGCCAGCTCCTCCAGGGCGGGGACCGTGGCCCCCAGGCTGGGCGTGAAGTTGATGTAGGAATGCCCGGCCTCGATGGCGGCCGCCGCGTAAAGGGCGCTCGAGGGGAGGATCCCCGGATCGTCCTCCGTCAGGGCGGGGCCTAGCGTCGACCATCGCTGGTGGACGGGCCCAAGCGCGAAGGGGGGCTCGGTGCTCGTGACGTTCACGACGATGAGGTGGTCGATCGACTCGGCCTTCCGGAACGACGCGAGGTCCGCGGCGATCTGGTCGATCGCCTCCCGGGCCGTGCGGGCTGACGCGGCCACGTCCCAGTTGGCCAATCGGGAGATCGCCGGGCTGATCCCGAGGCGGGGGCCGGGCCTGACCCGGGCCGAGGCCGCCGCCAGCTCTTCGCGGCAGGCGCCCAGCCACGCGGCGTCGAACACGCCCGAGGCCGCACGGAACTCCTCGGCAGACTCCTCGAAGCTTGAACGCCGGATCTCATGACCCCCGACCACGAAGTCCGACAGTTCGGGAAGCGGCAGCCCCCGGAAATCGCCGAGCTCGGTCACCAGGCCGGTCCGATCGGTCAGCCCCCGGGCCATCGCGGCCAGGCCGAGGGTCGTCGTCGTCCCCACGCCACCGAATGCACCGACCAACCAGAGACCGATTCGGCGATGCGTCATGATCGGATCAACCTGCAAAGGGGGAGTGCACCGGCGTCACGAGACCGGCGCCGGTGGGAACGGACAGTGAGCCTTGACCGGGAGGGATTTCGCGACGTCATCGACCGCAGGAACGACGTGTGTTCCATTATGGACCGACCCCGGCCGGCATTCAACCCGAGCGCCGGCGGGGAGATCTCGGCCGGCCGAGGGCGCGTGCCCTTCGGCTTGATCGAGCGACCGGCGAGTCTCCGCTTACAGCAGGCCCCAAGCCAGGGACTCGGATTGTGGCGTGCTGATGCATCGCTCATCGAACTCGGTTCATGGGTTGCTCGTCCCCCGGCCGGTACGGGCCCCTGCGGGACTGCGCCCACGGTCGTCCATGCCGACGAAGAGTGGGCCGGCCGCCGGCTCGCTTCGTTCTAGGGAGGAAAATGGCCACCCGACTACAATAAGGCTCTTCCCTCTCTGAAGTCAGAGGCCGGGATCGCGTTTTCGGATACGGAATGTCCCGCCGGATCGATCGGACGCGGGGGAATCTTGAAACAAGCAAGCATGGATAGACTCCTGGCGCCCCACCCGCGAGTCCGCGTCCTGCGGCCGGGCGGCCCCGATCCTAGGGGTCGCTGTATCCTCTACTGGATGCAGCGCGCCCAGCGCGGCCTCGACAATCCAGCGCTCAACTTCGCCATCGCGATGGGGAACGCGGCCGGGCTGCCGGTGATCGCCGCGTTCAGCCTGACCGCGGATTACCCGGGGGCGCAGCGGCGGCACTATCGGTTCCTGGTGGAGGGTCTGGTGGACGCCGAGGCCGACCTCGCCGCGAGGGGCGTCCCGCTCGTGATCCGGCTCGGTCGGCCCGGCGAGCAGGTGCCTGCGCTGGCGGCGGAACTGAACGCGGCATTCGTGGTTGGCGACGAGAATCCCGTCCGGGTCGGCCGGCTCTGGCGCGAGGACATGGCCCGCGCGCTCCGCGTCCCGTTCCATCTCGTCGATGCCGACGTCGTGGTGCCGACGTCGCTGTTCCCGAAGGAGGAGTTTGCCGCCCGGACGATTCGCCCGAAGATCCAGCGCGTCTGGGAGGAGTATCTCAAACCCCTCCCCAAACCCGAGGCGAAAGTTCGATGGGAGGGCCCGCTCCCCGACGGTGAGCGGGCCGATCCCGATCGCCTCATGGACGGGCTGCGCATCGGCGGGGTCGCCGAGGTGCGCGGATATCAAGGGGGGACTCGCGAGGCCCTCCGGAGACTGGATCGGTTCCTCGACGAACGCCTTCCGCGGTACGCCACCGACCGCAACGAGCCGACTCCCTACATGACGACCGAGCTGTCGGCCCATCTCCACTTCGGCCACATCAGCCCGCTGACGATCGCCCTGGCTGCGATCCGCAGTGGAGGCCCCCAGGAGAGCGTGGACTCACTCCTCGAGGAGTTGATCGTCCGCCGTGAACTGGCGATCAATTTCGTCACGCACAATCCCGATTACGACCGCCTCGAAGGCTGCCCCGAGTGGGCACGGAAGACGCTGGCGGCACACGCGGACGACCCGCGACCGTTCCTCTACTCGGCCGCCGAACTGGAGGCCGCCGAGACCCACGATCCCCTCTGGAACGCGGCCCAGAAGGAGATGCTGCTCACCGGCCGCATGCACAATTACCTCAGGATGTACTGGGCCAAGAAGATCCTCGAGTGGACGCCCGACGCGTCGACCGCGTTCGCCATCACCATGGACCTGAACGACAAGTACTTCATGGATGGTCGGGACCCCAACGGCTACGCGGGCGTCGCCTGGGCCATCGGCGGTAAGCACGACCGCCCCTGGCCCGAGCGGCCCATCTTCGGGACCGTGCGGTTCATGAGCTACGAGAGCACGCGCAGGAAGTTCGACTCGAACGCTTACATCAACTGGGTCGAGGCGCTGGAGAGAGGACAGACGTGACCACAGGCGGTGGGGCGTTCCCGGGCCCGCCGGGTCCGCGGCTCGTGTCCTGTAGAGGTTCGACGGGCCTGGCTGGCCTTGCCCCTCGCAGTTCGTGATTCCCCCGCCGCGTAGGATCTCGGCCCACCAGGCACGGGGGTCGCCTGCCTCGGGCATTCCTCGATCCAGCGCTTCAGGACGATCTCGGCGAGCTTGAGCTCGTGGGCCTCGAGATAGATCCGTGCCAGCGCCTCGATCAGCAGCGAAGCGGGATCGGCGTGCTCGTCGAACGCCGCTCGCAGGATGGCTCGGCCCGGGCGGCAGCAGACGGGGTGCTCACCGGAGCCATTTCATGGGGGCGCAAGCGAAAGGCCCCGGCACTCGGGGTGAGTGACGGGGCCTTCGTGGGTTGATCCCGGCGATGACCGACGTTCGCGCGGATGCACGATCATGGGCCCGGCGGGCTTAACGGCCGTGTTCGGGATGGGAACGGGTGTGGCCCCGCAGGTATGGTCGCCGGGAATCCGGCCGGCGGGCCGTCAGGCCGCGCCGGCCGCTGG